>JAJEAR010000036.1 GCA_022822665.1 Alphaproteobacteria bacterium | reverse complement strand
GTTGAAGAAGATGGACGAGGTGCCGCAATCGGCGAGCATCGCGGCGGCGCCCGGCAGGGCGCCCCGGTTCACGCCGGCAATGGTCACGCACTTGTTGGGCGCCGGAAACCGGATATAGCCTTCCGGTGTAAACACGACGGCTGCGTCCGGCGGCAGCCCGACCTTACAATTGTGGGCGAACAGCGGAATATCCGTGCGCAGATTGCCGGGGGTGCCCGGAATGTCGATGCAATAGCCGTCCCGCGGCCGGTCGAGACGATCGATGAGGCGCAGATGCTGCTCGGCGGCGGCACCGGCCATTGTGGTGGCGATGGTCAACAGACCGCCGATGAGGCCACAAGCGGCAATCGTGTGAAGAATCTTCAGGAACCTCTTCAGATGAATTCTCAACTCTCCCCTCCAAACAGGTGCGCAACCGCGGGCAAAATACCAGCCCCGCCTTTGACGACAAGTTCGAGGCCCGGATGTCCAGATTCTGAGTTGCGGCAGGGCTGATCGCCGGCAATGTTTCGGGAATGAGATGGATCGTCGCCGCCGTTGTCCCAATTCGTCGGGACCGGCGAGGTCCGGCGACAATTCGGCATGGTACCGTGAGACAACGGGCCGATGAACGTCCATGGCGGACCGGGAACCGGACTGTCCTCGCTTCCTCCGGGCGGGACAATACGGTGATACTACGCCGGCCGCGTTTTGGAGCGTTTCTTGAAAATCCTGAGATCACTTAGGACCCGGCACCTTCTCCGGCGGTCCCTGGACGAAGCGACGCATGTCCACCGGCCGACAAGGCACGGGCCTCCGAAGAGGCCCCGCGCCCTGCGGCCGAGACCGCAAGGGGTGTTGCGGAGAATTCATGCCTGGTGCGCGGCAAATCAAGCAGGTTGGATCGGGACCACGATCGGGACCGCGACGTAACCGTCCGGTTCCCCGATGGTCCCGGCGTCGCGCCGACGGCTCGATCCCTCAGGCTGGAGGTGGTCTGACGTGGGCAATCGGGGTCTGCACCGCGATTGTCGTTTGACATTTCCACGACTATATATCTGACATACAAGAGAGCCGAGACGAACCATGCGCGGCCTTCCGAAACAGATCATGGAGCATGCGTCGGCCCTGCCCGAAGCCGCACCGATCTGCCCGGGTACCCTCCTTCACCTGGGCAAGCGGGCGGCGGTGGACCAGGCGCTGGCACGTCTCGCACGCGCCGGGCACCTGTTGCGCATTTGTCATGGGGTGTACATGCGCCCCGTCGAGACCCGCTTCGGACGCTGCGCCCCGCGTATTGGCAAGGCGATCGAGACGCTCTCGGCCCTGTGGGGCGAGACCATTGTCCCCTGTGGCGGTTCTGCCGCCAACCGCCTGGGCCTGACCACCCAGAATCCGGTTCGGGAGGTCTACCTGACGTCCGGACCGAACCGTCTCCTGAAGTTCGGCACGATCGCCGTTGAACTGCGTCATGCACCCCGCTGGCAGCTGCTGGCGCCGCGCCGCAAGGCCGGCGATGTCATTCGAGCCCTCGCCTGGCTCGGCCCGCAGGAAACCGACGACAGTCTGGATGCGGTTCTTCCCGGGCTGTCCCCGGAAGACCTGGCCGAACTGGCGGGCGCCAGAGCGGTCCTGCCGGCATGGATGGCCGAGGCGGTCAGCGCGCGTCTCATACATGCCTGAGACGCTGTTTCAGTCCCTGGCGGCCGAGGATCGCCGTGATGCCCTGAGGGTTGCTCAGGAGAAAGGCGGGTATCGCGCTTTCCTGCTGGAAAAGGATGTCTGGGTCGTGGCGACGCTGCGCGCCCTTTTCGACGCTCCTTTTGGCGGGGATCTCGTGTTCAAGGGCGGGACGTCGCTGTCGAAGGCCTACGGTGTCATCCAGAGGTTTTCAGAAGATGTTGACATCACCTACGACATCCGTGCCTTCGCCCCGGACCTTGTCGGCGAAGCGGGCGAGGAAGCCCTGCCGCCGACACGCAGCCAGGAACGGCGCTGGACACGGGCGATCCGGGCGCGCCTGTCGAAATGGGTGCGGGAAGAAGCCCGGCCGATCGTCGAACAAAGCCTCGCGGAAGCCGGCTTTTCCACTCTGGTCCGCGCTGAAGCGGAGGAACTCTTCGTCTCCTACGATCCCCTGTTCGAGGACTATGCCTTCGTCCGTCCGGAAGTGAAGGTCGAGTTCGGCGCGCGCTCGACGGGCGAGCCCAGAGCGGTCCGGCGCGTCACCTGCGATGCGGCCGGCTTCCTGCCCGAGGTTCTGTTTCCGGAGGCCGGTCCGTCAGTCATGCTGGCGGAGAGAACCTTCTGGGAGAAGGCCACTGCCATCCATGTCTATTGCCGCCAGGAACGCCGGCGCGGCGAGCGCCTGTCGCGGCACTGGCACGATCTGGCGGGACTGGATGACGCCGGCGTGGCGGACCGGGCGCTTGCCGACCACGCCCTGGCGCTATCGGTGGCCCGTCACAAGGCGATCTTCTTCCCGGAGAAGGATGCTGCGGGCGACCGGATCGACTACCGGGCGGCCGTTTCCGGCGGACTTCAACTGGTTCCGACGGGATCGGCGCTCGAAGTGCTGGCCGACGACTACGGCAGGATGGTCGCCGACGGCATGTTGCCCGGTACGGAGTCCTTCGAACGCCTGATCGAGCGGTGCGCCGGCATCGAGACAAGGGCCAACAGGTCCCGGGATATTGAGATCAGGGCGCCCTGACAGAAGCTCCGATGCCCGAGAGGACAAGACAATGGCTGCCTCGGGCAGACCGGCCTTGCCACGAGTGCGAGCGCATGTGTCCCCGGATCGGCCCGGGGCGACGGTGTTCGCGGGTGTGGCGAAACAGGAGCGCTGACGCTATCGGTTTGCGTCGATGACCGCCGGTATTACACTGTCCCGACGGACGCATCCGGGAAAGGGGCTCTCCCAGGCATGGCTATCGGCGCAATTCCGGTTATCGATCTCGCCCCCTGGCGGTCCGGCACTGACGGCGACCGGCGGGAGGTGGCCGGTCAGGTCGCCCGGGCCTGCGAGACCGTCGGCTTCCTGATCGTCTCCGGCCACGGCATCCCGCAGGAAATCATCGACCGCGCCTTTTCGGTCTCGCGGGCGTTCTTCGACCTGCCCGTTGAGGAAAAGGCGCGCTTCATGCCGGAAGACGGCGTGGCGCCGCGCGGCTACCACGCCGTTGCGACGCGGAACCTGGCGCGCACCTACGGGCAGGAGACGCCGCCCGACCTCCGGGAGCAGTTCTTCATCGGCCCCCTGGTCCCGCAGGCCGACCGGCTCGCCCATATTCCGGAGGCCGCGCTCTACTACTCGGAGAATATCTGGCCGTCCCGTCCCGCCGCATACCGGGAGGCCTTCACGGAGTTCTACAGCGCGTTCGAAGTCCTCGCAGAGCGCCTGATGGGAATTTTCGCCGTGGCGCTCGGGCTGCCCGAAGCGTTCTTCGACGACAAGATCGACAGGCATTTCAGCACCTGCCCGTCGAACCACTACCCCGTCATCGAGGACGACCCGCGGCCGGGCCAGCTCCGCTGCGGCGCGCACACCGACTTCGGCAGCCTGACGATCCTCGCCTTCAACGATGCCCCGGGCGGCCTGCAGGCCCAGATGCCCGACGGCTCCTGGCTGGATGTCCGACCCGGGCCGGGGCAGCTGGCCGTCAATCTGGGCGACATGATGCAGCGCTGGACCAACGACCGCTGGAAGTCCACCGTCCACCGCGTCGTCAATCCGCCGGCGGAACGGCGCGGGGAAAGCCGCCGCCAGACCATCGGCTATTTCCTCCACCCGAACTACGACGCCGAGATCGACTGCCTGGAAGGCTGCTTCGGCCCCGACAACCCGGCGAAATACCCCCGGATCATGGCCGGCGACCACATGCGCGAAAAGCTGGAACGCCGGATCGACGGCTAGAGCGGATTTCATTGTCATGGAAGCGTATCCCGGTCCGAACCCGGAACCGTCACCCCGGCCCCGAACCGGGGTGACGGGTGAGGCTCTGCGGACGCACCCGTTTCAATCCGAACGGCTCGGCAGGCGGGCGCGAGTGCGGCCGGGTTGACGACCCTCGGATTCATCGGGCTCGGCGCCATGGGTGGGCCCATGTGCCGGAACCTCGTGCGCCGCGCCGGCCTCTCCGTGACCGTCCACGATATCGACCCGGAGGCCCTTGACCGGTGCGTCCGGGAGGAGGGCGTTGCGACCGCGGACCCCGCGGGGGCAGCGCGCGACAGCGACATCGTCTTCCTGTCGCTGCCGGGTGCGGCGGAAGTCCGCCACGTCTGCATGGGCGGGGACGGGCTGCTGGCCCAAGCGCGCGCCGGCGCCGTCATCGTCGATTGCAGCACGGTTCCGCTGGACCTGACCCGCGAGCTTGCCGCCGCCTTTGCCGGGAAGGGCGCGCGCTATGTCGATGCTCCAGTCGCCGGGACCGTCGGGTCGGTCGGGGAGCGGGATATCAGCATAATGGTCGGGACCGACGAGCGGACATTCGCCCGGCTGGAGCCGCTGCTGGAGTGCATGGCCCGGACAGTCCAGCATTGCGGCGGGAGCGGGAGCGGCACGGTCACCAAGCTGCTGTTGAACATGGTGCTCGCCCAGTCCGTCGCCGCGCTTGCCGAGGCCCTGCTGCTCGGCCGCCGCGCGGGCGTGGACGGCGCACGCCTGTTCGAAGCCTTCCGGAACGGGTGCGACAGTTTCGCGCTGCGCCAGCACGGCATGACGGCCCTGCTGCCGGGCCGCTTTCCCGAAGGCCGGTTCCCGACGCGCTACATGCTGAAGGACCTCGACTATGTCATGGAACTGAAGGAGTCGCTGGGGATGACGCTCGGGGGCATGGATGCAACCCACGGCCTGCTGCAGCGCGCCGTCGCCGCGGGCCTCGGCGATGCCTATTGGCCCTCGCTGATCGAGGTCATCGACGGGGACAGGGAATGCCAGTAGCGGACAGCGTGCGTGTCGACGGCCATTGCGATGGGCGTTTCGCCGGGGTGGCCGATGCATTCGCGGAGAATTTCCGCAGCCGCGGCGAAGTCGGCGCGGCCGTCGCAGTCACCCTGAACGGGAAGCCGGTGGTCGATCTGTGGGGCGGCTTCGCCGACAGCGCCCGCACCCGCCCCTGGGCGGAGGATACGCTGGTCTGCATGATGTCGGTCGCGAAGGCCGTGACCGCGCTCTGCGCCGCGATGGCCGTGGACCGGGGGCTGATCGCATGGGACGAGCCGGTGGCGCGCTACTGGCCCGAGTTCGCCGCCGCCGGCAAGGCCGGTATTCCCGTGCGATGGGTTCTCGACCACCGCGCTGGCCTGGCGGCCATCGAGCAGGCCATGCCCGAAGGTGCGGCATACGACTGGGACGCGATGACCGGGGCACTGGCCGCGCAGGCGCCGCTGTCTGCGCCGGGTACGTCGCGCGCCTACCATTCCGTGACTCTGGGCTACCTGGTCGGCGAGTTGATACGGCGCACCGACGGGCGCGGCCTCGGGCGTTTCCTCGACGAGGAGGTCTGCGCACCGCACGGCATCGACTACTGGATCGGCCTGCCGCCGGCGCTGCACGGGCGGTGCGCGGAGTTCTTCGGTGAGACCGCCGGCACGCTGTTCGACCGCTCGGACCCGGACTCCCTCATGTGTCGGGCAATGGCGCAGGTGCCGCCGGAGGATTTCAACACCGAGCGGTTCCGCGCTGCGGAAATCCCTTCGATCAACGGCATCGGCACCGCGCGCGGCGTTGCGAAGCTCTTCGACGGTCTCGCCGCCGGCGGCGTGCTGGACGGCAGCCGCCTGCTGGGTGCGGACGCGCTGGCGCAAGCCACGACCGAACAATGGCACGGCAGGGAAGATCTGCTCGGCCACACTCGCCGGATGGCGCTTGGCTTCGCGCTCGGCCTGCCGGGGCAACTGGCGATGGGGCCGAGCCCGCGCGCCTTCGGGCACACCGGCGCGGGCGGCGCCATCGGTTTCGCGGACCCGGATGCGGGCCTCGGCTTCGCCTACGCGCCCAACCACATGTATTCCGGCCTCGGCATCAGCCCCCGCCTGAGCGCTCTCGTGGACACTCTATACGCCGCGCTCGCCTGACTCCCTTTGTCAGGAATTTCCGATGCAGAAGATTGATTGAAGAGCCACTTGCAAGACTGTTATCAGGGGTTGATCAAGCTCAGCCGGGGCGCGGAAAATTGACGGTTGCGCCGGACAGGTGGCAACGGAGAAGGGTTCGATGGGCACGGTTCTCGAAGATGTGACGAGCGATACGGTCGATGCGGCGCACATCCAGCGGCGTGTCGAGGACTGGGAAGAGCGCCTGAACGGGCTCTACACCACGATCGGCGACTGGCTGCCGGACGGATGGGAGGCTCACCCGGGCGCTCCGGTTGTCATGCACGAGCCGTTGATGCGCAAGTTCGGCATGGACGCAAAACCGATGCCGACGCTCGAACTGCGCGACCGCGCCGGCCATGTGGCCATACTCAAGCCGCGCGGACTCTGGATCATCGGGGAGAACGGCCGGATCGATCTCAAGCACGACGGCCACTACTACTATCTCATGGATACCGCCGACAATTTCGAGCAGCCGAACTGGGAGGTCTCCCGCGCCGATCGGCGTTGCGACCGCGAAGCGGTGACGCGCGCGTGGTTGAGGCGCATCCTTCGGTGAGCGACCTTCAGGCCATCGCGGTTGCGTACGAGCGGGTCGATCTCCATCTCCAAAGCCTGCGCGACGCGGAGGACGGGGGCAGCGAGGACCCGTCGCTCAAGTCCGTCGATCGCGAGCAGAGGTTCAACGACCAAGCGTACTTCGTTCTCGCTTGGGGCCAGTTGGAGGCGGACATCGAGGAGGCGTGCCGGGAGGCCATCCGCGAGGGGCAATCGCACGAGGACTGGCGGCATCGCCGCGCCTGGTCGCTGTACAACCCGGAGGACCGCCGTCTCTCGGGGCTGAGCTTCGAGAACCGTCTGACGCTGGTGCTCGAAAAGGGCAGCGGGGACTGGAAGAGGACCATGGAGCTGTACAACGTCCGTAACCAGATCGCCCACGGCGCCCTTATGTCCGGCGGAATCGACATGGCAAGCGTGATCCGGGATTTCTTTCGGATTCAGTCATCGCTCGCGCGGGTGTGACTGGCCAGGGATTGCCCGGCCGAGATGCGGCAACTGAGCGTGCTTCGCGAAGAAACACGGGAGAGCATGCCGCTGTTCACCGCACGAAAATCGCCTTCCCGTACCAACGATCGAGCCAGGCGAGGCGTTCATCGGAAGGCGATACACCGTCTGGGCCACGAGGATGGGTGCGAAAACTCAGCGGATCAGGATCGTCAATTTCACCCCAACTCCAGTCCGAAATTCACCACCGGACCATGTCCAGACCGGGGGCGCAGTCCGGACGGAGGACATGGCCCGGTGACGGGGACTTGCGGCTGATATCCCACCAGATTTGAGCGTAGTCCTGCTTCGGCGACGGGAGCAAGGCCGGTCGGCCGCAGATAAAAGTGTAGGCTGAGTGAATCTCGGCGGACTGAGACCGGTCCTTCGTATTTCCTCAAGTCGGCTCTTGCGGCGGATGGTCCCGGGCAGCGAAGACTCAGAGAGAATCAGGCGATTTCACTGGGCGCCAGGCCTCCCATCGAGGCGGCGAGCGGGTCTGCGGCGCCACGTTCCCGGGTCCGAGACGCCGGAACCGGCGTATCGAACGCATAGCCGGGATCCAGCTGCTGACGTTTCCAGGTCTCGCGCATCTCGCGCCATGCGCCGATCAGCGTGCGGGGTGGCGGCATGTCGTCGCGCACCGCGCGATGCAGCTTCTTCAGGTTGTAGCAGGGCACCACGACGAACATGTGGTGCTCCAGGTGCCAGTTCATGTGCCAGTAGAGGAACTCCGTCACGGGATCGAGCGTGACGGTCCGCACACACTTCCTGAAATCGGCGACATTGCTCCTGAGCCCGCAATGCTGCGTCACGCCGGCGAAGTAGCGGAGCCAGTTGGCGATGAACGGCGAGCCGGAAACGATGACGGCCAGGACGGGTTCCCCGATCCCGATCGAGAACAGGACCACCACCGCATGCAGGCCCAGCACGGTCCGTGCCCACGCCTTCGCTCTCGCCCGCTGCTTCGGGAACCCCTCGTAAAGCTCCGGTCCCCATGAATTGAAAGGATTGTCGAATCGGTCGAGCGCGATACTGACGAACTGCTTCAGGTTGGGGACCAGGCCCCGCGACTGGTATCCGCCCGTCACGTTCACGGTGAAAAGCTGAATCAGGTAGAGCGGGTGGAGGGACGGCTTCTCCGGCATCACCTCCTCGCGGTCGCCCTCAGGAAACAGCGTGTTGCGGTGATGGTAGGTGTGGCTGAACCTGTAGACGTGGAAGTTCAGCCAGCCGAGGAAGGAGAAGACCCGCAGGAAGAACTCGTTGAGCCACCGCGTCCGGAACACGGTGGCGTGGCACAGTTCGTGATGCGGGGCGGTGAAGAACGAAGCGACCGTGCCGTGAAGGAACAGGGCGACGGCGAACGCCCACCAGATCTCCTGCAGGAAGCAAAGGAAAGCCGCCGCGCCGGTTGCAAGCCAGATTGCCAGGTGCCCGACCGCCTGAAACAGTCCGCGCGTGTCGCTGCGTTGCACGAGCGCGCGAAGCTCGGAGGACTCGACCGGACAGCGGTACCACCGCAGCGGGCGCTTCCTTCGAAACTCCGCGGGCGGCAGCGATTCGTCCAGCGCTATTCCCGTCGCCTTTGGGTGCATGGCAGTATCCGCAAGGCCGCGATCCGCGCCACTTTAGTCGCGGGCGCGGTGCCGGACAACACGATGCCGCCCGGTCCCGGAAACCGCACCGGCGCAAGACATTGCGGGCGCTCCGTGGCATGATTGCCGTGCCGGGCGGCCCCATCGGCCGGCAAGGGAGGCATGATGGTTACGCGCACGATCCCCGTACTGGACCTGCAACGCTTCGAGAGCGGGAACCCCGCGACGGTCGCCGCCGCCGCGCGCGAGCTGGACGGCATTTGCCGCGAGATCGGTTTCGTCGTGGTCGGCAATCACGGCGTGCCCGAAGAAACCCAGCAGGCGCTCTACGAATCGGCGCAGGCCTTCTTCGATCTGCCGCTCGAATCGAAGATGACGGTTCGCCGGCCGCAGCATGACCAGAACCGCGGCTACATCCCCTATGGCGAGGAAACGCTCGCCCGGATGCATGGCGGTGACACGCCGCCCGACTACAAGGAGGTGTTCACCATCGGGCCGTTCGGCCGCCCGGACGACCACTACCATTCGCACGAGCTTTCCTACCCGAACTTCGCGCCCAATCTCTGGCCCGCCCGGTCGCCGGGCCTCGAACCCGCGATGAAGGCGTATTTCCTGGCGCTCGAAGCGCTTTCCAACCGGCTCTCCCGGTATTTCGCGCTGGCGCTCGGGCTTCCGGCGGACTGGTTTCTGGACAAGCTCGACCGGCATGCGAGCCAGCTCCGCCTGCTGCACTATCCCGCGCCGGACCGCGAACTCGAACCCGGCCAGCTGCGCTGCGGCGTCCACACCGACCTCGGCATGATGACGATCCTGCGCAACGAGGCGGCGGCCGGCGGCCTGCAGGTGCGCCCGCGCGACAGCGACTGGATAGACGCGCCGGCTATCGACAATACCTTCGTCGTCAATATCGGCGACCTGCTGATGCGCTGGACCAACGACCGCTGGGTCTCGACGCCGCACCGGGTGGCCGTGCCGGAGGCCGAGGCCCGCTCCCGCTCCCGCAGACTTTCCATCGGCTATTTCACGCGGCCGAACTACGACGCGCCGATCGCCTGCATCGACACCTGCGTGGATGCCCGGCACCCGGCGCTCTACGCTCCCACAACGGTCAAGGTTTACAATGACGCCCGCTTCGCCCGGGGCGCCGGCCCCCGTCGCAGCGAACCCGCGCAGGCGCAGATGGGCGGCGCCTAGTCTGGGGAACCGACCCCGTGCTCCAGTGCTCTGGCTGTCAGCACGCACAGGCAAGTGCTCCCGCGGTTTCGCACCCGACCCCGGGATACGGGAGCGCCCCACCCCAATATCCGCGATGCCGGCTTGCTACCTCTCTACACAAATGCCATGTCCTGAAGCCGATGAGCACTCCGGCGCAGCCTGGCGGAAGGAGGCCGGCATGCCCCAGGTGAATATCCGTACATCGAGCGAACGCCTGGCCGTCATCGACCGCGCGGCTGCGATCCGGGGCGTCAGCCGGACCGAGTTCGTGCTCCGGTCGAGCGAGGCGGCGGCCATCGAGGTCCTCAACGAGCGTCCCGTCATCGCCCTCGACGATGAGGCCTGGGATGACTTCGTCGCCGCGCTCGACGCGCCGGTGGAAATCGACCCGGCCGTGAGGGCGCGTTACGCGCGCCGGCCCCAGTGGGACCGGTAGACCCGCCGGAGCCGCTCGCCACCCGCCACGACATCTCGCAGTTCTTCTCGGGCGTCCCCACCCTCGACGCCTGGCTCAGGGGCAAGGCAAGGCTGAACGAGGCCAGGGGCTGCGTGCGCACCTATGTCGCCTGCGACGGCGACCGCGTGGCCGGATACTACAGCCTTGCCGCCAGCTCGGTGAAACGGGGCCGGGTGTCGTCCCGGGTCGGCCGGAACATGCCCGACCCGATCCCGGTCATCCTTCCGGGACAACTCGCGGTGGACGAGGCCTACCGGGGCCGGCGCCTCGGCTCGGACCTCCTGGTGGACGCGGCGGGGCGCTCGCTCGCCGCCGCCGGCACGGTTGGCGCCCGCGCCATCATCGTGCAGGCATCGACGAGCGCGCGAGGGCCTTTTGCGAACGATTTGGCTTCCGTCCGTTCTCAGGGCGTGAGCCGCTGATGCCGGCCCTGCGGATCTCGGGGATCGCCGGCCTGCTGGACGCGTAAGCTGCGCTGCCGGCCCGCGGTGCGATGTCACCCTCGCCGCGCGAGCCACCACCATGCCCCCGAACCGGCAGGCAGAATGTAACCGCATGGATGGCAATCGCGACCAAGCCGGGCAGCCCCGTTACCAGCGACGCCGCGACCCTTGCGTAGTTCCCGAACATTTCCGGCGTGCGCGTGGACAGCTGTCGCAGCCTGCCCATGGATACCGGGCCTGTTCAGGGGTCCATCCCTGCCCGCGATGCCGCCGCAGCCGGTGGAGGCAGCGCTCAACCGCCGGGACCTGCCCCTGACCCCGATCCGGGGCTGCCGCGAGAACCCGGGCAGGACCCCGGCTCAGGTCCGGCAGACCCTGGTGACCGGTCTGGACACCGGCAGCGGGATGGCGTGGTTCAGTCCGCCGGGCCGGTGGAACCTGGCCGGAGTACCCGGGCCTCGTTTCCTGTCGCCGCGGTCGGTCAGGGGCGACGCGTGCGCACAACATCTGGCGTGGTTTGCCGGGTGGATCCACAAGCGGGCCTTGAGAGGCGGCTCCGTACAGACTATGTTTGCGCGCGGGCCTGGGCTAGAACCACGGGGGCCGAGCGCATCACGGTCGCATGGCGGGCACGGGGAGAGCAATGAAGGTCACGACGGGGCATGACTTCTACCAGCAGGTCGCCGAAAGGGCCGAGGCGATCGTGCCGGGTATCGAATGGGCGACCATTGACGGGTCGGGGAACTGGTCGGGGTCACCCGAGGGATCGGACCTGATCGTCTACGCCGGCGAGGCCTATCGCACGGAATGGGTCAATGCCGTCTGTTCAATGGACCCCGCGCCGCGCTGGGCACATACCGAGGACGCCGGCATCGACGGGTACTTCTACGACGTGATGCGGGAGAAGAGGGTGCCGGTTACCCACAGCCCCGGGGCCAACGCGCCCGAGGTCGCGGAACTCGCGTTCACCGGCGTCATGTGGGGCGCCAAGCGGCTCGACCGGCTCCACGGACAGCAGCGGGCGCACGAGTGGAAGAAGTTCGAACTCCAGGCCATGAGCGCCGGGACCGTGCTTGTCGTCGGGCTCGGGGCCATCGGCAGCAGGGTTGCCGGCTACGCGAAGGCCTTCGGCATGCGTGTCCTCGGGATCAGGCGGTCGAGCGGGGCGGTGGCCGGGGTCGACCGGCAGGGGACGCCGGCGGATCTCGACGAGTTCCTTCCGCAGGCCGACTACGTGGTGCTCGCGATCCCGATCAGTGACGAGAGCACGGGCATGATCGACGCCGGTGCCTTTGCCCGCATGAAACCGACCGCAACACTGGTCAATGTCGGACGCGGCGCGCTGGTTGATCTCGACGCCATGCGCGACGCACTTGCAACCGGTCAGATTGCCGGCGCCTTCCTTGACGTCCTGCCGGTCGAGCCCTGGCCGGCCGACGACGACCTGTGGGATATTCCCAACCTGTTCATCACGCCGCACATCGGTTCCTCGTCACCGCTCTACGCGGTGCGTGTCGCCGAGATGTGGCTCGAGAACCTCGCACGCTTCGCTCGCGGCGAGTCGTTCCTCTACCGGGCATTCTGATCTCCAGCGGGCTTCCGGAGTCACTCGATGACACGCGTATCGCATGCCGTTCCTGCGGTCGGCATCATCTGCAATCTCAGGATCGATGGCGTTCACCGCCAACACACCACGGGCGAGCGCAATGCCACCACGGTGCTCGGGCTTGCCGGCGCGATGCCGCTTCTGGTCCCGGCGCTGGGCGAGATGATCGACCCTGACCGGCTATTCGGGATCGTTGACGGGATCATGCTGACCGGCGGTGTCTCCAACATGGAGCCGCACCTCTACGGCCAGGACTGCGCGCCGGGTGAGGACGTGCGTGACCCGGGCCGGGACAGCCTCGCCGTTGCGCTCGTGCGCCGCGCGATCGCGCTCGGCGTCCCGCTGCTTGGAACCTGCCGCGGCATCCAGGAGATCAACGTCGCGCTGGGAGGGACCCTGCACCAGCGTCTCCACGAGGTTCCGGACCGCGACGACCACCGGCGCAATCGCGAGCTGCCGATCGAGGTCTCGGTCGGACCGCACCAGCACATCACGCTCAGTGAAGGCGGTGTTCTGGCCTCGCTGCTCGGGGAAGGGGAGGCGATGGTCAACTCCCTGCACGGCCAGGGGATCGATCGACTGGCCCCGGGCCTCGAGATCGAGGCGCTGGCCGATGACGGAACCGTCGAGGCGGTCCGGGTGAGGTCGGCCCGTTCGTTCGCCATCGGCGTGCAGTGGCACGTCGAGATTGATGCCGAGAACCAGCCGCTGAACCGGGCCATCCTGGAAGCGTTCGGCCGCGCCGTGCGGGAGCGTGCCGCCGAGCGGTCGGAAGGCGCCTGGAGAGCGATGGCGGCCGAGTAGAAGGCTCAGCCCGGCAGGTCGAGACAGGGATTTCGATCGAAGAACCCCGACGGCATCAGCCTGAAGCCGCAGGGCGCGCAGGGCTGCACCGGGAAATCCTCGGTCCTCGGCTGGTGATGCAGGCCGAACACGTGCCAGAGCACCAGGTCGGCGTTGACCAGCGGCCGGTCCTGTTCGATCCAGGTTGCAACCCCGTCACTGCCATCGGACTGGTTGACGAACTCTCCCGCCGGATAGCGTTCGCTCCGGTCGTGCGCCGTGACCCACAGATGGTTGCGGGTGAAGGCCGAACGCGTGCCTGACGGCGATCCCGGAAGCACGAACGGGGTGACACAGCTGGTCGGCTCGAGCCGGTAGCCGGTTGGCCTGCCGACCACGTTCTTCCGGTTGGTGTTCACCACCTTCCAGTAGCGCTGGGTGGCGGGGTTCGCCCGTCTCGCCGCCCCCGTCTCGCTCTCGAGGACCGTCTCCTCCTCGAAATAGGCGTTGCCCCACGGGTTGTGCTCGGGAGGTTCCACCTGGGTGTTGCACTCGATGGCCGTGTTCGCATCGCCGTCGACCGCCATGTCAAGCCGCGCGCAGAACAGGTGCTGGTGAATCTGGCCGACCACGCCCGGCGCGACTTCCCGGCCATGGCGCGCCGGCTCGCCCGGCACGCAGGCGACGGTGTTGATGATGCCGGTCGCCTTCATCTCGAACTCGATCGAGCCGTCGAGATGCAGGTACCAGTAGTAGCCGTAGTCGTAGTTTCCGACCGTGATGATGCTCGAAATCACCAGGCGCCGCGCCCGGCGAACCTCGACCTGCCCGCTGCGCTGGTCGCGGTGCTTCCACAGGATGCCGGCGTCCTCCTCGTGGATGCAGATCGCATTGTCGATCCTGATGAGCTCGCCGTGGATGTCGGTAACCCAGGCGTCGAGGTAGCGGATCGCGCCCAGGCAGTCGCAGCCGAGCCTGAGCGAGTTGGCGAGCTTGCCCGCGCCGTACTCCCCGACATCGAACACGTTCTTGCGGTAGTGCGCCCGGTCGGGCGAGCCGTAGGGGACCACCATCTCCGCGATCGAGGCACGGTAGACCACCGGGCGGCCGCCGTACCGGATGTCGTGCAGGGTCACCGCCTCGCGGCCGTTGAACCCGATCACCAGCTCCCACTCGTGCCAGGAAATCCGGTGACCATCGAGTTCGAAGCTGACACCGTCGGGCTGGACGATGTCGATCGCCCGCAGGTCGCCGCGCGGCTCATGGGAGCCCGATGAATACTCGTGGCTGCCACCCGGCACGGGAATGACGCCGTGGTCGTCGACCTGGAGCACCTCGAGCCTGCGGATGTCGACGACGGCGTTGAGCCCCTCGAGCGGGTGGGCGTAGAAGTTCTCGCCTTCTTCCGGCCTGACCCAGCAGAAGATATGGCAGACGGTGCGGTTCTCCTCGTCCCCGTGCCCGAACCGGCCCGCGGACCAGGGATCGCACATCACCCGGTTCATGTCCGTGATGCCGCGCTTGCCGCAGGCCTCGATGAAGGCGGGATCGGCGCGCACCAGGTCCTCGATCCCGGCAAGCTGTTCCGGCTGGATCATCGGTCGCGCCGCCGGATGGTGGGTGACCGAGAGCACCTCGCCCTCGTCGAGCCCGGCCACCACGTGCCATGCACCGATTGTCTCCGCGGGGAAGACCACGAGGCGTGCCCTACGGCGTACCGGATCTCCCGGCCTGTGGCTGCGCACCTCCTCCTTTGCCGGCTCCTCGAGCTCCACGGTCTCGAACATCATGTCCCGTGGCAGCTCCGGGTGCTCACGCACGATGGCGATTGCCCGGCGCATTTCCTGCTCGGACAGTGGATGAAGCGGGTGCATTCCGTGGTCTCCCGGATCGGTGGAACGGGCGGTCAGTACACGACGACCGAGCGAATGGACTCGCCGGCGTGCATCAGGTCGAACCCCTTGTTGATCTCGTCCAGCGTCAGCGTGTGGGTGATCAGGTCGTCGATGTTGATCTTGCCGTCCATGTACCAGTCGACGATCCGCGGCACGTCGCGGCGTCCCTTGGCGCCGCCGAAGGCCGTGCCCTTCCAGACCCGCCCGGTCACCAGCTGGAACGGCCGCGTGGAGATTTCCTGTCCGGCGCCCGCGACCCCGATGATGATGCTCTCGCCCCAGCCCCGGTGCGCACATTCGAGCGCCTGGCGCATCACGTTGACATTGCCGATGCACTCGAAACTGTAGTCGGCGCCGCCGTCGGTGAGATCGACCAGGTAGGGAACGAGGTCACCCTCGACCTCATTGGGGTTGACGAAGTGGGTCATGCCGAATTGTGAGCCGAGCGCCTCGCGGTCCGGGTTGATGTCGACGCCGATGATCTTGTTGGCGCCGACCAGCCGCAGCCCCTGGATCACGTTGAGCCCGATGCCGCCAAGCCCGAAGACCACGCAGTTCGCACCGGCTTCCACTCCGGCGGTGTTGATCACCGCACCGATCCCGGTCGTCACGCCGCAGCCGATGTAGCAGATCTTGTCGAAGGGAGCGTCCTCGCGCACCTTCGCGACCGCGATCTCCGGCATGACCGTGAAGTTGGAAAACGTCGAGCAGCCCATGTAGTGGTAGATGGTCTCGCCGCCGAGACTGAACCGGCTGGTGCCGTCCGGCATCACGCCCTGGCCCTGGGTCGCGCGAATGGCGGTACACAGGTTGGTCTTGCCCGACAGGCACGACTTGCACTGGCGGCATTCCGGCGTGTAGAGCGGGATCACGTGGTCGCCGCGCTTCAGGCTGGTCACACCGGGTCCGGTGTCGACCACGACACCCGCGCCCTCGTGTCCCAGGATCGACGGGAACACGCCCTCGGGATCACCTCCCGAGAGGGTGAACTCGTCGGTGTGGCAGATCCCGGTCGCCTTGACCTCGATCAGGACCTCGCCCTCCTTCGGCCCGTCGAGCGTGACGGTCTCGATGGAGAGCGGCTGTCCGGCGGCATGTGCTACGGCGGCTCTGGTTTCCATGAACTTCCCTCCCGCAAGGCAAACGGCGCGCTGCTGCGCGGCCGGTCGGAAATCGGTCAGAAATTGGACACGAATGCGACGAGCGCGACCAGCGCCAGACCGGCCGTGACCCAGACCAGCCAGTGGGTACCGGGATAGACATTCTCCTCGACCTGCTTGTCCCCCGCCATGGCATCCTCTCCCGTTGATGCTGAGTATTCGGCTTCGTCCTCCACCGCGCCCTCAACCACCTCGCCGAAGGTGCGAAAGAAGTCCCCGGCCATCTTCTTGGCCGTGGAATCAATCAGTCGTGATCCGATCTGAGCCAGCTTGCCGCCGACCTGGGCGTCGACAGCGTAGCTGAGCGTGGTTCCATCCGGGGCGTCCTGGAGCGTGACATCGGCACCGCCCCTGGCGAACCCGGCGACGCCGCCCGATCCCTCCCCGGAGATCCGGTACCCGTTCGGCGCGTCGATGTTGGACAGGGTGACCTGGCCCGAGAACTTCGCCTTGACCGGGCCCACCTTCGCCATCACCGTCGCCGAGTACTCGGTCTCCGCGGTCTGCTCGACCGACTGGCATCCCGGAATGCACTGCCTGAGCACGTCCGGATCGTTGAGCGCGTTCCAGACTGCGCGCCGTGGCGCGGCGATGGTGTATTCGCCCGTCATCTTCATGGACAGCGTGCTCCCGTCACCATGTCCCCCGCGGTCCCGGCGCCCGTTGACTGTCTAGCACAGTCCAGCCTCCCGGGACTACCGGTGCCCTGCGGCGAGGGCCGCCGGATAACGCCCGCGCAGGATCGACCATCAGGCCGTCGCATAGCTCGCAACCAGCGCCAGCAGCAACAGGACGACGATCCAGGCCACGCCGTTGCCGATGCCGATGGTGCGGCCGAACGCGCCGAGGGAGCCGAAATGGCGGCGGCTGTCGCCGATGACGAAACCCGCCAGGTCCATGAGCCCGGCAACGATCGCGACCCGGACACGCTCGATCGAGCGGCCGAGGCGAAGCGCCATGCCCGACAGGCCCCGGCGCCAGATCCAGTCCACGCCGAAGACCGCGACCGGTTCGCGCGGGGTTGCGAGGAACCTGCGCAGGAACAGGACGAAGACGAGCATGGCGGCACTGATCAGGAGCAGCTGGTGCAGCACGCCGTCCAGGTCGAGGGGATCGGCTTCGGGCGGATACGGCAGCAGGGAGTGCAGCATGCCAGGCGCAATTCCGATCGTCGTGCAGGCGATCGCGGCAGCGGCCATGGCCGCCAGCATGGTGGGCGGAGCCTCCGGGACCCTCGCTTCGGGAGCATCGGCCCGGAACGCGAGCCAGGGGACCCTGAAGGCGATGGCCGGAACCGTGAGGGCTGCTCCCGATACCAGGAGGACGCTGGTCCACTCCTGGCCGGTGCCCGATCGAACGGCGTCGATGATCCAGGACTGGGAGACGAAGCCGGCGAACAGCGGGACGGCAGCGAGTGATGCGGCTCCGATCACCGTGAGCGCGGCGGTCACCGGCATTGCCGGCCACAGGAAACCGATCTCGGCTGCGCTCGACGACCCGGTCCGCAGCAGGATCGCACCGGTTCCCATCAGCAGGATCATCATGGCCAGCGGATAGGTGACGGCGTGCAGCACCACCGCGTTGACCGCCGCATCCGATCCGGTCCCGATTCCCGCCAGCATGAATCCGACCTGGGTGATGAGGCCGTACATCAGGATCCGGCGCAGGTCGTGTTCGAACACGCTGAACAGCAACGGGTAGACGGCCATGACGGCGCCGATGGCGAGCAGGTACTCGTTTCCCGTGCCATGCCGCAACAGCGCCTGCACCGCGACCAGGGTGACGAAGACCGGCAGGATCACCAGTCCGCCCGTCGTGGCTTCGGGACAGGCGTCGGTCATCCAGCTGTGCAGCAGCGGGGCCCCGCAGTAGGCAAGCAGCGCCAGCCCGACCAGCAGGGTGCCTGGCCCGCCCGCGCCGAGGCTGCCCGGTTGCCCGGAACCGGTGGCGAGGACGTTGGATGCAAGACCCTCGAGCATGAGCACCCCGGCAAGCACCAGGAACACCAGGTAGCGCATGCCGGCCGCCCGGGCCCGCTCGGTCCCCCGGGCCCAGACCAGGAACACCGACGCCGCAACTCCCGTCTGCAGGAACACGAACAGGGTGACCAGGTCGCCCGCGGTCACGGCGGAGACCGCGGCGCCGGCGAGCAGCGGGAAGGCGACCCTTTCCTTCAGACCGGCCCCGGTGCTCATCGCGTACAGGCCCGCGAGCGCGGTCGCGAACAGCAGGATCACGGCAAACGGACGGCTGATCGCATCAAGGTGATAGAGGCTCACGGTGTGGCCGAGCAGCCTCGCCTGCTGGTGCGAGACCGGGTCGGAGGCGATCACGAGCCCCAGCAGCGCCAGCGGCACGGCGATGCCGACAGCCCGCGCGGGACGGCCGGGGAAGATGGCGACCACGGTGCCGAGCACGATCAGCAGAAGCCCCGGCGGTGTCCGGACAAGCAGGTCAGCGATCGCTGTCATGGCGGATCTCGCTGCGGGGCAGGATGATGTCGAGAAGCCTGATCGCCAGTGCAAGCACCAGGATCGACAGGAGACCGGTGACGGCGTACACGGCGTCGCCGACCGGGATCGCCCACCCTGAAACCAGGTGCATGACGGCGCTTGCGCCGACCAGGAGCACGAGTGCCGCGATCGACCAGGAACGAATGCGCGCAAGCTCCCGGGCCGCCCGCTCCCCCGGTGCGTCCGCCGGCCCTGTCCGAGACTCCGCTGGCATCATGACGTCATTCCATCAGTGGGAGCAGCAGCGCGATCACACTGTCGCCGTCGACGAAAAGGTACAGGCACAGGACCGCGGTGATGCACGGTGGCAGGACGCAGAGCCAGGGCAGCCTGACGGGTTCGTGCTGCCAGTCGGCCGGCGCACCGTCGGGACGACCGAAGAATCCGAGGACAACGACCGGCATCAGGTAGGCGACATTCAGCAGCGCGCTCGCCATGTAGACCAGTACGGCGATGACCAGCCCGCTCTCGGCCGCGGCCAGTGACAGGTACCACTTGCTCAGACCTCCGGCGAGCGGGGGCAGCCCGATGATGCTGAGCGAACCGATGCAGAAGGCGCCGAAGGTAAACGGCATGGCGCGGCCGAGCCCCTTCATGTCGCTGATCTCGGTCTTGTGGGTGGCGACGTAGATCGCGCCCGCGCACATGAACAGCGTGATCTTGCCCACGGCGTGGCTGGCGATGTGCAGGGCTCCGCCGAGTACGCCGAGCCCGCTGGCGAGTGCTGCGGCCAGCACGATGTAGGCGAGCTGGCTGACGGTCGAGTAGGCGAGCCGCGCCTTCAGGTTGTCCTTGGTCATGGCGACAAGCGATGCCGTGACCAGGGTGAAGCTCGCCACCCAGACCAGCCAGTTCGAGGCCCCGGTCTCGGCCAGCAGGTCGATCCCGAAGATGTAGATCACCACCTTGAGCACGGTGAACACACCGGCCTTGACCACGGCGACCGCGTGCAGCAGCGCGCTGACCGGTGTCGGGGCCACCATGGCGCTGGGTAGCCAGCGGTGAAACGGCATCAGCGCCGCCTTGCCGATGCCGAACATGTACAGCGCAAGCAGGATCGGCAGGATTGCCGGTGGCACTGCATCCCGGAGGATGCCGCCGGGCTCGAAGTCGAGCGTTCCCGCCGCAACCCAAGTCCAGATGATGGCAACAAGCTGGAACCCGATCGAGGTGCCGAGCAGCAACCCGATGTAGACCCGGGCGCCGATCTTCGCCTCCTCGTTCTCCTTGTGCGCCACCAGCGGGTAGGTCGACAGCGACAGCATCTCGTAGAACAGGAACAGCGTGAACATGTTGCCCGCGAAGGCAATGCCCATGGCGCTGGCGATCGCGATCGTGAAGCAGATGTAGAACCGGGTCTGCTTGTGCTCGTTGTTCCCGCGCATGTAGCCGATGGAATAGAGCGAGTTCACGATCCACAGGCCCGACGCGATGCAGCCGAACAGCGCCCCGAGCGGTTCGCCCTCGAGCGCGATCGGCAGGCCGGGCAGCACCTCGATCAGAACCAGCCCCGGCCGCCCGCCGCTTCCGATCTCCTCCATCAGCCGGTATGCGACCAGGAACAGCAGCACCGAGGCCACGAGCGTGACGGCTTCGCGCAGGTTGGGCCACCGCCCGGTGCACGCCACCAGCACCCCGCCTGCGAGCGGGATCGCCAGGATCAGGAGCAGCGGGTGCCCGAGCAGGCTCATGACCCGCCTCCGAGGAAGGCGTTGACGACCGTCCCCGCCACTGACGTGGTCAGGCCCGCATCGATGCCGAACCAGATATTGGCGAGTGCCAGTACCCACAGCGGGATCAGCATGTCAGGCGGCATGTCGCGTACGCGCTCCCGGTCCTGCGGCGCAGGCTGCAGGTAGGCCGCCTCGACGAGCTTCCACACGTAGATGACCGCGAGCAGCGAGGCGGCCACGATCAGCAGGGCGAGCAACCACCAGCCCTTCTCGATGGCGGCCAGGATCAGGTACCACTTGCTGACGAACCCCACGGTGCCCGGCACGCCGATCAGGCTCAGTCCACCGATGACGAGGGCGGCGAAGGTCCACGGCATCTCGCTCGCGAGCCCGCGCACCGAGGCCAGCGACACCGCTCCGATCCGCAGCATCACGCCTCCAAGCGCCATGAACAGCGCGCCCTTCATGAGCGCATGGTTGAACAGGTGCAGGACGGTCGCGGTCAGCCCCGAGGCACTGGCGAGCGCAAGTCCGAGCATCATGTAGCCGATCTGTGCGATGCTCGACCAGGCGAACATCCGCTTCAGGTTGTCCTGGTGAATGGCCACCACGGAACCTGCCAGCATGGCGATGACCGCGAGCGGCAGGACCAGCCAGGCAAGCACCGGCTCGATGAACGCGAACTCGTGGCCGAAGACCGTGTAGACGAATCGCAGCAGGACGTAGACCGACACCTTGGTCGCGGTCGCGGCCAGGAACACGGTCACCAGCGACGGCGCGTAGGCGTAGGCGTTCGGCAACCACGTGTGCAGCGGGAACATGGCGAGCTTGAGCCCCATTCCGGCCACCACGAAGGCAAACGCGGCCTGTACGACCCGGCTTTCGGCGAGCGGCGGCAGCCGTTCGGCGAGGTCCGCGATGTTGAGCGTGCCGGTCACCATGTAGAGCAGGCCGACCCCGAGCACGAAGAACGTGGCCCCGACGGTCCCGAGCACGAGATAGGTGTAGGCGGCGGACAATGCCCGGCGATCGAGCCTCGCGCCGGCTGCAACCAGCACGTAGGTCGAAAGGGAGGAAATTTCAAGGAACACGAAGATGTTGAAGGCATCGCCGGTGATGGTCACGCCGAGCAGGCCGGTCAGGCACAGCAGATAGGCGGTGTAGAACAACCCGTGTCTGTCCGGTTCGATCTCGTGCTCGACGCTCCTGCGCGCGTAGGGCAGGGCGACGGCGCTGATGCCGGAAACCACCAGCAGGACGAGCGCATTGATCGCGTCGACCCTGTATTCGATCCCGATCGGCGGCGGCCAGTTGCCGAGATGGTAGGCGATGCTGCCGCCGGCGCTGACCTCGGCCAGCAGCACGATGGAACAGACGAGGGTGAACCAGCTGACCGCCAGGGTGAGCGCCCACGGCAGGTGCCGGCCCGGCAGCATGACGCAGAGCGGAGCGGCCAGCAGCGGAACCGCAACCTGCAGGATTGCGACGTGATCGAGGAACGCCATCAACGGCCCTGTTCCGCGGCCGCGCGCAGCTCGTCCTGCCGGTCCGCCTCCTGCAGCCCGGCCTCCTCGATCGAACCGTAGGTCTCGCGAATTCGCACCACCAGGGCCAGGCCGAGAGCGGTGGTTGCCACGCCGACCACGATCGCGGTCAGGATCAGCACGTGTGGCAGGGGATTGGAGAACCGTTCCGGTTCCCCTGTCAGGATCGGGGCGGTTCCGCCCTCGAGCTTGGCGAGGGAGATGTAGAACAGGAAGACGGCGGTCTGGAAGACGTTGAGACCGACGATCTTCTTCACGAGGTTGCCGCTCGTGATGGTCACGAACAGCCCGGCCATGAGCAGGAAGATGACCAGCCAGTAGTTGTAGTGCTCGGTGATCGCCTCCGGCATGGCTACCAGTCCTCCTCGTCCACGTCCCGGGTGCGGCCGGCAAAGGTGAAGAACACCGACACCATCACGGCACTCACCGTGACGCCGACACCGAACTCGACCAGCAGGATGCCGAGGTGCTGGCCGGCGGTCGGTGTGGAGCCGAGAACGTCGTAGTCGAGGTACTTGCCGCCGAGCGCGATGCCGGCGAAACCGGTCAGCGTGTACAGTGCAAGACCCGCCGGGACCAGGTAGCGCAGGACGTGTTCCGGCAGGACCTCGCGCGCGTGGTCGATCCCGAAGACCAGGGCGTAGAGAATGAAGGCGGCGGCGAAGATCACCCCTGCCTGGAACCCGCCGCCCGGACCGAAGTCCCCGTGGAACTGCACGTAGAGCGCGAACAGCAGCATGAACGGGATCAGCAGCTTGGAGACCACGCGCAGGACCAGGTGGTGTCTCACCCTTCGTCTCCCGAACCGGAGCGACGCGCCTCGTCCTGGATCTCGTCCTCGCGCCGGCGCCCCAGGAGCAGCAGTACGCCGATGCCCGCCGTGAAGATCACCGCGACCTCGCCCAGGGTGTCGTAGCCCCGGTAGCTCGCCAGCACCGACGTCACGATGTTCGGGACCCCGATATCGGTCTCCGAGCCGACGATGTACTCCGGCACCACGTGCCGGAACCCGGGCGCCTCCGGATCGCCGAACCCGGGCATGTCGGTGGTGGCGTAGACGAGCGCACCGCCGGTGAGAACGACGGCGAGCAGCGCGGGTCCGGTGCCGCGCCTGCGGCTCTCCTCGCTGCGCCGCTGGGTGAGCGCCAGGGTGCCGAGCAACAGGACCGTCGAGACCCCGGCGCCGACGGCGGCCTCGGTAAACGCGACGTCGACGGCATCGAGCGTGACCAGGAGGCCGGCCGACAGCATGCTGAACGCGCCGGCCAGAATCGCAACCGCAAACAGCTGGCGGACCAGGATGAGTGCGACCGCCGCGGCGCAGAGCAGGGCGAGCAGGACCAGGTCGATCACGGTGACCATGTCGGGTGCCATGGTCAGTCGTCCCTGGTCCGCATCGTCTCGATATCGTCTTCGGGCACCAGGGCGGGCCTCAGTCCGGTGACCCGCGCCGCGTTGGCCAGCGCGTGGGTGGCCGTCGGGCTGGTGAAGAAGACGAAGAGCGAGATCAGCAGGAGCTTGACGGTCACCAGGCTGAACCCGGCCTGGACCATCATGCCGATGAGCATGAGTTCCGCGCCCAGCGTATCGGTGATGCCCGCACCGTGCAGCCGGGCATAGAAGTCGGGCAGGCGCAGGAGCCCAAGGGTGCCGATCAGCACGAAGGCCGCGCCCGCAAGAAGCAACGTTCCGGAGACGATGTCCTGGACCAGCTCGATCACTTCCGGTTCTCCGGTCTCGCGGCCGCCGGACTCGACAGGCCGAGGTTGCGGTAACGGAAGAACTTCAGGACCGCGATCGTGCCGATGAAGTTGACCAGCGCGTACAGCAGGGCGATGTCCATGAACTCCGGCCGCTCGGTCAGGAAACCGAGCACGCCGATGAGAAGCAGGATCTTGGTCCCGAAGCTGTTGATCGCCAGGACCCGGTCGAACAGGCTCGGACCCAGGAAGGCGCGCGTCAGCGCCATCACCATCGCCACGAGCAGGGCAATCGCTGCAGCGGTCCACATGGGTCAGCTGGCCTCGATCGCGAGTACCCGGCGATCCATCTCGCCGTTCAGCACGCCCTCTGCCAGCTCCTCTGTCAGCGCGTGCACGATGATCTCGTCCCCCTCGATCTCGACCGAGACTGTCCCCGGGGTCAGGGTGATCGAGTTGGCGAGGATCACGTGGCCGAGATCGGTGTGCTGGCTCGAGCGCACACGCACGATCCGCGGCGAGAGCCGCATCCTGCGCGAGAGCACGATGCGTGCAACGTCGATATTGGCCTTGAACACCTCGCGGGCAAGCCATCTCCAGTAGCCGAAGATGCCGCGGGTCAGGTGGATCGGGAAGGTCTCGTGGTCGTGGATATCCATCCGGTGCGCGATGTAGAGCACCAGCAGGACCGAGAGCACGCCGAGCGAGATGATGAGACCGGTGTAGATGCCGGACATCACCAGCCAGAACGCAAGCAGGCTTACACCGAGTCCGACGATATGCTTCACTGCTCCTCGCTCTTTCAGGCTGCGGCCGGTTGCCGCGCCAGGAGGCCTGCCGGGTTGTCCCCGGCCGCCGCCGGCGCGACCCGTTAATGCCACAGTCTGCCGGACGGGCCAACTGTCCGATACGGAGCGGTCGGGAGACGGGGAGGGGGCGGATGACCGCGTTTTCGGCACCTGGCAGTCAAACCGCACCGGGTGCGGCGCTGGAGGCGCTGTGGTCGGGGCCCGGGATCCTGCAGGTCCCCGGGGCCCACAACGCGCTTTCCGGCATGCTGGCGCGCGAGGCCGGGTTCAGGGCGCTCTACCTGTCGGGCGGGGCGTTGTCGGCCAGCCTCGGGTTGCCGGACCTGGGTGTGATGACGGCCGAGGAGCTGCTGCTGTTCGCCCGCTCGATCGTGAGAGCGAGTGCATTGCCGCTGATCGTGGATGCCGATACCGGGTACGGGGAGGCTCTGAACGTGATGCGCCTCGTCCGCGACCTGGAGGCGGCCGGGGCGGCGGCGGTGCAGCTCGAGGACCAGATCCTGCCGAAGAAATGCGGTCACCTCTCCGACAAGCGCCTCGCCGAGCCGGATGCCATGGCGGCGAGGATCAGCGCGGCACGGACGGCGCGCACCGACCTGCGTATCGTCGCGAGGACCGACGCGGCGGCATCCGAAGGACTGGACGCGGCGATCGACCGTGCCCGGCTCTACGTTGACGCCGGCGCCGATGTCATCTTCCCCGAGGCCCTGGATTCGGTCGACGACATGGCGCGGTTCAATGCCGGGGTCGACGCGCCCACGCTCGCCAACATGACCGAGTTCGGGCGCACGCCCTACCTTTCCGCCGCGGAATTCCAGTCGCTCGGGTTCAGCATCGTGATCTGGCCGGTCACGTCCCTGCGGTGTGCGGCGGCCGCGGTGCGCGACCTGTACTCCCATCTGGCCGGGCACGGCGGGCAGGGCGGCTATCTCGACCACCTGATGAGCCGCAAGGACATCTACCGGACCATCGGCTACCACGACTACGAGGCCCTCGACCGGTCAATTGCCTTAAGTGTCGTCCCCGATGACGGACGCGCCGACTGACGACGAGATCATGTCGAGCGCACAAAGCACCGCGCTGCGGCGGACCGCGGTCCGGTTTCCCTCGAACACCCGCTCTTCCAGGCGGAGGCCGGCGCCCGACGCGGCGAGCGCGATGTGCACCAATCCCACCGGCTTGGTGACGGTACCGCCGCCCGGACCGGCGATGCCGGTCAGTGCGATCGCCATGCTGGCGTCCGACCTGGCCAGCGCCCCGCGCGCCATCATGGCCGCGCACCGGGCGCTGACGGCGCCGTGGGCGGCAATCAGGTCGTTCGGAACCCCCAGCATCGCGGCCTTGGCGGCGTTCGAATAGACGACGAAGCCCCGGTCGACCACGGCCGAGGAGCCTTCGACGGCGGTCAGTGTCGCCGCAAGCAGTCCGCCGGTGCAGCTCTCCGCGATCGCAAGCGTGATCCCGCCGGCCCGGCAGCGCTCGAGCACGCCCCGTGCCCGGGTCTCCAGCGGATCCGCCTGCTCCGTCACGGCAAGCCTCCGTGTTCCAGGATCGCGACGATCACCATCATCACCGCCGCCGCCTGCAGTCCGGCCACCACGTCGTCGAGCATGATCCCGAGACCGCCCGGCACCCGCCGGTCCACCAGGCTGGCCGGCCAGGGCTTGATGATATCAAACAGCCTGAACATCACGAATCCGCCGGCAAGGAACCAGGGATCCGGGGGGAGTGCGGCAATCACGATCAGCTGTCCGGCCACCTCGTCGATCACGCAGCTGGACGGGTCGTGCTCGCCGGCATGCGCCGCGTGCCGTCCGGATGCCCACAGCCCGAGCGCGAAGATGACCGCGATCGTGGCCAGCAGGCCGGCGACGCCGAGGCTGTCCATGATCAGCCAGCCGACCGGGACCGCGGCGAGCGAGCCCCAGGTCCCGGGAGCGATCGGGATCAGCCCTATGCCGCCGACGGTGGCGACGAGAACGGCCGGGTCAGCCAGACGGTTCGATGTCATCGATCGGCAGGGCAACCGAAACCACGGCACATGCCGCAATCCCCTCGGACCGGCCGGTAAAGCCCAGTCCTTCGGTAGTCGTTGCCTTCACGCTGACACGGCTGACCGGAACCGTCATCAGGGTGGCGAGCCTGCGGCGCATGGCGTCGCGGTACGGACCGATCTTCGGTCGTTCACAGACCAGCGTCAGATCGACATTGACCAGCCTGCCACGGTGTCGGTGCACCAGCTCGATGGCATGCGCGAGGAAGCGGCCCGAATCGGCGCCGCGCCACTGCGGATCGCCTGGCGGGAAGTGGTGGCCGATATCGTCGGCTCCGATCGCTCCGAGCAGGGCATCTGTCAGCGCATGCAGGCCGACATCGGCGTCCGAATGCCCGGCCAGCGACCGGTGATGCGGGACCGCGATGCCGCACAACGTCACACCGTCGCCCTCGGCGAACCGGTGCACGTCGTAGCCGATCCCGGTCCTGGTCTCGATGCCCGTCGACAGGTGACGGGCCGCGCGGGCCAGGTCCCCGGACCGGGTGATCTTGAACAGCTCCCGGCTGCCCTCGACCGCGACCGCGTCCAGGCCCGCGTGTTCGCCGACCGCGATGTCGTCGGTCAGCGCCTGGCCCGCCGCGGCCCGATGGGCCTCGAGGATCGGCGCGAAGCGGAATGCCTGCGGGGTCTGGGCCCGCACCGTGGTGCTGCGTTCCACTGTTCCCGTAACCCGGTTCCCGCAGACCCGCTTGAGCGTGTCGTGCATCCTCAGGACCGGCAGTGCAGCCGGCGCCGACCGCAGGGCTTCAAGCAGCCGGTCGATCACGTCGTGGGGAACGAAGGGTCTGGCGGCGTCGTGGATCAGTACATGCTCGGGAGAATGGGCCGAGAGCGCCTCGAGTCCGGCCAGGACCGATGCCTGTCGCTCCGCGCCGCCCGTAACCGGCGGCAGCAGCGGCAGGTGGCCGCAGGCTTCGCGAAAGGCGTCCGCGTGCCCGGGCGCAATCACCACGGCGACGGCGTCGATGTCCGGGTGCCGCAGCAGGGCCGTGGCCGAACGGGCGACGACGCTCTCCCCGGCAAGCGTCCGGTACTGTTTGGGGACCGGTCCGCCGACCCGTTCGCCACGGCCGGCAGCCACGACGAGGCCCACGGTACGGTACGCGCCGGAACTCACGTCCCGACCCCGGCGTGGTAGGATGCGGACATGGAACTGTCGCCCGTGTTCAGCCTGCTGGCGGTCTGTGCCCTGCTTCCCGCAGCGGCGGTCCCGTACGTCACGGTGTCCGGACGGGTACTCGCGACCTGCGTCGCCGGTGCGGCCATTGCCGCCGGTGTCCGGTCCGCCGACCTCGTCGCCAGGGTGGAGGCCAGCGACCTTTCGGGCGCGCTGTGGCTGTCGATCACCGCGACCCTGCTGTTGCTGCTCTGTGCCGTCGCCGTGCGGCGGTCCGCGCTCATGCTGACACCTCTCCTCGTTCCGTGGCTGATGGTACTCGGGATGATCACCGTGGTGTTTCCCGCAACCGGCGACGAGGGTCCGGGACACGTGACGGGCCCGTGGGTGCTGGTCCATGCGACCACGGCGGTGGCGACCTACGGCCTGGTCACCCTGGCGGCCATCGCGGGACTGTCGGTGATTCTCACCCAGCGGTCACTGAAGCGCAAGACGACCGGACCGCTGGTGAGCCGTCTGCCCGCGGAGATGGAGGCGGAACGCCTGGAGGTCGGGCTGCTCACCGCTGCCGTCGTCATCCTGGTTGCGGGCGTGGCAACCGGAATGGTCCTTCAGCTGGCCCAGGCCGGCCAGGTGCTTGTCGCCAACCACAAGACCATCCTCAGCCTCGCTGCCTTCCTGGTGCTCGGGGCGACGCTTGCGGCCCACCTCGGCTTCGGAACCCGCGGCCGGACCTCGGCCAGGTTCGTCCTTGTGGCGTGGGTGCTGCTTACCCTTGGATTCCCCGGGGTGAAGTTCGTGACCGGCTTCCTGCTCGGCGGCGCGGTTTGACCAATATATAAGCAAATCTTGTTGGTGACCAATATTTGGTCATATTGTATGGTATCAGGTTACGGGACAGTCTTGGTCGGGGACATGGCGGACGGCGGGGCGGAATACGGACGGGGGGCTGCGGGCATCCTGAATGCCCTCACGACACCGGTGCTCGTGATTGATGCCGACAACCGGCTCGTGTTCCTGAACTCGGCGGCCGAGATCTTTCTCGATGGCAGTGCCGCGGTACTGCACGGACACGCGCTGTCCGTGCTGGTGCCCGACGACAGCCCGGTGTTCCGGCTGATCGAACAGGTCCGGCGGACCGGCAGCAGCCTCTCCGACTACAGCCTGCTGCTCGACAGTCCCCGGTTCGGGGCCCGGACCGTCACTCTCGGGATCGCGCCGCTTGGCGAGAGCGAGAGCGACCTGGTCATCACGCTGGCGGAACTGACGATCGCCAACCGGATGCACCACCAGCTCCTCCATCGTGGCGCCGCCCGTTCGGTCACCGCGATGGCGGCGATGCTCGCGCACGAGGTCAAGAACCCGTTGTCGGGCATTCGCGGTGCGGCGCAGCTGCTCGAACAGACCGTGGGTGAGGACGACATTCAGCTTACGCGGCTGATCTGCAACGAGACCGACCGGATCTGTTCGCTCGTCGATCGCATGGAGGTGTTCTCCGACGAACGGCCGCTCGAACGGGGGCCGGTCAACCTGCACGAGGTGCTCAATCACTGTCACAGGGTGGCGGCGACCGGTTTCGGCCGTCACGTCAGGTTCGTCGAGAACTACGACCCGTCGCTGCCGCCGGTGCTCGGCAACCGGGACATCCTGATCCAGGCGTTCCTGAACCTGCTGAAGAATGCCTGCGAGGCGGTCCCCGGGACCGGTGGCGAGATCATTCTGGCAACCGCCTACCGGCACGGGGTCCGGGTGGCAACCGGCGGGACCGACCGTCCGGTCAACCTGCCGTTCCTCGTGACGATCCAGGACAACGGATCCGGGGTCCCGGCCGATGTGCGCGGCACCATGTTCGATCCGTTCGTCTCCTCGAAACCGTCGGGAACCGGCCTCGGACTCGCCTTCGTCGCCAAGGCAGTGGCCGACCATGGCGGCATCATCGAGGTCGACAGCGTTCCCCGCCGCACCGTCGTGCGTGTCACGCTGCCGATCGCCGATCCGGCACAACAGAGGACGCATGACAGACCCGCGCGCACCCAGACCGATCCGTCATAGCACCGGGCCACTTGACGGGCCCGGCGAGACGGAGCGGGCGTCGATCCTGATCGCCGACGACGACCCGGCGATTCGCACCGTGCTCGGCCAGGCCCTGACCCGCCTTGGCTACGGGGTGCGCACGACGGCGACAGCGGCCGGCCTGTGGCAGTGGGTCGAGCAGGGCGAGGGTGATCTCGTCATTGCCGACGTGGTGATGCCGGACGAGAACGGTCTCGACCTGGTCACGAGGATCCGGCGCACCCGACCCGACCTGCGCGTCGTGGTCATGAGTGCGCGCAACACCCTGCTGACCGCGGTGCAGGCCAGCGAACGCGGCGCCTTCGACTACCTTGCCAAGCCGTTCGATCTTGAAAAACTGACCGAGGTGGTCCGCACCGCGCTTTCGAACCCGGTGCGGGACCAGGGTACTGCGCAGTCGGTGGCCGACGATGAGCCGATGCCGCTTATCGGTCGCTCGGCCCCGATGCAGGAGATATACCGTGTGTTGGCGCGGCTGATGGGGACCGACCTGACGGTGCTGGTAACCGGCGAGTCGGGCACCGGCAAGGAACTGGTGGTCAGGGCGCTGCACGACTACGGCAAGCGCAGGGCCGGCCCGTTCGTGGCCCTCAACATGGCGGCGATTCCGCGCGACCTGATCGAGAGCGAACTGTTCGGACACGAGAAGGGGGCATTTACCGGGGCCGCCACGAGGTCGGCGGGGCGCTTCGCCCAGGCGCAGCACGGAACCCTGTTCCTCGACGAGATCGGTGACATGCCGCCGGAGGCCCAGACCCGGCTGCTGCGGGTCCTGCAGGAAGGCGAATACACCACGGTGGGCGGACGGACACCGATACGCGCCGACGTGCGGATCATCGCCGCTACCCACCGCGATCTCACGCGGCTCATCCGCCAGGGCCTGTTCAGGGAGGACCTCTACTACCGATTGAACGTCGTTCCGATCAGGGTGCCGCCCCTGCGCGAGCGCAGGTCGGACATCCCTGACCTGGTTCAGCATTTTCTCAAGCAGGCGGTCGATGCGGGTCTGCCGTCGAAGAACGTCGATACCGAGGCCATGGAGGTGCTTCGCAGGCATTCCTGGCCCGGCAACGTGCGGGAACTCGAGAACCTGGTGAAGCGGCTGGTCGTCCTCTATTCCGAGGAGATCATCGGGGCCCGCGCCGTCGGACAGGAACTGGCCGAGCAGAACCGCGGGATGGAAGGCGAATTCACCGCCGCGCCGGACACGCTCTCCGACGCGGTTGAACGGCACGTTCAGGCGCTGGTTGCGGACGGGGACGGGGTCGGTGTGCGCGGACTGTACCATCGGGTCCTGCGCGAGATCGAACGCCCGCTCATCGTCTGCACGCTTGCGGTGACCAACGGCAACCAGCTGCGTGCGGCGGAACTGCTCGGGCTCAATCGCAACACGTTGCGCAAGAAGATCCGCGATCTCTCGATCCCGGTGATCCGCGGGTCCTGACCCTGCCCGTGGCCGTGGACACCGACGAGGACTGCATCATGATCGACCGACCGGACGACACGGCGGGCAGCTGCTGAAGGAGATGACCATGGGCGCTGCGGACGACCTGAGATTGCACCTGAACGCGCCACGAAACCGCGGTCTCACCTACGGCCCGGCCCAGAGCCGGGTGATCTCGCGCGAGACGCGCGAACAGGCACGGGCGGTGATTTCACGCTGGCCGGGCTACGCGCCGACCCCGCTGGTCGACCTTCCCCGGCTCGCCCGGCGCCTCGGCGTCGCAGGGCTGCGCATCAAGCATGAACGCCACCGGTTCGACCTCGGCAGCTTCAAGGCGCTGGGCGGCGCCTACGGGGTGCTCCGGGTGCTCGCGAGGGAAACCGGGCGTTCGATGGAGGACATCATCGCCGGGCGGTCCGCCGACGCGGTCCGCGATGTCACCGTGTGCTGTGCGACCGATGGCAATCACGGTCGTGCCGTGGCATGGGGCGCCACGCTCGCGGGCGCGCGTTCGGTGATCTACCTGCACGAGCATGTGAGCCCGGGCCGGGAGGAGGCGATCGCGGCCCGGGGTGCGCGGATCGTCAGGGTCCCGGGCACCTATGACGACTCGGTGCGCATGGTCGCGGAGGATGCCCGGCGGCGGGGCTGGATCGTGGTGTCGGATACCTCCTGGCCCGGCTACGAGGAGATCCCGGCCTGGGTCATGCAGGGCTACTCGGTCATGACCGACGAGATGATGGAGCAGATGGGAGACAGGCACCCGACCCACCTCTTCGTCCAGGCCGGTGTCGGGGGCCTTGCGGCCGCTGCCATCGGGCCGTTCTGGGAGGATCTCGGGTCGCGGCGGCCGTTCGGTGTCGTGGTCGAGCCGCATGCGGCCGACTGTGTCTACCAGAGCGCGGTTCACGGCGCCCTGACCGACGGGACCGGGTCGCTCGAGACCGTCATGGCCTGTCTTGCGGCCGGCCGGACTTCGCCTCTCGCCTGGGAGATCCTGCGGGAGGGAGCCGACGCCTTCATCACGATCGCCGACCGGTTCGCGCCCGCGGCCATGACCATGCTGGCGCGCGATGCCTCGATGCCGCTGGTGGCAGGCGAATCCGGTGCGGCCGGCCTGGCAGGCGTGCTTGCGACCCTCGCCGACGCGTCGGCGTGCGACCGGATCGGGCTGGATGCCGGTTCCGACCTGCTGCTCATTGCCAGCGAGGGAGCGACCGATCCCGCCATCTACATCCGGATCGTTGGCGCGCGCCCCGAGGACATCGGTGAGGCCGCGGCGGGTCGGTGACCGCGCGCCCGAGGGGTGCGGCGGCGATCGTCCGGTCCCTGGTGCGGACCGTCGCCTGCGGTGCCGCGTCTCGTCCGGTCACGTGCCGCACACCTGCCGTCAGGCGTCGCCCGCCCCGGTACGCCGCCACCGGCCATCGGGCGGTCGCCGTCCCGCCGCCGCTTCAGACAGCGGCCCGAACCCTGTCCAGGATCGTTCCGATTACCTCGTCGGGGTCGCGTTTCCACCACCTGTCCTGCGACAGGATCTCGATCTCGACGTCGCCACCGAAACCGGAATTCTCGAGAGCGGCGCGCATGGCCGGCAGGTCGATCACGCCGTCTCCGGGCATCCCCCGGTCCAGCCGGACATCGCGGGTATCCCTCAGCCAGTCGGAAACGTGGAAGTTGACGACCCGGGAGCCGAGCCGTTCGATCTGTCCGGAAAGGCGGGTATCCCACCAGAGCGCATAGGTATCGAGAACGAGGCCGGTCACGTCAGGCGCGCCGAGACTGTCCAGAACCGCCGCGGCGTCGTCGAGCGTCGACCACACGCTTCTCAGGCCGCATACCATCGGATGCAGCGGTTCGAGACCGAGTGTCACTCCGGCGGCGCGCGCCGTTCCGACAAGGGCCGAAAAGCCTTCCGCGGCGCGCTGACGCGCACCCTCGAGGTCTCTGGAGCCCTCGGGCAGACCGCCGGAGATCATCACGATCGACCGGGCGCCCAGCCCCGCCGCCTGTTCGATCTGCCGGCGGTTGCGGGTGACGGCCCTGTCGAACCCTTCCGGATCCTGGTCGGCAAAGAAGCCGCCCGCGCAGTACGAGGTTGCCTGGACACCCTCGCCATTCAGGATGCGCCGGGCCTCGGCCACCTCGATCCCTTCCAGTTTCTCGTGCCAGACGGCGGTCTTGTAGATCCCGTGCCGCGCCAGGCATTCGACCGAACCGCGAAAGTCGCACTGGTTGAGCGTGAGCTGATGAACGCACAGCCGCTCGAGGATGTCGGCGCCCGTCATCTCAATGGGTCGCCCGCCCGCCAGTCAGATCAAAGATCTGACCGGTCGTGAACGAGCATCGCGGGCTGGCCACGAAGACTGTCATGTCTGCTATCTCCTCCACCGTGCAGAACCGGTTCATGGGAATGCGGCGCTTCCTGTCGGCGATGTACTCCGCATTCATCTCCCGCAGGAGATCGGTCTCGGCGATCACGGGCGCAATGCAGTTGACGGTAATGTTCGAGGGCATCAGTTCCCGCGCCAGCCCCTTGGCATATCCGATGACGCCCGCCTTGGCGGCACCGTAGGCGCATGCGCCGGGGTTCCCTTCCTTGCCGGCCACCGATGCAATGATCACGATGCGGCCCTCACCGGTCCGCCGCATCGCCCGGACCGCCGGGCGAGTGGTCAGGAACACGCCGGTCAGGTCCACGTCGAGAACCCGCTTCCACTCCGCGAGCGAGTACTCCCAGGCCGGAGCGGTGGCGCCGTTCACGCCGGCATTTGCGACGACGATGTCAAGTCCGCCGAAGGCCCTGTCAGCGTCCCGGTAGGCCGCCTCGACCGCGTCTTCATCGGTCACGTCGACACGTTGTATCAGTTCGAAGCCGGAATGGGACGCCAGCGGAGAGCAGTCGACGTCCCAGCCGCAGACCCTGGCTCCCAGTTCGTGGAACCTCTCGGAAATCGCCAGCCCGATCCCGCGGGCCGCGCCGGTCACCAGCACCGACCTGCCTTCAAGACCGAGGCTCATCCGGTGCCGGCCTCGTTAGGAACCCACTTGAGAATGTGCTGCGCGACGACCGCGAGTTCACCGTCCTGATTGACCAGCCTGACGTCGGCGACCGAGCGCCGCCGCCCGGTATCGATCCCGGTCACCTCGTACTCGACCGTGATCGTGTCGCCGAGAAAGACGGGTTTCAGGAACCGAACCCTGTCGTAGCCCAGCGAGACCGGCGTTTCGTCCGCATCGCGCGTATGGGCAATCGCCATGGTGGAGGCGGTGGACATGTAGCCCACCATGAGCGCGCCGTGCGCCATCAGCCGTCCGTAGGAGGACTTCTCCATATAGGCCCTGTTGACGTGGTTCGGCGACAGGTCGCCAGTTATGCCGGCAAACAGGTAGACATCGCTCTCCGAGACCGTTTTCGAGAACGACACCCTGTGCCCCACTTCCACATGGAATTCACTCATCCCTCTGTCCCCAGCCCTTCTCCTGCGTCGCCGCGCCCGGTCTCGCGCACTGCCTGGCGCCCCGTGCCGGCGTGCGCCGGCGCGCCCGTCAATCGGCAGCCGGTCGAGCCCCGGCCGTGAAGTGCGCGCCGTCCATCTCCCGCAGGTCCGGTGAGACGATCGGCGCAAAGTCCATCCGGTCGAGAATGTCCCGCTCGAGATCGATGCCTGGAGCGATTTCGGTCAGGACCAGCCCGTCCTTCGTCAGGGCAACGACACATCGCTCGGTCACGTACAGGACCTGTTGCCGCCGCTTCACGGCCTGGGCGCCCGAGAACGTGACCTGTTCGACCCTGGCGACACACTTGCGGATCTCGCCGTACCTGTCGATCCGCAGCCGGCCGTCGCCGGCGTCGATCTGCGTCCCCCTGGCATCGAAGGTTCCGCAGAAGACGACCTTCCGGGCGTTCTGCGCAATGTCGATGAACCCCCCGGGCCCGACCGGCAATCCGCCGAACTTCGACGCATTCACATTGCCGAGCCCGTCGATTTCGCCGAAGCCGAGGAAGGCGATGTCGAGTCCGCCGCCCGAATAGAAGTCGAACTGCGAGGGCCCGTCGATCATGCAACTGGGGTTGCGCGCGTACCCGAAGAGTGTGCCGGTCAGCAGTGTCCCCCCGTAGGTGCCGTGTTCGATGGTCTGGTAGTACAGGTCGCTCTCGCCCCGTGCGGCGACAATGCTCGCCACCATGTCCGGAATCCCGAAGCCGTAGTTGATGACGGCGCCCGGTACCAGTTCCCGGTGCGCACGGGACGCGATGATCCGGCGGATGGAAAACGCGGGATAGGCCGGTGGCTCCTCCTCGGCGTGATGTTCGCCCGAGATGGCAGGGTCGTAGATCAAGTCATAGCCCTGACGCTGCCCGGGGTCGTGCACCACTCCGTTGACCAGGGCCGACGGCACGCGTACCGCCCGCGCGGGCAATGTGCCGTTCTCGACCATCCTGCGAACCTGGAAGATGACCGTGCCGCCGCAGTTGTGCGCAGCCGCCGCCATGGCATAGATGTCGACGTTCGCGGGCTCTTCATCGAGGCAGATATTGCCGTCGCGGTCTGCTGCAGACCCCTTGAGCAGCGCCACGTCGATGCGCAACGGCAGGTAGCGCAGGTACGTCTCGCCATCGATCTCGATCAGCGCCACCAGGTCCTCGACGGCGGCGTCATTCATTCTGCCGCCGCCGTGACGGGGGTCGATGAACGTCTCCAGACCGACATGGGTGATCAGTCCCGGGCGCCCGGCGGCAACTTCGCGCATGAGCTGCATGGCAACCCCTCCGGGCAGCACGTAAGCTTCGATCCTGTTGTCGCGAGCCAGCTCCTGCATTCGCGGCGACCAGACCCAATGACCGCCGATGACACGCCGGACCAGCCCTTCGTGGGCAAAGCGGTTCATGCCCCTCCTGTCGCGATCCCCGATTCCGAGCGCATGGATCACGGTCAGGCCGCGCGGCTGTCCCGTCTCAAGGAACCTGGTCTCCACCGCCTCGTGCAGCAGCGATGCTTCCACCAGCCCACCACCGCCGCCGATGAGCCCCACCGTATCGCCGTCGCGGATGAGCGAGACGGCTTCAGTGGCCGACATTTCCTTGGAACGCGTCATGACTCGTCTGCCGTTCGGTACGGATCGAGCCCGACGTATGCCGGGTCCCGTCTGATTGCAAACTCCCGGATTTGGCCGGAGCCGTCAATCGAGACTGCCGGGGATACCTTGGTCCCGCTGCCTGTTCCGGCCCTTCGGCGCGGCAGGCAACCGCAGAGCGCGAACCCGGCACGGAGTTCCGACCGGTCCCGCTCGATGCGGCAGCGCTGGCCGCTCCTTCGCCCGCGGCGCGCCCGATCACGATCTCAGCGGCGCGAGGCACCGAGGTACCGTGCCTCGAGCGACGTCACGATATCTGACAGCACGTCGAGTGTCGGCGTCGGCACCCCGGATCTCCTGCCGAGTGCGATTACCGAACCGTAGATGACGTCCACTTCGGTCGGCCGCCGGTTCTGCAGGTCGACGCACAACGACGATCTGTTGTCGCCGGTACCACCGGGTGTCGAGATCATATCCATCCCCCGCATCACGGTCTCGCGGTCCAGTGCAAATCCCTCGGCTTCCGCGACCGCCATCGCTTCCTCCGCCGCACGCATGCAAACGGACCTGAGCGGGGGAAACCCCATGCAGGTCGCGCCGGTCTTGTCGGTTATGCCGGACACCGCGCTTATTGCGACGTTGGCGATGAGCTTCGTCCAGATCTCCTGGCGGATGTGGGTGCTGACGCGGGTCTCAAGTCCGGCCGCGGTCAGCGCCCGGGCCAACTCCGGGGCTCGCTCGTCCTGCCGTGCGTTCATTTCACCAATGTATGACGGCACCCGGGAGAAATCGCGGATCACGCCGGGCGCAAGTCTCGTTGCGGCCATGGTCGTCAGGCCACCCAGGACGTTCTCCCCGCCGACCTCTTCCGCGATGATTTCCTCGTTTCCGAGACCGTTCTGGAAACTGACGCAGACCGCGCCGTCCTCCACCAGGCGGCGAACCGAGCGCGCGGCCGCCCGTGTTCCGTACGACTTGCACTGAAACAGGATCACGTCGGCCCTGCCCAGCCCGCGGGGATCACTCACCGCGGGAACCGGGATGACCCGGTCCCCGCCATATCCCTGAACCCGAAGGCCGTGTCTCACGACCGCGTCCACATGTTCCACGTTCGTGTCGTAGAGCGTCACCTCGTGGCCGCCCTGGTACAGGATTGAACCGAACAGCGATCCCATGCCGCCGGCTCCGGCGACAACGATCCTGAGTCGCTCCGCCACCTACACGAATCCCAAACGGACGGAGCCGAGCGATCCGAAGTCGGCGTACACCCGGCTTCCCGGGCCGACCGGCAGGGGCACGGTCGCCGCACCGGTCGACACGTAGTGGCCGGACGAGAGCGCGATCCCGCGCCCGGCAAGGTGATTGGCGAGGTCGGCCACGGCCTCGAGCGGGACGCACCGCATGTCGCCCAGGAAGTTCGCCGCCGCCTCGCCGCCATCCACCTGCAGCCGGATGATGTGGTTCTGGAGGTCGACATCCTCCCAGCCGGAGACCGGACCGTGGAACACGAACCCGATGCCGCCGCCGTTGTCGGCGACCGTCATCAGCGATCGGGCCTCCGGGGACCCGTCCGGCAGGCTGAAACGGGTGCCGATAATCTCGATCCCGAGATGAAACTCGACACTGTGCGCAAACTCGCTGGCCGTCCACGGGGTGGCCCGAATCGGAAAATCACGGGTCAGGCGGAACGCGAATTCGGTCTCGACCCGTGCTCGCGGAAATCTCCCGGCCTCGAGCTCGACGTCCGGTCCGGTCCAGGTCACGCACTCGAAGATGCGTCCGGGGATCACGTCGCTGTGACCGTCAATCTCGCGCATCTTCCGGCTGGTTGCGCCGACTTTCCAGCCGGACAGCGGCTCGTCCAGCGCCGTGGCCATGCTGTCCTGCACATGGCAGGCCTCCTGGCGGTTCCGCGGCAGTTCGCTCGACCCGGTCAACGACACCTGCCGGCGCTCGCGCCATGCCGCGGCCAGTCGTCCGCCCAGGCTGTCCAGGATCCGGCGTCGGTCCGCGGTCAGCGATTCCACGAGAACTCCTTTCCGCGGGTTTCCGAGCGTTCCGCCCCGCGTCACGAGCCGTGTGTGCAAGCCTACCACAGGACGGGCAGGGCGCTCGGTGACCCGCGTCGCTGCGGCCGGTCCCGTGGAATGGAAGGGGGCCGCGGTCGCACGGATCCGGCGCACGTCCTGTGTGGACCGACCCCTTGCCGCACGCGAGACAATCGTGCAGGAAGACTGCCGGGTATCAGGCTGGCCGGAGCGCGATGCATGCCTGCACGGTCCTGTCTCCACCCGGCCGGTGATGCGTTCGCAAACCGTGTCCGTGTCTCCCGCTCCATGGCGAATCGACAGAACAGTCATGTCCGACAAGATTGCCGAGCCGGACCGACCTGCGGGCACGTGCACGCACCCTGGAACCGCAGGCGCCGGCACCGTCGTGCCGGGACGCGCCCCCTTGCCCTGACGGGAGCTGCACATGGCCCGCACCGTGACCATCGCCCTCGCAGGGGTGGGGGTAATCGGCCGCCGACACCTGTCGGCATTCCAGCAGTGTCCTGCCGGCATCGCGCTCGGCCCGATTGTCGATCCGCTTGATGATGTCCGGCATATCGCCGACAGCGTTGGCAAGCCGTGGTATCCGAGCCTTGCCGAGATGTTCTCCGCCGAGCGTCCCGACGGGGTCATCATCGCGACCCCCAACCAGAGCCATGTGGAGAACGGTCTCGCGTGCGTGCGGGCAGGGTGCCCGATGCTGGTCGAGAAACCGATCGCATCGACGTCCCGATCGGCCGAAACACTTGTCGCCGCCGCCCGGTCGGCATCGGTGCCCGTGCTCGTTGGCCACCACCGTCGACACAATCCACTGGTCAGAAAGGCACGGGAACTGATCGAGACCGGGCAGATCGGCTCGATCGTGATGGTCCAGTCCCAGTGCTGGCTCCTGAAGCCGGATTCCTATTTCGAACCGGACTGGCGCCGTCAGCCCGGGGCCGGCCCGACGCTCGTCAACGCAATCCACGACGTGGACCTGTTGCGATATCTCTGCGGAGAGGTATCGGAGGTCTATGCCGTCGCCACCAATCGAACGCGCGGGTTCGCCGTCGAAGACAGTCTTGTGGCCACGCTGCGGTTTTCTTCCGGGGCCCTCGGCACCCTCGGCCTGTCTGATACCGCTGCCTCTCCGTGGAGCTGGGAGCTCACATCGGGCGAGAACCCTGCCTATCCGCAGACCAGGGAAAGCTGCTACCACATCTCCGGGACCGAAGGCGGGCTCTCGCTTCCGCAGAACTTGCTGTGGCACCACCCCTCGAACGGCCACTGGATGACGCCCATTGCGGCGACAAGCTTTCCGACGCCGAGCACCGATCCCCTGATCGCCCAGATCGAGCATTTCGCCGCGGTCATCCGGGGGGAGGCGGAACCGCTGGTATCCGGGCAGGAGGGCATCCGGTCCCTGATGGTGATCGAAGCGTTGTTGCGCTCCGCCGATCTGGGGAACCCCGTGACGCTGCCGCCCTGATCGGCTCTTGGTGTGGAGCTCGGTCACCCTTCGGGAGGGTACTGTGCAATCCGGCCCCGCGCGCCGTTATCCGGTCCCGGCTCCCGGCGACGGTCCGCCGGCCGCTCCGATGCTCCTGCGAGGCCGTCCTCCGCCGTTCCTGGTCCCCGTTCACGGCTCGGGGCCGCCGGCCCCGAGGCCGTGGCGAAACCGGGCGCGCCGCCGGTGTGGAGGATGCTCCTTTTGACGACGGGCGCCCGGCGACCTGGCGGCTCGTGCCCGGTGTGTCCGACGGGGCCCGCAGGTGCTGGCAGACGTGGACGCGTGGCCAGATCTCCGCGATCAGGTGGTTGTGGCCCAGGCGGCGGCCGGAGAGCGGCCGCGCCGGGTGAACACGATCCGGGCCGATGCGAAGGACATGGCGATACGCCTCGGCGCCGAGTTGCAGATGGAGCCGTCGCCCGACTGCCTGGAGTTGCCCGGAGCTGTCGACGAACTGCCGGTGAGTTGGGCCGGTCTGCGCCGGGATCGTCTGGACGAGTGCACGGAGCCGGGTCACAGTGCGCCTGCGGCGGATCAGGACACGACTCCGTCGCTGTAAGCCACGGGACGCCTCGAGGGGCGGAACACAGCCCATGAACCACACCGGTGGTCACCTTCGGGAGACGGTGTCGGATGCCGGTCTCCTTCTGCGCGTCCTGCGCGACCGGCGATGCGACTGAGTATCGCCGGAGAGCCGGCTCGCCGAGCCGCGGCTTGTCGAGGGGATCCTGATGATCGCGCTGGTCAACACGGGGCACGCGGGCCCCTCTGACCGGGTTTCCCTGGCCCGTGCGCCCGACCACACGGCCGGGCTGCTGGCGGGGGAGGGCGGCCGGATCGGCTCGGTCCGGCCCGGCCCCTGAATTCCCGTGGCCGGGTGGCGTTTCTACGGGCGGGAGCGCGAGCTGGAGCAGGTGCGCACCCTCCTTCATCTCGGTGACCCGGGACCGCAGGGGCGGCGATGGGCGGCGTACACGCTGCTCGGGCGGCGCGGCATCGGCAAGAAGCGGCTCCTGGCGCAGGCGATGGAGGAGAAGCCGGACGCGGTGCCCGTGCTCACGGTGGAACTTCCCGACACCGGGCGCCGTGACGATTGCCTCCGGACCCTGGAACGGGCGATCACGCAGTCCGGGCTCGGGTCCCTCATGGCGGACAGGCCGGAGGATACCGACGGGCGGTGGGCGACCGCGAATCCCCAGGGGCGCTTTACCGACATCCTCTCGCACCTGATCGGGAAGGGCGCCGTTGTCGTCCTCGACGAGTTCCACAATGCCCGTTCCGCGGGCATCGAGAGCCCGCTCAAGCCGATGATCGATCACTTCACCAGCCTGCCGAGCTTCGGCAGGAGGAGCCCGCCGGGCACGCTGGTCCTGACCGGCTCGCACCAGCAGCACCTGCTGCGCATGCTGCGCAGCGACGCTCCGCTCCATCAGAGAGCCCCGGCCCTGGCGCGGATCCGGCAATGGCCGGTCTCGACCACCCTGGAAATGGCCGCCGAACACGGTCTGCTCGCCCGGCCCGGCCGCTTTCTCAGCCTGTGGACCGCCTGGGACGGACTGCCGCGCAACAGGGAGCGGCTCATCGAGGATCCGCAGTATACGGCGCTTCTCGATCCGGCGGCGATCGCGGACGACGACGACTGGCGGCGGGCGTTCCTGCAGATCGAGCGCGAGACGCTGGAGGATCCCAAAGAACGGGTCGACAGCCGGGCCGCCGTCGAACTTTCCGAGGACGCGCGTGCCGCGCTGATCTGGATGTCGCACCAGTCCGCCAGAGGCGCGGGCACCAGGGAGATCGCGTCCGGCGCCGGCCTTGCGTCCCGTGACGCGGCGGACCGCGCGCTGCGCATCCTCGAGACACATCTCGAACTCGTCCGGTGGGACGGGCCCATGCTCGCCGCCTCGCCCGGCAGGGGCGCCTGGCGGATCACTGACAACAACAGCCTGTTCCAGCTCAACGTGTTTCCCGATCTCTTCACCTCCGGGCGCAGCGCGGCGACTACCAGAAGGGATCCGGAGATGGAGCTCACCTGGCTGAAGAACCTGGAGGGGCCAATGCTCGAGCGCCTGGCATCGGGCTGGGTCAGTTCCCTGCCATGCGGGGTCTGGTCCGAAACCGGTGTCGGGTCCCCGCAGCCGGGGGAGCAGGGAGATCGATCTCGTGGGCCTGGTGCGCCAGAACGGCGACGCCTGGCTTGTTCTCGGGGAATGCACGCGCAATGCCGACAGGCACGATCCGGACGACCTGGCCCGGCGGATCGCCGATTTCCGCGCAGCACTCGGCGCTGCCCGTCAGGAGACCGTGATGCACGACGCGACGCCTCTCCCCATGATCGTCTCGCCGGCCTTCACATCCGAGCAGAGGCGGATACCGCTGCCGGCCGGTTTCTGCGTCTGGACTTTCGGGACATGGCCGAACAGTACGGCCTTGATCCGGGTCCGGGTCCGGGTTCCGCTTCCGAAGCGAAGCCGGCCGGCCCGCCGGGTTCGTTCGAGCCGTAAGTCCCATGGCAGATCCGCACCGCCAGGGCGAGGACACCGACATCCTGGTCCGGATGGCGGTTTTCTTCGTCGGCATTGTCGGCGTGGGCTTTCTTGCCGACCATTTCCGCATCTGTTCAGCGCCGCGTCCACTCTCCTCACACTCCCTGCGTGTGTGCGAACGGTCCCGGTCACCGGCACCGCACGGTCGGTCCGATCGCAGCCGGGGGTCTGCGGCAGCTTGCTCCCGACAGTACCGGTTACGGTCGTACGAATCCGGGCCGATCGCCGAGGATCGCGCATGGACAGGACCGGTCTCGATGGCGGATGCGGTTGTCCAGACCGGCAGTGTACTCCGACCGTCGGACGGGTCCCGATTCGCCCGTTCCTGCGCCGGTCCTGACGAGGCGTGCACGGAATTGCGCCCGATGTCGGTTCGCATCCGCCAAGGAGCCCGCATGGTCTGCCGACACGACCCGCTGTCGATCGGCCTGCTGCGGCTGTCGGCGCGACAGGTACCGGGCACGGACCGCCCGCGAGCCCCATGCCGGCATCGCGATGCGGCACTGCCTCACGCCACAGGATCTCGATTGCGCGAGGGTGGCAGGACCCCGGGTCGCTGCGAGGCATTCTCCGGGCCTGCCGCCCGGCATGACCGCGCACGGGCCCCCGGTGATCGGTCGCGCCTGGCCGTTGCAGGCCCGGGACCATGGCGTCGTCGTCTCGGCACTGGTGCGGACAGCGTGCACGCGACGTCGTGACGCTCGCGAACATGGTATGCTCGCCGCGTACCGTGCCGCGTGAGCCGGAGCATGCCCGTGCGCGCCGGCAGGCACCGGTCGACCGCGCTCCGCTCCGGAGTTGTCATGACCCAGTCGAGTGTTGCGGGAACCGACGCGAGTGCCGAACGCCCTTCGGCGGGTCCCCTGGTGCGCCTGGTCGAGTTCTTCAACCGGCCGCTGCTGATCCGGACCCTGACCTTCGGGCTGACCTGCCTCGCCATTGCCGCCGGGATCGGCACCTATCTGACCTTTGCCGACGCCGGGCTGGAGGGAGCCGATCCCGGGGTCGTCCTCGGCTTCCTGTATCTCGACCTGTCGATCCTGCTGCTGCTCTCGGCCCTGATCGGCCAGCAGCTGGTCGGGCTGTGGCTGCGCCGACGCCAGCGGCAGGCCGGGTCGGGCCTGCAGGTGCGTCTCGTGGTCATGTTCAGCCTGGTGGCTGTCACCCCGACCATCGTGGTCGCCATTTTCGCGCTGGTGGTGTTCGAGTTTGCGATGAGGTCGTGGTTCAGCGAACGGATCTCGACCGCGGTCACCTCGTCGCGCACCGTCGCCGAGGCCTATCTGGAGGAACACAAGCGTCACGTGATCGGCGACACCCTGGCGATCGCCGTCGACCTCAACCGCCTGGCGCGCTCGCAGCGAACCGACAACAAGACGTTTGCCCGTGTCCTCGAGGACCAGGCCCAACTCCGCAACGTCTCCGAGATCGTGGTTTTCGACGGAACCAACCGGGTGCTGTTCCGGACCGGAATAGGGCTCGGGTTCGAGAGTTACCCGATCCCCCGCCACGCGATCGATCAGGCGAGGGAAGGCCGTGCGGTCATCCTGGAAGGCGATGTGGACCGGGTGCGCGCCGTCGTGCGGCTGGAGGACTTTCCCGATGTCTTCGTGTATGCGAGCCGGTACCTGAATCCCGACATCCTCGGTGCCGTCGACCAGACGGTCGAGGCTTCCGACGAGTTCCAGCAGATCGAGGACCGGCTGTTCGTCATCCGGGTCACGTTTGCGATGATCTTTGCGGTCGGTGCACTGCTGATGCTGTTCGCCGCGGTCTGGGTCGGGCTCTACTTCGCCGGCTGGTTCGCCCGGCCGGTCGGGGACCTGATCGAGGCCTCGGCCCGGGTCAGCTCCGGCGACCTCGACGCGGAGGTACCGGAGTTTCAGGTCAGCGCGTTCAGCACGCTGAGCCAGTCGTTCAATACCATGACGCGACAGCTCCGGGCCCAGAGGGACGACCTGGTCGAGGCGCATCGCGACCAGGAAACCCGCCGGCGCTTCACCGAGGCCGTGCTCGGTGGTGTTTCTTCGGGAGTGATCAGGCTCGATGCCGACGGCAGGATCGAACTGCCGAACCGGGCGGCGGCGGAACTTCTCGACATGGAACTGGCCGAATTGGTCGCCCGCCGGTTCACGGACCTGCTGCCCGAAATGGCGTACCTTCTCGCCGCCGCCCGCAGGGCGCCCTCGCTGCGCGCGGAGGGCCAGGTACAGCACGCGAGGGATGACCGGTACCGGGTCCTGCTCGCGAGAATAGTCGCCGAGCGCTCGGAAGGGGAAATCTCGGGGTTCGTGGTGACCTTCGATGACATCACCGATCTGCAGACGGCCCAGCGCCAGGCGGCCTGGGCCGATGTCGCGCGCCGCGTTGCCCACGAGATCGCCAATCCGCTCACTCCGATCCAGCTGGCGGCGGACCGGCTGAGGAACAAGTTTGCCGACGCGGTCGCCCCGCGCGAGCGGACCGGCTTCGAGCACCTGGTCGACATGATCCAGCGACAGGTTGCCGACATCTCGAGCCTGCTCAGGGAATTCTCCGCCTTTGCCCGGATGCCCGAGGCGGTGATGGACGATGTGGATCTTGCCGACCTGCTCGATCGGCAGACCGAACTCCATCAGACGGCGAATACCGGGATCGACTACGAGGTGTCGCTGCCGGACGGGCCGTTGCAGGTGCGCTGCGACGACCGCCAGATGCGGCAGGCGGTCACCAACCTGTTGCAGAACGCCGCCGATTCCATCGAGGGCAGGCAGGAGCCGTGCCCGGAACGGGGCCGGATCGAGGTCAGCGCCGGCATTGAAACAGGCAAGGTGGTGGTCAGCGTGTCCGACAACGGGCGTGGCCTGCCGGAGGGAGAACGGCATCGGCTGACCGAGCCCTACGTGACAACCAGGAAGCAGGGAACCGGCCTGGGACTCGCCATTGTGCGGCAGATCATGGAAGATCATGATGGTTCCATCCGGATGACCGACCGGCCGGGTGGAGGCGCCGTCGTGTCACTCGAGTTCCCCGTGCGGGTGGACAGGTCCGACCCGACGCGGGAACATGGGGCGCAATCTGACGGGTAGATCCAGATGGCCACAGACATTCTCATTGTCGATGACGAGGCGGACATCCGCTTCATGGTTGCCAGTATTCTCGAGGATGAAGGGTTCAACGTCAGGCAGGCATCCGGATATGCGGAGGCGCTCGACGAGATCAGGAGCCGTGCCCCCGGGCTGATCATCCTTGATATCTGGCTGGGCAGCGGGGACGACGGGGGACTGCAGATCCTCGACATCGTCAAGCAGACCCACCCGGAGCTGCCGGTCATCATGATCAGCGGGCACGGGACCATCGAGTCGGCGATCGATGCCATTCGCCGCGGCGCATACGACTTCATCGAGAAACCGTTCAAGTCGGACCGGCTGGTCCCGCTGGTCAATCGCGCCATGCGCGCCATCGAGACCGCTCGCCTGAAGCGGGAGAACGAGGAGCTGCGCCGCAAGGTCGGCCAGGTCGAGAATCTCATCGGAACCTCGTCCGGAATCACGCAGTTGCGTTCGGCCATCAAGAAGGTCGCGCCGACCAACAGCCGGGTTCTGGTCACAGGTCCGCCGGGCGTCGGCAAGGAAATCGTCGCCGGAATGATCCACGCGGCCTCCGGGCGCAACTCCGCTTCGATGGTGGTGCTCAACTGCGCGACCATGAACCCGGAACGGCTGGAGGCCGAACTGTTCGGGACCGGCGGGCAGGAAGCCGAACATCCGCAGATGCACAGCGTCGGCGTGTTCGAACGCGCGCACAATGGCACCCTGTTCCTCGACGAGGTGGCCGACATGCCGCTGGAGACCCAGGGCAAGATCGTCCGCGTGCTCCAGGAGCAGCGATTCCGTCCTGTCGGCGGCGAGAGCGAGGTCGCCGTTGACGTGCGGGTCATCGCGTCCACCAACCGTGACCTGCGCGAGGAAATCTCCGCGGGCCGGTTCCGCGAGGACCTGTACTACCGTCTCAACGTGGTGCCGGTTTCCGTTCCGGCGCTGCGCGAGCGGCGCGAGGACATCCCGCTGCTGGTGGAACACTTCCTGGAGCAGTCGTCGGTGACGTCGAGCATCCCCACGCGCCGGATCGCGAATGATGCCATGGCGGCCCTGCAGACCTACGACTGGCCCGGAAACGTGCGCCAGTTGCGCAACGTGATCGACTGGCTTCTGATCATGGCCCCGGGATCAACGAGGGAACGAATCAGCGCCGAGATGCTGCCGCCCGAGATAACCGCGGTCGGTCCGGCGTGCATGCGCGCCGAACACGGGGTGGAGACCATGGCCATGCCGTTGCGTGATGCGCGGGAGACGTTCGAGCGGGAGTACCTTCGGGCCCAGGTCAACCGTTTCGGAGGCAACATCTCCCGCACGGCGAGTTTCGTGGGCATGGAGCGCTCTGCGCTGCACCGCAAGCTGAAATCACTCGGGATCAAGCAGGACGAACGGTCCCCCCGGTCCGCGTGAGGTTCCGCCATGAAGGTGGTGATCTGCGGAGCCGGCCAGGTGGGCACAAGCATTGCCCGCCACCTGGCGGGCGAAAACAACGACGTGACCGTGATCGACCATGATCCGGCGCTGGTCCGCAAGATCGCCGAGACCCTGGACGTCCGCGGAGTCGAGGGCTGGGCATCGCACCCGCAGATCCTGGAGCAGAGCGGCGTGGCCGACGCCGACATGGTGATCGCGGTGACCCACTCCGACGAAGTGAACATGGTGGCCTGCCAGGTCAGTCACTCGCTGTTCGACGTTCCGACCAAGATCGCGCGGATTCGCCAGCAGCAGTACCTGCAGCCAATCTGGGGTGACCTGTTCAGCCGGGACCACATGCCCATCGACGTGATCATCTCGCCCGAATACGAGGTGGCGCGTGCGATCGGTCGGCGGTTGCAGATGCCCGGCGCGATCGACGTGGTGCCGATGGGTGACGGCCGGGTATCGGTGGTCGGGGTGCGGTGCGAGGAGGATTGCCCGATCGTTGGCCAGCCGATGCGCCAGCTGACCCAGCTGTTTCCCGGTCTCAACCTGCGGGTCGTCGGTATCGTGCGTGACGAGCAGGGCGTGGTGCCGCGTTCCGACGCGGTGATGATGCCCGGCGACGACGTCTATTTCATCTGCGAAACCGCTCACCTGCCCCGCGCCATGGCGGCGTTCGGTCACGAGGAGACGGAGGGCCGGACCGTCGTGATCGCCGGAGGCGGCAATATCGGTCTCAGGCTGGCGCAGGAAATCGAGGCCGAACACGAGGGTGTCAGGGCGAAGGTGATCGAGTACAACCGCGACCGGGCCCGCCTCGTCGCGCAGACCCTCGACAGTACGGTGGTGTTTCACGGCGACACCCTCGACCCGGAGATCCTCGAGGAGGCAAACATCGCCAACACCGAGACCTTCGTTGCGGTCTCCAACGATGACGAGGTCAACATCATCAGCTCGCTGCTGGCCAGGCGCAGCGGGGTCTCGCGTACCGTGGCGCTGATCGCCAACTCGACCTACACGCCCCTGATCACCAGCCTCGGCATCGATGTCGTGGTCAACCCGCGCGCGATCACGGTCTCGACCATTCTCCAGCACGTGCGCCGGGGCCGCATCCGCAACATCTATACCGTGCGCGAGGGCTTCGGCGAGGTGATCGAGGCCGAGGCGCTCGAGACCTCGTCCCTGGTCGGCAAGAGCGTGCGCGATGCCCGGCTTCCCGACGGCGTGGTCTTCGGCGTCATCCTGCGCGCCAACGAGGTCCTGGTCCCGCGCGGCGATACGGAGATCAGGGCCGGGGACCGGGTGATCCTGTTCGCCGCCACCGAGGCGATCAGGCAGGTTGAGAAGATGTTCGCGGTCAGGCTGGACTTCTTCTGAGCCTGCGCCGCGCACGCATCGCCGGCCCGCCCGTCGCCGCCGAAGGGACCTGGCCTGCCTGCGACCGGACAGGAGTTCGCAGAAACGGAACCCGCGCGCCCCGCCTGCGCTGGACCGCTCGCAGGGTCGCCGACGCGCTGATCGTGCGGGATCCCGCGCGACGTCGCCATCCGGACGGTCATCATCCCGGGCGGGAGGTTCGCGCGCCGCGCGCGGATTTCTGTCGCTCGCGATTTCCCGCACGTTGCCGGGCGCGGCAATCCGCGCGGGCCTCGTCCCGGCGGCCGGGGGTGTTGCTGCCGGGTGACTGTGCCATGATGGCGTGGCAACCACGCCGGATCCGAAGGTGCCCAGGGGCTTCGCCTGAACCGGCGGGGTTGTCCTGCGTTGCTCCCGCTCCGGCGGGAACCGGGTTCCTCGCCGGGAGAACCGAACCATGACCCATGCCCGCCAACCGCTTTCCGGCGTGAAGGTCGTCGACATCGCGAACTTCCTCGCCGGCCCGGTCTGCTCGATGTTCCTGGCCGACTTCGGCGCCGAGGTGGTCAAGCTGGAACGTCCCGATACCGGCGATGAACTGCGCTACTGGGGCAATGACAGGAACGGCGTCGGCCTGATGTACAAGATGGTGAACCGAAACAAGTTTTCGGTGACCGCCGATCTGCGCACCCCGCTCGGTGTCGAGATCGTCAGGCGCCTGGTGGCGGATGCGGACGTCGTGGTCGAGAATTTCCGCAAGGGCACCCTGGAGCGCTGGGGGCTGGGCTACGACGTGCTGAGCGCGGTGAATCCGGGCCTTGTCCTGGTCCGGCTGACCGGGTTCGGCCAGACCGGTCCGAACAGCCACAGGCCGGGCTTCGGAACCCTGGCGGAAGGCTATGCCGGCTACGCCTACATCACCGGCTATCCGGACCGGCCGCCGCTGTTGCCCGGATTCGGGCTGGCCGACGAGACGGCGGGGCTGATGGCGGCGTTCCTGGCCATGGTCGCCCTGAAGGAACGTGAAGCGTCGGGGCTGGGACAGGTCGTCGATCTCGCGATCTACGAACCGTTGTTCACGCTGCTCGGCCCGCAGGTCGTGGATTTCGACCAGCTCGGCCTGGTCCAGGAACGCAACGGAAGCCGACTGCCGTTTACCGCGCCGCGCAACACCTACCGGACCAGGGACGACAAGTGGGTGTCGATTTCCGGCAGCGCGCAGTCGACCTTCGAACGGATGTGCGAGGCGCTCGGCGTTCCGGAACTGGTCGAGGACCCCCGGTTCCTGGACAACCGGTGCCGGATCCGCAACGCCGAGGCGCTTGACGAGGCGTTGCAGGCGGCGATAGTCCGGCATGACCGCGAGCCGTTGATCGCACTGTTCGACAGTTTCGATGCCGCTGCTGCTCCCTGCAACAGCGTTGCGGAGATCTTCGAGGATGCGCATTTTCAGGCGCGCGAGAACATCGTGGCGATCGAGGACGCGGAACTCGGCGGTCCCATCCGCATGCAGAACGTCGCCGGCAGGTTCTCGCGGACTCCGGGGCGGATCAATCGTGCCGGCCCGCCGCTGGGCGCCCACAACCGTGCGATACTGGTGGAACGGCTCGGATTCGACGAAGCCGAACTCGAGAGCGCCGGGCTGCGGCTCGATCAGTCCGGCGAGACCTGACAGGGAGGGGAGGGATGCTGTCATTTCCCGATCGGGTGACAGTGGTCGATGTCGGCCCCAGGGACGGCCTGCAGTCGTTTGACCGCTGGGTCGAGACCGATACCAAGGTCGCGATGATCGACCGGCTGAGCGAGGCCGGGTTCCCGGTCATCGAAGTCACGAGCTTTGCCCATCCTGGCAAGGTGCCGATGCTGCGCGATGCGGAGGAAGTGGTCTCGCGCATTCGCCGTCGGCCGGGAACCGTGTACCGGGCCCTGGTGCCCAACAAGCGTGGCGCGCTGCGGGCGGTGGAGACCGACATCGACGAGATCCTGGGGCTGATGACGGTGAGCGCCAGCTATCTCGCGAAGAACCAGAACATGACTCTCGAGCAGGCGATCGAGGCGGGCGGGGCGTGCTTCCGGGTGGCGGACAGCGCCGGACGCGACTACATCATGGCGCTGGGCATGGCCCTGTGGTGCCCGTACGAAGGTGTCATCGCGCCCGAACAGACGCTTGCCTGTGTCGCGGAGTTGCGCAGGCTCGGCGTGCGTCGCTACTACCTCGCCGCCAGTACCGGCATGGAAGAACCTCGGCAGGTCTCCACCCTGTTCCGGATGGCGCACGAACGGTTTCCCGACTGCGAGTTCGGATTTCACGTGCACGAACGGCGCGGCTGGGCCGCCGCGAACCTGCTGGCGGCACTGGACGCCGGCGTCACCATGGTCGAGGGGTCGATCTGCGGTATCGGCGGCGGGATCGCGTTTCCCGGCGACTACGGGTCGATCGGCAACCTGCCGACGGAGGACATCGTGACCTTCCTTGCATCCATGGACATCGGCTGCGACGTCGCGCCGACCGCAGCGGTCGCGGCGGCGCGTGACATCGGCCGCCTGATCGGCATGCGCCCGGCCAGCCGGGCCGCGCATGGACAGGAAGCCGGCGACGCCGGCTGATCCGTACCATCCAGCCAGTGTCCGGGAGCGAATGACCATGCCGGGTTTCAGGGTTCTTTCCACCAATCATACCTCGTTTACCGTCTCCGACCTTGACCGGAGCATTGCGTTCTTCCGTGACGCACTGGGATTCGAGGTAACCTCGCGCGCACCGCGCGACCCGCAGGCCATCCGGCACATCACCGGGGTGAGCGGGGCCGAAATCGAGGTCGCGTACATCCGGGGACCTGGTCACAGTCTTGAACTCATCCAGTACCTGGCTCCCCCGACGCGCGGACAGGTGGTGGCGGAGCCGTGCGATACCGGGTTTGCCCATGTCGCCTACGATGTCGACGATATCGAGGCCGCGCTCGAGGCATCGGCCGCACACGGTGTCGTCCCGATCAACCCGCCGTGGGTCATCGACCGCGGTCCCAACACCGGCAGGCGGGTCGTCTACTGTCGCGATCCGGACGGCGTCACCATCGAGTTCATCGAGGCCGTGTCATCGTGAATCCTGACACATGGAGTGCAAGAGCCGGCATGGTCCCGCGAACGACCCGTCCGGCTCCCGTGTCGGGATGCGACAGGTGTCCGGTCGTTCCCGCTGAACCCGCCTTCACCGGCTCTGCCCCGCATGGCAGGTCGGATTCGGTGACTGCGTGCATGAACCGGATGATGCAATGATCCAGATTGGCGTTGACGTCGGTGGAACCTTCACCGACCTGGTCCTGTTCGATACCGGCACCGGGTCGTTCCGGGTGCTCAAGACACCCTCGACGCCGCCGGCGCACGAGTTCGGGGTGTTCGAGGCCGTGCAGCGGGCGGTCCCCCGCAGCATGGATCGTGTACGCCGGTTCAGCCACGGCAGCACCATTGCGACCAACACCGTGCTGGAGCGAACCGGCGCCCGGCTCGGTGTCATCACCACGCAGGGGTTCCGCGATGTCCTCGTTGTCGGGCGCGGCAACCGCACCCGGCTCTACGATGTGAAGGCGGTGAGGCCGGAAGGACTGGTCGCCCGCACCTGCATCCTCGAGGTAACCGAGCGCTGCGATGCCGATGGCGTGGTGATCACCCCGCTTGACGAGACCGGGGTCCGTTCGGCGTGCCGGATCCTTGCGGACCGGAACGTGGAGGCCGTCGCTGTCTGTTTCCTGCATTCCTGGGCCAATCCGGACCATGAACGCGAGGCAGGCCGGATCGTTCGCGAGATGATGCCGGGCGCGACGGTGTCCCTCTCATCCGACATCCTTCCCGAGCTTCGCGAGTTCGAGCGGTTTTCCACCACCGCTCTCAACGCCTATGTGGCACCTGCCACGGCACGCTACCTGCGCACGCTGAGATCCGGACTGCAGGACCGGGGAATCACTGTTCCGCTCCAGGTCATGGGCTCGAACGGGGGGCTGTGGACTGCGGACCGGATGGCGGAACGTCCCGCCAATGCCATGCTTTCGGGTCCGGCAGGCGGTGTTGCCGCCGCAGTGACCCTCGCCCGCATGCTGGAGATGCCCGACCTCATCACCTACGACATGGGCGGCACCAGCACCGATACCTGCCTCGTGCGCGGCTACCGCCACGAGATGGCGGTGGAAGGCGGGATCGGGACATTTCCGAACCGGGTGCCGCAGATCGAGATCAATACCGTCGGTGCGGGTGGAGGCAGTATCGCCTCGATCGGCCCGGGCAGGTTCTTCTCGGTCGGACCGCGATCGGCGGGTGCGGTGCCGGGGCCGGCCTGTTACGGCAAGGGCGGCACCGAGGCCACGGTTACCGACGCGAACGTGGTCCTTGGCCGGTTCCGGCCGACCGGAGAGCTTGGCGGGGCGATCGCGGTCGACGTGGACGCGGCACACACGGCCGTTGCCGCGCTGGCCCGGGACCTCGGTCTCGAGACAGCCCGTGCCGCCGAGGGGATCGTCGACATCGCGGTCACCAGGATGACCGGATCGATCAAGGAAATCTCGGTCATGCGGGGGCTCGACCCAAGGGATTTCACGTTGCTGGCCTATGGCGGCGCCGGACCGCTCCACGCGGCCCTGATCGCGTCCGAACTGGCCATGGACCGGATCGTCATTCCTCCGGTACCGGGGAATTTCTCCGCTCTCGGCCTGCTGGTTGCCGATCGGCGCCACGATGCGAGCCGGACCCTGCTCACGGCCCTGTCCGGAACCTCCGGCGAGGAGATCGGCGCCATCCTGGAACCGCTGCGCGAGCAGGTCACGGCGTTGCTGGAGGCTGACGGGGTGGACCGGGACCTGATCCGGCTGGAAACGGTCCTGGACATGCGGTTTGCCGGACAGGCGTTCGAACTGTCGGTGCCTGTGGACGGAGCCCTGGAATCGACCGGTGCCCTGGCGGACTGCTTTCGCGAGGCGTATCTCGAACGCTACGGGGTCGAGGACGAGGATCCGGTGGAGATCGTGGTCTATCGGATCATCGGCCGGGGGCCCGCCGGAGATGCGGGTTTTCCGGGGACGGTGGAACCTGGTCCGGCGCCTGCGCCCTCCGGATTTCGCCAGGTGTACCTTTTCGGGTCCTGGCACCGCAGCGCGATTTACGACCGGGAGCGGCTGGCCTCGGGTACGCGGCTGGAGGGCCCCGCCATCGTCGAGGAACCCGGTGCCACCACCCTGGTTCCTCCCGGCTTCACCGCTTCGGTGGTGCCGACCGGATGCCTGATGCTGGGTCGAGTGGAGCGGTAATGCGCGAGATTGATCCGATCACCCTCGAGGTGATCACCGAGGGCCTGATATCGGTGGTTCGCGAAATGCGGGCAACCGTGTTCCGGACAGCGCGGTCGGTCGCGATCCACGAGGCGCGGGATTTTTCCTGCGGCCTGTTCGATCCGTCGGGCCAGGTCGTGGCGCAGTCGGAGGACATCGGCAGCCACGTGGTGCCGCTTCCCTGGTCGGTCGAGGAGGCCCTGGCGGAGATCGGAGACACGCTCGCGGTCGGCGACGTGATCATGATGAACGATCCGTACCGCCAGGGAACGCATCTGAACGACGTCACGATCGTCTACCCCATCTTCCGCGACGGCCGCCTCGTGTTCCTGCCGGCGGTCCGCGAACACTGGGCCGATGTCGGCGGTGCGGTTCCCGGTTCGATGTCGGGGACCGCGACGGAGATCTACCAGGAGGGGATCCGGATTCCGCCGGTCAAGATCGTCGAGGCCGGCCGCCTGAACCACGCGCTGATGGAAGTCCTGCTCAGCAACATGCGGGTGCGCGCGGATCGTCTCGGTGACTTCAACTCCGGGCTCGCGGCGTGCCGGACGGCGGAGCGCCGCATCGACGAGCTTGTCGCGCGTTACGGGATGGAAACCCTGCAGGTTGCGGTCGAACGCAATCTCGATCGCTCCGAAGCACGGATGCGCGAGAAAATCCGGACCCTGCCGGACGGGGAATACTACTACGAGGACTATCTCGAGACCTTCACGGCGGACGGATTCACCCCGCTTCTCCTGCCCATTACCATGACCATCGACGGCGACCGGCTCACCGCCGATTTCAAGGGCGTGTCGCCGCAGGTCTCAGCCCCGGTCAATTCGACCCTTGCGGTATCGGCGGCCTCGGTCCTGATAACCCTGAAGTCGGTTCTCGACCCGGGCCATGCGCTCAACCACGGATCCTTCCGGCCGGTCGAGGTCATCGCTCCGCCGGCGACAATCGTCAACGTGACCCACCCGGCGCCGGCGGGCAGCCATGGCGAGATCCGCAAGCGGGTCGTGGCCGTCATGCTCGGGGCCCTGTCGGGCGCATGTCCCGACCTGGTGTCGGCCGATATCCACCGGACCTCGTTCCATAACCTGATCGGCGGCATCGATCCGGCAGGCGGGAACGAGTACGTGCATTACGAATGGTCGTCGGGCGGCAACGGCGGGTTCGCCGAGGCGGACGGTCCGAGCGCCATGGCAGCCATCGACTGGGGCGACCTCAGCACCGTGCAGCCGACGGAAGTACTCGAGGTCCGGTACCCTCTGCGGGTCGAGTGGTCGCGGCTCGGGCTGGACTCGGGCGGCCCGGGGACCCGGCGGGGTGGCCTCGGCATGCGCCGGTCCCTGCGCCTGACACGCGGCGAGGCCCGGTACTCGTTGCTTGCGGACGGCGCGGTCATGCCTCCTTTCGGCATCCTCGGCGGCGACTCCGGCGGCGTGGTGGAAAGCTACGTAGTGCGGGCGGACGGCTCGACCCTTACCTTCGCCTCGCCGGGAAAGGTCGGCGGCCAGGTACTCGAGGCCGGCGACGCGGTGGTGCTGCAGTCTGCCGGTGGCGGGGGCTACGGAGACCCGCTTGATCGTGACTGCGAGACAGTGGCGGCCGATGTCCGCGATGACCTGGTGTCGGAGCATGTGGCGCGGCACATGTACGGTGTCGTGCTGAGTGCGAAGGGAGAAGTCGATCGCCGGGCCAGCGAGACCCTGCGCGAACGCATGAGGGCCGCCCGGATCGGATTGACCGTCGTTCCGGACCACGGCTCGCCCTACAGCCCGTCCGGTCCGAGCCGGCGCCGCGAGGTCCGGCTCAACCCCGCGGACATCCACGCCCTCGGTCTCGACGGCGGGGACCGCGTGGAACTGGTTGGAGCCGCAGCCCCGCTTCGCGGCTGGATCAGGCCCGATGCCGACGTTCCGGCCGGCAGCGTGCCGGTGGATCGCCTCGGACTGCTGATGCTTGGCTCCGCGAACGGTACGGCAGTGGTGATCCGGCCCCTTACGGTTCCCCGTGTCCGTCCCGCCGAACCGGGAAGCGCGCGCCGCGAGCAGTGACCAGGACCCGTTCCGCAGCCCGGCACCGGGCCCGAGACATGAAAGCGTCGCTTCGGCGTTCGTGGGGGAGTGTTCCGGTATCGGGCATCGTGTCGACCCCGGTCCGGTAACGGATCGGACCCCGCCCGGGTTCGGGTCGCGTCGAGTGCCCCGGCTTCCTGACGACGCCGGCTAGGTCGGGGCGAAACGCCGCGACGGCGTGCCCGCGGTGTTCCTGTCGCAGGAGGAGGCTGCAAAGCCGCGCGCGGTGGCGAGCGGCTGACGTGCCGTAAAGCGCGACACAAGCAGGAGCAAAATCGACTTCGCCCGAACTTGCGGGCCGTGCCAATGCCGTGTTTGAATCGGAGTGGCCGCATAGCTGAGGAATTTTGTGCCGTTCCAGCCGCCGCGGCTATCGAGTTCCTTGTGCCCGGAGTTCCTGCCCCGAATTGGCCGGCGAGGTCGATGCGATGAACCGGTTCATCCAGGAACTGAAACTGCCCGAACTCCGGGCCAGTCTCGAAGCCTGGGTCGATACCCATGTGCTGGCGCCCGACAACGCGGTGCAGGTCGGACTGGTCGTGCTCGCGCTGGCGTTGGGCCGGCTCCTGGGCCCGCGACTTCGCCGCTTCATCCTGTCCGCCACGCAGCACCTGGACCTGCGCTCCGGGATCCGCAATTTCCTCGGCCGGCTCGCCGCGCTTTCCACGCCTACTGTCGTTCTGCTGTTGCTGTGGATCGCCGTCGAGGCGGGGTCGCAAACCGCCCTGTTCGGCCATCGCCTGACGCAGATTGCAGCGAGCCTTGCCGGCGCCTGGGTGCTGATCCGTCTGCTCTCCGGCTTCATCGGAAACGAACTGCTGGCCCGGTCGGTCGCATGGTTCGCGTGGATTCTCGCCGCTCTGGTCGCCCTTGGACTGTTCGACGCCACGCTCGACCTGCTCGACAGTGTCGGCATGACCTTCGGACAGGTGCGGATTTCGCTGCTTTCCCTGGTGAAGGGCTCCGTGGTGCTCGGTGTCCTGCTGTGGGTGGTGCATGCGCTGTCGAACGCGCTGGAGCGGAGCATCAAGCGATCGGACAGCCTGACGCCCTCGGTTCAGGTGCTGATTGCCAAGATCGGCAGGATCGCGCTTGTGACCTTCGCCGTCCTGGTCGCACTCGGCAGTCTGGGGATCGACTTTACGGCGCTCACGGTGTTCGGCGGGGCGCTGGGGATCGGGGTCGGGATAGGCCTGCAAAAGGTCGTTTCCAACCTGGTAAGCGGGCTCCTGCTGCTGATGGACAAGTCGATCAAGCCGAACGACGTCATCGCGGTCGGCGGGACCTACGGCTGGGTTTCCTCGCTCGGTGCGCGATACACGGCGGTCCGGACGCGCGATGGCATCGAATACCTGATCCCGAACGAGGAACTGATCACGCAGCGGGTGGAGAACTGGTCGCACAGCGACAGGGCGGTACGGCTCTACATCCCGGTCGGCATTTCCTACAACTCCGATGTGCGTCTCGCGATGCATCTGTGCCGCGAGGCACCGGCCGGCATTTCCCGGGTCCTGGACGACCCGCCGCCGCAATGCCTGCTCAGGGGCTTCGGCGACAGTTCGGTCGATCTCGAGATACGTATCTGGATCGACGACCCTTCCGAAGGCCGCTCCAATGTCGTCAGCGAGGTTCTGCTCCGCGTATGGGACCTGTTCCACGAGCACGGTATCGAAATCCCTTTCCCACAGCGCGATCTGCACCTGAAGTCGAGCGACATTTCCCTGTCATCCGGAAGCCCGCGGCCAGAGTCCTGAATTGTTGCCGGGTGCCTCTCTCGAGCGGCATGACCGCCGAACAATACCGACATGCCGATTCGGTGGGTGTCCGGTCTGTCGCCGGGTGCTGTCTGCCCGCTCCACGATGCCCCGGATTGCAACGCAATCTCCGGGACATCAGGGCCGACGCGGGGCGTGCAGTCGCTCTCGGAAGTGTTTGAACGACCCTGGCTTCAGCGAGGCGCCGTTCCCGCAGGCATCAATGGGAACGCAGCACGAGGAACTCGTAGCCGTAGAACTCCGAGTAAGCACGCCAGATGTCAATCTCGTGCTGGCAGCGGTCCGCCAGTTCCTGCGCGTCCGCCGCCCCGCGGTGACGTTCGCGGAATGCTGTCACGTTGTCCTGAAGGGGCCGGTAGTAGTCGTCCCACCACGCGGACTCGGGAAGCGGGAAGTGCCCCGCGACCTCGTAGCCGCACTCCATGACGGTTTCCAGCAGCGCGGACACCTGGCGGATCGCGGGATACTCCTGGCTCCAGAACGCTGCGCACTCCGCGGGCGGTTCGCGCCTGCGCCAGCATACCTCCGTCAGCGCCACGTGACCGTTGCACCGCAGAAGCCTGCGCCAGTCTCGCAGGGCGGTCTCGACACCCATGTTGTAAATGGCGCCCTCGCACCAGATCAGGTCGAAGGACCCGTCCGCGAAGTCGAGACTGCGCATGTCCGCCACACGCGCTTGCAGCCGGTCCGCAATGCCCAGCCGGCGTGCCTCGCGGTTCAGACAGTCGATATATGGTGGATGGTTGTCGACGGCGATGATGCGCGACGGTGAGCTCTGCGCCAGCGTCAGGCTCTGGGCGCCGGTTCCGCATCCGATATCGAGCACGCGCGTCCGCGGCCTGATCCCCGGTATGAGCCCGAGTGCGCGCCGCGTGCCCGCGGTGCTTCCCGGCGCCAGCCTGGGCAGCCCGCTGAACAGCTCGAAAAACAGTTCGGTGGCTCGATCCGGCGCCATGATCCCTGCTGTCACCCCTCACGTGTCCATGAACCGCATCTGACCCCGGGTCCCGGCAACGAATCGCCCATCCGCCACCGTATCCTTCTCCGATGGCCCGGGTCGGACCGTGTTCCGGGAGGCGGGATCATGACAGATTTCCCGGGCCGTGGTCGAAGGGAGTTGAACTCGAACCGTGCATCGAACCGGCCTGTCAAACGAGCGTCCGCCTTCAGGGCAGCCCCCGGCTCGTGCTTGCCGTGGTCAAGCTGTCGTGCGCCGGATTTTCCCCGGGGAACATCCGGCATCTCGCGCGGGATCAGCGGGTTTCCTGACAGTGCGCTTCGTGGTCCGGCGTATCCCTCACGCCACGTCGACAGGCAATCTTCGGGTGTTGCTCCGACCTGGAAGAACAGCTGAACGCGTTCCCCGTATCGACCGTGCGGCCCGCCCATGCTGGTGGCGACCCGCGGCGGGGCGGGACGAACAGCGGCGGGTGCGCGAACACCTCGTGCTCGCCACTGTGACCCCGGGGCATGCCGTTTCCGGCGGTTGACGCGGCACCCGTGCAGGCGGGACAGTGACCGCGCGGACCCGCAGGTCTGTAGTGGAACAGTCGAAGGGAACCGGCATGTCACGGATCGCCTACGTCAACGGGACGTACCGCCCGCACCGTGAGGCGAGTGTTCACGTCGAGGACCGGGGCTACCAGTTTGCCGACGGCATCTACGAGGTGGTGCTGGTCTGCGGCGGTCGTCTGGTTGACGAGGAACCGCATCTCGACCGGATGGACCGGTCACTGCGCGAAATGCGGATTGAACCGCCTATGGCGCGCGCGCCGCTCCGACTGGTCCTGCGCGAGGTCCTGCGTCGCAACCGGCTGCACGACGGGTTGCTCTATCTGCAGGTCACCCGCGGTGTTGCGCGTCGGGACCATCCGTTCCCGGATGCCGCCACACCCCCCGCCCTGGTGGTGACGGCAAAGCGCCTGGCCCTTCCCGATCGCGAGACCAGCGAGAAGGGCATCGGGGTGATCACCATCCCGGACATTCGCTGGGAACGGTGCGACATCAAGACCATTGCCCTTGTCCCCAGCGTGCTCGGCAAGCAACAGGCCCGCGAGGCCGGTGCCGGCGAGGCGTGGCTGGTGGCGGACGACGGAACCGTGACCGAGGGAACCTCCACCAATGCCTGGATCGTGACCGGGGAGGGAGCCCTGGTCACGCGCGACACCAGCCAGGCCATCCTTGCCGGAGTGACGCGGGCGCGCGTTCTGGCGATTGCACGGATGAACGGGCTCGAGTTCGAGGAGCGCCCGTTTACCGTGGAGGAAGCGCAGTCCGCCCGCGAGGCGTTCCTTACCTCGGCCACATCCTTCGTCAAGCCCGTGACCCGGATCGATGACAGGGTAATCGGCAACGGCCGCGCCGGCTCCTTCACCCTGCAGCTGTTTGACGCCTACATGGACCATGCCCGGGGGGCCGGTACATGACAGCCCGGCGTGAATGTGAAACGCGGCTTCGTCGCCCCGGCGCGGTGCTGTTCGACTGGGACAGCACCCTGGTCGACAACTGGGGTGCGATCGCCCAGGCTCTCAATACCACCCTGGTTGCCATGGGGCACGCTGAATGGAGCGAGGACGAAGTTCGCCGACGTGCCACCGCGTCGGCGCGGGATGCGTTCCGCCAACTGTTCGCGGACCGTGATCGCGAAGCGCTCGCGATGTTCTACCGCGAGCTTGACGCGATCCACGCCGATGCGGTCCGCCCGCTGCCGGGAGCTGCCGAACTGCTCGAGGTTCTCGGGCGGCACGGTGTGCCGGTAGGCGTGGTCTCCAACAAGAACGGCCGCCACCTGCGGGTCGAGGCCGAGAGGCTGGGCTGGACCGACCGTTTCATTCGCCTCGTCGGCGCGGCCGATGCCGAGGCCGACAAGCCCGACATCGCACCGGTCCGACTGGCACTGGCGGGTACCGGTGTCGAACCGGGCCCGGGGGTCTGGTTCGTCGGAGATTCGGCGGTCGACTTGCAGTGCGCGCATCTGGCAAGATGCATCCCCATTCTCATTCAGGGTGGCGTTATCTGCCATGCCGACCTCGGCAAGTGGCAGCCGCGGCACATCTTTGCGTGCAGGGCTGACCTGCAGGCCGCGTTCCTCGAGTGCGTGTGAGCGTGCCTGACGCCTGGGACCCTGAGTCGCTGCAAGATGGAAAGTCGGGTTCATGGCAAGCGAAAGATCTCAGAACCTGCAGGAAACGTTCCTCAACGTGCTGCGCAGGGAGAAGATTCCGGTCACCATCTTTCTCATGAACGGCGTGAAGCTGCAGGGCATGGTGACCTCGTTCGACAATTTCTCGTTGCTGCTGCGGCGAGACGCGACATCGCAACTGGTCTACAAGCATGCCATCGCCACCATCATGCCGTCTCAGCCGGTTCGGCTCGGATTCGACAGAGAGACCGACACTTGATGCTGTCCGAGGCATGAGGGGCGGCGTCTTCCCCGACGGCCGCACGCGTGCGCTCGTCGTTCATCCCGTCCTTTCCTCCGCATTGCCCGACGGCCGGACGCCGGAGGGCCGTCTCGACGAGGTGGTCGGACTCGCCTCGGCGCTTGACCTCGAACTCGTTCACCGGGAGATCATCAGGGTGTCGCGTCAGCGTCCCGCCACGCTGTTCGGACAGGGCGTCGTCGAGCGGACCCACGAGATTGTCGAAGAACACGGCGTGGAACTCGCCATCGTGAATGCGCCGCTTTCGCCGGTGCAGCAGCGTTCGCTCGAGGTTGCCTGGTTCTGCAAGGTCATCGACCGAACGGCACTGATCCTGGAGATCTTCGGTGCCCGGGCCCGCACCCACGAGGGTCGGCTGCAGGTGGAGCTGGCAGCGCTGACCTACCAGCGCAGCCGCCTGGTCCGGTCCTGGACCCATCTCGAACGCCAGCGCGGCGGCGCCGGGTTCCTGGGTGGTCCCGGAGAACGGCAGATCGAGCTTGACCGCAGGCAGCTTGATGACCGGATTGCGCAGCTCGGCCGCGAGCTGTCCGAAGTCGTCCGCACTCGTGGTCTGCACCGCTCGGCGCGACAGAAGGGGCCGACACCGGTGATCGCGCTTGTCGGCTACACCAATGCCGGCAAGTCAACCCTGTTCAATCGGCTGACAGGATCGGCGGTGATGGCGCGGGACATGCTGTTTGCGACCCTCGATCCGACCATGCGAAGGATCGGCCTGCCGTCCGGGCGAGACGCGATCCTGTCCGATACGGTGGGCTTCATTTCCGAATTGCCGACCCACCTGATCGCCGCGTTCCGGGCGACGCTCGAGGAGGTGCTCGAGGCGGACGTGGTCATCCATGTGCGCGACCTGAGCCATCCCGAGCACGAACAGCAGCGAGCCGACGTCGAGCAGGTCCTCGCGGAACTCGGGATTGTCGGGCATTCGACTGCGATGATCGAGGTATTCAACAAGATTGACCTTCTCGACGAGGCGCAGCGCCACGCGCTCTTCGAACGGGGTACCGGTGACAGGGTCGCGGTCTCGGCGGCGACCGGGGAGGGGTGCTCGGTGCTCGTCGAGAGGATCGAGCAGATGCTGGGCCGCGCCGACCTCTGCCTGCACTACCGTCTCGATCCCGGCGAGGGCGCGGCCCTGGCCTGGCTGCACCGGCATGGCCGGGTGATGGCCCAGGAGTGGACGGAAGACGGGGTGGAGATCCAGGTCATGCTTTCGCCGGTCGACGCCGGTCGATTTGATCGCCGCTTCCTGGTTCACGCCGCCGGCTGACCCTTCGGGGTTTCCGGAAAGGCGCGGTCGCAAGACCATGCCGGATAACGAAAATGCGCACAGGGGGCATGCACCATGTTGCGGCGCTTGTCCGGTTTCTCCTGTGCCATTATGATATATTGTAACACAGGTGCGTGACCGGCGCCGGCGCGGCTACCGTTCCCCGATGTGGTGGGGTCGAGCACACCCGGCCGCCAGCGTGTCCTGCCCGGCGGTGACGAGACCGCGCGCGCCAGTACGAACGGGCCCCGAGGCGAATACCGTGTTCGCCGGAACCAGTGCGAGAGCATGAGGACAAGAGATGTTTGGTGCTGCAAGACTGACAGTATGCATGGTGTTCGGAATGCTGATCGTGTTGTCCGCTCCGGACACTCATGCTCAGTCGGGAACGACGGTCGAAGCCATCCGGGCGGAACTGGAGACCCTGAAGCGACAGTACGAGGACCGGATCTCCACCCTTGAATCCCAGCTCGAGGCGCTCAAGCACGAGTCGCATGAAGACGAGCATGAGGATGAGCCACACGCGCGGGACCATTCTGACCCGCCGCATCAGGACAACGCATTCAATCCGTCGATTAGCCTCGTTCTGGATGGCAGGGTCGCCAACCACTCGGCCGACGAGTCGGAACTCGCGGGTTATCCGGCCGGTCATGAGTCCGGCCGTACCCCGAGCGGGTTGTCGCTCGGACACAGCGAACTCGTGATGAACGGCAGCATTGACGACAAGTTCATGGGCAACCTGACGCTGGGTCTCGGGGTGCACCCCGGTGAACCGGTCGAACTGGAACTGGAGGAAGCCTATGTCCGTACCCTTCCCGGGATCGGCATCATGGACGGATTTCAGCTGACCGCCGGCCGCGCCTTGTGGACTTTCGGGTACCTGAACGAGTTCCATGCCCATGCCGACGACTTTGCGGACCGTCCGCTTCCGTACCGGGCCTACCTCGACGGCGCGTTCAATGACGACGGTGTCGAGATGTCGCTCGTGCTGCCCACGGACATGTTTGCCGAGTTCGGAGGAGGTGTTTTCCGTGGTGACGACATGCCGTTCGGTGGCTCCGACAGCGGAGTGGAAGCATGGTCGGCCTACGGCAGGATTGGTGGTGACGCCGGTCGCGACGGAGCGTGGCGAGTGGGGGCTTCCATACTGAATGGCAGGGCGCACGACAGAATGGGTGGTGTCCACGTTCATGACGATGTCCACGATGATCATGGCGATCCCGGTCACGATGACGATCCCGGTCACGACGACGATCATGATGACGACCATGATCACGATCACGATGACGATCACCTCGGTCTTCACGACGATGACGACGACGACCACGAGGAAGAGGAACACGAGCACCTTGCCGACTTCTTCACCGGTGGCGCATTCACCGGAAACACCCGTCTGGTGGCTCTGGATGTCAGGTACACCTGGGCGCCGACAGGCAATCCGCGCGAAAGTGAACTGATTCTCCAGGGCGAGTATTTCTGGCGCGTGGAATCAGGGCTCTACACCCTGCACGAAGAGCACGAGACATGTGAGGATCCGGACGATCCGCATACCTGCCATGTCGAGACAGAAGACGTGGTCCTCGATCTCGATGGCGGCTCCTCCGGATGGTACGTCCAGGGCGTGTACAAGTTCTCGCCACAGTGGCGGGCCGGCGCCCGGTACGCCCGGCTGGAAATGCCCAAGGATGCCGAGGCGGAAGAAGATCATTCGGCATTCAGCGCCATGGTGGACTGGTCGAGCAGCGAGTTCGGACGGGTACGACTGCAGTACAACCGCGAAAACCTGTACGAGCAGGAAGACGATAACCAGGTCATGCTGCAATACATCATGAGCCTTGGTGCCCACGGAGCACACAGCTTCTGATGAAGGGCAGTCTGATGATGGGCAGGATGTATCGTTTCGCCTTGAGCGTGCTGATTGCGGGCATTCTGTCAGTGGCGTTGCCCGCGTCCGCAACCGCCGAGACCCGTATCCTGGCGTGTGAACCCGAGTGGGCGGCGATCGCCCGCGAGATCGGCGGGAGTGATGTTGTCGTGCATTCGGCGACGCACGCCCGGCAGGACGCGCACTATATCCGCGCCCGCCCCGGTCTCATCGCGCAGATCCGGCGGGCGGACATCCTGTTCTGCAGCGGTGCCGATCTCGAGGCGGGATGGCTTCCCGTCCTGTTGAAACGCGGCGCCCGACTCGTCGTTCAGCATGGCCAGCCAGGGAACATCATGGCGTCGGACTACGTCAGGATGCTGGAGGTGCCCGATAACCTGGACCGCAGCCACGGCCACGTGCATCCGGCAGGCAATCCGCATGTTCATCTCGATCCGGAGAACATCGGGATACTTGCGCGGATCCTGACCGAGCGGCTGGTGTTGATTGATCCGGACAATGCTGACGGGTATCACAGCAGGCATGCCGACTTTACAGCCCGCTGGGACAAGGCGAGGGCGACCTGGCGGTCGCGAGCGGAGAAGCTGCAGGGAATGAAGGTCATCGTCCATCACACGTCGTGGCCATACCTTCTGCAGTGGATCGGACTTGACCGCGTCATCGCACTTGAAGTCCTGCCGGGGGTTTCGCCGACGGCGTCCCACCTCGCGCAGGTGCTTGACCGGGTGTCATCCAGCGATGCCGACGCCATTCTCCTGACACCGTTCGATCCGAGGGATGCGGCGGAATGGGTGTCGGCACGAAGCGGAGTTCCGGTGGTCGAGTTGCCGTTTACGGTTGGCGGACGGGAAGGGGTCGACGATTTGTTCAGCCTGTTCGATGTCACTCTGGAACTGCTGGAAGGCGCCAGGGGCTGACCATGATTGCCGGGTTGTTCCGGACCCCGGACCAGGGCGTCTTCTTCCTGGCCAGATCCGGATGTGAGGTCGAAGATGCCTGCGCCCCGCGGCAACGGACGCGACATCCGGTGCCGGCTCCCTCACGATGTCAGCCTCGCGCTGACGCGTGTCCCGGGCCCGGACATGGCAAAGAACATGGTCCGCGGGCACTCTCCCGATTGTTGGCCCGCGTGCCGATTGTGCATCCCGCAAGGCAGCGGTCCGCGCCAATCCCGTTCAGGGTATGCTTCCCTTATGGCTTCGTGCGATCGATCACCGTTCGCCAGGAGTGATGCGCCGCGGTCCGCGACAGCGACCACCATGCCGCGTTCGCCGCACTCCTCGACGGAGCAACCGTGCGGGAACGGGGCATCCGGCCGCGGTCGGCAACGGGCGAGGAAGCAGTGAGGTGTTGCCGGCGTCGCAATGACCCCGAACCCGTTGGAGAACAACGATCATCAATCCTGAACTGCTGGAAATCCTGGCCCCCGGCTTCTGTGCCGGACTGCTTGTTACAGCAGCGCACGCACCGCTTGGAATAGAGGTACTCAGACGCGGGATCGTGTTCATCGACCTGGCAACGGCGCAGGTCGTGGGCCTTGCCGTCATCCTTTCCAGCCTCTGGCTGGCCGAACCACTCTGGATCGAGCATCAGGCGATCGCCTTCGGCGCGGGACTTGCGGTGGCTGTGTTCTTTCGCTGGATCGAACGCGTGACTCCCGATGAACAGGAAGCCGTGATCGGGAGCTGTTTCATCGTCGCCTCATGCCTGGCCCTGCTGGCTCTCGCCGGACATCCGACAGGCGGCGAGATGCTGCGGCATGTGCTTTCCGGCCACCTGCTGTTTGTCACCTGGGTCGACATAGCAGCATTCCTGCCGGTCTACGGCATCTTTGTTTTCCTGTGGCTGTGTACACCGCGCCTTCGTACCGGCACCGGCTTCTTCCTGCTGTTCGCTTTCGTGATCACCGCCTCGATGCAACTGGTCGGAGTGTACGTCGTGTTCGCGAGCCTGATACTTCCGGCCCTCGCCGCGCGACGGGGGGAGGGCTACAGTCTCGCCCGTGCGCTCGCAAGCGGCGCCGTTGCGGTCGTCGTCGCGATCCTGCTGGCCGGTCTGTGGGATCTGCCGGCGGGCCCGTTCCTCGTGGTCTGCCTTGCGGCGTCCGCCGTGGCAACGCGCCTGGTCTGTCGCTGGAGCCGGGACATGCGTTCGTAGGCGTGGTGCATCACGATGTTCTCCGTGCCTCGTGGATGCCGCACCCGCCCGGACCCCGGTGACAGGGTCGAGCGGTCGCAGGCGGCTACCGGCCCTGTTCCCTGATGAGGTCGGCGGCGTGGGTGTGTTCGCTGAACGGCTGCAGACAATCGGGCGTCCCCGGTTCCACCTGCATTCAGGTTCCGACTGACCTCGATGCGGTCGCGGCTCCGCCCCGACTGTACGGAAACGGCCGGGTACCGGCCGAAGAGGGGATGGAGATCCACATGGTGACTTCGTCAGCTGTTGCCCGCCGGCCTGCCCGCCGACTGACGGCTCCTGCTGTTGGCGGTGTGGAAAATCGCGGGATTACAGCTGCAGGCTGCGCTTTGAAAACTGCGATGACAGGCCGGAACGGCCCTGACAAGCCCGTTGTCGCCGGGCTCGGCCTCGAAGCCGGTCTGTACGTGACCACCGTCGTGGCACGCACCTGTTTCCACCCCTGGTGTCGTCTGGCCGTCGTCCGCGGCAGTGCCACGGAATTGATGTCCGGCAGTTCGGGACGAGACGGGCTCATGCGTTTTCCGGAACCCGTGCGCGCCCGGATTTCTCCACGCCATCGTCCCGAACGGACTGGTCGTTGATTGTACGCGACGACCGCTACATCAGCCTGTCGGTGAACCGTCTGGTGCTGCGCACTTGTCAGGACCCGAAGACAGCCGCGAACTCGCGTTGCAAACCGGGACCCTGTCCGCATTGCCGACGGGAATCTCACCCGGATTGTCGTACTGCCCGGACGGTGCCCCACCTCAACCTCGTCCCCGCGGCTCCGGCTCCAGTCACCGTGGGTGTGGCGCTCAGTGCGCCTTGTCGGCGTGAAACACTGCCTCGCAGGTGGGGGGGCGTCAGGAACCGCCTCCAGCCACCGCTCGAGTTGTGAGGTGCTCGCCGCCGCGATGCGCGCGGCAAACTCGCCGGGAAGGGGACCGAACCGGCGCTCCGGAAGCCGCCACCAGGTTGATGGTTCAGGGCGCGCCGCCATCGACCCGGATCACCGAGCCGGTCGTGAATGAAGAAGCATCCGACGCGAGGTACAGGATGGCAGTGACGATCTCGCGAGGCAGGCCGCTTCGTTCCAGTGCGACGGTCCGGTTCTCGCGCACCTCGTCGCTCCAGGCGTGCGAGATGTCGGTGAGAAACCTGCCGGGCATGACCGCATTGACCCGGACCTTCGGTGCAAGCTCGCGGGCAAAGGCTTCTGTGACCGCGTTCAGTGCCGCCTTGGCCCCGGCGTAGGGCGCGTAGACGGGCAGGGGCCGTATGGCTCCAAGGCTGGAGACATTGACGATCGCTCCGCCGCGCCCGGCCGCCATCTCCGTGCCCAGCAGGGCGGTGAGCCTGAACGGGCCCTTGAAATTGAGGGCGACCACCTTGTCGAACAGCGCCTCGGATGTCTCGAGCGAGGAGGGCGCAAGCGGGGATGCGCCGGCGTTGTTGACCAGGATGTCGATCGGACCGACACGGCCCCGAATCTCGTTGACAAGGGCGTCGACCGCGGTCCAGTCGGACACGTTGCAGGCGATTGGCCACGCACGCCGGCCCATGGCCTCGACCTCGCCCGCCACCTCCGCGCAGCGGTCGAGCCGGCGTGACACGATGACCGTGTCGGCACCGCGCGCGGCGAAGGCACGGACGGTCTCTCGCCCGAGACCCCGGCTTCCGCCGGTAACGAGCACGGTCCGTGCCGTGAAATCGAACAGCGGGTCATGTGCGGACATCGACGGATCCTCGTTTGCTGCAGGGCACAATCAGGCTGGCACTCATTGGTTGAGAGTGCTAATAGGGGCGCACCTTGAACCGTCTCACCATCAGATGGGGAGTGTCCATGTCATTCCGACCCCTGCACGACCGTGTCGTCGTCGAGGCGCTCGACAACGAGAGCACCACCGCCGGCGGCATCATCATTCCCGACACCGCCAAGGAAAAGCCCATGCAGGGCAAGATCGTCGCGGTGGGCCCGGGCAGCCGCAACGAGGCCGGCGAGCGCCTGGCGATGGAGCTGAAGAAGGGCGACATCGTGCTGTACGGCAAATGGTCCGGCACCGAGGTGAAGCTCGACGGCCAGGACCTGCTGATCATGCGCGAGTCAGACGTCATGGGCGTGCTGGACTGACCGTCCGCGGTACGCTTGCACAACTTCTCAAGGAGGCCAGACGATGGCAGCGAAGGATGTGAAATTCGAGACCGATGCCCGATCCCGGATGATGGCCGGCGTCGACACGCTTGCCGACGCGGTGCGGGTGACCCTGGGGCCGAAGGGCCGCAACGTGGTGATCGACAAGGCGTTTGGCGCACCACGCATTACCAAGGACGGGGTTTCGGTCGCCAAGGAGATCGAGCTGTCCGACAAGTTCGAGAACATGGGGGCGCAGATGCTGCGCGAGGTGGCGTCCAAGACCTCAGACATGGCCGGGGACGGAACCACCACGGCGACGGTTCTGGCCCAGGCGATCGTTCGCGGCGGAATCCGCGCCGTTGCCGCTGGCATGAACCCGATGGACCTGAAGCGGGGTATCGACCGGGCCGCGGCGGCCGTGGCCAACGAGCTCGAGAACCGGTCGACGAGAATCAACACCTCGGCCGAGATTGCACAGGTCGGAACCATCTCCGCGAATGGTGACAGCGACATCGGGTCGCTCATTGCCGAGGCCATGGAGAAGGTCGGCAACGAGGGCGTGATCACCGTCGAGGAGGCCAAGTCGCTCGGAACCGAACTCGACGTGGTCGAGGGAATGCAGTTCGATCGTGGCTATCTCTCGCCGTACTTCATCACCGATGCCGAGAAGATGATCTGCGAGCTGGAGAACCCGTATATCCTTGTCCACGAGAAGAAGATCTCGAGCCTGCAGCCGCTCCTCCCGGTACTCGAGGCAACGGCCCGGTCCAGCCGGCCGCTGCTCATCATTGCTGAGGATGTCGAAGGCGAGGCGCTGGCAACCCTGGTCGTCAACAAGCTGCGTGGCGGCCTGAAGGTGGCGGCGGTGAAGGCGCCCGGATTCGGTGATCGCCGCAAGGCAATGCTTGAGGACATCGCGATCCTCACCAACGGCCAGATGCTGTCCGAGGACCTCGGAATCCAGCTCGAGAATGTCGGTCTTGACATGCTCGGGACCGCGAAGCGGATTTCGATTACCAAGGAAGAGACCACCATCGTCGACGGTGCCGGTGCGGAGACCGACATCGAGGCGCGCTGCGCGCAGATCAAGGCCCAGATCGAGGACACCACCTCGGACTATGATCGCGAGAAGCTGCAGGAGCGTCTTGCCAAGCTCGCCGGTGGCGTTGCGGTGATCCGGGTCGGTGGTAGCACCGAAGTCGAGGTGAAGGAGCGCAAGGACCGGGTCGACGACGCTGTCAATGCCACGCGCGCCGCGGTCGAGGAGGGAATCGTGCCCGGCGGTGGCTCGGCGCTGCTCTACGCCAGTCGGGTGCTGGACGACGTGAAACCCGACAACGAGGATCAGCGTGTCGGTATCACGATTGTTCGTCGCGCCCTGCAGGCCCCGGCGCGCCAGATCGTCGAGAACGCCGGCGAGGACGGCTCGATCGTGATCGGCAAGCTGCTCGAGAGTGACGATGGCCGGCGCGGTTTCGATGCCCAGTCCGCGACCTATGTCGACATGATCGATACCGGGATCATCGACCCGACCAAGGTCGTGCGCACGGCGCTGCAGGACGCGAGCTCGATCGCCGGACTTCTGGTCACCACCGAGGCCATGGTCGCGGAGGTTCCCGATAAGCCCGGCGCTGGCGGCGGCATGCCGGACATGGGTGACATGGGCGGCATGGGTGGCATGGGCGGTGGCATGGGCTTCTGACGTGCCCCCGACAGGCCCGACGCGTATCTCTTACGGGGCCGCAGGAATTGCCTGCGGCCCCGTGGTGCGTCTGCGGGCAGGATCACGGTGATGACGGGTCGTGAGCTCGCTACCCGGGTGGCGGCGATCATGCGCGAGACCGCTGATGCCGTGATCATGCCGCGCTACCGTTCGCTGGCCTCGGACGAGGTGCGCGAGAAGACCGGTCCGAGGGATCTCGTGACCATTGCCGACATCGAGTCCGAGCGGCGCATGACACCGGCGCTTCGCGATCTTGTCGCCGGATCAGCGGTGATCGGCGAGGAGGCGGCGGAGGAAAACCCCGCGATACTGGAACTGCTGTGCGATCCGGCACGTCCGGTCTGGGTGGTCGATCCGGTCGACGGCACGCTCAACTTCGCGAAGGGCGGTCGGCACTTCTGCGTCATGGTTGCGCTGGTCCGGGGTGACCGGACCGAACTCGGCGTCATTCTCGACCCTCTGGGTGAGACCTGGACCGCGGCCTGGGCCGGCGGAGGAGCGTGGCGGTATGCCTACGATGGTTCGGTCCCGGTTCGGCTCGAAGCCGCGGCCGACGTGCCGGCCGCTGACATGTCGGGCGCGCTCAATCTACGCTTCCTCGGGACCGAGGGCCGGGTCGTGGTGCGCGAAAGGGCCGATGCTGCCGTTGGCCGCCACTACCGTCTGGGCTGTGCCGGCCACGAGTATCTGCGCCTGGCCGACGGGACGGCGCATTTCGTCATCCACGGCAAGAACATGCCGTGGGACCACGCGGCCGGATGCCTGATCCACAGCGAGGCGGGCGGCGTGCACGCCCGGTTTGACGGGCGTGACTACCGTCCCTCGGAACTCGCCGGGGGCCTGCTGGCGGCTCCCGGCCGGTCCGGCTGGCTTGCGCTGCGCGATGGCCTGCTTGACGGGATCAGGCCGCCATTGCCTGGTTGAAACCGGTTGCCGGGTCGAGTCCGAGCACCAGGTTCAGGGTCTGGACCGCTGCTCCCGACGCTCCCTTGCCGAGGTTGTCGAGCGTGGCGGTAAGCAGGCACAGACCGCAGTCGGGCCGGGCGAACAGGCGGATCAGGAGGCGGTTGGTCCCGTTCAGTTCCTGCGGATCAAGCGTTGCTTCGGCGCCCGCGTGCGCGAGCGGCGCCACCTCGACAAACCCGCTGTTGCCGCGGCGCTCGTAGTGCTCCGCAAGGCACTCCTGGAACGCGGCCGCCTGCGGCTGCCCGGCCATGGCATCCAGCCTGAGCGGGATCTGCACCAGCATGCCCTGGCGGAACCGGGCGACGGACGGGACGAACAGGGGAGGGTGCGCAAGCCGTGAATGGGTCTGGATCTCGGCCAGATGCTTGTGCGCGAGCGTGAGCCCGTAGGCGTAGAACGTGGGCGTCCGCTCGGCATCCGCTCCCTCGAACCGTTCGATGAGTGACTTGCCGCCGCCCGAATAGCCGGAGACGGCATTGATGGTCACCGGGTGGTCAGCCGGCAGCAGTCCCGCATCCACCAGCGGGCGCAGCATGGCGATGGCTGCTGTCGCGTAACAGCCGGGGTTCGAGATCCGGGTCGAGTTGCGGATCAGTTCCTCCTGGCCTGCCACCAGCTCGGGAAAGCCATAGGTCCACCCGGGCGCGGTCCGGTGCGCCGTAGAGGCGTCGATGAGCCGGGTCCGGTCATTGTCGACCAGACCGGCCGCTTCGCGCGCCGCATCGTCGGGAAGGCAGAGAATCGCAACGTCGGCATCATTGAGGGCGCGGCGGCGAGCCTGCCTGTCCTTGCGCTCGGTGTCATCGAGATGAATCAGCGAAAGATCGCGCCGGGCGGAAAGCCGCTCGCTGATCTGCAGTCCGGTGGTACCGGCTTCGCCATCAATGAAGACGCACGCAGACATTGGCCATTCTCCCCTGAAGGATCCATGACGTCACTTCAGGCGTTCGCTACGCCACCTGCACAACCGTGGTCAATGAGATTCTTTGGCGATGGTCCAGCGCGTTTCCATTTGTTCGAGTGTCGCGTCCCCCGGTCCGATGCCGAGTTCGCCGCGCAGCATCCGTTCCACCTCGCGGAACCGGCGCTCGAACCGGCGGTTGGTCCCCGCGAGTGCTGCTTCCGGATCGACACCGAGATGACGGGCGAGGTTGATGACGGCGAACAGCAGGTCGCCGATCTCGGCTTCCCGCTCGTCGGCTCCGGTTGCGGCGCGCACCTCGTCGAATTCCTCGAGTACCTTGGCGCCAACTTGTTCCGGATCGGTCCAGTCGAAACCGACCCGGGCGGCCCGCCGCTGCAACTTCAACGCCCGCGCAAGCGCGGGCAGCGCCCGGCTGATCCCGTCGAGCGCACCGTCCTCGCGTCCGTCCTCGCGGGCACGGGCCGCGCGTTCAGCTGCCTTTCCTGCCTCCCAGGCGCCGGGGGGGAGGGAAGCACCGGCCTGCGGACCGAAGACATGCGGGTGTCTCGCGACCATCTTGGCGGCGATGCCGTGAGCGACGTCGGCAAAGGTGAAGTGTCCGTCTTCTTCCGCCATTCGCGCGTGGTAGACGACCTGAAGCAGCAGGTCGCCGAGTTCATCGCGCAACGCCCCGAAGTCGTTGTCGGCAATCGCTCCGGCAACCTCGTAGGCTTCCTCGATGGTGTAAGGGGCAATGGTGGCGTAGGTCTGCTCGAGATCCCACGGGCAGCCGCCATCCGGCGAGCGCAGTCGGGCCATGATCTCGAGAAGACGGTCGACGGCGGAAGACGGGTCATCGGGCATGGAGGCTTCCGGAGGCAGGGGCGTGCGTGGCGAAGGGCGTGCGGGTCCTGGAGTGCTGACGGCAAAAAGTCGCATAAGGTATATTATGGGAAATTATAGCACAGTTCGTCATCAGACCTCCAGTACCAGGCCGTCATGCGCGGGCGCGACACCCTCTGGACACCGCGCCGCGACCCACTCGTAGTCAAGGTCGGCCGCCATGTGCGTGAGGTACGCCTGCCCGGGCCGCGCCGCCCTGATCCACGACAGCGCGAGCGCAAGGTTCGCGTGCGCCGCCGAGGGCTCCTCGCGCAGGCAGTCGACGATCCACAGGTCGAGCCCGCGCAACCGCGCGAGATCGTCCTCGGTCATGGCCGCAACATCGGTCGAGTAGGCAAACCTGTCCTCGAACAGGAACCCGAGACTGGTTCCGCTGCTGCCGTGGTCCTGGCGGATCGGCCGGATGGTCATGCCGGCGAGCTCGAACGGCTCGTCGCCGATCTCGTGGGCAACCAATGGAGGACGGAAATGCGGCGGGCTCTCGGGTGATGCGGAGAACATGTAGCCGAACCGCTGGTGCAGCATTGCGAGGGTCGCGGCATCCGCGTGGATATCAATCGGTTGCCGCATGCGCCAGGACAGCGCACGCAGGTCGTCCACACCGTGGGTATGGTCCGCATGTCCATGGGTGTAGAGGACCGCATCGATCCGTCGGACGTCGGCCGCGAGCAGCTGCTCGCGCATGTCCGGCGAAGTGTCGATCAGCAGCACGAACCCCTGGTTCTCGACCAGGATCGAGCAGCGCCGTCGACGGTTCCTCGGGTCATCCGGGTTGCACCGTCCCCAGTCGTTGCCCAGGACGGGAACACCGATCGAGGCCCCGCATCCGAGAATCGTGACCTTCATGCGGCCGTTGCGCCGCTGCCCAGCTCGGGTATGCGGGAGAACAGTGCGTGGAAGTTCGCCGTGGTTCGGGCCGCCATGTGCTCTTCCGAAACCTCCTTGACCCCGGCCAGGGCCGCAAGCGTGTGTCGCACGAATGCCGGCTCGTTGCGCTTGCCGCGATTGGGCACCGGAGCCAGGAACGGAGCGTCGGTCTCGACCAGGAGCCGGTCCATCGGCACCATCCGCACCACGTCGCGCAGGGCGTCGGCCGACCGGAAGGTCAGGATCCCGGCAAGCGAGATGTAGAAGCCGATCGCCAGCGCACGTTCCGCCAGCTCGCCGCCGCCGGTGAAACAGTGCATCACGCCGGGAAACGGTCCTTCACGCCAGGCGTCCTCCAGCGTCTGCGCCATGTCCCGGTCGGCATCGCGGCTGTGCACGACCAGAGGCAGCCCGGTCCGGCGTGACGCATCGATGTGAGCGGCAAAGCTCTCGAACTGGGCATCGCGCGGGGCGTTCTCGTAGTGGAAGTCGAGCCCGGATTCGCCGATCCCGGCCACCCTGGGGTGCCGGGCTGCCTCGACCAGGTCATCCGGCTCGATCACACCCTCCTTGCCCGCATGGTGCGGATGCACCCCGATCGTGCACCAGATGTCCTCGTACCGCTCGGCGATGCGCAAGACGCCGGGCCAGGAACTCCGCTCGTTGCTGATCGTCACCATTCGGCACACGCCGGCCTGCCGGGCCCGGGCGACAACCGCGTCGAGATCCCGGGACAGACCCTCGTAGTCAAGATGGCAATGGGAGTCGACGAGCTGCATGACTGGCTACCCGTCGGTCCGGAAGCGGGGGAACACCGGCGACGGTGCCGGCAGCGGGGTCCCTGCAACCAGGCGGTGGTCGGCTCCGATGCTGGAGAAATCCCGCGCGTCGGCGGCGATGCCGAGCTGGTCCAGCATGCGGCCCGCCGAGCCCGGAACCACCGGCTGCATCAGGATTGCGAGGTGCCGGACAGTCTCCATCAGCGTGTAGAGCACGGTTGCCATCCGTACCGGGTCCGACCGGCGCAGTTGCCACGGCGCCTGCTCGTCGACGTAGCGGTTCGCGGCCCCGACAACCTCCCACACCCGTTCCAGCGCCCGGTTGAACGCCTGGTTGTCGTACTCCACGCGCAGTGTTTCCAGCAGACTGTCCGCCTGCTCTAGCAGGGCGAGATCGGCCGTCGCCAGCGGACCGGGATCGGGCACCCGCCCTTCCCCGTGGCGCGCGACGAAGGAGAGAACCCTCTGCGCGAGATTGCCGAAGTCGTTTGCGAGGTCGTTGTTGATGCGGCCGATCATCGAGGCCCTTGAGAAGTCGCCGTCGTTGCCGAACGGGACTTCCCGCATCAGGAAGTAGCGCATCTGGTCGAGACCGTAGGTCTCCACCAGGTCGAGGGGATCGATGACGTTTCCCAGCGACTTCGAGATCTTCTGGCCCTCGTTGGTCCACCAGCCGTGGGCGAACACCCGCCTCGGAACCGGCAGGTCGGCCGCCATCAGGAAGGCGGGCCAGTAGACGGCGTGGAACCGGACGATGTCCTTGCCGACCATGTGCAGGTCGGCCGGCCAGAACTGCCGGTAGCGCTCGCACCCGGTGTCCGGGAACCCGGTCGCGGTGATGTAGTTCGTCAGCGCATCGAGCCAGACATACATGATGTGTTCATCGTCGTCGGGCACCGGCACGCCCCAACGGAAACTGGTCCGCGAGACCGACAGGTCGCGCAGGCCGCCCGAGACGAAGCTGACCACCTCGTTGCGCCGCGAACGCGGCGCGATGAAGTCCGGGTTCTCGTCGTAGTGCCGCAGCAGCGGTTCCTGCCACTTCGACAGGTCGAAAAAGTAACTGGGCTCCTCCACCCATTCCACCGGAGCGCCGGTCGGAGCCTGACCGTCGACCAGTTCGCTGTCGGCGAAATAGGCCTCGTCACGGACCGAGTACCACCCGGCATATTTTCCAAGGTAGATGTGTCCGCGCGCGACCAGTCGTCGCCAAATCTCCTGCACCGAGACCCGGTGCCGGTCCTCGGTGGTGCGGATGAAGTCGTCGTTGCCGATATCGAGCGTGGGAAGCAGCTCGCGGAAGTTGCGCGAGACCTTGTCGGTGAACATCCGGGGATCCAGACCGGCGTCGCCGGCCGCGGTTTCCACCTTCTGGCCATGCTCGTCGGTGCCGGTCAGGAACATTACGTCATAGCCGTCCAGCCGCTTGAACCGCGCCATCACGTCGCACGCGATGGTGGTGTACGCATGCCCGATGTGTGGCAGGTCGTTGACGTAGTAGATCGGCGTGGTGATGTAGTAACGCGGTCTGCTCATCGTGAATGCCCCTTCCCGGCGGCCAGGCGCCACTGACCTACCCCGGGGGCGGGTCGACTTCAAGCTCGCGGCTGCCGCGTGTCGCTATTCGGCCAGCGTCAGGAACAGCGTCATCGCGATCTGTTTCGGATTGAGACGCAGTGCCAGGTCCTCGCGCACCTGCCGGCCCGCCCTGTCGATCCGTGCCGCGAGGCCGACAAGTCCGTGCCGCGCAATCAGTCGTTCGAAGACCGGGCCGTCACCCGGCATTGCCTCGGACCCTTCGCCCGAGGCCACGGCGCGCAGTCCCCTGCCCGCCCACCACAGGACCAGATCGAGACGGTCGGCGAGTGGTGTTGCCCCCTCGCCCGAGGATTGCCGGATCCAGCCTTCGGTCACGGCATGGAGTGCCTGCCTGTCGAGCGCGGGTTCACCCTCGAGGAGCCCCGCTGCATCACGCAGGACCGCGAGCCCGTCACCCCGGGCGACCGCGAGCGCCCTGCCGACACTGCCTTCGGCGAGTGACACGGCAAGTGCCGCCGCCTCGGGTTCGAGATCGGCGTCCTGGTGCCGCAGCAGGTCTTCCAGGTCGGAACGCTCCAGCGGTGCGAGCTTCAGGCGCCGGCAGCGCGAGCGAATGGTCACCGGCACCCTGCCCGGAGCGTGGTTGACCAGCACGAGCAGCGAATTGGCCGGCGGTTCCTCGAGCAGCTTCAGCAGCGCATTGGCGCTGTTGGTGTTCATCTCGTCGACGCTGTCGACGATGACCACGCGCCAGCCTCCACCCGCCGGTGTCATGTGCAGCAGTGATGCCAGCCTGGCGACGTCGTCGACCACGATGGTCTCGCGCAGCCGGCCGGTCGAGGGACTGGGCGTGCGTTCGATCACCTGGAGGTCGGGGTGGGTGCCTGCGAGGACCAGCCGCGTCGCCTTGAGCCCGGGGTCGACTTCGAGTCCGGCCGGAACATCGCCGAACAGGCCTGTTTCCGCGGCAGTGCCGCCGGCAAGCGCGAACCGTGCCAGTCGATAGGCAAGCGTTGCCTTGCCGATGCCGCGCGGACCCGTCAGCAACCAGGCATGCGGCATGCGGCCGCTGTGCCATGCCGCACGCAACTCGGCTTCCGCCGCTCCGTGTCCGACGAGTACGGTGGTCTCGCGCGGATGCGCTACGGGGTTGTCTTCGGCCATGACGCGGTATCTCCGGGCAGGCGGTCGCGCAGCTCCGCCACCACGGCATGCGCGATCTCGCCGGGCGTAGCCGAGGCGTCGATCACCGCTATGCGGTCCGGTTCGGCCCGGGCCCGGTCAAGAAATCCCTTTCGAAGCCGGTTCAGATAGTCCCGGGTCCGGTTCTCGAACCGATCCTCGCCGGCAGCACGGTCGCTGACCCTCTCGAGACCCCGGTGAACCGGCAGGTCGAGCAGTACGGTCACGTCGGGGCGAACCGGACCGAGTGCGAGATCGTGCAATCGCTGCAGCATGGCCTTGCACACGCCACCGGCCGATCCCTGGTAGACAAAGGTGGAATCGGCAAACCGGTCACAGATCACCCACTGGCCGCGGGCAAGCGCGGGTTCGATCAAGCGTATCCAGTGATCCCGCCGGGCCGCATACAGCAGCAGTGCTTCGCACCATGGATCCCAGCGCTCGGCCGGCCCGGTGACAAGCAGGCCGCGGATCTGTTCGGCTCCCGGCGAACCGCCCGGTTCGCGGGTCAGGCACACGCTGACGCCGTGTTGCTCGAGCCACCTGGCGAGTCTGCGCCCCTGGGTCGACTTCCCGGCTCCGTCGATCCCCTCGAAGGTGATGAAGCGACCGGATCTGGTCCGGTCAGCCACTGTGTCCCCACAGCAGGTAGCCGAGTGTGGTGACCACGCGGCGCGCTACGCCGAGTGCCGCGACATCGTGCCCCGCCACCAGCGGGCGTTCAACGGGCTCCGCTCCCGGCGTCTCGACCCGCAGGGTTGCGATGTGGTCGCCGGCAGTGATCGGAGCCGGTACCGGCTCCGCCATGTGGACCGTGACGGTGAGTCGCGAACGATTGCGATGACTGAGGGTCAGGAACAGGTCCTCTTCCAGCACCAGTGGTACCGTCGGTTCAACCCCGAGCCAGACAGCGCCCTCCTCGACTGCCTGGCCTGCGCGAAGCAGGGTGAAGTTGTCGAACTCCCGAAAACCCCACTCAAGGAGGGTTTCCGCTTCCCGGGCCCGCCTGGCGCTGCTCGAGACACCGTTGATCACCAGGACAAGCCGCCGTCCGTCCCGTTCAGCCGACGCGGTCAGCCCGTAGCCCGCGGCCCTGGTGTACCCGGTCTTCAGTCCGTCCGCTCCCCTCGTTCGTCCGAGCAACGGGTTGCGGTTGCGCTGCGTGATCTCGTTGTAGGTAAACGACGTTTCCGCATAGAGCTTGTACAGTTCGGGAAAGTCACGGACCGTGCGTGCGGCGAGGCGCGCGAGATCCCGTGCGGTGGTCCGGTGTTCCGGATCGGGCCAGCCGGTCGCGTTCCGGAATGTGCTCGACGACATGCCGAGTTCGCGGGCCTTCTCGTCCATGCGGGCGGCGAATGCGGGCTCGCTCCCGGCAAGCGCCTCGGCGAGCGCAACGGCGGAATCGTTGCCACTCTGGACGATGATGCCGCGCAGGATGTCCGCGACCGAGACCTGGGAGTTCACTTCCACGAACATGCGCGACCCGCCCATGCGCCGGGCCTTCCTGCTGATCGTGATCACGTCCTCCATCCGCAGCCGGCCTTCCTTGAGTTGCTCGAAAGCGAGGTAGACCGTCATGATCTTGCTCATCGAGGCTGGCGGCATCGGGTCATCGGCGTTCTTTTCGAGCAGGACGCTCCCGGTCTCGAAATCCACCAGGATCGCCTCGCGGGCCGAAGTCTCGAAGGCGTTGGCGTCGGTACGCAGGAGCGCTGCGGCGAGGATCAGCGCGGGGAACGCGCAGTGTCGCAGGACTCTGGTGACTGTCACTTCCAGCCTCCACGGATGGTGTCTCATGACCGTTCGCATCCGTCGGTGGCGCGAACCACGCTCCGGGCGCGTCGATAGCCACGGGCGATGACTTCCGCAAGCACACTGTCGGACCGTTCGACACTGTGCAAGGGACCGATGCATACCTCGAAGCTCACTGATTCCTCGAGCGTGGAGCGGGTGAGCTGGACGCGATCGATGTCGCGCAGCGTGTCCGCGATCGTATCGGCCTGCCCACGATTGGGCGACATGCTCGCGAGCACGTAAAGCCGGGTCTCGGCCATCGGGCGGTCGACAAGGTTGACGCCGCTGCTGCGTCCGGCCAGTTCCACCGCGCTCCTGACCCTTGCCCGGCCCGGCCCGGCAGGCGCCCCGGTTCCCCGCGTGACCGTCACGGCGCCGATGGGGACGGCCTGCGGTGTCGGTGCGGCCGGGCGGGTGTCCCGCAGGGAGGTGATCCGCCCGGACCGGGCCGCCAGTCCGGCATGACGGCTTTCGTCACGCAGCAGGCGGACCCTCACCCGGGCCGTACTCCCCTCCCCGGCCATGCCGAGATCGGATGCGGCGCGCGGAGTGAGCGCGATCAGACGTCCCGGGTGGACCGGACCCCGGTCATTGACCCGGACGATGACAGCCCGGCCGTTGTCCAGGTTCTCGACCCGGACCACGCTTGGCAGCGGCAGGATGCGATGCGCGGCGGCGAGGCTGTTCGCATTGCGGGGCTCACCGTTTGCGGTCAAGCCTTCGCTGACGTCCAGTCGGCTGGCGATTCCGGTGCGGTTGTAGCTGTCGGGTACCGTCGGGTAGTACCAGATCCCCCCGATCCGGTAGGGCTCGCCGACAACCCAGGACGTGGTGGCTGCGACCGCTGCTGGCGGCGATGGTGGGGGTTCCGGCCGTGCGACGTCCAGGTCGAGCAGGCATGCCGACTGGACCAGGGCAAGCGCCGGCAACAGGGCCAGTCCGAGGACCGAGGCTGGTCGCATCGTGCGTCCGTGTGCCCGAACTACCTGCCGAGGCGGTCGGCAAGGGTTCCGACGGCGATGGCGAAGTACTCCGACCGGTTCCATTTCAGGATCACCTCGAAGTTTTCGTAGACCACGAAGGCCGGATCCAGGCTGCCCGACTGCGGGGTTATGATCGAGGCCGGAAGGTTGCGGCCCGGGAGGTCCGTGCCGTCCGCCTTTCGAACCCCGAGGCGTTGCCAGTCGGCCAGTCCCTTGACCACCGAGCGGCCGATGTGCTCGTCGGAAAATCCGGGCGGAAGCCGGACCGGCCGCCCCCATGTCGTGTCATCGGACCAGCCGGCGCGTGACAGGTAGTTGGCCGTGGACGCGAAGATGTCGGGGAGCGAACCCCAGATGTTCTTCTCGCCATCGCCGTCATGGTCGACCGCGTAGGCGTGGAAACTCGACGGCATGAACTGGTTCTGGCCCATGGCGCCGGCCCAGGAACCTATCATGTCGCCGGCGGCGATGTGCCCCTGGTCGATGATCTCCAGCGCCAGCATCAGTTCCCTGCGAAAGAACGTGCTGCGCCGCCCGTCGTGGGCGAGTGTCGCGAGCGCTGCGATCACGGGAAACCCGCCGGTGATGCGGCCGAAATCGGTCTCGATGCCCCACAGCGCGACGATGAGGCGTGGCGGCACGCCGTAGGTCTCGGAAACCTTCCCGAGCAGTGGGGCATGGCGCTCGAGAAGCTCCCTTCCCTTCCGCGCCCGGCGGTCACTGACCACGCGGTCGAGATACTGCCGGAAGGTGAGTTTGAATTCCGGCTGGTTGCGGTCGAGCTCGATGACACGGGCCAACGGTTCCAGGTCGGCAAGTGCCGCGTCGAGGGTCTCGGTACGTATGCCGCGTTCGAGGGCTTCGGACCGGACCCCGTCGAGCCATTCGGGAAACGGCTGGCTCGCCTCGGCAGCGTACATTCCCAGTCCTCCGGCCATCAGCGTCCCCAGGAGGAGTTTTCTGAGCATATGACCTGACCCCGTCGAGTGTCACAACATACTGTAAGCACGCGGGGGTTTTCCGGCAAGATGTTGTGGACGCCCTGTCGGCGTTCGCAGCGGTCGTACAGGCGCATACCCCACCCTGACGGAGGCCAGGTTCCGACGAGTCCCTTGAACCGCTTCCTTCGATTGCCTAATGGAAGCAGGCGTTCCGGATGGGTGGCCGAGTGGTTGAAGGCACTGGTCTTGAAAACCAGCAGGCGTTTGCGCGTCTCGTGGGTTCGAATCCCACCCCATCCGCCATATGTCTCCTGTAATACCAATGCTCGGAAGTAATCTCGCATGTGCGTTCTCTGTTTGGACTGGCATTTACGTGATCGCATCTGGATGTCAGGTGCGCCCATGCACGCGTGCCGAGCGATCTGATCCGATCGGGCACTTCCGTGAAGTCTGACCAGACAGCGCTGACCCGCTCCTTCACCACATTGGCGGTGGCAAAGACCTGGTTGGCAAAGTATCGAGCCTTCAGGATCTGGAACACGGTTTCTGCCGGGTTGAGTTCCGGGCTGTACGGCGGCAGGTGAAGCAACGAGACGTCGTGCGGCCATTCCAGGGCCCTGGACTTGTGCCAACCGGCACCGTCAAGCACGACCTGTAGCGCGTCAATCTGGGTGAGAGTCTCAGGTTGATTGACGCGCTGCAACGACCAGCGCATGGCGACCGTCGGGCACCGAGGCACTGATGTCCAGCAGGTGCCGGTTCATCTCGTCGGTATTCGCGCGGTTGCAGACATGCCCGGTCGCCATACCGGATGCCGGACAGATCACACTGAACAGATAGCAAAAGCCGTATCGGTAATCCCTTGGCACCCGGGGTCGGCTGCCACGGCATGCCCAGACACGGGTCAACATCCCCCTTTTGCCCGATGCGTGCCTCGTACTGGAACCAGACATCGACACAGGCCGGGCCCGTGCCCTCCGGCACGGCAGACATCGCCAGTGCAGTGAAGGTCTTGCGAAATGCTCCCTGTTTCTGTGGATCGGCCTTGGGATGAAATGGCCGCGGCGACAGCTTGCGGAAGTCCAGGGACCGGACCAGGCGGCGAACGCTCTCCGGCGACAGCACGATCTGAAAGCCCTGTTCAATCCTGGTCTTGATCCGTCCCGGGGTCCAGGGCGGTCCACCCGGTTCCGGATCTTCTACAAGCCAGCTCTGGACCTCGGCTTTCTTGTCCTCATCCAGTTTCGTCGGACGTACGCTGCGGGGACGATCCTTCAAACCACCCGGCCCTTCCACACTGTACCGGTGGACCCAATTGCACAGCGTCTGGAGGTCAGCCCGAGCTCGCCCGGCAAGGTCAGTCCGGCTCAGCGTCCCCTCCTTCACCTGCGCAACAGCCCGCAGGCGTCGGGATTGCTTTGCATCCTTGCATGTGTCTGCCATGCCCTGATTTCATCAACCCTGCAGTCGGAGTTCGTGATCACGAGGCCTCTCGGAATGCTGCCCTCCCTGTGAGCTTGAGACCCCCACAAGGTACAGGACTGCAGCACCGGCTGCTCACAATATAGTGTGGTCAGTCACAACATTTTGTGCAGTGTTTGTTCATGAGTCTCTACTTGTGGGGATTGGTGTGACACCGGCGGGGTTCTTCGACGGCTCCGAAGACGGGGCCTGGAACCTGAAGCTGGTCCGGGGCCTCGATCCGCTGCCGTTCGAGGGGATCGCTCCTGCACTCCACCGGCCGGGCCTGGTGGCCGAAGCGATGCCCCGGCGATCCGGAGGGCGGGTACGCGGGTGCCGCGGCGGCACTTGACATTGAAGAAGCCGTTGCGTCGCGCCCGTTGCCACAATAGGCCGCAGGACCCTCGCCGGATCCACCGCCTGGCTCGAACATTAACCGGAACCCGGGGGAATCTCAGGCGTGTGCCACGGGGACCGGTACGCCCCGTCGCTACGGTGCCACACCGTGGGTGTGCAGGAACCTGCGCACACGGTTGATCGTACGCTCCTTCAGTTCGGGCGGAGACGTCCACGGGAACACCGTGATCTCGGCGTTGGGCGCCAGCGAGGCAACGTCGACCGAGGTCTGGTACGGGTGTGCGGGAATATCGTCTGGCAGCACGAGAATCGGTGTCTGGCAGGTGCGGATCACGTCGCGCGACACGCTGTAGAGAAAGTCGGGGTTCGACCGGTACAGGTTGTGCAGATACGCATCGACGGCGTCCTGCCCGAGTTCGGGCCGTTCCGCGAGCAGTCCTGGAGCCCACCCGTCCCGGCCGGACCGGTACATGACATCGGGGTCTTCCGGAAAGTGCCCCACCGATTGACAGAACACCGCGGCGACAACGCGCCCGGGGGCCCGGTCAAGAAGCGTTCCGGCGAAGCAACCGCCGATACAGTAACCCATGTAGGCGAATTCGCGGATGCCCAGGTGATCCATCAGGCCGAGCTGGTCGTCGGCGAAGGCGCCCCACGGATCGTCGACGGCGATCGGACCCGTGCTCTTGCCGCCATTGGCGTTGCGCTGATCCATCGTGATGCACCGGAAGTCGTCCTTGAAGGCGTCCATGGCGTTGAAGACCGCACTCGGCCAGTTGTCCACACGGGAGTTGAGGCCGCCGCCCGGAGTGACCAGAAGCGGAAAACCGCTCCCCGTCTCCTCGTAACGGATGCGCACGTCGCCCTTTTCATAAAACGGCATGGTCGTCTCCTTGCTGCGGTGCCGGCGTTCCGCGAACACGTATCGCGGTCGATCCCCCCTGACCGGTCCGGTATCGACCTTAAAGCACTGGCGGTTCAGGTCGAAGGACGAACGGGCCCGGCTCACGGGCTACGTTGTCGAATGCAAACCGATTGTGCATCATGCTTTCCTGACCCGAAACGATGCGGTGTGCGGAGCCGCTCGGGTTGTCGGACAGCAGTCCGGACGCCGCGAGAACGGGAGTCACACGGCATGGTGGAAGCGGGACCACCACTCCTGGAAGTGGAGAACATCGAGAAACGCTTCGGCGGTGTTCGGGCGTTGCAAGGGGTCTCACTGTCGATCGCCGAGGGCGAGACGGTCGCCCTCGTCGGCGACAACGGGGCGGGCAAGTCCACGCTGGTGAAGGCCATCGCCGGCGTGCAACCGGCCGACACCGGCACGATCCGGTTGCGTGGACGCAACGTGGCGATCCGCTCGGCGAAGGACGCCGGCGCGCTCGGCGTCGAGGTCCTCTATCAGGACCTGGCCCTCGCCAACACGCTCGACGTGGCGGCGAACGTGTTTCTCGGCGACGAGCCCCTGCGGCTGAAGCTCGGGTGGTTCTCGGTCCCCGACACGCGCCGGATGGACGCCGAGACCGCTGCCACGCTGGATCGGTTGCGCATCGACATTCCCGATCCGAAGCGGCCCGTGGCGAATCTCTCCGGTGGCCAGCGCCAAGCGGTGGCCATCGGGCGGACCATCCACCGGGGACGCCGGGAGCTTCTCATTCTCGACGAGCCCACCGCGGCGCTGGGTGTGGAGGAAGTGCGCAAGGTCCTGGCGCTCATCAAGAGCCTGCGCGACGATGGTCAGACGATGATCATCGTGTCCCATGACCTGGAGCATGTCTTCCAGGTCTCCGATCGCATCGCCGTCATGCGCCAGGGTCGCGTTCAGGCCGTGGTACGCACCGGCGAGGTCACGAAGACCGACATCGTGCGCCTGATCGTCGGCGATATCGAGGATGCGGCAGCATGACCGCTCCGGTCGGTCCTGCCCGGAAACGGGTCCACGGTGCGGGCGATGCCTTCGAGCAGGCGCTTGCCCTGCCGTTCTTCAACGTTGCTGTCGCGATCGTGATCCTCTACGCGGTGTTCACCGCCATTACCGGCGACACGTTCAACACGGTCAACAACCAGATCACGATCATGCGCGCCGCGGCGGTCTTCCTGATCCTCGGCGTCGGCCAGACCTTTGCCATGACCACGGGCGGAATCGACATTTCGACCGGCTCCATGATCGGTGTCGTCGGAGCGATCGTCGGTTCGGGGCTCGAGCTGGGCTGGATGGATCCGATTTACGCCATTCCGGCCGCGATTCTCGTCGGTGCCGTGCTCGGCGCGTTCAACGGCTTCAACATCACGGTGCTGGGCGTGCCGCCGCTGCTCGCCACGCTCGGTACGTTCGTCGCCTATCGCGGCTTCACCCAGTACTACATGGGGGTCAACCTCGTCACCGGATTGCCGGACGTGGTCGTGGCGGTGGGACGGGCGACCGTTCTCGGCCTGCCGATCTCCGTCATCGTGGCTCTCGCGATCGCGGTGCTGGGGTGGTTCGTCCTGAACCGCACCCTCTATGGTCGCTACATCACGGCGATCGGGTCGAATCCGAGTGCCGCCGAGGCGACGCGCATCAATGTCAAGGCCATCACCGCGTCGACCTATGTCATTCAGGGGGCGCTTGCCGGGGTTGCGGCGCTCGTGCTCATGGGCCGCCTCGACTCTGCTTCCGCGGCGATGGGCGAGGGCGTCGAGCTGCACGTGATTGCCGCCGTCGTGCTGGGCGGAACCTACCTCTTCGGCGGGCGGTCGACGATGATTGGAACGCTGCTCGGCGTCTATCTCATCGGCATGCTCGAGAACGGCCTGATCCAGACGGGTGCGGGATTCTTCGTGCAGCGCATCATCCTCGGGCTTCTGATCATCGCCGCAGTGGCGCTGCAGTTGCAGCAACGAAGGAGCGGGCCCGGCTAGCCGCTCTCGATCAACGTACGAATGACCAGGAACGTGAAAATGGGAGGACATTCCATGAGATAACCTTCGCGAAGACTGCCCGGCCGCGATGGCGCCGCCGCTGCGGCAGCAGCGCAACAACGGACCTGGCTGGCGCAGTCGATGGAAGTACGGAGAAACAGAAACGTGAAACGGAGAGACAACATCATGAAACAGCTCTTGCGAAGGTTGCTTGTTGCGGCCGCAATCGTGACCACCGCCGCGACGACCGCGCTGGCCGAGGACAAGCCGCTGCGCATCGGGTTCGTGTCGCACCAGCACGACATCACCGACCTGTTCGGACAACTGGAGATTGGTTTCCGCGAAGCGCTCGATGCAAAGAGCATCAAGTACGAGCTTTTCCAGGCCGCGCCGACCGCTTCCAACCGCCACGACGAGATGCTCAACA
>JAJEAR010000025.1 GCA_022822665.1 Alphaproteobacteria bacterium | reverse complement strand
CGCGGCGACGTCCTGCGGATCGACCGGGGTCTCGATCGTCCCGTCGAGCAGGGTCCGCTCCGCGATCCCGTAGACCCGTTCGCGCGGCGCAAGCGGCTGCGCCCGGCGCGAGAAGATGTTGTAGGGGTCCGGGACCTTGAGACGCGCCACCTCGAGGACGTCCTCGAATTCCCGGGTCGTGAACAGGGCAAGCTTGGCGCCGCGGCGCTGGATCACCGTGTTCACGCCGACGGTGGTGCCGTGCACGAAGCTCGCAATGGCGCCGGCGGGGCAGGCGAACCTGTGTTCAAGCTCCCCGATCCCCGTCATCACCTCCTCGCCGGGCCGGTCCGGGGTCGAGAGCGTCTTGAGGCTGCGAAGGGTCCCCGACACCTCGTCGAACAGGCAGAAATCGGTAAAGGTCCCGCCGATGTCCACGCCGATCCTGAACCGGCTCCCGTCCGGCATCGCACCCGGCTCCCCGGGACTGTCCACTGTCATTCCGCTCGTGCCTCCGGGTTCACGGTCCGCCCGCGGACCAGGTTCAGGGCGTGACGATACCGCCTGGCACCCGGTCAGTCACCACCCGGACCGGGCGAACGTCATCACGCCGGGGATATCGGCGCGAGGGCAGGGACTGGTCCGCGACGTCCGTGCGCGGACGGAACCCCGCCGCGGAGCGTCGAACGCGGGCCTGCAGGCAGGGTCTTGCCCGAAGGTGCCGGAGCGGGGGTCGGCGGCTTCATGGCGACCTGGCAGCGGCCTCGACCCTGGAGAGCGGGAACCCGTCGGGGCTCACGGGGTCCCGGACGGGGTTCCACGCATTCGCGGACCGTCATGCAGGCAATGTCACACGAGCAGGGCAGAAACGCCGAAGACACACGCCGGTCGTGCGGGTGACCGGGACCTTGCGGCGCCGATTCGACCGACGTCAGGAGAAACCGACTGGAACCGGCGCGGGAGGTTCCTGGGGGCGGATGTCTCGCACGCTGACATCCGCGAAAGCACGGTATAGGATGAATGGGCCGCATCGTGTGCGGCAGGAGAATCATCCCGGCGGTCGGTAGTGGCAGGGAAGAAACGGGAGGACGCGATGGCTCGTCGGATGGCCGTCAACATCGGACGCACCTCCGCGGGTTTCGGCGCATTTGACACCCCCGCCAACCGGTTCCATGCGGAGAAGGCCGTCTCGACACCGCCCCGGCCCGGTTCCGGGGCAGCGACCCGCATCGTGGAGCGTGATACGCGCCACAGGATCACAACCTCCGACAATGCCTGCTGCGTCAACGCCGCTGCAGCACACGCACATCCTGTCGCCCGGAGGAAACGCGTTCGACGCGCGGCTCTTGCGATCGGGCAGCCGGTCGCCGTGCGCGAGGAGACAGGGCCTGGGTTGGGGACTGCGTTGACTCGCAGGAAGCCCTGCGCACGCACCGGCATTCTGATCCGTGTGCCGGTCGACTGGGTCTTCGAGGGACCCGTGTGCCTGTCCGGCCGCGAGCGGCCCGGCAACGCCGGCAGGGTGCCCGGAGTGTCCGGCACTGCCGTCGCCGAGCGCGGCGCCCCGGTCGGATAGGGCCACGGGATGGGCGCATCATCGAGTGTCGGTGCGAGCCTGGAACTCCGGCTCGAGGGCATCAGCAAGCGTTTCGGTCAGGTCGTCGCGCTGGACCGCTCCGACCTGACCGTCGAACCGGGGCTGCTTCTCTCCCTGCTCGGGCCTTCGGGCTGCGGCAAGACGACGACGCTTCGCATCATCGCGGGGTTCGAGTCGCCCGATACCGGCAGGGTGGTGATTGGTGACCGGGATGTAGGCCAGCTTCCGCCAAACAAGCGGGGCCTTGGTATGGTGTTCCAGAACTACAGCCTCTTTCCACACATGACCGTCGGAGAGAACATCGCGTTCGGTCTGAAGATGGCGCGGGTCGGGCCACGCGAGGTCCGCAGCCGCGTCGGTGAGATGCTGGATCTCGTGCATCTGCCCGGGTTCGAGGAACGGTATCCGCACCAGCTCTCGGGCGGGCAGCAGCAACGCGTTGCGCTCGCCCGCTCGCTCGTCACCCGTCCGGCGGTGCTGCTCCTCGACGAGCCGCTTGGCGCGCTCGACAAGAACCTGCGCGAAAACATGCAGTTCGAACTCAGACGCATTCAGCGAACGCTCGGCACCACAACCATTCTCGTCACCCACGATCAGGAGGAGGCGCTCACCCTGAGCGATCGGGTGGTGGTCATGAACCAAGGGAAGATCCTGCAGGTTGGCTCGCCAAACGATGTCTACGAGTTTCCGCACACGCGTTTCGTATCAGAGTTCCTCGGCGCCTCGAACCTGTTCGAGGGCGGCCTTGCACACGCGGGTGATGGCACATTCGAACTCGCCGTGACTCACGGCGAGGACACCACCGTGTTGCGCGTGCTCCATGATGACAACGTGGGGACGGGCGAGGCGATGATCGCGGTGCGCCCGGAGAAGATCAGCCTGAGCGAGGAGGCGCCGGATCGCGGCAACGTGGTGCGCGGCGAGGTTGCTGGCCATGTCTTCCGCGGCAGTTACCATGCCTACGAAATCGAGGTCGCGGGGCGCGACGATCCTGTGTTCGTCTACAGTCAGGCCCGCAGCCGATCAGGAGAGCAGGTGTTCCAGCCCGGACAAGCCGTCCACATGAGCTGGGACGAGAGCGATTCGGTGTTGCTCACCGATAACTGACAGGGAGGAGTCAGATGACCAGGCAAACCCGAGGCCCGGCTGGACAGACGGCCAGGCTGAGCGTGGTGTTGGCAGCCGTCACGGGTTTCAGCTTCGCGGCGGCGGCCCAGGACATCACCGTGACGTCCTATGGCGGCATCTGGGAAGAGGCCATCACCGAGTGTTACGCCAAGGAGTTCAACAAGCGGACCGGTTACAAGGCGAACGTGCTGATCGGCAGTCCCGCCCAGTGGTTGAGCCAGGTCGAAGCGAATCCCGACGACCCGCCGATCAACGTAATCGTTTCAACTCAGCCGAACGTGCTGGCGGCGGCCGAGAAGGGCCTCTACGAGCCGATGACCGAGGAGAATGTACCGAACCTGAAGGACGTTCCGCAGTTCTTCAAGGATGCGGTCGAAGGCCATGGCGCCTGCTTCGACTATGGTGCGTTCATCATCGCGTACAACAAGGACACGGTGAAGAACCCGCCGAAGACGACCAAGGAGCTCGTGGAGCGTACACTGAAGGGCGAGTGGGTGCTGACCATGCCGTCCATCTCCTATGCCATCTCGCCGACCGTTCTGGTGTGGGGCTTTGCCGATCTCTACGGCGGCGACGTCAACAACGTCGATCCGGCCTTCGACGTCTTCAAGCAACTGAAGGACAGCGGCAACATGATTGCCTGGTCGAGCGTCACGGACTTCCTGAACCAGATGTCCACCGGAGAGGCTGACATCGGCATGTACTGGGACGGTCGCGCCTGGGCGTTCATCGACAAGGGCAACGACTGGCTCGGAGTGGTTGCGCCCGAGGACGAGGCGGTCATGACCTGTGTGGCAATGAATGCCGTGAAGAACTCTCCGCCGAGCGTCTGGGAGTATCTCAACATCGTCTTCGAGCCTGGCCCGATGTCCTGCTTTTCGGATTACCTCCAGTATGGGGTGACCAACAAGCTCGTCACGTACTCGGACAAGCTGAAGAATCGCATCACGCCGTGGGATGCGACCCGCACTGGTCCGGCCCGCGAGATCGGCAAGAACACCGCGGCGTGGATCGAGCGCTGGAACAAGGAGATCGGACACTGATTTCATGATGTGATCTGGCCGCCCGCACAGTTGACGCGGGCGGCCGCTTCTGCATCAGCGCCATGAACCCATGAGTAACACCACCAGCGCCACTCCCTCCGCGCCGCTGCGCCGGACGCGAGGCTTCGCGGGTGCAGTGAGTCCGTGGTGGATCCTGCTGGCCGGCGCGTTCCTGGTGTTCTTCTTCGTCGCGCCGATCGCCAACAACCTGCTGAATACCGACAACCTGGCGACACTCGCCGAACGAAATCCACCGTCCTTCTACTACAAGAAGCTCCTGACCGACGCGTACTACCTCAAGATTGTCGGGGTGACGGTGGCCCTTTCGGTCGGGGTCACGCTCATCTGCGTGCTGGTCGGGTATCCGGTTGCGCTCTACCTGGTGCGCTACGCCGGGCGCTGGTCCGGGCTCGTCATCTTCCTGCTGATCGCGCCGCTGCTGACCTCCATCATCATGCGCACCTTCGGCTGGCGCGTCATTTTCGCGCGCCGGGGCATCCTCAACGATTTCCTGCTCTCCATCGACATGCTCGAGCGCCCGATCATGTTCCTGAACGGACCCGGTTCAGTTGTCGTGGGGCTGGTGCATGTGCTGGTGCCGTTCATGGTGCTGTCAATCGCCTCGGTACTGAGGAGCATCGACCCGCAGATCGAGGAGAGCGCACGCATCCTCGGGGCGAACCGCTTCCAGACGTTCCTGCGAGTGACTTTCCCCTTGAGCCTCGACGGCATAGGGACCGGCTTCATCATCGTCTTCCTGCTGGCCAATGGCAGCTTCGTGACACTGCTCCTGCTCGGAGGCGGCGAACTCCGGACCCTGCCGCTCCTCATCTACCAGCAATTCACCATCAGTCGCGACTTCCAGTTCGCGGCCGCCATGAGCAACGTGCTGCTGGCAATCGCGGTGGGGTGCCTGTACCTCCAGCTCCGTCTCATCAGGCGCAAGGGAGTGAAGGGATGAACTGGCTGCCGTATTCTGTGAGCTCCAGGCTGCCGAGGCTCTCGCTCGTCGCCTACATGGTGGCCTTCTTCGTCTTCTTGCTGGGGCCGATCTTCATCGTGGTGGCAATCTCTTTCACCACCACCGAGTTCGTGGCATTTCCTCCCAAGGGGTTCACCTGGCGCTGGTACGAGCGATTCTTCGATTACGAACCGTTCGTCAACAGCTTCATCGTCTCGGTGGAGCTGGCCGTCGCCACCGCACTTCTTGGCGGGTTCATCGGGATTCCGGCTGCCCTTGCGGTGGTACGCGGAAGAGTGCCGTTCGCCGACTCCATCATGACGTTTTTGCTATCGCCCCTGTCGATGCCGCTCATCGTGATCGGTTTCTCGCTGCTGTTCTTTCTCTCGGCGCTTGGACTGGGCGTATCATTCCTGTCACTTCTGATCGCCCACACCGTCATCAGCGTGCCCTACATCGTGCGCACGGTGGCCGGCGTCTACCGCAGCATCTCGCCCGACTACGAAGAGACCGCGGCGGTGCTCGGCGCCAACCGGATACAGATCTTCTTCTACATCACGCTGCCGATGATCAAGCCCGGCATCTTTGCCGGCATGCTCTTCGCGATGCTCATCTCAATCGACAACCTGCCGATCTCGTTTTTCTTCGGGAGTTACGAGACCAACACCCTGCCGGTAGTGATGCTCTCCTACCTCGAGCACCAGTTCGACCCGAGCGTCGCGGCGGCGAGCAGCATCCAGCTTGTGGTCGCGGTCATCGGGCTGTTCATCGTGGAACGGATCTACGGACTCGACGCGATGGCGCCGGCGACCTGACAGACTTCCCGAACATCGTCCTGCGGTTTCCTCGCCCCGCCCACTGACCAGAGCACCATGGTCGATGGCATCGATCTCTCGTCGGCACATGGCATGCTGCCAGGGACCGCATAACCCCGGAGAACCTCCGGGTTTTCAGCGACGGGCCACGGCCGGTACGACAACCGGGGCCTTCGCGACCGGGCCCATCAGGTCACCGAACCGGCAGGAATGTTCCGGTTGCTCACCATCCGCGCAATCTGCCGGGAGAGTGCGGCGTGATCCGACTGTCCGGTACTCGAAACACCCCCTGTCCGGCGGGTTACGGCGGCGGCGCGCAACGGATGGTTGGCGCGGGCCAACGACAGGTCCCGCGGGACCGCGACACCTCCCGGGACAGTCACGACGATTGCACGCGGTGTTCCCTCGATATCGGTGTCACGAGGAACCTGGTCAGGGCGGCTTCGGTGGCGCGGGCTTGACAACCCTGCCGGATCCGGGAGACGCCCGCGTTCCGACCGGGCGGACGGATTTGCTCGTGTGGGTGGGAGTGTCGGTGCTTTCGCCATGGTCGTTGTTGTCCTGCAGCCTGGTGTTCCGGCAGAATCCCTGCCAGCTGGAACCGGTCGGATGGAGGGTGAGGCGCTCGGGGCGTCCGTCCTGCCGGCCCGTGCCTGTCGATCCGTACGCCGGGTCCGGGTACGCTCGAGCAATGGAAGGACGCGGGACAACGAGACGGGCGGTTGCACTGGGACTGGTTGCGAGTGCGCTGCCGTTCCCGGCCCGGGCGTCCGGGTGCGGACCCCCCACGCGCCGGCAGACCGCGGGGCCGTACTACACCCCGTCGACGCCGCGCCGCGCCGACCTGCGCGAACCTGGCAGCGACGGCGAGACCCTCGTCCTTGAGGGTTCGGTGCTGACGGCGGACTGCCGGCCCCTGCCCGGTGCTGTCATCGACATCTGGCACTGCGACGAGCGTGGCCGCTACGACAACCGGGGCTTTCGCTACCGCGGCCACCAGGTTACCGATGCCGCAGGCGCCTTCCGGTTTCTCACCATCCGCCCGGGCCGGTATCCGGGCCGTACCCCGCATATCCACGTGAAGGTGCACGGTGCGGGCATGCGCCCGCTGACCACGCAGGTCTACTTTCCCGATTACGCCGCGGCCAATGCGCGCGATCGCATCTACCGCGACGATCTGCTGGTTCGGCTCGATCGCGACGCCGGCAACGCGTGGCGCGCCCGGTTTGCCTTCGTGCTGGCCCCGGCCTGACGATTCCCCGGGGCGACGGTGACGGGCTGGCCCGTCACCGCCGTTCCAGGTTTCAGTTCTGCGCCACCCAGCGGTTCCAGCGCTCGGTCAGCTCTTCCTGGTAGTCGACCCAGAAATCGATCGCGTCCTGGCTGCCGCCGAACAGGCCGGTCGCGAGGTTGTCGCCCGCCGGCAGGATCTTTGCGCGCTCCGGCTCGACCATGCCGATACCGTCATTGTGCGTGGGGCCGTAGGCATAGGCCTTGGTGAAGGCGGCCTGGCGGCCGGGATCGGTTGCGAACCGGATGAAGTCGTAGCCCGCATCCTGGTGCGGCGCGCCCTCGACGATGGCCCAGGAGTCGATGGCGTAGATCGTCCCGTCCCAGATCATCTGCAGGTTTATGCCGTCCTTCTGGGCATTGCTGATCCGCCCGTTGTAGGCAACGCTCAGCTCGACATCTCCGGCCGCCAGCCACTCCGGTGCCTGGGCTCCGGCTTCCCACCACTGGACGAGAGGCTTGATTTCGTCGAGCTTCGCGAAGGCTCGGTCCACACCTTCGGGAGTGTTGAGCATGGCGTAGACGTCCGCCGGCGCGACGCCGTCAGCCATCAGCGCGTATTCGAGGTTGAGCTTCGGCCCCTTGCGCATGCCGCGCTTGCCCGGCCAGGTCTTCGTGTCCCAGAAATCGGCAAGCGAAGCGGGCGCCGTGCCGACGGTATCGGCGTTGTAGGCGATGACCACCGACCAGACGATGGTGCCGACCCCGCAGTCTGTGACGGCGTCGGGCAGGAGGTCCTCGACGGGCACGATCCTCGACCAGTCGAGCTTGACGAACACGCCTTCCTCGCAGCCTCGGACCAGTTCGGAGGTCTCGAGCTGAACGACATCCCACGGGATCTGCCCGGTGTCCTGCATGGCCTGGAACTGGGCCCAGCCGCCGAGGTAGACGTCCTCGAGGAAGGCTGTTCCCGACGTCTCGCCGAACGGCGTGAAATACACGTTGCGCTGCGCTTCCTGGTAGGTGCCGCCCCAGCTTGCGATGGTGAAGTCCCGGGCGTCGGCGGCGCCGGAAACCAGGCCCAGGGCCGCGGCCACCGCAAACAGCGCGCCGACTTTCCTCGTGATGATACGCATGGCTTCGTCCTCCCTTTCGCCGCGAACGGCTCTTGCCTGTTGTCTCGCCCCTGTGCCCGTCCGTCTCCACGTGAAGTGGCGTTACGTGTCGCGCCGGGACCCGTGCCGGGCGCTTCGCCACTGCAGCAGTTCCACCACGGCAAGCAGGGCAAGGGAGAACACTATCAGAATGGTTGCGATCGCAACAATCGACGGGTCGAGCTGGTCGCGCAGGCCGGTGAAAAGCTGGCGCGGCAGCGTGATCTGTGCCGGGCCGCTGACGAACAGCGCCACGATCACTTCGTCGAGCGAGGTCACGAACGCGAACACCGCGCCGGCGAGCACGCCGGGTGCGATCAGCGGCAGTGTCACCTGGAAGAAGGCGGCGAGCGGCGGTGCGCCCAGGCTCTCGGCGGCACGGACCAGGTTCCAGTCGAAGCCCTTGAGCGTTGCCGAGACGGTGATGACGACAAAGGGCACCGCCAGCACCACGTGGGCGATGACGAGCCCGGCATGGGTCTGTACCAGCCCGACACGGGCGAAGAAGAAATAGAGCCCGAGCGCACTGATCACCACCGGCACCGCAAGCGGCGAGATCAGCAGGCCGAAGATCAGCGGCTTGCCGGGAAAGTCGGCGCGCGTGAGTCCGTAGGCCGCAAGCGTCCCGAGAGTGGTGGCGATCAGTGTCGTCGCCACCGCGACGATCAGGCTGTTCTCCAGCGCGAACATCCACGGAAACGGCTCGACGACCGTTTCGTACCAGCGCAGCGAAAGGCCGGGCAGCGGATAGCTCAGGAAGCTCCCGGAACTGAACGAGATCGGTACGATGACCACGATCGGGCCGACCAGGAACAGGAAACCGAAGGCACAGATGAGCCGCAGGCACCAGTACCAGACATGCTGGCCGCGGGTGGCGTTGACCGGAAGCGCCATTATCCGAACCTGAAACCGGTGCCGCCGCGCACCAGTCCTCGATAGACCGGGTACAGGGCGGCCACGCTCAGCAGCAGCAGGATCGCAATCGCGCTCGCCATGCCCCAGTTGCCGGTGCGGGTCGCGAATTCGGCGATGAGGTAGCTCAGCATCTGGTCGGACGCGCCGCCGATCAGCGCCGGCGTGATATAGAAGCCGAGTGACAGGATGAAGACGAGGATACAGCCGGCACCGAGCCCGGGCAGGGTCTGCGGCAGGTAGACCGAAAGGAAGGCTGCGACCGGCCGGGCTCCGAGCGAGGCCGCGGCCCGCAACTGACCTGGCGGGACGTTGCGCATGACGGCGTAGAGCGGCAGCACCAGGAAGGGTAGCAGGATATGGACCATCGCGATGTAGACGCCGGTCCGGTTGAAGATCAGCGTGAGCGGCTCGTCTACGATCCCGGCAAGCAGCAGGAAGTCGTTGACGATGCCCTTGTTCTGCAGCAGCACCACCCAGGCGGCAGTGCGCACCAGCAGGGAGGTCCAGAACGGCAGCAGGACCAGCGCCAGCAGGATCCGTGACGTGCGCCTGCCGGAGGTGGCGATGAGATAGGCCATCGGATAGCCGATGACGATGCAGCAGGCGAGCACCCAGAAACTGATCCAGAAGGTGCGCTGCAGGTACTCGACGTAGATGGTGCGTTCTGGCGGCGCCTTTGCGACGCTGCCGTCCCAGCGGCGCTCGAGGTCGACGGCCGCCAGCAGGTAGCGGGTGGTGTAGGGTCCGGCCGATGCCTTGATCGCCCGCCAGTAGGTGATGTCGCCCCAGCGTTCGTCCAGTCCGATCAGGGCATCCTTGTAGGGCGGTCCGGTGATGCGGCGGATCTTTCGCCCGGTTCGCATCACCATGCTGCGAAATCCGCTGATCTCGTAATTCAGCCGCATGGCCGCCGCGGCGACGGTCCTGTTGGCATAGCCGGTCCGGATTTCCTCGACCACCGCCGCATACGCATCCTCGCCCGGCAGTTCCGCGCCGTCCCAGGCCGTCACGATCTTCGCGGTCCGGGGCATGACCTCGACGAGCTTCGGATCATCGATGCTGAAATACAGCAACGAGAGGATCGGGCCTGCGAACACCACGAGAATGAACAGGAGCAGGGGCGCAACGAGCAGGAAGGACGTAAACGAGCGTCGGCGCTGGGCACGGCGAAGCTTGACCTCGAGGCTGCTCCCGGCAGGGGCGGTCATGCCGGCGCCAGCACCCGGCAGTGCTCGGAAGACCAGCCGATCGTGACCGGCGCCCCGGGCAGGAGCGTATCGCCGCCCGCACCCGCCGGCACGCGCGCGATGACGTCGTCACGCCCGGCCATGGCAAGGCGCACCCGGTCGTGGGCACCGAAGTAGATCACCTCGACGATCCGCGCCTCGAACCGGTTCGCGGTCATGCCCTCGGGCGGGTTGATCGAAAGCCTCTCCGGGCGCAGCGAGAGGATTGCCGCCTCTCCCCGGTCGCGCGGCGTTGCCGACCGGGCGCGGACCAGGTCGCCCGAGGCCAGCCTGACGGCGCATTCGGCCCCTTCTGTGCTTTCGACGACACCTTCGAACCCGTTGTTCTCGCCCACAAAGCCGGCAACGAAGGCATTGGCCGGCTCCTCGTAGACCTCGTGGGGCGTACCCACCTGCTGGATAAGGCCGTCGTTCATGATCGCAACCCGGTCCGACATGGTGAGCGCCTCGCCCTGGTCGTGGGTGACGTAGGCAACGGTCATGCCGAGTTCATCGTGCAGGTGCTTGATCTCGATCTGCATCTGCTCGCGCAGCTTCCTGTCGAGCGCGCCCAGCGGTTCGTCCATCAGTACCATTTCCGGCTCGAAGACCAGGGCGCGCGCCAGCGCGACGCGCTGCTGCTGGCCACCGGAGAGCTGGTGCGGTCGCCGGTCGCCGAGTCCGGCGAGGTCGACCATCCGCAGCGCCGTCTCCACCTTCTCGCGGATCACGGTTCTGGCAACCCGGCGCTGGACCAGGGGAAATGCGACGTTCTGGAATACCGACCGGTGCGGGAAAAGCGCGTAGTTCTGGAACACGATGCCCATGTTGCGCCGAAATGGCGGCACATTGGCAAGCGATCGATCATTCAGCGCGATATCGCCCGCGGTGACCGCTTCGAACCCCGCCAGCATCAGAAGGATGGTCGTCTTGCCCGACCCCGACGGTCCCAGCAGGGTCAGGAACTCGCCCCGCCGGATCTCCAGGTTGAGTCGGTCTACGACGTTGACGTGGCCGTCATAGGTCTTCTCGACGTCTCGGAACCGGACCAGCACGTCCGGTGCGGCGGTCACGACCGGTCCTTCCCCGGTCCCGCCGTTCCCCCGGCCACGGGGAAACGGCGGTTCGAAAGGCGGCACCGGACTGCAGGGATCATGCGTGGCTACGCAACCGCGGTTCCCTGCCTGGTCAACTGGTCAAGTCCGGCATCAAGCGCACGGGCATAGCGGTCGAACATTTCGTCGATCTCGCTTTCCGTGATGATCAGTGGCGGTGCGAAACACATCGAATCACCGACCGGCCGCGTGATCAGTCCTTCGCGCGCGCAGAGGTCATTGACGAGCGCACCGACGCCGTCCGATGCCGCGAACGGCTCCCTGGTTGCCTTGTCCTTCACCAGTTCGGTGGCCCCGACCAGTCCGACGCCGCGCGCCTCGCCGACCAGGGGATGGTCGGCAAAGCCCTGGATCCGCTGCTGGAACCGACCGGCAATGCTCCTGACATGGTCGAAGGTCTCTTCTTCCTCGTAGATCTTCAGGGTTTCCAGCGCCACTGCCGCCGCGACCGGGTGGCCGGAATAGGTGTAGCCGTGGCCAAACACGCCGAGCTTCGCGCTCTGGTCGGCGACGGCCTGGTAGACCTCGTCGGAGACCATCGTCGCCGAGATCGGCAGGTAGCTCGATGACAGCGCCTTCGCGCATACCATGATGTCGGGTTCGATGCCGAAGGTCTGTGAACCCCAGACATTGCCGGTCCGCCCGAAGCCGCAGATCACCTCGTCGGCCACGAACAGCACGTCGTGCCTGCGCAGAACCTCCTGGATCTTCGGGAAATAGGTTGCCGGTGGAACGATCACGCCACCTGCGCCCATCACCGGTTCGGCGAAGAACGCGGCCACCGTCTCCGGCCCTTCGGACTGGATCAGCGTGTCGAGTTCCTCGGCCATGCGGGTGGCGAAGTCCTCCTCGCTCTCGCCTTCCTCGCCGAAGCGGTAGAAATGCGGGTTGCCGGTGTGGATGAAACGGTCGAGCGGCACGTCGAAGCCGGAATGGTTGAGCGACCGGCCGGTCAGGCTGGCAGCCGCCAGCGTGATCCCGTGGTAGCCATTCACCCGGCCGACGATCTTCTTCTTCTGGTGACGTCCGCGGGCGTTGTTGTAGTACCAGATGAACTTGATCGCGGTGTCGTTTGCCTCCGAGCCCGAGTTGTTGAAGAACACCCGGGAAATCGAGGTCGGCGCCAGTCCCATCAGTTTCTCGGCAAGGTCGATGCCGGGCAGGTGCGACTTCTGGCCGAACTGGTGGTAATACGGCAGGGTCTCGAGCTGCTTCACCGCGGCGGCGACCAGGCGCTTGTGCTGGAAGCCGAGCGAGGTCGACCACAGCCCGGCCATGCCCTCGATGTACTGCTTGCCACCGGTATCCCAGACATAGACGCCGTCACCGCGCTCGATGACCATCGGCCCCTGTTCTTCGTGCTGGCGGAAGTTCGTGTAGGGATGCAGCAGGTACGCGACGTCCCGTGCTTCCGGCGAGTTGGGTTGCAGCGGCATGGAGTGGTCTCCCGGGGTGTTGTGGAGGGGCAGGCCGGCAGTCTATCACTGTGCGCGATCAGCCCCAAATGCCATTGTGGCACGCCCCGCCCGGCGTTCCGCGGCACATTGCAGCGCCGTCCGGTGGCGGGCACCCTGTCCGGGCCGGAGAGAGACATGCACTGCGACATCATTTTCATGACTGCTGCCCGGATTGCATCCGGGGTTGCCGACGGGTCGCTCGGCGCCGTCGAGGTTGCCCGGGCCTTCATCGGGCGGATCGATGCACTGAACCCGGTGATCAACGCGGTCTGCACCCTCAACCCGCGCGCACTGGAGGAGGCGGAGGCCGTCGACAGGTGCCGTGCGAGGGGGGAGCCGCCCCGCTTGCTCGAGGGCGTGCCGTTCCTCGCCAAGGACATCCTGCAGACCCGGGGGCTGCGCACCACCTTCGGATCCCTGCTGCTGGAAGATGACGTTCCCGAAGTGGATGCGGTGCCGGTCGAGCGGCTGCGGGCCGCGGGCGCGGTCCTGCTGGGCAAGACCAACACGCCGGAGTTCGCGCACGACGTCAACACCACAAACCCCGTCTTCGGAACCACGCGCAACCCGTGGGATGTCAACGTGACCGCGGGCGGGTCCAGCGGCGGGTCGGGGGCGGCGGTCGCCGCCGCGATGGCGCCGCTTGCGCTCGGTACCGACCTCGGTGGTTCGATCCGGATCCCGTGTTCGTTCAACAATCTCGCCGGTCTGCGGCCGAGCCCCGGCCGGGTCCCGACGTGGCCGACTGACTTTGCCTGGGACACGCTGGTCCAGCACGTCCAGGGACCGATGACCGCGACCGTCGGCGATACCGCTCTCGCCATGGCGGCACTGGCGGGCCCGGATGACAGGGACCCGTCCAGCCTGCCCGACGACGGGACCGACTTCGCAGGTGCGACCGGGCTTGCCCTGCCCGGGGGATGCCGCATCGCGCTCGTCGGCGACCTTGGCGGGTTGATCCCGCTTGATCCCGAGGTCGCGTCCCTGGTCGCCGCCGGCGCGCGCCGCTTCGAGGATCTCGGCTGTGTGGTGGAGGAGGCGAGCTTCGACACCTCGGAACTTCGCGAGATCATCTCCGGAACCCGCGGCTTCGGCATGATCGCCCGATATGCCGGCCGCTTCGCCGCCCATGGCGATCGAATGACACCACCGCTGGTCAACCAGATCACCGCCGCACAGGAACTCTCCGTTGGCGATGTCACCCGGGCGGAACGGCTGCGCACCGTCTACTGGCACCGGGTCCGGCAGTTCATGGAGCGCTACGATTACATCGTGGCCCCGGTCGCGGGAGCGCCGCCGTTCCGCCTCGACGAACCGTTCCCGACCACGGTCGGCGGGCGCCCGGTCGACCGGTACCAGGACACCTTCCTCTCGACCTACGCCTTCAGTGTCACCGGCCTGCCGGTGATGTCGGTCCCGTGCGGCCTGACCGCGGACGGCCGGCCGGTCGGCATGCAGATCGTTGCCCGCCGGCTCGCCGACACGGCGGCGCTTGCAGCCGGGGCCGCCTACGAGCGGCTGTGCCCCGGGCTGTTCCGGCGCCCCGACCTCGACCCCGCGATGCTCGACCCGGCTCCGGCGGTGGTCATGACCCCCGGTGTCGTCCATGGTCCGGCCGGCTCGCCCACCAGTCCCCGGGACGGGTGACACTCGCCCCGGCCCGCGTCATGCCCGGGGCATGCTTCGACGCACCGGGAGTTTGCACACCTGGGGAATTCGGTCCGGGGAACGCGCGGGCGGCACCCTCCTGTGCGTGTCGCGAAGGAGAGCGGGCGGCCTCGCGGTGAATGTCCGGCCCGGCCTGCCGCGCCCGGATCCCCGACAGGGCGCGGGACGGTGGGTCCTGCCGCGCCGCGTATCCGTCAGTCAGTCTCGCCGTTGCGGGGGCGTACGGGCCTGCAGGTCATGGCCGTGCGCGGTCCTGCTCCAGCGCGCCGGTCCGGGTCCTTCGCGCTCTCCCTGGCCCCTTCCCCGTGGTCCGGCAGTGGTGTCCCGGTTGCCGCACGCCCAACCGGCGCCGCACGGTGTCAGACCGCGAGTGCCACGCCGTCATGGCCCGGGTCGGCGCCTCCGTCCGGAACGCCGTCAACGATCCGGATGCCGTGAACGGCCGCGATGCCGAAGGTCAGCGGGCTTCGGACCACCCGGTAGCCAAGGGCTTCGAGCGGCTCGGTCACATAGCCCGGGATCCGGTTCATCACGTCGATCAGGGAACTGGTGGCGGAGAACCGCGGTGCCGAGACCGCCTCCAGCATGGTCATGCGGTGGTCGATCACGTTCAGGATCGCCTGCATCACCCCCATCACGATCTGGGTACCGCCCGGTGCGCCGATCACGATGTGTGGCTGTCCGTCCCTGGACACGATGGTCGGGACCACGGAACTGAACCGGCTCTTGCCGGGTGCAATCGACCCGGCCCGGCCCGGTCTCGGGTCGAACACCGCCATGCAGCCGTTGTACATGAAGCCGAGCCCGTCGGTGATCACGCCCGATGGCATGCCGAGCGAATGGGTCATGGTGACACAGTTGCCGGCGTCGTCGATCACCGCGACATGGGTGGTGTCGGCCGGTTCGGGCTGCCCGAACCTCGGCACGTGAACCTTCTCGCCCCTGCGGATCCCGTCCGCGACCCCGGCGGCATAGGTCTTCGAGGTCAGCAGGTCCATCGGGATGTCGACGAAGGCCGGGTCGCCCACGTGCTTGTCCTTGTCGACGGTCGCCCGTTTCATGGCCTCGGCGACGATGCGGATGTACTCCGGCGTGTTGTGACCGATCCCGGCGAGGTCGAAGGTCTCGAGAATGTTCAGCATCTCGACCAGCATTACGCCGCCGCCGGGCGGATGGTTGGTGGTGATGTCGTAGTCGCGGTAGCGGCCGCGCAGCGGGTCGGTCCGTGTCGTGCGGTAGCTCGCGAGGTCGTGTTCCGACAGCAGGCCGCCGCCACGGTGCATGTCCTCGGCGATGCGGGCCGCGATCTCGCCGGTGTAGAAGTCGTCGGCGCCGTGGCGCGCGATCCGCCGCAGGGTATCGGCAAGGCCCGGAAGGCAAACCCGGTCCCCGATCCGGCGCAGGCTGCCGTCACTGCGGAAGTAGGCCGCGGCCCCGGTGGCCGAGAACCTCAGGCGTTCATCGATCTGAACCCGACCGTGATCGGCACCGTGCGTCCACCAGTACCAGACGTGCGGGCGGACCGCGAACCCTGACTCGGCATGAGCGATCGCCGGCGCAACGATGTCGGGCCAGTCCATGGTGCCGAACTCGTCGATTGCTTCGGACCACGCCCTGAGGCTGCCCGGCGTGGTGATTGACTGGTAACCGAGGTCATTGACGTTGTCGCGCAGCACGAAGCCGAACCCGTCACGCGTCTCGCCTTCGATCAGGTGCTCCCACATCTCGGGCGTGGCGGCGAGCGGTGTCTTGCCGTGGAAATCGATGCACAGGTGGACGTCTCGCCCGGGCATGTGGATCTGGCAGCTGCCGAAACCCGCGATGCCGCACATCTGCGGGTCGACGGCCCCCTGGACCAGGGCCGCGGTGATCGCCGCGTCGACCGCGTTGCCGCCGGCCATCAGCACGCGGGCGCCGGCCTCGGCTGCCTCGGGTTGCGCGGCCACGATCATACCTGTACCGGTCGTCATCGGTGTTCCTCCCCCAGGCGAGTGCGGGCGCAGTATGGCTTGGTCGACGGTGAATGTGCAGGGTTTGTCAAGAATCAGAGATGGTCGCTGACGACCCTTGAGGGCGCCTGATCAGGTTGCTCGCCACGTGGCGGTGCCTGGCTCTGGCCAAACAGTGGTCCTGGTGCTGGCTGGCCGGGGACTGATTTTGGCTCCGAGGATTCCGTGACCTTCGTTCGCGATGTCGAGATTCATCAGCGCCCTTACGCGATGCACGTTTTCGTCGCCGTTCTTCACGAACACCGAGCCGCTCTCGGTCAGTAATTTGCGCTCCAAGGTCAGGCGGTCGCGCAGGTGCCCCAGGTACAAGTGGATGCCGTCGCGCCAAGTGTCGCGCAACGTCTTCACCTGTTCGGACTCGCGGGTGATGTGGGCGGCGTAACCGTCCCTCACGTCGCGGTTTCTGGTGGACCACTGGACGTTGGAGTTGAAGCGGATGCCGCAGGGCGGGATCGATGTGGATACACTGCACCTTGCCGCGCAAGGCTTCGCGCTCGGCCAGCGAGGCCAAGACCTGAAGGGAATCGCCGAGGATCGTGCGGTTCGACCAGTTCGTGTCGTGGCGGCAGATCTCGGTCGTCGCGGCCCCGTCGGGCAGGCCGTTGAAGTTGGCGAAGAGGTCCGTCGCCTTGTCCCGCCGCTCCTTCGTCTGGCGCAGCAGCTCGTCGATCTGGAGGCTGGGGCGCACCTTTTCCTGGATGCAGGGCGGCGGTGCCCGTCCGGCGGGTTCGGCGGCGTCTTGCAAGTCCTTGCCGCGTCAGACGAGTTGCCGTTCGAGATGGCGGTTGCGGCGCCCAAGGGCCACGTGGGTCGTCGTCTTGTCTTCCTCCGACATGACGGGATGGTGTTCGGCGGTCGGGATGTTCCGCCGCGTCGCTTCCTCGCGGGTATGTGTCTCGACGGATGTGGGTTTCTTCGGCTTTCGCGCCATCTGACCGCCTTCCCTTGCAGCTGTCTCCAGAACCGTTTGCAGCGCGGCAGGGAGTTCAGGAACGGCGTCCACGATCAGGGTCCAGATAATGTCGTCGTCGATGTGCAGATAGGCGTCGGCCAACCGGTTCCGCACGCCGATGATCGCGCGCTACGGAATCTCCGAATGACAATTGCGGACCGTTTCGGGGATCCGGGCAGCGGCCTCGCCGATGAGCTCGAGATTGCGCAGGGTGGCGTCGTAGGCCATCGGGCTGGCGACGAATGCGGCCTTGTCCAACCCGGCGGTGCAGTCGAGGAGCCGTTCGCAGAAGCCGATCATGTCCTCGACATGGAAGTGCCAATCCCGCGGCGCATCGCCCGGCTCAGACATGTAGAGCTTCCCGCTCCACGCGGGGGCGCAGCTCGGCCCGGAGCGCCTTGTCGGTGACGAGAGCGACGGATCGGCCGCACAAATCCTCGATGTAGAACTGCAGGCCGAAATACCGCCGCCAGTCCGCCGGGCCGTTGAAACGGACCAGAATGTCGATATCGCTGCCGGCCGTTGCGCTGTCGCGCGCGAACGATCCGAATAGGGCGAGATCCACAATTCCGAAGCGCCGTTCAAGCACAGGCTTGTGCGCCCGCAGCAGTGCGAGGAATTCGTCTCTGCTCACCGGCCCCTCCTCATCCTCGGCGTTCCGAACCCGGGTGTCACGGCTTGTCCAACCTTGGTCAAGGGCGGCGGCCGCGCCCCGGACTCGCGAAAGTAACGGCGCATCATCCTTCGACTTGTCCGGGATTCCTACGAAGTTTGCACGTCGGCATCATGCCGCAGCATTTTCTGGGAGATAGTCGGAGACAAGTTTGTCGAATTCGCCATGGATCTCGGAGACTTCGGTGGACTCGGCGAAGGCCCAGCGCCTGAAGGTGCCGAGCCGGTTCACGCCTGGGCCCCAGATAAGTGTCCATGTCATGCCGACATCGGAATGACACTCGCGACATCCGGTCGGCAGACCGCTCACGGTCCCGTCAACACACCCCGACCTCGCACGGGAATGTCCCCGAACATGCCCCGCTGAGCACCGTCAACCAGACCCAAGCCCGCGCCCAGACGGCAAAACAGACTCTTGAACGTGCCTGGGCGAATGTGGACCCCGCTTGACGGGCGCGCATCCCACGGGCCACGGTCGGCGGCGCATCAGCGGCGGAGTAATGTCCATGAGGTGGAGCACCGTGTTGTGAGAAGCGACGAGACACCCTTTGTCCCTGGTGGACAGTTCACCATCGAGGGGCGCCCCGCCGGCCCCCTTCACGGGCTGAGCTTTGTCGCAAAGGACCTGTTCGACGTGGCGGGTCATCCGACCGGCGGCGGCAATCCCGACTGGCAGGCCCCGGTTCCGCAGCGCCACGCCTGGGCCGTGGAGACCCTGCTCGATGCCGGGGCCACGCTCGTCGGAAAGACGGTGACCGACGAGATCTCGCTCGGGATCCTGGGCGAGAACGCGTTCGACGGCACGCCGCCCAACCCGGCCGCTCCGGGGCGGGTTCCCGGCGGCTCCTCGTCGGGCTCGGCGTCCGCCGTCGCCTCCGGACTGTGCGATGCCGCACTCGGTACCGACACCGGCGGCTCGGTCCGGGTCCCGTCCAGTTTCTGCGGTCTCTACGGCATCCGCCCGACCTGGGGCCGGCTCGATCTTCGCGGCATGATGCCCCAGGCGCCGAGTTCCGACACCACGGGCTGGTTCGCGCGCGACCCCGGGGTATTCGCCAGGGTCTCGGAGGTGCTGCTCGGCGAGACGTTGCCCGCCGGGCTGCCGGACCGGTTGCTGCTGGCGTCCGACGCCTTCGATCTTGCCGATCCCGGGATCGAGGCGGCGCTGCAGCCGATGGTCGAGCGGCTCGCAAGCCTGGTCGGGCCTGCCGCAACGGTCACCATGGCGCCGCCGGGACTCGCGGCCTGGGCCCGGGCACAGCGGACCCTGCAGCTCTGGGAGGCGTGGCTCACATTTCGCGACTGGATCGAGCGCGACAACCCGCGGTTCGCGTTCTCCGTCGCCCGCAACCTGGTCCAGGGTTCCGCCATACCGGAGGGCGAACGCCAGTGGGCGGGACTGGTCAGGCGCGAGGCCAGGGCCCGGATGGTCCGCCTGCTTCCGCCCGGCACCGTGCTGTGCCTGCCGACGACGCCGTTTCCGGCGCCGTCCAGGGGACTGCCGGTCGGTGTCCAGGACGACCTGCGGATGCGGATCCTGGCACTCGCAAGCCACGGCGGACTTTCGGGCGTTCCCCAGGTGAACCTGCCGGGTGCGACAGTCGACGGCCTGCCGATCGGGCTCTCGATCGTGGCCGGGCAGGGCGGCGATGCGGGTCTGGTGGCGCTGGCACGTGCAGTGGGAGCAATCGAATGACCGGAATGGCCGCGAACATCCCTGAGGTGGTTGCCGAGATCCGCGAGCGGTTCGAGGCCTACGAACAGGCACTGATCGACAAGGATGTCGCGGTGCTGGACGATACCTTCTGGAACAGCCCGCACACGATCCGCTACGCCCTGCACGAGAACGGCTACGGGTTCGACGCCATCCATGCCCACCGGGTGGCGCGACCGCCCGGACCCGGCATCAAGGAAAGCCGCCGGCGGCTCGAAATCCTCACCCTTGGCCACGATTTCGCCGTGGTGAACCTCGAGTTCGCGGTCCGTGGCCGCGACCTGGTGGGGCGACAGAGCCAGACCTGGGTGCGGTTTCCCGACCTCGGCTGGAAAGTGGTGGCGGCCCATGTCTCGACCGTCAACGACGGGCCGCTGTGGTAGGACCGTCTCGATGGGTCGTTGTTGCCCGCGGCAATTGTGACTAGAGTGCCGGCCGTTCAACGGTAACGGAGCACGCCACAGGCATGGATTCGCTTTGCTACATTGAGGGGACCTGGCACGAGGGCAATCCGCCGGTGCTCGGGCCGTCAACCCTGGCGACCTGGCTCGGCGCCCTGGTGTTCGACGGTGCGCGCGCCTTCGAGGGCACTACGCCGGACCTGGACCTGCACTGCCAGCGCGTTGTCGACTCGGCCGAGGCCATGGGAATGAAGTGTCCGCTGCCGGCCGCGGAGATCGAGCGGCTGGCGCGCGAGGCGATCGCTCGGTTTCCCGATGGCGCCGAACTCTACATCAAGCCGATCGTGTGGGCAGAGGGCGGCTGGATATACCCCGACCCCGAGTCGAGCCGGTTCATGCTGCACGTGTTCGATGCGCCGCTGCCTGACGATACGGGCATCGGGCTGTGCATCTCGTCGCGCCGCCGTCCGGCCCCGGATCAGGCGCCGACGGACGCCAAGGCGGCGTGCCTGTATCCGAATGCCGGCCGGGCACTGCGCGAGGCGAACGAAAAGGGGTTCGACAACGCGGTGGTACTGGACCCCGACGGCAATGTTGCCGAGCTCGCGACGTCGAACGTGTTCATGGCGCGTGACGGTGTCGTGGCGACCCCGGCCGCCAACGGCACCTTCCTGGCCGGCATTACCCGCAGGCGGGTCATGGGGCTGCTGCGCGACGCCGGTTACGAGGTGCGCGAGACCACGATGACTGTCGATGACCTCATGGAGGCCGACGAGATCTGGTCGACCGGCAACCACGCCAAGGTAGTCCCGGTCACCCGACTCGAGCAGCGCAGCCTGCAGGCCGGTCCGATCTACCGGAAGGCGCGCGAACTCTACTGGGACTACGCGCACGGCCGCCTCGGTTGAGGTTCAGCCGCGGATCTTCTCGATGGTCGCGCCGACACCGGCGCATTCGGGCATGATGTCGCACTTCTCCACCGTGACCGAGACCCGGCACACCCGCGGGTCGGACAGTGCGAGATCGGCCACGCGTTCGGCGAAGGTTTCCACCAGCACGACATGGCCGGCGGCGGCGAGTTCCCTGATTCGGGCGACGAGGGTTTCGTAGCAGTACACCGTGCGGTACTGGCCGTCGGCGAAACCGCTTTCGGGAAAATCGAGGGCCAGTTCGACACTGATCGAGACCCTCTGCGGCGCATGGCGCTCGAAGTCGTGCACACCGACCAGCATGCTGAGCACCAGGTCACGAATTCCGACCCGGTAGCGCCCCCGTGTACGGGACCCGACACTTCCGGCCGGTGCGGTCCATCCGTGATCCGGTGTCATGTGTGCAGTCCCGTCAGCCGTGCCTGGAACATCGTGGCCGGAACCGGGCTCCGGCACTGTTCCGGATCCGCCACCTCCCGGCGGCGGCGGGGAAGAGGACGGGCGGCGTGGACCGCCGCCCATCACGACCGTTCAGCGCCGGGGCGGATCGTAGAAGTCCACCGGACGCATCAGCTGGTTGCGTTGGGATTCCAGGGCGCCGAGCTTGGCGCTCTCCTGGGTGTACCTGATCCAGTCCGGGTCGGCCTGCATCGCCGTTCGTTTCGCCTCGCGGTCGCCGGCGTTCTCATAGGCCCAGATGTGCACGTACTGGTTGGGGTCTCCGGTCTCGGTGACCAGGTAGGCCACGGGCTGGCCGAGATGGCGGGTCTGCGGCTCCTTGCCGTACTTCTCGTAGAGTTCCAGGTGTGCCTTGATGGTACCGGGCTTGCAGGTATAGGTGCGGACGTCCAGAAGCATCAGGTATTCTCCTGCCGGATAGTGGCGCCTGTGTCGGCGCGGGGGTTGTGACTGCCGCGGACAATAGCACGGCTTTGCGAACGGGCGGGGCATGCGGTTTTGCGTTGACCGATGTCGCGTGGCAGGATCGCGCGCTACCAGCCGCGCAAGGGAGACGGCGATGATCTACGAATTCCGCACCTACACCACGCTTCCGGGCAAGGCGACGGAGCTTGCCAGGCATTCGGCCGAGATCGGCCGTGCGATCCGGGGTGACGATCACGGCAAGCTTGAGGGCTACTGGGTGACCGAGGTCGGGCCGCTCAACCAGGTCATGCACCTGTGGTCGTTCGAGGATCTCAACCACCGGGCCGAGGTGAAGGCGCGACTCGCCGCCAACAAGGCGTGGAACGAGGAATACCTCACGTTGGCCCGGCCGCTGATGGTGCGCCAGGACAACCGGCTGATGGTGGCGGCAAAGCCGCTGGTCGCGCCGGAGGGGACCGGCAACATCTACGAGTACCGCTATTACCGCTGCAAGGTCGGCCGGACCGCGGGTTTCGCGAAGGGCCTGGTCGCGGCGATGGAACATCGCGAGAAGTACTCGCGCAACGTCTGCATCTGGGTCACCGAGGCGGGCCAGCCCAACGAGGTTTCGCACATGTGGGCCTACAGCGACCTCAACGAACGCGCCCGCGCCCGCGCCGCGGCGCTTGCCGATCCCGGCTGGTCAGGCTTCGTCAGCGGCGGCCCCGACAACCTGGAGGAGATGCACTCCGCCATCCTGATCCCCTGGAGCCACTCGCCGCTGCAATAGGCCGTTCAGCGGCCGAGCCTGGCCTGGAAACCGGCCCGGTTCACCACCTCGGGATTGACCAGGTTTTCCGGCGCGTTCCCGTCGCGGACCGCGAGAATGGCCCGGGTGTTCACCTCGCCCATGGTCTGGAACATCTGGTCGGAAAACCCGATGGCGTGCGGGGCGACGATCACCGAATTCAGCGCGAGGATCGGATCGTCGGCCGGTGCCGGTTCCGGGTCGAACACGTCGATGGCGGCGCCCGCAATCCTGCCCTCGACCAGGGCCGCATACAGCGCGTTCTGGTCGATGACCGGGCCACGTGCCGTGTTGACGATGTAGGCGGTCGGCTTCATCAGCGCGATCCCCTCGGCCGAGCCGATGCCCCTGGTCTCGTCGGTGAGCGGACAGTTGAACGAGAGGAAGTCGGCCTCGCGGAACGCGGTCTCGAGGCCGACCAGCTCGACCCCCAGGCCGGCCGCGATCTGAGGATCGAGGTAGGGGTCATGGGCGATGATGCGCATGTCGAACGGCCTGATCAGCCGTGTCACTTCACGGCCGATGTTGCCGAGCCCGATGATGGCGAGAGTGCGGCCGTCCAGCCCGGTCCCGAAACAGTCCATTCGCGCCGGCCAGCCGAGTGGCCCGGTGCGTGCGATCCGATCCTTCTCGACCAGCCTGTGTGCCAGTGCCAGGATCATCAGCACCACCGAACTCGCCATCGGGCGGCGCACCCCGTCCGGCGTGATGGTGAGGGCAACGTCCCGTTCCGTGCAGGCGGCAACATTGATGCGGTCGTAACCGACGCCCATCCTGCATACGAGCCCGAGCCGCCCGTCGGCCGGAAAGCTCGCGGCGTTCATGCCCTCACCCATCAGTACCACGGCATCGAAACCCTCGAGGTCGCCGGGTGCCAGGACATCCGCCGGGTTCATGTCGGCGAGCTCGATCCCGGCGGCGCCAAGGCCGCTCCAATCGCAGCTGGGAAAGGCGGGCTTGCCGTCAGCCCGGACGAATGCGGCGCTCAGGCCAACGCGGAACGTGCTCATGATGTCTCCATGTCGAGGGTTTTTGCGTTGCGGGTCTGCAGGTCCGCGTGGTCGAGCTCGATGCCGCCGCGCACCACCATCCGGCGCACGGTTTGCGGATCCTGTCCGTTCTCGCGGAGTGCGCGAATGGTAAGCGAACGGTCCCGCTTGGCAAGGCGCCGGCCGTCGCCATCGACAATCAGCGGGTGGTGCGCGTACTCCGGGACCGGCAGGTCGAGCAGCGCCTGCAGCAGCCGGTGGACGTGGGTGGCCTCGAACAGGTCGCCGCCGCGGGTAACCAGCGAGACCTCCTGGGCGGCGTCATCCACCGTGACCGCGAGGTGATAGCTGGTGCGGACGTCCTTTCTGGCAAGGATCACGTCACCGAACAGCCCCGGCCGGGCGACCTGCCGGCCGGCCCTCCGGTCGTGCCAGGTGATCGGACCGGCGCGTCTTGTCGCCTCTTCCATTCGCAGTCGCAGGGCATAGGGCGCGCCCTCGGCCAGTCGGCGGTCGCGCTCCCGCGGCGCGATCAGCCGGTCGGTCCCGGTGACGGCCGCGCCTGCCGGGCCACCGTGGGGCGCGCTCAGCACTTCCGCCAGTTCGCGTCGTGACAGCACGCAGGGGTAGAGCAGGCCCATCCCGTCGAGCCGGTCGAGCGCGCGTGCGTATTCCGCCATGTGCTCGGACTGCCGGCGTACCGGTTCCCGCCAGGTCACCCCGAGCCAGGCGAGGTCCTCGCGCAGCGCCTGGTCGAAACGGTCCCGGCAGCGGTCGCGGTCGATGTCCTCGATGCGCAACAGGAACCGCCCGCCGGCTGCCCGGGCGGTCTCGAAGGCGAACAGGGCCGAGCCGGCATGCCCGAGGTGCAGGTACCCGGTGGGGCTCGGGGCGAACCGGGTGACGGTGCTCCGCGTTCCCGCTCGCAACATCCCGGTCAGGAGTTGACCAGTCTCGGCAGCCAGAGGACGATTTCCGGGTAGGCGAGGAACAGGCCGATGGTTACCGCATCGGCGACGAAGAACGGACCGATGCCCCTGAACACGTCCCCCAGTGGAATATCCGGTCTGACCGCGCTGACCACGTAGCAGTTCAGCCCCACCGGCGGTGTGATGAGGCACACCTCGCACATCTTGACCACGATGATGCCGAACCAGATCGGGTCGTAGCCCAGCGCGATCACCGCCGGATGCACCACCGGCAGGGTGAGCAGCAGCATGCCGATGGCATCCATGAACATCCCCAGTACGGCATAGCCGCACAGGATCAGGATCATCACCACGATCGGCGGGAACGGCAGCGTGACCACGAACTCGGAGAACGCCTGCGGCAACCCGGCGTAGCCGAGGAACCGCACGAAGATCAGCACGCCCCAGATCAGCGCGAAGATCATCACGGTGAGCTTCGCGGTCTCCAGCAGGGCCTCCTGGAGCGCACCCCAGCGCATGCCCTTGGCGAGCGCCACCACCAGGACCACGAAGGCGCCGAGCGCACCGGCCTCGGTCGGTGTCGCGGTGCCGGAGTACATCGAGTAGAAGATGACCGCGACCACGACGAAGATCGGGACGGTGCCGGGCAGGCTGGAAAACCGCTCGCTCCACGGCGGCGACGGGATGGCGCTGCCGAGGTGCGGCCAGATCATGCACTGGCCGATGATCAACAGGGCATAGATCAGTGCCGAGACCACGCCCGGTATGAAGCCGGCGAGGATCAGGGTTCCGACCGATTCCTCGACGATGATGGCGTAGATCACCAGGATGGCGCTTGGCGGAATGAGCGAGGCGAGCGTACCGCCCGCCGCGACGACACCCGCGGCAAGGCGGCGGTCGTAGCCATGCGCGAGCATGTGCGGGATCGCCACCCGGCTGAAAACCGCGGCGGTGGCGGTGCTGGCGCCCGAGACCGCGGCGAAGCCGGCAGTGGCGAACACGCTGGCGACCGCGAGGCCGCCCGGTACCCAGCCGACCCAGGCCCGCGCGGCCCGGAACAGGGCGTGGGTCAACCCGCCGTGATAGGCGATGAAGCCGATGAGAATGAACATCGGCAGCACGCTCAGCGCGTAGTTGATCGACTTCGAGTGTGGAACGGTACCGCTGATGCCCGCACCCGCCTTCCAGCCGATGATGGCAACGGTTCCCATCAGGCCGATGAGGGCGGCAACAATAAAGACGCGGACACCGCCGAAGACCAGCAGCAGCAGCACGCCGGTGCCGACAAGGCCAATCGCAAATTCGTCCATTACCGCTGCACCCCGCTCGCGACGATGTTGACCTTCTCGTCCTCGCCGGCGAGACCGGCGTCGATCTCGTGCTGGGCCTGTTCGTCGACGGTCTCGATGATCGGAACCGCGACCGGCTGCGCGTCAGGGTGGAAGAACAGCCGGATGAAGCCGGCGAGCTGCACCCACAGCCGCAGCTGCAGGCTGATGAAGGCGATGACGACCACCAGCTTGCCGGGCCATATCGCCAATTGGATGTCGATCGAGGAGTCGCCGATGTTCCACGCCCGCAGGAAATGGGTGTACCCGTACCAGGCGAGGACGACGATGACGAACATGGCGATCAGCGTTCCGATGATCTCCAGACCCCACAACAGGCGTCCGGAGAACCGGCCGATGAAGAACTCCATGCGCACGTGACCGCCGAGGCGCTGGGTGTAGGCGATCGACAGGAAGGCGAAGATCGCCATGGCGAATTCGACCCAGTCGACGTAGCCCCGGATCGGCAGGTCGAACGCCTTGCGCCCGACCACCTGCACCACGGCGAGCAGCATCAGCATCAGGATCACCAGCGCCGATGCCAGGTTGAACATGCTCTCGACCCGGAACATGCCGCGATCGATCCGGTCCAGCAGCTGCGCGGTCGGAGTGAGGGGCGGATACTCTGTGTCGGCCATCGGCGGGCTCCGCGGGAGCTGAATCCGAAAACCGCCGGGCGCTGGGCCCGGCGGTTCGACGTCGGTCAGGTTGTCGGCGCGTCAGCTGCCGGCAGCCGTGCTCAGGACCAGGTCAAGCAGTTCCTGCGCCGGGACCTTGTCCTTGTTGGCCTCGACCCAGGCATCCCAGACCGGCTTGCCGGCAACGCGCCGGAACTCGGCCATCTCTTCCTCCGGGATCTCGATTGCCTCGAGCTTGGGATCGGCCGCCCACTTGGCGACGTTGATCACGTCCTTCTCGGCATAGGCCGCCTTCTGGGCCTCGTAGGCACCGTCACGCACGTCCTCGAGCAGCTGCTTGTACTGGTCGGGCAGTGCCGCGTAGGAGTCCGAATTGAAGACGATCGGGCAGTTGACGGTTCCGAGCGACATGTTGGTCGTGTACCAGTCGGAGATCTCGTCCAGCTTGTAGGCGGCGAAGGTGTAGGTATACGGGAAGCCGATCGCGTCGACAGTTCCGCGCTGTAGTGCGGTGTACACCTCCGATGCCGGCATCGTGGTCGGGGTCGCGCCGATCATCTCGGCCGCATCACCCATGCCGCCGAGTGCGCGCAGCCGCATGCCCTCGAAGTCCTTCACGCTGCGTGGCGGCTCGCCGCGACCCATGTACTCGTACTGCGGCAGCATCATCGACATGTAGATCTTGGCGTTCCACTGCGCGAGAGCCTTTGTCGAGGCCGGGTGCGAGTAGATCACGTCATGCACCTTGCGCATGATGTCGAGGTTGCCAAGCGGCAGGAACGGCAGGTCGAGCACGTTGAGCGGGACGTTCTTGCCCGGATGGTAGGAGGCGCAGAAACTCGCCATCTCGAAGGCGCCCACGGAAATCCCGTCCAGGTTCTCCTTGCTCTTCGAGAGCTGCTGACCGTAGTACAGCTTGATCTCGAAATTGCCGCCGGTCTTCTCCGAGACCATCTTGGCGACGTATTCGGGCGCTTCGGTGAACGCGCGGCGCTTGCCCCACAGTGACATCCGCCAGGTGATCTCGGGGCCCTGGACCTCCTGGGCACTGGCGACACCGGGGGTGCCTACACCCGCAAATCCTGCGATGCCGAGGCCGACCACACCCAGTGCGACGAGTGTTTTCCTCATGTTGGCTGCTCCTTCCCTGCCATGACACGTTCGGTTCGACGTGTCAGTGTGCCGAGCCGGATATCCGTGCGGGTCATCCGGCGTAGACTGGCGCGATCATATCCGCTTCGCACGTTGCCTTCAATGACCGGTCGATGACCGGTCCGGAGGCGGGTCTCGCGCTGCCGAGCGGCCCCGGGGACAGGCCATGCTGAAGGCACTCTACCACAGGACTCTCGCTGCCGCCGCCCACCGGCACGCCCGCCGGTGGCTGGCGCTTGTCGCGTTCGTCGAAAGCTCGGTCTTCCCCGTTCCGCCGGACGTGATGCTGGTGCCGATGGTCCTGGCAGAAAGGGACCGGTGGCTCGGGCACGCACTCGTGTGCACGCTGGCGTCGGTCGCGGGAGGATGCGCCGGCTACTTCATCGGCTTTGCTTTCCTCGAGACCGTCGGGCGACCGGTTCTCGAGTTCTACGCTTACAGCGGCCGGTTCGACGAGTTCGCCGCTCGTTACGCCGCCTGGGGGGCGTGGATCGTGTTCGCGGCCGGCATCACGCCGTTTCCCTACAAGGTGATCACCATCGCGAGCGGCGTGGTCGGGCTCGACCCGGTGGTGTTCGTGGTCGCGTCGCTGCTGTCGCGCGGCATGCGGTTCTACGCGCTCGCTGGCCTGCTGTGGTGGTTCGGCCCGGCGATCCGCAGCCTGCTCGAACGCTATTTCGGACTCGCGATGATCCTGGTCCTTGCCGCGCTCGTCGGCGGTTTCCTTCTGGCAGGGTCCATGCTGTGATGGCGGCCATGGCCCTGTCGATCCGTCGCCCCGCCGCGCTGCTGTTCCTGGGCTCCGGGCTGCTGCTTGCCGGCGCGCTCGGCTTCCAGTACCTGGGAGGACTTGCGCCGTGTCCGCTGTGCATTGATCAGCGGGTTGCGCATGGCGTGGTGGTCGCGCTGGCCGCGGTCGCAGTCATTGCCTGCGACCGCAGTCCCGCGATTGCGGGTTTGGCCGCGGTCGCGGCCGTGGTGGTGCTCGCGTCCGGGGCGGCCGTCGCCGGCTATCATATCGGGCTCGAGCACGACCTCTGGCAGGGCCCCGCGAGCTGTGCCGCCGAACCGGTCAGGGCCGCGACATCGAAGGAGTGGCTGGAGGAAATGCTCAAGCGTACGACCGTGGTCCGGTGCGACGAGGTGGCCTGGTCGCTGTTCGGCATCTCGATGGCAGGGTACAACATGCTGATCTCCCTCGGTCTCGTCGCGGTGGCGGTGCGCCTGTTCGCAAGGGCGGACCGATGACGGCTTCTCGCCCGTCCGAACGGACCCAGCGGATGATCCGGGTCAATCATGCCGGCGAGTTCGGCGCCCAGCGGATCTATGCCGGGCAGCTTGCCGTGCTCGGCCGCTCGGCAGTCGCCCCGGTTCTGCGCGAGATGAAGGCGCAGGAGGAACGCCACCTCGAGACCTTCGAACGGATGATCGTGGAGCGCCGCGTCAGGCCGACGGTGCTGCACCCGGTCTGGAAGGTCGCCGGGTTCGCGCTCGGAGCCGGAACCGCGTTGTTGGGGCGCAGGGCGGCCATGGCGTGTACCATCGCGGTCGAAGAGGTGATCGACGCCCACTACGCCGCCCAGAGTGCCGAACTCGACAGGCACGAGGAGGAGCTTGGGCTTGCCATCGAGCAGTTCAGGGCCGAGGAACGCGAACACCGGGACCAGGCACGCGACCTCGGTGGCGAGAGGGCGGTCGGCTACCCGGTGCTGAGCCGGGCCATCCGGGCCGGAAGCCGCGCGGCGATCTGGCTCTCGGAGCGGTTCTGAGCCGCCTACGCCATCGGGGTCCGGGGTTCGTCCTCGAGTTCGCTGTCCCAGTACAGGAAGTCCCGCCAGCTCTCGTGCAGGTAGTTGGGCGGGAACGCCCGGCCGTTTTCCTGCAGCTCGAAACTGGTCGGCATGTAGGGCGTGCGCATCAGCTGCAGCCCGACCTCGCTCAGCACGCGGTTGCCCTTGTGCAGGTTGCACCGGGAACAGGCGGTGACCACGTTTTCCCAGCTCGTGCGTCCGCCGCGCGAGCGAGGGATGACATGATCGAAGGTAAGGTCCTGTGCCGGGAACCGCACCCTGCAGTACTGGCAGCAGAACACGTCACGCAGGAACACGTTGAACCGGGTGAAGGCCGGACGCCGTGACAGGCTGACGTAGTCCTTCAGCGCGATCACGCTCGGCAGCCACATTTCGCAGCTCGGTGAATGCACCTTGCGGTCATACAGCGACAGCGTGTGGACGCGGCTGCGGAACACCGCCCTGATCGCATCCTGCCAATTCCATACCGACAGCGGGAAGTAGCTGAGCGGCCGGTAATCCGCGTTCAGGACCAGTGCCGGCGCATTGTCCGGTATCGAGGACACGACCGTGCTCCCTGTTTCGGATAGCCCGTTGGACCGGGCCGCAGTCAAGCAAGCTTTTGACGGGATTACAATACAGGCCTTCCGGTGACACCGGCGTGACGGCCGGGGGTCACCCGGGGCCGGGCAGTACGCGACGGAGGAAAGCGAGCCCGTCACGCAGGCCGGTCTCGTCGATGGAGTGGCCGAGTCCGCGGCACATCCGGGAGCTGACCTCGAAACCCGCGGCCTCGAGTCCGGTCACCGCCGCCGCCAGTTCCGAGGCGGGGACCATCTCGTCCGAATCGCCGTGCACCAGCGAGACCGGGCAGCGGGTGCGCAGTTCCCCGGGCAGCAGTTCCGGTGCGATCAGCCGCCCGGAAAACCCGAGGATGCCCGCGATCGGCTCGGCCCGTCGCGGCCCGACGAACAGCGACATCATCGTTCCCTGGCTGAAGCCGACCAGGGCGAGCGCCCCGGGGGCAAGCCCGGTTCGCGCCATCTCGTCGTCGAGGAACCCGTCGATCAGCTGTGCTGCCAGCCGGGTGCCGGCCAGCACCGGCTGCGGGCTGCGGTCTGCAAGACTGAACCACTGGCGCCCGAACGGCGCCATTTCGCAGGGAAACGGTGCGTGCGGCGAGACGAACTCGACGTGCGGCAGGTCGCGGGACCAGTAGGGAGCAAGTCCGATCAGGTCGTTGCCGTCGGCACCGTAGCCGTGCAGCAGCACCACCAGCGCCCGGGCCGGTCCACCGTCTGCCGGCGGCTGGCGCGGGCCGTCAAGCTCCATCATGTCGTGTCTCCGGCGCCGGTTCAGTCGAGGCGGAACCCCTTGCGCCTGAGGTGCCCCGCCAGCTGCTCGCGCTCGGTGACCGAGACCTGGCGGGCCTTGTCCTCCGACCATCCGTAGAAGTCGGCGACGCCCCAGGTGTCGGCATGGCGCTGCTTTTCCCGCGGAATGCTGTAGCGGGCGTCCCGGCGCCGGTCATAGGCGTCGATCTCGCCCGCAAGGGTCTCGTCGCGATAGCTGTCCTCGTGCACCGTCACCGAGGCGGGCAGCCGCAGGCTGATGTAGCCGGGACCCGCGGGATAGCCAGTGCACATTCCGGCGACGGGAAAGACGTGATCGGGCAGTTCCAGCAGCTGCGAGATCGCATCGATGTGGTTGCGCACCACGCTGATCGGGCAGCAGCCGAGTCCGACGGCCTCGGCCGCCCGGATGTAGTTCATCAACACCAGGCCGCAGTCGACCGCCGCATTCAGGAACGCGTCGAGGTGGTCATTGGCGAACGGCTTGCCGCGCATCCCGCAGATCCGGCGGATACGCCTGCTGTCGCCGAGGAACACCATGAACACCGGGCAGGTTCCGATCCACTCCATGTTCGGCATCAGTTCGGCGATCGCCGCCCGCTTGTCCGGGTCGCGCACCACGACCACCGCGGACTGCTGCAGGTCTGACTTCGCGGGCGCCGAAAAAGCGGCGGCGAGCAGGACGCGCAGCAGGCTGTCCGGCACCGGTTCCGGACTGAAGCGCCGGTGCGTGCGATGGGCAAGAATGCCGGCGAGTTCACCCTCGGCCGGCAGGTCGCGGCCGTCGGCGGTCGAAACGCCGTAGCGATCCTCGATCAGGTCTGCAATCGTTGACCGGGCAGTCATGTCACGTCACGCCTCGTGTCTCGGAACGGATGTGCCATAGTGCCCGCAGTCGGTCGGGCCAGACAAGACCGCGACAACCGGAGGAGTACGGGAATGAAGATCGGCATCATCGGATGCGGTGCGATGGGTTCGGTGTACGCAGCGCTGCTGGCGGATGCCGGCAACGAGGTCTGGGCCATCGATACCTGGGCGGAACACGTCGATGCGATCAACCGCGCCGGGCTGCGGCTCGAGGGCGCGAGCGGTGACCGGACGGTCCGGCTGAACGCCACCACCAGTGCCGCGGATGCCGGGGAATGCGATCTCGTGATCGTTGCGACCAAGGCCGACGGCGTAGCGTCCGCAGCCCGGTCAGCAGCCGAAATCGCCGGGGACGACAGTGTCATCCTGACCATCCAGAACGGACTTGGCGCCGCCGACCGGATCGCCGAGGCGATCGATACCGACAAGGTCATGATCGGGGTGGTCGGCGGCTTCGGGGCGTCGATGAAGGCGCCGGGCCACGCCCATCACAACGGCATGCAGCTGGTCCGCATCGGCGAGATGCAAGGCGGAATGTCGGAGCGTCTCGAACGCGTGGTCGACGCCTGGAATGGTGCCGGTTTCACCGCGAAGGGCTATCCCGACATCCACCAGATGATCTGGGAGAAGTTCATCTGCAACGTGACCTACAGCGGCCCCTGCGCACTGATGAACCTGACCATCGGCCAGGTCCAGGCCGACCCGTCCGCCTGGTCGACCGCGCTCGGTTGCGCGCGGGAGGCGGACGCGGTTGCGCGCGCGGCGGGGATCGCTCTCGGCTTCGGGGAAGTCGACGCCTATGTCCGCGACTTCGGCGCCCGGATGCCGGACGCGCGCCCGTCGATGCTGCTCGATCACCTGGCCGGCCGGCGTTCGGAAATCAACGCCATCAACGGCGCGGTGCCGGTGGAGGCGGCGAAGGTGGGGATGGACGCGCCGGTCAACCGGACGGTGTCGGACCTGGTCCGCGGCAAGGAGGCCGGGTTCGCCGCCTGACATGGTGCACGCCCCGGTACTGGGCCTCTTGCTTCTCCTGCTGGCGGCCGGGACGGCTGTCGCCTGCCCGGGCACCGGATCGCGCTGCGAGGTCACGGGTGGCGGATACTATATCCGCATGCCGGCACAACACTCCTCCCCGGTGCGGGCGGTGGTTTTCGCCCACGGATACGGTGCGAGCGGTCACTCGGTGATCGGCAACGCGGGTCTGACCGGCCCGTTCCTGCGGGCCGGGCTCGCCGTCATCGCGCCCGACGGGATGCGCCGGGCCGGGCGGGAAGGCAGGACCTGGCACGTCCTTCCGCGCGCAACGCAGCGGCACGGCAGGCGTGACGAGGTGGCGTTCGTCGAGGCTGTCATGCGTGATGCCGAACGCAGGTTCGGCGTCGACCGCCGTCAGTCGCTGCTTTCCGGGTTCTCTCTGGGCGGCTCGCTGGTGTGGACCGTGGCCTGTGCGGCGCCACGGATGTTTGCCGCCCACGCCCCCGTCGCGGGGGCCTTCTGGCGCCCGCCGCCGCGCGAATGCGCCGGGCCGGTCTCGCTGCTGCACACCCACGGCTGGCGCGACCGCACGGTACCGATCGAGGGGCGTTCGATCAGGAACGGCATGCTCCGCCAGGGCGATGTGTTCGCCGGCCTGGAGACCCTGCGCCGCGCCAACGGCTGCACGCCGGCCCGCGGTCTCGTGGCCGGAACCGCCGATCGCTTCTGGCTGCGGCGCTGGGATGCGTGCCGTGCCGGGAACCTGCAGCTGGCGCTGCATCCGGGCGGTCACGAGATCCCGCGGGGCTGGCACCGGCTGGTGCTCGACTGGTTCCGGGCGGTGGTGTCCCGATCCGCCACGCGATAAACCGCATGTGCCTGCGCGCGGACAATTCAATGCCAGGGGCCGATCGGCTACCCTGCGGCCGGCGCCGACTGCACCAGGGGGAGGACCATGGCCGGAGTACTCGAGGGTGTGCGCGTGCTCGACTTCGGGCGCTACATCGCCGGGCCGTTCTGCGGCATGCTGCTCGGCGACATGGGGGCCGATGTCATCCGCATCGAGAAACTGTCGGGCAGCGAGGATCGCTACCTGGTCCCGATCACCGGGACTGGCGAGGGCCCGATGTTCCTCGCGCTCAACCGCAACAAGCGGTCGCTGACCCTGAACCCGATGAAGCCGGAGGGCCGCGAGATCGTCCGCTCGCTGGTTGCAACCGCGGACGTGGTGATCGCCAACCTGCCGCAACCGACACTGGAGGCCATGGGGATCGACTACGAAAGCCTGAAGGCGATCAGGCCCGACATCATCCTGGCCACGGTCACCGCCTACGGCCGGGGCGGACCGTACAGCGACCGGGTCGGGTTCGACGGAGTTGCCCAGGCGCTGGCCGGCGCCACTGCCATGGGAGGCCACCCGGGCGACCCGATGAAGTCGTTCGTCCCCTTCGCCGACTTCGGAACCGCCACGCTTGCGGCCTTCGGTGTCATGTCCGCACTGCTCGAACGCACCCGCACCGGCAGGGGCCAGCTTGTCGAGGCCGCGCTCACCCGTACCGTGATGGCCTTCAACATTGCGTGTCTGGCCGAGGAAGCTGTCACCGGCATCGGCCGTCCGTCCTACGGCAACCGGGGCTACGTCTCCGGTCCGAGCGACCTGTTCCGCACCCGCGACGGCGCGGTGATGGTGCAGGTGGTCGGCCAGCCGCTGTTCGAGCGCTGGGCCCGGCTGATGGGAGAGGACCACTGGCTGAACGATCCGCGCTTCGCCGATGACCAGGCCCGCGGCGACAACGGTGAAGTCCTGAGCGTGCGGATGGCCGAATGGTGCCGGGACCAGACCACTGCCGAGGTGCTCGCGGCGCTCGACGAGGCGAGGATCCCCTGCGGTCCGGTGCTGGAACCGGCACAGGTGCTGGAGGACCCGCACGTCCGGGCGATGGACTTCCTCCACGACATGGCCTTTCCGGGCCTCGATCAGCCGGTTCCGGTCACCACGACGCCGGTCAGGCTGTCCGAAACGCCGGGAACAATCCGCAGCCGCGCGGCGACGCTCGGCGAGCACACAGACGAGATCCTGACCGAGCTCGGCCACGATCCGGCCGCCATCGCGCGGCTCAGGGATGGCCGCGTGGTATGACCGGGTGGCCCTGGGGACAGTAACGCGGAGACAGTAATGGTCGCACATTCGTCGAACCGGGAGTGGTTGGCGGGAATCGAGGAGGAGATCCTCGAGCCCGACCTGCCGATCTGCGATCCCCATCACCATCTCTGGGACCGGGCAACGGCGCACCAGATCCAGCCGCGCTACCTGCTCGACGAGATCCTCGCCGACACCGGAAGCGGGCACTCCATCGTCTCCACGGTCTTCATCGAGTGCGGCGCCATGTTCCGCAACGACGGACCCGAGCACCTGCGACCGGTCGGCGAGACAGAGTTCGTCAACGGCATTGCCGCCATGAGTGCTGCGGGTCTGTACGGACCGACAAGGATAGCCGCCGGGATCGTGGGCACGGTCGACCTGCGGATCGGCGCACGCGCCGGAGAAGTGCTCGACGCCCATCTCGTTGCCGGCGGCGGCAGGTTCCGCGGCATCCGCCGGGCGGTTGCCTGGGACCCCTCTCCGGAGATCCGCAACCATCGGACCGATCCGCCGCAGGGGCTGCTGCTCGACGAGACCTTCCGGCGCGGATTTGCCGAACTCGGTCCCCGGAGACTGAGCTTCGAGGCCTGGTGCTATCACCCGCAAATCCCGGAGGTCACCAGCCTCGCGCGGGCGTTTCCGGACACCACGATCATCCTCGATCATTTCGGAGGGCCGATCGGGGCCGGCCCGTATGCCGGGCACGAGCGTGAGGTGTTCGAAACCTGGAAGCCGATGGTCCGGGAACTGGCCGGATGCGGCAACGTCGTCGCCAAGCTCGGCGGCATCAACATGGACGTCAACGGCTTCGGCTGGGAACGGCGGGCCACGCCTCCGACCGGCGCGGAACTGGCGGCGGCAACCCGCCACTACTACGACTACGCCATCGAGGTGTTCGGGGTGGACCGCTGCATGTTCGAGTCGAACTTCCCGGTCGACAAGCTGAGCTGCAGCTACGCAACGATATGGAACGCCTTCAAGCACATCGCCGCCGGCGCATCCGCTGACGAGAAGGCGGCCCTGTTCCACGATACCGCGGCCCGGGTCTACCGGTTGACCCCGGCCTGAGGGTCGGCCGGACCTAAAGCAGCGGAAACCGGCAGTGCTGACCGTCACCAGGCCGGCCCAGGGGCCGTTTACGCCGTTCGAACGGCTCATCATCACCGGTCCGGTGCTGGCGGCCTCGCTGCTGCACGCTCTCAACATGAGCACCGCCTACGTGGCGCTCCCGAGCATCCAGGGCAACCTGTCGGCGGCCCCGGACCAGGTGTCGTGGGTGATCACCGCCTTCGTCGTGGCGACCGCGGTCGGGACCATCCTGACCAACGTGATGAGCCAGCGTTTCGGCCGCCGCCGGGTGTTCCTGGCCGCCATTCTCGGTTTCACGGTGACCTCGCTGCTGTGCGGCACCGCCGAGACCCTGGGACAGCTGGTGGTATGGCGGATCCTGCAGGGGTTCGTCTCGGCACCGCTGCTGCCGATCTCCCAGGCGATCATGCTCGACACCTACCCGCGCGAGAAACACGGGCTCGCGATGAGCATCTGGTCGATGGGCATGATCATCGGCCCCGTGGTGGGTCCGACCGTCGGTGCGATGCTGACCGAGTTCCACGACTGGCGCTCGGTGTTCTTCATGAACATCCCGTTCGGGATCGTCGCGTTCTTCGCCATTGTCGCCACCCTGCCCAAGGCGGATGTTCCCGACCGCCGGGTCGACTGGTTCGGCATGGTCACGCTGATTGCCGCCGTGGTGTTCCTGCAGCTCGCGCTTGACCGGGGGGAGCGGCTCGGCTGGTTCGAGTCGACGGAGATCCTGGTCAGTGTCTCGATCTCGGTCCTGGCCTTCTACCTGTTCACGGCCCACTGCCTGACGACCGTGGCCCCGTACGTCAACCTCGCCATCTTCGCCGATCGCAACTACCTGATCGGCCTGCTGCTGATCTTCGTATTCGGCATCGCGGTGTTCTCCAGCCTGTTCATCCTGCCGCTGTTCCTGCAGAACGTGCAGGGCTACCCGGTGCTGTCGGCCGGCTGGGTGGTGTCGGCCCGCGGTGTCGGGACCATGGTGGCGATGGTGACCGCCGGGTTCCTCGCGGACCGGTTCCCCGGCAAGTACCTGGTCATCGCCGGGCTGGCCTGTGTCGGTGTCAGCAACCTGTGGATGACTGGCTGGAACGCCGAGGTTTCACTGGCGGAGGTGGTCTGGGTCACCGTCATCAACGGCTACGGCATGGGGATGATGTGGGTCTCGCTCACCACGGTGACCTTCTCCACGCTGGCGCCGGACTTCCGGGTCGAGGCGGCGGCCCTGTTCGCGCTGGTCCGCTCTATCGGCGCCAGCATGGGAACATCGGTGGTGGTCTCGATCCTGGTGCGGTCCTCCCAGGTCAACTACATCGAGATGCGCGAGCACATCGACGCCTTCGCGGCGACCGCCCTGGCCGGGACCGTGTCGGTGATCGATCCGGCACTGCACACCCTGCAGCGGCTGGTGATCGACGAGGCCCGGACGGTCGCGTTCCTGAACGACTTCGTGTTCCTGGTCGCCGTGGCGTTTCTCGGCATGCCGTTGTGCCTGCTGCTGCAGCGGCCCGGACGCCGGGCGTGAGCGAAGGCGGTCCGCGCCGGCTCGAACCCGGCCAGGCAAGGGACAAGCCCACCCGGCAACCGGCGAAGATCGTCATGTCGTGGGAACTTTCGTGGTCCATCAGTTTGTGCCACCTGTCTTCCCGCCCGGGCGCCCGTTACGGGGAGAAACGAGCGGTCACGGCCCGTGCGTGCTCGCGAATGCCGCCGTCCGGCTGATTCGCCCACGTGGCCAGGAGTTGCCGCCAGGGGCAGGACACGAAGCGTACTTCGTCACCGGCCACGGCTGCGCCGAATGTCTGGATCTCGTTCCGGTGCCGGGCTTTCGCCCGATCATCAACGGGCTTGCCGTTCTTCGGCCAGAGTTCCGGCTCGGCATACAGATAGAACAGGATGGGTCTGAACGGGCGGCGCCCCTGCCGTCGATGAACCTCGCTTCTCAGCGCGAATGCGTGCTTGAACAACTGTGCCGCGTCCAGGTGAGTAAACCTCCCGGGACTGTCGCGCAATCCGTCGCGGATGCGCTCGTATCCTCCCATCTGATCGCCCCAGACTGGACGCCAGTAGGCATCGCTCAGTGACGAAGGCCCACCCTTGGACCTGAACGGCTCGAAGCGTTTCGATTCGATGCCGATGAGCGCTGAAGGCGTTTCCACGAGGCAATCGAGAACGGGATGACGTCCGGCTCTCCAGGGAAACTGAAGCTCGACCTCGACAGACAGCGACTGCGCCGGCCAGACTTCCCGCTCGGATCCGGGCAACGGGGGAAGGTCGGATGCTCGGTGAAGAAAGAAACCGAGGGCATTGACGGCCAGCGCCGCAGAGGATTCCGGGCTGTCGAACTTGCCTGTCCCGATCTCGTTGCCGGGTGTGGCGTTGAGAATCGACTCGATCTCCGCTCCGGGCACGCCTGGCAGGAATCTCTCGCTCATCCGTTCGTCCCGTTCGACAGCATCGACATTCCCGGGTCTGTGTTTGTCGTCCCGGTTCGGCGCCCCGAGTATCACACGGCTCGGTCAATCTGCATCGGTCTTTCCATGAAATGCTGCGCTGCGGGGAGAGTGACAAACGCCTGTTCCGGCACGCGCGTCACCGCACCAAGCACTGCGCCGGCGGAGCTTCCTGCGGTGATGTCCGAACGCGCAGTCCCCGCGCGCTTCCTGCACACCGACCGGCCCGGGACCCGGAGTGTGCACACGCATCGTGCACCAAATCCGGAAACAGCTGTGGTGTCGTTCCGCTCGTCGTGCTCGAAGCGGTACCACTCGCCAGCCGGGTCGGCTTCGGTAGCCGTCGGTTCGCCGGGAAGGTGGCACAGGTCGATGAAGTGTTCCTGCAACGCCGGGCGTTACGTCAAATCCGGCGCCCGCCACCTGTTGAAGAACTCAACTGGCGTCATACAGACCCAATGAGGTCAATCCGGGCTGGCGTCATCGTCACGCACTCGCCCACGGGTCGATCACCTCAACCCCCTTTCGAAGAAGGCCCGCACGTTCCGCGTCGCTACGGCCATGCCGCGCGAGCGCGCTGTGCCTGCAATCTGGCAGTCCGATTGCGAGATGGGGCGATCGGCGGCGCGGTTCCCGGCCACAATCCCGGCATAGGCGCGAGCCGCATCGCTGCCGAACGGCAGAACCTGGCTGGCGAACAGTCCGCCGAGCGTTCGCTCGACCGCGTTCGTGAGGCCCCGGCGACGGGCGCCCGCCGGTAAAAAATGGGCGACTCCGGTGCGAACCACCGCCTCCCCGTGACCGCTGACACGAACACGTCGCGCGGCGGCAGCGCGTCCATCCAGACAAGAACCTTCGCGCTTGGTGCGGGACGCATCAGTTCGGACACAACGTTCGTGTCAAGCAGGACCATGGCCCCTTCAGTCGAAACCTGGTGGCTCACGCATCGGTCCGCGCGGCGGCAACTCCAGCTCGACACCGCCGAAGGGCTTGAACCGTTTGTGGATTGCCGTCCCCAGGTCCCTGTTCGGCATGTCTTCCAGCCCGACGGCCTGGCGCAGGATCACCTTCACCTCCTCTTCCATGGAGCGGCCGTTGCCTGCCGCGCGTTTGCGAAGCCCGGTTTTCACGTCATCGTCGAGATTGCGGATGGTGATGCTCGCCATGGCCATGTCCTCAGTCTGCGCAACGAGCGGAAGCCTGCGCACTGCCTGCGGTGCATTCAAGCCACATGCCGCAAGTCGCTGCCGCATCGTTCGGCATGACGGCGCATGTCGTTTGACCTGTCGTTACTGATCACAGATACGGCCGCAACTGGATCGTGCCCCATCTGGTGGCGTGGGAACATGCATGGCGACCGTTCTGCAACCCCGGGAACCAAGTGACTTTGCTCCCGATGTGCGGTGTGTGGGTGGACCGGCTGCCCGGCGCGCCTCGTCCCGCTTCCTCTACCGTACTGAAGACAACGCGGGACGCTTTCGGAAATCATGGCCCGGTCGTCCCGCCCGATTGCGGCCACGGCTCCAATCCCTTGCGGCGCCGTCTCTCCCGGCCGATGAGGATGTGCAGGGCACTATCGCCCCTCCGGCTCCAGGCCGGTTTTCCGATCCGTCCGCCGGACAGGACATCGCGTCCGGGTCTGCGGTATGATCACGGCTCCACCGGATCCGGGAGTTCGTGATGGCACTCGCAAACCAGCGCACCGTCTACCTCAACGGTGAATTCATCCCCGAGAGCGAGGCGCTCGTTCCGATCAAGGACGCCGGGTTCAAGTTCGGCGACGCCGCGTTCGACACCACGCGGACCTTCGGGCACCGCATCTTCCGCCTGCGCGAGCACCTCGAGCGGTTCGAGCGGTCGCTGCGCTACCTCGGCCTGTCTTCGGGCCACTCGCTTGACCGCTTCGTCGAGATCACCGGGGAAGTGGTCAGGCGCAACCTGCCGCTGATCGGCGATGACGAGGACTACTGGGTCAGCCAGCGTGTCAGCCGGGGAGTGCCACCGGGTGACCGCGAGGCCTGGCCGGACTGGCCCGATGCGACCGTGTTGGTCGAGTGCACGCCGCTGCCGCTCGCGGCGCGCGCCAGCTTCTACCGGGACGGGATCGACGTGGTCACGCCGGGCGTGCGGCGTGTCGCGCCGGACATGATCAGCCCGAGGGCGAAGTCACACAACTACCTGAACCTGATCCTGGGCGACCTCGAGGTCGCGGCCCAGGATCCGAACGCCCTGTCGGTGCTGCTTGACCGTGACGGCAATCTCGCCGAGGGCAAGGGCAGCAACATCTTCCTGCTCTCCGGTGGACGCCTGAAGACACCGCGCGCGCGGATGGTGCTGCCGGGGGTGAGCCGGGCAGTCACCATGGAACTCGCCGCCGCCCGTGGCATACCGGTGGACGAAACCGACATCGACCTGTTCGACGCCTACAATGCCGAGGAGGCCTTCATCACCTCGACCAGTTTCTGCATCTGCCCGATCCGCAGCATCAACGGGCGCCGGCCGGCCAGCGAGGCGGTCCCGGGACCGGTGACCCGGCAGCTGATCGACGACTACGTCTCGCTTGTCGACTTCGACTGGTACGGGCAGTACCTGAAACACCTGTCCTGACCGTCAGGCCCGGGTGGCCAGCTGCGCGACCTTGCGCATCACCGACGGCAGGCCGGCCGCATCCAGCGCCGCCACCGGGTGCCAGAAACACCGCCCGGGAGCCCGGGGACGGCCGGCAAGCCGCGCGGTCCGGACCCGGAGTTCGAGGTGGAAGTGGGTGAAGGTGTGACGCACCGTTCCCGCCAGTTCCCGCCAGTGGCCCGGCAGCGGCGGGTCGGCCGCGGGACCGGGAACCGGGGTCCAGTCGCTGGTGGGAACCTCGACCATGCCGCCGAGCAGGCCCGATGCCGGCCGGCGGCGAAGCAGTACCCCGCCCTCGCCGTCCAGACACCAGAACGCGGTCCCGTACCGGGTCGGCCGGGCTGGCCTGGGGATCCGGTGCGGCAACTCCGCCGGGTTGCCCGCGGCGCGGGCTGCGCAGGAGCCGTGCCACGGACAGCCGGAGCATGCCGGCGCGCGCGGAGTGCAGACGGTCGCGCCGAGGTCCATCACCGCCTGGGCATAGTCGCCCGGCCGGAGCCGGGGCGTCAGCGCCGCCGCGTGGCGGCGGATGAGCGGGCGCGAGCGAGGCAGAGGTTCGCGGATGTTGCGCAGCCGCGAGATCACCCTCTCGACATTGCCGTCGACCGGTGTCGCCGGCAGGTCGTAGGCGATGGCGGCAATGGCCGCGGCGGTGTAGCGGCCGATCCCGGGAAGGGCGAGCAGCGCGTCCTCGGTGTCAGGGAACCTGCCCTCGTGTTGCTTCGCCACCGTCCTGGCGCAGGCGTGCAGGTTGCGGGCGCGGGCGTAGTAACCGAGGCCGGCCCACTGGACCAGCACCTCCTCCTCCGGCGCCCGGGCGAGTGCCGCCAGCGTTGGCCAGCGCGCCGTGAACCGGGTGAAGTACCCGCCGACCCGACCGGCCGTGGTCTGCTGCAGCATGATCTCGCTGAGCCAGACCCGGTAGGGATCGGGACGTTCGCCGGGGGCGGCGCGCCACGGCAGCACGCGCCGGTTGGCGTCGTACCAGGCGAGCAGGTTCCGGGCGAGCTGCGGGGACGTGTTCTCGGCCATCGCCTCAGTGTACTGTCCGGGCACGCATGCGGGAGCCGGTCGGGATGACAGGGCAACAGGACGACACGCCACGGCCCGCGCGGCGCTCCGGCCGCGGGCTCATGCCGCTGCGCGCGATGCTGCCCGAGGCCGCGACCCGTGAAATCCGGCGCCGCGGCTTCTTCGAGGTTGCCGTCATCAGTCGCTGGTCCGTCATCGTCGGTCCCGATATCGCAGGTTGCTGTGTGCCCGAACGCATCGCCTACCCCAGGGGTCAGCGCTCGGGAGCAACACTTCACCTCGTGGTCAGCTCGGCGCGGGCCATCGAGGTGCAGCACATGGAACCGGTTCTGATTGAACGGATCAATACCGTGTTCGGATACGACGCGGTGGCGCGGCTTGCCCTGCACCACGGTCTTCCCGAGTCCGTTCGTCCCGGACGCAGGCGGCCCCGGCCGCTCGAGCCGGAAGAGGAAGAGTGGGTCGACCGGCAGGTCGTGCGGGTGCGCGACGGTCCGCTGCGCGAGGCGCTGCTGCGGCTGGGCCGCGCGGTGCTGGGAAGCACCGACGGCTGATCGCCGGATCTGCCTGCAGAACGCGTTGTCTGTAGTGGCGGATCAGGGTATTGTCCCCAACATGTAGTGTGATGGAGATCGAAATGCGGCGCAGAACACTCATCGGGGCACTGGGAGCCGCCGCCCTTGTCCCGGCCTTCCCTGATCCCGGCCGTGCGGGGTACGACGTCAGCACGGCACTCGAGCCCAGGACGATCGGTTCGCCCTCGGCACGGCTGGTCCTGATCGAGTACTTTTCCCTGACCTGTTCGCACTGCGCGCGGTTCCACACCGAGACCTGGCCGAAGCTGCGGGATACCTACGTGGTTCCCGGTCACCTGCGGGTTGAACTGCGCGACTTTCCGCTCGACCTGCTTGCCCTGCGAGCGGCAGCGCTGGCGCGTTGCCTGCCGAAGCAGCGCTACGCTCCCATGATCGACCTGCTGCTGAAGCAGCAGGCCTCCTGGGCGACCTCCGGCGATGGCGAGGCGGCGCTGGTCAGGCTCGCCCGGCTTGCCGGCATGGACGAGGAGACCGCGCGCGGCTGCATGAACGACCGTGACCTGCTCGAGGGGATCGGGAAGATGCAGCGCGCGGCGCAGGCGGAGCACGGCGTGGACGCGACACCGGCCTTCGTGCTGAACGGAGAGCGGCTGGCCGCCTTCACCTTCGATGAGTTCGACGAGGCGCTCTCGGACGCGCTCCGGTAGCGCTGCTCGGCCAGCACCCGTCGGGAGGTCCGCACCGGTGCAGTTTTCCAGTCTCAGGCTTGCTGGGTTCAAGTCCTTCGCCGATCCGGTCGACATCGAACTGGTCCCGGGCCTGACCGGCGTGGTCGGACCCAACGGATGCGGCAAGTCGAACCTGGTCGAGGCGTTGCGCTGGGTCATGGGAGAAAGCACCGCGAGCCGGATGCGCGGTACCGAGCTCGAGGACGTGATCTTCAACGGGTCGGGCCGGCGGGCGGCACACGGGTTTGCCGAGGTAGCGCTTGTCGTCGACAACACCGACCGCTCGGGTCCGGCGGTGCTCGACGGGTTTTCCGAGGTGACGGTCGCCCGGAGGATCGAACGCTCGAAGGGGTCGTCCTATCGCATCAACGGCCAGGACGCCCGCGCCCGCGAGGTGCGCCTGCTGTTCCACGACGCGGGTACCGGGTCACGGTCGGCCTCCATCATCGCCCAGGGCCGGATCGGTGAACTGATCAGCGCCTCGCCCGACGAGCGCCGCCTGTTGCTCGAGGAGGCGGCGAACCTTGGCGGCATCCGGGCCCGGCGCCGAGAGGCCAGCCTGCGGCTCGAACACTCGCATGCCAATCTCGAACGGGTCGGTGACCGGCTCGCCGGGCTCGCGCAACGGCTCGACGGGCTCCGGCAGCAGGAGCGCGAGGTCCGCCGGTACCGCAGCCTCGGCCAGGCGATCCGGGATGCCGAGGCGGCCCTGTTGTACCTGGAATGGCAGGCGGCGGCGGCGGCGCACGCGGACCAGGCCGAGCAGTGCCTGGCCTGCGAGGCAGCGGTCCGGGATGCCGCCGCACTGGTTGCAACCGAGTCCGCGACCCGCGAGCGGCGAGGCGCGGTGCTGCCCGCGCTGCGCGAGGCAGCGGTCCGGGCGGCGACCGAAACCCGGGAACTCGAACTTGCGCGCAGCCGCATCAACGATGAGCGCACACGTCTGGCAAGGGATCGTGCCGAGGCGCAGACCCGGTTGCAGCAGATCGCCGACGACCTCGCACGCGAGACCGGGCTCAGGCAGGAAGCCGAAGGCGTGCTTGCGCGGCTGGCGGGCGAGGAACGCGCCCTTGCCGCCTGGACCGGAGCCAGGCAGCTGTCGCGGGCAGCCGAGGCCCTCGACGAAGCCGAATGCCGGCTCGACGCCGTGGCAAGGCGCCTGTCGGAGCTGGAGAACCGGATCGCCACCACCGATGCCCGCCGCAACCTGCTCGAACGCCAGCTCGGGATCTCGAAGACCCGGGAACAGGACCTCGCTGCCCGTCAGCGGGCGCTCGCCGACCGGCAGGCGAGCGCGAGGCAGTCGGTGGCAACCGGCGAGGAACTTGCCGCGGCACGTGTGCAGGTCGCCGCGGCGGAGGCCGCGGTCAACGAGGCGCAGGACGCGGCCGAGAGTGCCGAGTCCGCCCGGCGGGACGCGCGCGATCGGCTGGAGACTGCCGCTGCGGCCTGTGCAGCGGGTGATGCCGACATCGCACGCGTGGAGGCGGAGGCCGGCGCACTGCGCCGGATGCTGGTCTGCGACCTGCCCGGCGAACCGGTGCTCGACGAACTCGAGGTCGAGCCCGGATGCGAAATGGCGCTCGGTGCGGTACTCGGGGACGATCTGTCCGCCCCGCTGGTCGACGCGGGTGACACCACTGCCCGGCGCGGCTGGGTCGAACGACCCGGTCCCCCGGCATCCTGCGCCCTTCCCGACGGGACCCGGCCGCTTGCAGGGCTGGTCGGAAACGCCGGGCGCCTGCAGGCGCGGCTTGCGCAGATCGGTGTCGTTGATGACGCCGCGACGGCCCGGACGCTGCAGGGGCGGCTTGCGCCGGGGCAGCGGCTGACCACGCCGGATGGTGGAGTGTGGCGCTGGGACGGCTATTTCGAGGATGTGGACCAGGAAAATGCCGCGAGCCTGCGGATCCGAAACAGGGCGCGGCTCGCCGAGTTGGAAGCGGCCAGGGCATCGATCGCCGACCACAGGGCTCGGGCCGGGAGGGAACGCGAACAGGCACACCGTGCGCACGAGGCGGCGGCGGCATGCGAAACCTCCGGTCATGACGCGCTCAGGGACGCACGGCGAAGCCTCGAGGCGACACGTGCGCGCGAGACCCGGCTGGTCGCTCTCCACGCCGAAGCGACGGCGACAGCCGAGTCGCTGGCCGACAGCGCGAAGCGGCTCGCCGGCGAACAGGACACGGCGCGCACCGAAACCCGGATGATGGCAGCGGAGCTCGAGGCTCTCGACGACCTGTCCGCCTGTCGGCAGGAGCGCGACCGCCTGGGCGGGGAGCATGATCGTTGCGAGCAGCAGCTTGCCGAGGCGAGACGGGCTCGCGACGAACTCGAGATCGAGGCGCGGCAGCGCGCCGGGCGCATCGAGCAGATGGGCGTCGATATCCGGACCTGGAACGGGCGCCTCGAGCAGGCCGGCGAACGCATCGACGCCCTGGCCGGGCGCCGGAGCGAGACCGAGGCGTGGATCGAGGAACTCGAGGGAGTGCCGGGGCGGATCGAGACCAGGAGCGCCGAGCTCGAGAGTGCGATCGGAACGGCCCGTGCCCGGCACGACCGGGCCGACCGGACGCTCGCCGGTGCCGAGGCGGCGCTGGAGGCGGCTGACCGGGCAACCCGGGAAGCGGAAACGGCCGCGCTGGCGAGCCGCGAGCAACTGATGCGGGCCGAGACCGCGAAAGAGCAGGCGGACCATCGCCTCGATGCGGTGCGCCGGAGCGTCAGGGAACGGCTCGATACCTCCGTGGACGAGTTGTGCACGGCCATGGCCGGGACCGAACGGGATGCCGACAGCGAAGCCATCAGCCTGCGTCTCGAGCGTCTGCGTCTGCGGCGAGACCGGATGGGGCCGGTCAATCTGCGGGCCGAGATCGAGATTGACGAGCTGCGCGCGGAGATGAGCGCGCTCGAGGACGACCGCGATGACCTCGTGGGCGCTGTCGAGCGATTGCGCGAGGCGATCGAGGTTCTGGACCGGGAGGGGCGGCGACGGTTGCGCGCCGCCTTTGCAGAGGTCGACACCAACTTCCGGCAGGTGTTCCGCCGGCTGTTTGCGGGCGGATCCGCGAAGCTGGTGTGGGTCGAGACCGCAGACCCGCTGAGCCCGGGTCTCGACGTCATCGCCAGTCCCCCGGGCAAGACCGCCCGGGTGCTCTCCCTGCTGTCAGGCGGCGAACAGGCACTGACCTCGCTTGCCCTGGTGTTCGCGGCCTTCATGACCTCGCCGTCGCCGATCTGCGTGCTCGACGAGGTCGACGCACCGCTCGATGACCGCAATGTCGACCGGTTCTGCGATCTGTTGTCCGAGGTGGCGCGGCAAACCGAGACCCGGTTCCTGGTGATCACCCATCATCGCCTGACCATGGCCAGGATGGATCGTCTCTACGGTGTTACCATGGCGGAGCGCGGCATCAGTCGACTGGTGTCGGTCGACATCCGCGAGGCTCGGCGGCTCGCACCGGCGGCCTGAAGGCGAGCTGTTCAAAAAACGTTGTGTTTCCATAGGTTTGTGACGCAAGAACCGGGAGTGGTTCCGGCTTGACAGGCACCATGAGGGTTCCCTATGTTGGCCGCGATTTCGCGGCAGGACGCGGGACGGGACACCGGGATCGGAGGGTCGGCTCAGGCCACATGTCAGGAACGGATGGCACCCCGCCGCCGGAGTTGCGCGAGTTGGAGGCACGGCTCGATGCGGCGCGCGGCAGGCAGGACCGGACGGCGTCCGGTCGCAGCCGCCCGACGGGCGGGCCGCCGAAGGGGGTGCTGGGCCTGGCGATGCGTACCGGCGTCGAACTTGTCGCCGGTGTCGTGGTCGGAGCGCTGGTCGGATACGGGCTTGATCGCTGGCTCGACACGTCGCCCTGGCTGCTGATCCTGTGCTTCATGCTCGGCGCTGCGGCCGGGATGTTGAACGCGTACCGGGCGATCTCCGGCTTCGGTATGGCCATGGGCTACCGGCGGGAGCCGACCGGGACGGATCGCGGGGCCGAGTAGAAGGGAAGTCCGGGTGGCGTCACCTGTCGAACAGTTTGCGCTGAAGCCGCTGGTTCCGCTGCACGTCGGCGGCGTTGACCTGTCGTTTACCAACTCCTCGATGTGGATGGCGATCACGGTGATCGGCGTGACCGCGTTCCTGACGCTGAGCATGCGCAGCGGCCGCCTGGTGCCGGGACGCTGGCAATCGATGGCCGAGGTGTCCTACGAGTTCATCGCCAACATGCTGCGCGAGAACGTGGGCAGCGAGGGTCGCGGCTACTTTCCGTTCATCTTCACCCTGTTCCTGTTCATCCTGTTCGGCAACCTGTTCGGGATGATCCCCTACGCCTATACCTTCACCAGCCAGATCATCGTCACCTTCGCGATGGCAATTACCGTCTTCGTGGGCGTGACCGTTATCGGACTGGTCCGTCACGGCTTGCACTTCTTCACCCTGTTCGTGCCGTCGGGAACGCCGTTGGTGATGGCGCCGCTTCTGGTGCCGATCGAGATTATCTCCTACTTCGTGCGTCCCGTCAGCCTGTCGGTGCGCCTGTTTGCCAACATGATGGCAGGTCACACCATGATGAAGGTGTTCGGGGGGTTCGCGGTGCTAATGGGGGTGCTGGGCGTGGCGCCCGTCGCACTGCTGGTGGCACTGACCGGGTTCGAGATCCTGGTCGCTTTCCTGCAGGCCTATGTCTTCACCGTGCTGACCTGCCTGTACCTGCACGACGCGATTCACCTGCACTGATGATGCCCGGAAGCCTGGCATCCCTCCCAACGACCCAGCAAATCCCAAGGAAGGATCCTCGTTATGGAACTTGATGCCGCGAAGATGATCGGAGCGGGCCTCGCCGTGATCGCACTTGCCGGTGTCGGTGTCGGCATCGGCAACATCTTTTCGTCGCTGGTCTCCTCCATTGCCCGCAATCCCGCGGCGCGCGGCGAGGTATTCGGCATCGGTATTCTCGGCTTTGCCCTGACGGAAGCGATCGCGCTGTTTGCGCTGTTGATCTCGTTCCTCATCCTGTTCACCTGACCGTCGAGAGCAGGGGATCCACGATGCGGATCAGCCCTGACGGGACACGGCGCGCGGGAGCGGCGGCGGTGCTTGCCGGCAGCATCCTTGCGTCCGGCGTCGCCCGGGCGGCGGATGACTCCGGGGTCAAGCTGCCGCAGCTCGACATCCAGACCTACCCGTCGCAGATCTTCTGGCTCGTTGTCAGTTTCGCGGTCCTGTATGTCCTGGTCTCCAGGGTAGCGGTGCCGCGGATTTTCGAGGTGCTGGAAGAACGCCAGGAACGGATCGCCGACGACCTCGACAAGGCCCAGACCCTGCAGTCGGAAGCCGCGCAGGCGCAGGCGGACCACGAGGCTCTGCTCGCCGAGGCCCGTGCCAGGGCAGCGGCGGCGGTTCGCGAGGCGCAGGAAGCCGCGTCGCGCGCGGGTGCCGAACGGGAGGAGGGGGCCCGGGCCCGGGTTGCCGAAATGGTGGCCGAGGCCGAGCGGCGGATCGCTGCTTCGCGCGCCGGGGCGCTTGAGAACATACGCGACGTGGCCAGCGAGGCGGCAGTCGAGGCTGTCGCGAGGCTGATCGACTCTCGTCCCGACGAGGACGCGGTCACCCGTGCCATTGCCGCGGTCGCGCAGGACGGACGGCCATGAGCTTCACAGCTGACATTGCGGTTGCCATCGCGTTCGTCATCTTCGTGGCGCTGGTGCTGTGGAAGGGGACCGCACGGATCACCGCCATGCTCGACCGGCGATCCGCCGAGATCGCGCGACAGCTTGAAGAAGCTCAGAAGCTGCGCGAGGACGCCCAGGCCGTGCTGGCTACCTACCGGCGCCGCCAGCGCGATGCCGAGACCGAGGCCGGAGTGATCGTTGCCCAGGCCCAGGCCGAGGCCGAACGGCTGCGGATCCAGGCCGAGGAGGCGGTCACGGCCATGCTGGAACGGCGTGAACGCCAGGCGCTGGACCGCATCGCGCAGGCGGAGGCGCGGGCCCTGCAGGATGTCCGCGCCATGGCGGTCGACCTTGCCGTGAATGCGGCCGGTCACCTGATCCGGGAGACCATGACGCCGGAAACCCGCACCCGGCTGATCGACGAGGCGATCGAGGAACTGCCCGACAGGCTGCAGTAGTCCGGCGGCTTGACCGCCGGCGTCTGCCGGCGCAGGCTTGACCCCCTGTTCCCGCGTCGGCGGAACCGACCGTTCCACCGCTACCCCGGAGGCCCGAGCGCCATGACTGTCTGTATTGTTGGCTGGTCCCACCTGCCGTTCGGCAAGCACGAGAACGAGGATGTCGAGAGCCTGATCACCAGGGTGGCGGCGGATGCGGTGGCCGACGCCGGGTTTGCTCCGTGCGATGTCGACGCGATCTTCCTCGGTCACTTCGGCGGCGCCCTGTCGCCGCAGGCCTTCACCTCCAGCCTGGTGCTGCAGGCGTCCGAGGACTTCCGTTTCAAGCCGGCGACCCGGGTCGAGAACGCATGTGCGACCGGCAGTGCTGCCGTGCACCAGGGAGCCGACTTCCTGGAGGCGCGGCGCGGACGGGTGGTGCTGGTGGTCGGAGTCGAGAAGATGACCGACCTTCCCGGCCACCTGGTCGGAGAGGCGCTGCTGACGGCGAGCTACCTCAAGGAGGAATCGGATATCCAGGGCGGTTTCGCCGGAGTGTTCGCGCTGATTGCCAACCAGTACTACCAGCGCTACGGCGACCAGAGCGACGCGCTCGCCATGATCGCGGCGAAGAACCACCGCAATGGCGTGGACAATCCCTATGCCCAGATCCGCAAGGATCTTGGCTACGACTTTTGCCGCCAGGTCTCCGACCGCAACCCGATCGTTGCCGGCCCCCTGAAGCGCACCGACTGTTCGCTGGTGTCCGACGGTGCCGCGGCCCTGGTGCTCACCGATGTCGGGACCGCGCTCGGTCGCCGGAAGGCGGTTGCGCTGCGCGCGCGCGCCCAGGTCAATGACTACCTGCCGATGTCGCGGCGCGACGTGACCGAACTCGAAGGCTGTTCCCGGGCCTGGGGGAGCGCGCTGGACAGCGCCGGACTTGCCATCGATGACCTTTCGCTGGTCGAGACCCACGACTGTTTCACCATAGCCGAGCTGCTCGAGTACGAGGCCATGGGCCTCGCCGCTCCGGGCAAGGGAGCGGAAGTGATCGCGGAAGGCGTGACCGCAAGGGATGGCAGGCTTCCGGTCAACCCGTCGGGTGGGCTGAAGTCCAAGGGCCACCCGATCGGCGCCACCGGGGTGTCCATGCACGTGCTCACCTCGATGCAGCTGCGCGGCGAGGCGGGAGACATGCAGGTCCCCGGCGCCACGCTCGGCGGCATCTTCAACATGGGGGGTGTTGCAGTCGCCAACTACGTGTCGATCCTCGAGCCGCTGCGCTGAACCTCTCGACCATATCGGAGGCCTGACATGTCGGGATTCCGCGCACTCGTGCTGCGCGAGGGAGATGAAGGTGTCTCCGCCGCCGTCGAGACCGTCAGCGAAGAGGATCTGCCGGACGGCGATGTCCTGGTCCGGGTTGCGTGTTCGACGCTGAACTACAAGGACGGCATGATCCTGGGCGGGATAGGGCGGCTGGTCCGCACCTATCCGCACGTTCCCGGCATCGACCTTGCCGGCGTCGTCGAGCAGTCCTCACATCCCGAATGGGAGCCCGGTGACGAGGTGGTGCTGACCGGATGGCGGGTCGGGGAAACCCGCTGGGGCGGCTACGCCGAGAAGGCTCGGGTGCACGGCGACTGGCTGGTTCCGGTTCCTGGCTCGTTCTCGATGCAGGATACCATGGCTCTCGGCACCGCCGGGTTTACCGCCATGCTCGCGATCATCGCGCTCGAGGAGCACGGTCTCGAACCGGACGCCGGCGAGGTCCTGGTCACCGGTGCGGCCGGTGGTGTCGGAAGTGTGGCCACGACGGTGCTCGCACGGCTGGGATACCGGGTGGCGGCCTCCACCGGCCGGCCCGAACTCGCCCCGTACCTTGAGCAACTTGGCGCGACCACGATCATCGACCGGGCGGAACTTTCCGCCCGGCCCGAACGCCCTCTCGCACGCGAGCAGTTTGCCGCCGCGATCGACTCCGTCGGCGGCGTCACGCTTGCCAACCTGCTCACCCGCATCGCGTACGGCGGATCGGTTGCGGCCGTGGGGCTGGCCGGCGGCAACCGGCTCGAGACCACGGTGCTGCCGTTCCTGCTCAGGGGCGTTTCGCTGATCGGGATCGACTCGGTCATGTGCCCGGCAGGGCCCCGACGCGAGGCCTGGAGCCGGCTCGCCCGGGACATGGAGCCCGAACGGCTCGAGGGCATGGTCACGGTCCATACCCTTGACGAGCTTCCGGTGCTGGGCCGGCGCATCCTCGCGGGCGACGTGCGCGGACGGGCGGTGATCCGGATCTGAGGCCTTGTCGGTCAGGCCGGCCGGTAGGGCGGTTTTTCGAGCCCTCCGGGTGAACGCGTAAACACCTCGTGGCCGTTCTCGGTCACGGCGACGGTGTGTTCGAACTGGGCTGACAGCGAGCGGTCGCGGGTGACAGCGGTCCAGCCATCGGACAGGAGCTTCACCGCGTGCCGGCCGGCATTGATCATCGGCTCGATGGTGAAGAACATGCCCTCGCGCATCTCGGGGCCGGTACCTGCGGTTCCGTAGTGCATCACGTGGGGCTCGGCGTGGAAGGTGCGCCCGAGTCCATGGCCGCAGAAATCACGCACCACGGAACACCGCTGTGCCTCGGCGTGGCTCTGAATGGTGTGGCCGATGTCGCCGAACCGGGCGCCGGGCCGCACGGCAGCAATGCCCCGTTCAAGGCACTCGTGGGTGACGTCGATCAGTTTCGCGGCCTTCACCGGCACGGTGCCCACCGTGAACATCCGGCTGGTGTCGCCATGCCACCCGTCCAGGATCACGGTGACATCGATGTTGAGGATGTCGCCGTCGCGAAGCGCCCTGGGCCCGGGAATGCCATGGCAGACAACGTGGTTGAGCGAGGTGCAGATCGACTTCGGATAGCCCCGGTAGTTCAGCGGGGCCGGGACCGCGCCGTGGTCGCAGATGAACCGGTGGCACAGTCGGTCGAGCTCTTCGGTGGTCACGCCGGTGCGGACGTGTGGAGTGATGAAGTCCAGGGTTTCTGCCGCGAGGCGCCCGGCCCGCCGCATGCCGTCGAAGTCGCCCGGAGAATGGATCTTGATGGCAGTGTCCGGCATGGATGTCCCTGCCCGGTGTCAGTGCGTGCGGCGGACGCGGACTTGTACGCCGGCGGTATCTCCTGGTCAACGCTACCGGTCTCCCGGTCCGCAGGGATCCGCGGACCGGGAGGTGGCCGGTGTGAGTGAGACCCTGGGAACCCTACGCCGCCTCCAGCATGTCGCGGAGCACGTACTGCAGGATGCCGCCGTGGCGGTAGTAGTCGACCTCGTCGGCGGTATCGATCCGGCACAGCACCCTGATCTCGCGCATGTCGCTGCCGTCGGCCGGGTGAATCCGGCACACGAGTTCCTTGCCTGGTGCCAGACCGTCAGCGATCCCGATGATGTCGAAGGTCTCGTCACCGCGCAGGCCCAGCGAGGTGCGGGTATCGCCGTTGGTGAACTGCAATGGCAGCACGCCCATACCCACCAGGTTCGAGCGGTGGATCCGCTCGAAGCTCTCGACGATCACCGCCCTGATCCCGAGCAGCCTGGTTCCCTTCGCGGCCCAGTCACGCGACGAGCCGGTGCCGTACTCGCGCCCGCCGATCACGATCAGCGGCACCTGTTCTTCCTGGTAGCGCATGGCGGCAGAGTAGATGTCCATCACGTCGCCGCTCGGCCGGTGGCGGGTGAACCCGCCGGTGGTTTCCGGTGCGAGCTCGTTGCGCAGACGGATGTTGGCAAAGGTCCCGCGCATCATGATCTCGTGGTTTCCGCGCCGCGCTCCGTAGGAGTTGAAATCGAACGGACGGACCTGGCGTTCCATCAGGTAGTCGCCGGCCGGACCGTCCTGGCGGATCGAGCCGGCGGGGGAAATGTGGTCGGTCGTGATCGAGTCGCCCAGGAAGGCCAGCGGCCGGGCGCCGATGAGGTCGGTGACCGGGGCTGGCGTCGTCTCCATCCCCTCGAAGTACGGCGGGTTCTGCACATAGGTCGAACCGGCGTTCCACTGGTAGGTAAGGGAACCGGCCGCACGCACGGCGCGCCATTCCTCCGGACCGCGGAACACGTCCGCGTAGCGCGACTGGTACATCTCGCGCGACAGGCACTCGCGCATGACATCGGCGATCTCCTGGTTCGAGGGCCAGATATCGCGCAGATAGACCGGGGTGCCGTCCTCGTCCTCGCCCAGCGGTTCCGCATACAGGTCGCGTGTCATGGTGCCGGCAAGCGCGTAGGCAACCACGAGTGGCGGCGAGGCCAGGTAATTGGCCCTGGCGTGCGGGCTGACGCGGCCCTCGAAATTGCGGTTGCCGGAGAGCACGGAGGCGACGATGAGGTCGCCGCCCTCCACGGCATCGGCGATGGGCGGTGGCAGCGGACCCGAGTTGCCGATGCAGGTGGTGCACCCGTAGCCGACGAGGTTGAAGCCGAGGGTATCGAGCTCCTTCTGCAGTCCGGCCGCCTCGAGGTAGCCGGTAACCACCTGGGAGCCGGGTGCGAGCGACGTCTTAACCCAGGGTTTGACCGTGAGCCCCCGGGCGTTGGCATTGCGGGCAACCAGGCCGGCGGCGACCAGGACCGACGGGTTCGAGGTGTTGGTGCAGCTGGTGATTGCGGCGATGACCACGTGTCCGTCGGCGAGTTCGTAGTCGGCACCGCTCACCGGCACGCTGGTGATCTTCTTCCGGCCCATCTCGGTACAGGCCCGTGCAAACTCGCTTGACGCCTGCGACAGCAGCACCCGGTCCTGCGGCCGTTTCGGTCCTGCAAGCGAGGGCACGACCGTTCCGAGGTCAAGTGACAGCGTGTCGGTAAACACCGGGTCCGGCGTCGACGGTTCCCGCCACATGCCCTGCGCCCGGGCGTAGGCCTCGACCAGCGCGATCCGCTCCTCGTCCCGGCCGGTGAACCTGAGGTAGGAAATGGTCTCGGCGTCGATCGGGAAGAACCCGCAGGTGGCACCATACTCTGGCGCCATGTTCGAGATGGTCGCACGGTCGGCGAGCGAGAGGTGATCGAGGCCCGGTCCGTAGAATTCCACGAACTTGCCGACCACCCCGTGGGCACGCAGCATCTGGGTGACGGTCAGCACCAGGTCGGTCGCGGTCGCTCCCTCCGGCAACTGGCCCGACAGCCGGAACCCGACCACCTCCGGGATCAGCATCGAGGTAGGCTGACCCAGCATCACCGCTTCGGCCTCGATGCCGCCGACACCCCAGCCGAGCACCGCGAGCCCGTTGACCATGGTGGTGTGGCTGTCGGTTCCGACCACGGTATCGGGGTAGGCGAGCGTCCGGCCCGCGTCGTCCCGGGTCCAGACCGTCTGCGACAGGTACTCGAGGTTGACCTGGTGGCAGATCCCGGTTCCCGGCGGAACCACCCGGAAGTTGGAGAACGCCTCCTGACCCCAGCGCAGGAACTCATAGCGTTCCCCGTTGCGCTCGAACTCAAGCTCGACGTTGCGCCGGAAACTGTCGGCCGACCCGAAACTGTCGACCATCACCGAGTGATCGATGACGAGGTCGACCGGCGAGAGCGGGTTGATCTTCTCCGGCGCGCCGCCCATGGCTTCCATGGCGTCACGCATTGCCGCAAGGTCCACCACGGCGGGGACCCCGGTGAAGTCCTGCATCAGCACCCGTGCCGGCCGGTAGGAAATCTCACGCGAGGATCGACGTTCCCGGGTCCATTCCGCGAGCGCAATGGCGTCATCGGCGGTCACACCGCGCGCACCCATGTGACGAAGAAGGTTCTCGAGCAGGATCTTGAGTGAGTATGGCAGTGAGCGGATTCCGGGGTGACCGGCTTCTGCCATCGCTTCAAGGCTGTAGTAGTCGTATGGCTTGCCGCCCGCGGTCAGCGTGCGACGGGTATCCGGGAGTGTGGCAGCGGACATGGCTTGCTCCGTTCCTGACGACGAGCACGGCCGAGCGAGGTGCGCCTCGAAGCGGTCGTTGCGGCGCGATGGTGACTGGAAGCGGTCCAGGGGACCACGCTGCGTGCTATAGCATGCACGGTCGGGTCGGGCCAGAGTCCGGGGACAGGATTCGCGTTGCGAGGAGGTAGTGGTGAACACCGACCAGGAACAGCGGGTCGTGGCCGCCGCCCGCGACGTCATGGCCCGGCACCTTGCGGCACTGAATGCCCGCGACGAGACGGCGCTGGCGGCCACGCTGCACTTTCCGCACTACCGGCTGTCCGGTGGCGTCATGCGGACCTGGCGCGACCCGCGGACCTACATGGAGGATTTCCGTCAGCGTGCCGGTCCGCAGTGGGACCGCACCCGGTGGGATGCGATCGACGTGCTTGCCGCCTCGGCCGAGAAGGTGCACCTCGATGTCCGGTTCACCAGGCTGCGTCGTGACGGCAGCGCGCTCGCGCGCCACCGTTCGCTCTGGGTCATCAGCCGTATCGACGGGGTCTGGGCGGCCCAGCTGAGGTCAAGTTTCGCGCCCTGATGTCGCTGGCGGCAGGATGGCGCATTCGAGCCGACCGCGGGTCGCGTTCGCCGTGGCGCCACCGGGTCACTTTTGCAGGATGTTGACGATCTCGCGCAGCTGGGTCCGGGCGCGCAGCAGGTAGAAGCCGAGCGAGGCGAGGTGGCTCGGAAGCAGTGCGCCGTCCGGGTTGCCATTGACCACGATGGCCGGCGAAAGTTCGGCCGCCTGGCGTATCGAGTCGAGCATCTGCTGCCACGCGCCCGCGAGCTCCCGGTCGCGGATCACGTTCTCGAAGTCCAGTCCCAGTTCACGCAGCAGCAGGAAATACGCATAGATCCGGCCCTTGGTGGCGTAGAAGACGTCGTCGGCCCGGGTGTCGAACCCCCAGGTCCCGGCCATCGCCAGCTGCTGGTCGATGATGGCGGACCGTGACCCGAGGTCGGCGGTAAACCGGATCAGGGTTGCCTGCAGGTTGTCGGCGCGGCGCTCATAGGTGGCGGCGCCTGCCGCAAGGCGGGTGTTGTAGTCCTCGAGCGAGCGGGCTGCGGAGCGGTACTGCGCCTCCGATGAAGCCGTCGGCGCGAACGAGGTCGAGAAATCGAAGATCCAGATGTTCCCCGGGTACTTCAGCAGGCCGGCAGCCTTGTCGAGGTCCGGGTCGACCTCGCTCGAGCCGCGGGTCCGTCCGAGCTGGTCCGACATCTCGAGTGCGAACCGTGACAGGGAGTAGACGATTCCCTGCTGGAAGTTGGGCATGTTGTCGAGCAGTGCGCCCGGAAGGTAGAACGGATCGTTGGCGACCCAGCCGTTGACGTCGGTCTCGCGCCGGATCAGCGCGGCGGTCAGACTGACCGCACGGCTGGCGCTGGCCGGCATGTCCGAGGGTGCGAAAGCGGTATCGTCGTCGACCTTCGAGACAATTGCCATGCCGAGCAGGTAGTACAGCACCACGAGCACAACCAGGCCGCCAAGCCCGAGGGCTCCGACGCGGGCCGTTCTCGGCAGCAGCCTGCGCCCGCGCGCTCCGTACTCGTCGTCCCAGTCGAGTCGTTCCCGCGACATCGGCGTTTCCCCTTCCGGTTCGGGCAGGATGATATCAGAAGGTCTGGCACGCCGCAGTCGGCCGGTCACACGGGGCTCCACGCACCGGCTCCCGCGTCATGCAATGGCACGTGACCGCGCCTGATCCCATGATGACGACGGTCCGGGAGGCTGGATCGGCCTCGCTCCTCGACACGCCCATCACCGCCCACCTCACGGCGCTGGGCTTCGGGGACGAGCGGCCATGAGCAACGACACGACGTTCCTGCGCCGCTGCATCGAGACGCTGGAGGCAGCCGTGGGGAAGATCGAGACGCACGAAACCACGAACGATGTCCTCTACGACATCTACCGCGCGGCCTGCGTCAAGGAGTTCGAACTGGTGCTGGAACAGAGTGGCAAGCTGCTGCGCAAGCGCCTTGCCCCGTTCTTCGCCAGCAACCGGCAGGCGGATCGCCTGGCCTTCAAGGACCTCTTCCGCCATGCCGCGAAACACGGGTCGATGGAGCCGGACGCGTCCGAACGCTGGCTCGCCTACCGCGATAACCGCGACGACACCGCGCACAACTATGGCGAGGACTTTGCCGAAGCCACGCTCACGCTGTTGCCCGCCTTCATCGCCGACGCGAGGGCACTGGTCACCATGATCGAGGCGGCTGACGATGGCTGACGGCCTCCACCTCAAGCCGAGGCACTGCGAGGAGCTTGGAGCCCTGCTGAGGAAGTACCTGCCGGGCGTCGAGGTGTGGGCCTACGGTAGCCGCGTGAGCGGCAAGAGCCACGACGGCAGCGACCTCGACCTGGTGCTGCGCGGACCGGGACTGAACGAAATTCCGATCGGTCAACTGAGAGACTTCAAGGAGGCGGTACGGGAGTCGACCATCCCTTTTCTGGTGGAGGCACGAGATCGGGCACGCCTGCCGAAGCGCTTCCACCAGGAAATCGAACGACGTCATGTTGTGTTTGTGGAGGCAGGTGGTCAATCGTGATTCGAAGATCCGTCCTCAGGTGTGGTCTCCCACTGTATTGGGCTTTGCGATCATGCGGGCGCTGACCGTGCTGACCACTGTCCATGCAGATCAGGAGTGCAGCCGGACGGGGTGACAGGCGTATCGCAACCGGTCTCGCGACAGTCCAGCGTCGGCTCCGCGTCCGGGTCTTCTCACCTGCCGGTCGACAAGGAGATGTGGCCGCGTATCTGGCCCGCCCCGGGTCCGGAATCACACGAGACCCTGTGGCACCGGGTCGGCGGGTAGGTCCGTGCGGTCGAACGGTATCCGGCAGGATGCCTGCACACCGGACATGCGCGCCGCTATTTCCGGCGCAGTTTCTGGTGGAGCACCGGGAGCAGGGCCATGATCGCCAGTCCGACCAGACCGGCAATGATGGTGCCGTCGAGCACGCTGGCGATGGTGAAGGGTTCGTTGCGGTCGAAGATCTCGCCGAGCCCGCTGCCGATCAGTGCGTAGACGAACCCGCCCGGGATGATGCCGATGAAGGTTGCAATCACGTAGGTGCGCAGCTTCACGCCCAGGAACGCCGGGACCAGGTTGACGACGAAGAACGGGAAGACCGGGATCAGCCGCAGGAACAGCAGGTAGGAGAGCGCATTGCGCGAGAACCCCTCGCGCATGCGCTCGATCGTCGAACCGGCGCGCGCGCGCAACAGGTCGGCAAACGCGGTGCGTGCTGCCAGGAACACCAGGGTCGCACCGATGGTGGCGCCGGTGACCGAAAGGATCGTGCCGGCGACGGCCCCGAACAGGAACCCTCCCGTGAGCGTGAGCAGTGCTCCTCCCGGAGCGGAGACCGCGGTTGCGAGGGCGTAGACGCAGCTGAACGCCACGGCGGACAGGACCGGCCGGCTGGTTGTGAACGCCAGCAGGGTTGCCCGATGCTCGCGCAGCGCGTCGATCGACAGCCAGGCATCAAGGTCGAAGGCCAGCACCAGGCCCAGTCCGACAAGCAGGATGAGGACCGGGACCAGCTTGCGCAGACGCTGCATGGGCGATGCACTCCATGGGGCCAGGGTGGTTCGACAGGTCCTGGACGGGAAGGGAGCCGGCGTGGACGGCGGGCAGGGAATTTGCCATAAGTCAGCGACAGATGCGAGGCAACGGACAGACGACATGGCTGAAGGCTACGGGGCGCCGACACAGTGGCAGGACGACCTCTATACCCTGTTGCGCAGCAACGGGGTCACACTGTTCTGCTACGTGCCCGATGGCGGGCACAGGACACTGATCGACAGGTCGATGGCTGACCCGGAGGTCATTTCGGTACCGCTGACCACCGAGGAGGAAGGGGTCGCGATGTGCGCCGGCTGCCACCTGGCCGATGCCAGGGGAGTCCTGCTGATGCAGTCGAGCGGCGTGGGCAACTGCGTGAACATGTTCGGGCTGATCCAGGGCGGCCGTTTTCCCTTCGTCACCCTGGTCACCATGCGCGGCGAGTTCGGCGAGATGAACCCGTGGCAGATCCCCATGGGCCGGGGCGTGCAGCCGGTGGTCGAGGCAATGGGGCTGCACTGCCTGCGGGCCGAGAGCCCGGAGGAGGTGGTTCCCACCGCCCAGGCGGCGCTCGATATGGCCTACCGGTCCGATCAGGGCGTGGCCGTGCTGCTCACCCAGAAGCTGATCGGCGCCAAGCCTTTCTGAACCCGGCGGGGGAAAACACGTCATGGACACAGATCGACCCCTCGACCGCAGGACGGCGGTACCTGCACTGGTCGGCGATCCTTCCGACCTGCTCGTGGTCTGCGGCCTGGCGGGCGCTGCCAAGGATATGGCGCACCTGACCGGGGACGGCGACAACGTCTACGCACTCGCCGGTGCGATGGGGGGTGCGACCGCGATGGGCCTCGGTCTCGCCCTGTCGCGACCGGACCGGCAGGTCCTGGTGGTGACCGGTGACGGGGAGCTGCTGATGAATGTCGGCACGCTCGCCACGGTCGGGGTCATGCAGCCGCCCAACCTGTCGATCCTGTGCGTCGACAACGGCCATTACGGGGAAACCGGCTACCAGCCGACCCACACCCAGCGCGGCGTGGATCTCGAGGCCATCGCGCGTGGTTCGGCGATCCCGGTAACCAGGTCCGTGTCGTCACCCGACGAAATCGAGCCTGCGGCCCGCTTGCTGCGAGAGGGCAACGGGCCGAGGTTCATCCTGCTGCGGGTCGGCATCGAGCCGCCCCCGGTGGTGCGCCGCTCGCTCGATGCCGCGGAAAGGAAGACCGCGTTCCGTGCGGCACTGCGTGCCTCACGACCAGCCGACCAGGCTTCGGAGTAGTCACGATGTCGTTTGACCTTTCGCCTGAACAGATCGACCTGGTGGAACGCGCCCGCAGCCTTGCGTGTGATGTCGTCGCCGGGAATGCGGCCGCGACCGACCGCAAAGAAGCCTACCCGTGGGCGAACGTCCGCGCCCTCGTCGATGCCGGGTTCATGGGAATGACCATCCCCGAGCGTCTCGGCGGGGGAGGACGCAGCTTTCTCGATGCGAGCCTGGTGGTCGAGGAGATGGCCGCCTGGTGCGGTCCGACCGGGCGCATCGTGGTCGAGGGCAACATGGGTGCGATCGCGGCCGTGATGGAATACGGCACGGACAGGCAGCAGCGTCTCGCTGCCGACCTGGTGCTTGCCGGTGACAAGCCGGCAATCTGCATCACCGAACCCGAGGCCGGCAGTGCCGCCAGCGAGATGACCACCTTTGCGCGCCGCGTCGGCGAGAAGTGGATCGTGAACGGCAAGAAGCACTGGATCACCGGCGGCGGTGTCTCGCGCCTCTACCTGATCTTCGCGCGGGCCCTGGACCGGCACGGCGACGAGCTGGGCATCGGCGGGTTCCTCGCGGTTGCCGGCGAGACGCCGGGGCTGCGCATCGGCGAGCGCGAACCGACCATGGGACTGCGCGGCATCCCGGAAACCGAAGTGATCATGGAAGACATGGAAGTGACCGACGACATGGTGCTGATGCCGCCCTCCGGCTTCCGCCGCGGGTTTGCCGAACTGATGAACGCATACAATTCGCAGCGGGTCGGTGCTGGCACCGTGGCGCTCGGCCTGGCTGCAGGCGCGTATCGCAACGCGCTGGAGTTCAGCCAGGAACGTTCCCAGTTCGGACGACCGATCGCCGAGTTCCAGGGCCTGCAGTGGATGCTCGCGGACATGTCGATCCAGCTCGAGGCGGCCCGCGCCCTGTTGCGCCGGGCTGCCGCCAGCGCCGGCATCGGGGGCAGCCCGTTCCCCGATCCCACCCTGGCTGCCCAGGCCAAGATCTTCGCGTCCGAGATGGCGATCTCGGTGACCACCGATGCGTTGCAGATGTTCGGGGCGCGGGGCTACTCGCGCAACTACCCGATGGAGCGGCTGGCACGCGACGCGCGCATGTTCACCATCGGCGGCGGTACTGCCCAGATCCTCAGGAACGTCGTGGCCTCCCGCCTGCTCGGGCAGAAGCTGCCGCAGACTCGCGGCGGTTATCTCGAGCTTGCGGAACACCAGCAGGCGGATCGAGTCGCACGCGACGCCGCCGACTGACCGTCGTCCGGTTCCGTCAACCCGCCAGGGCGGCGCCCCTGAGCACCCGGTCCGCCTCGCCGGTGAACCGCCCGTCCGCCTCGTGCAGGACCAGCCCCGGGCCGAGCTGCGCCGGTCCCCGGGTTCCCTTCCGAGCCGAGACCAGGACACGGAGCGCCGGCACGCCGGCGCGCGGCCACAACGGGCACAGCCGGATGTCACCGCATGAGCGGCGCAGGCTGCCCAGCACATGGTCAACGCGATCGGCCCGGTGTATCAGCGTGAGGGTTCCCCGCGGGCGCAGGGCACGGACCGCCGCGGCAATCCAGTCGTCAAGCCCGGCCGTTGTCTCGGCGCGCGCGTCGAGACCGCCTTCCGGCGCGGTACCACGCGACATGTCACCGTAGGGAGGGTTCGTGACCACGACCTCGAAGCCGTTGCCCGATGGCGTGGTGATGTCACCGGCCACGGCGGTGAACCGGTCTGCAAACCCGTTTTCGCCTGCGTTGCGCCGGGCCAGGTCAATGGCGAGCGGATCGGCGTCGACACCGGTCACCACCAGGTCGGGCCGGCGCGACAGCAGGCAGAGCGAGACCGCCCCGACACCGCAGCCGAGATCGAGGACGCGGGCACCCGGCCCGGCCCTGACCGAGGCCGCAAGCAGCACCGGGTCGATCCCGGCCCGGTAGCCGACGCGCGGCTGCCACAGCACTACCCGCCCGTCCAGCAGCAGGTCGCGTGTGACGTCAACGGGTGTGCAGGGGCTCACCGGACTGCTCGAGGATGCGGCAGGTGGCGTCGTACCACTCGTCCGCAACCATCAGGCGGCGCGGAATTGCACTGGCACTGCCCTCGAGAATGCTCATGTGGGTATCCAGGACGTAGGCCTCGATCCCGGCATCCGCCAGCAGGGCAGTGATGAATGACAGGCGGACCGGGTCGGAACTGCGCAGGACTTCCTTCATGCTCGCTCTCCGGGGCGGATCAGCCGATGGCCGGGCTTGACCGCGGATACCGCGCTCCTATGCTCCGCGGCAAACCACCGTCAAGTGGAGTGGATCGTGGCGACCATCGTCCCGATGAGCCGGCGCCAAGGCGAACCGAATACCCTGCTGGAACCCCTGGTCACCCTGGTCCGGGACGACATGGACCGAGTCAACACGGCCATCATCGAACAGATGCAGAGCCCGGTCCAGCTCATTCCCCGCCTGGCCGGGCACCTGATCGCGGCCGGGGGCAAGCGGCTGCGTCCGATGCTGACCATCGGCGCCGGCCAGCTTTGCGGCTATTCGGGTGACCGCCTGGTGCCCCTTGCCGCCTGCGTCGAGTTCATCCACACCGCCACCCTGCTGCACGACGATGTTGTCGATGGCAGCGACCTGCGCCGCGGCCTCGACTCGGCCAACACGGTGTGGGGCAACAAGGCGAGCGTGCTGGTCGGCGATTTCCTGTTCAGCCGCGCGTTCCAGCTGATGGTGGCGGACGGGTCGCTGCGCGTCCTCAAGGTGCTGTCGGACGCATCGGCGATCATCGCCGAGGGCGAGGTGCGCCAGCTCGCCGCAAGCAACAATACCCGCACCGAGGAACTCGAGTACCTGCGGGTGATCGAGGCCAAGACCGCGGCGCTGTTCTCGGCTGCGGTGCAGATTGCCGCCGTGGTCGCGGATCGACCCGGCGACGAGGAGGACGCACTGGTCTCCTTCGGACTCAATCTCGGCCTTGCCTTCCAACTCGTCGACGACGCACTTGACTACTCGGCGCGCCAGGCGGAACTCGGCAAGCGGGTGGGTGACGACATGCGCGAGGGCAAGATCACCCTGCCGGTGATCCTTGCCTTCCGGCGCGGCACCGAGGAGGAGCGTCGTTTCTGGTGCCGGACCATGGAGGATCTCGAGCAGGAGGACGGGGACTTCGACCGGGCGCAGGCACTGATGCGCAGGCACGGCGCGATCGAGGATACCGTCGCCCGGGCGAGGCACCATGCTTCGATTGCACGCGATGCCCTCGGGCTGTTCCCGGACGGTCCGGCCCTGCGGGCGCTGGTTGACGTGATTTCTTTCTGTGTGACCCGCGACTACTGACTGCCGCGTCGCGGAGCGGTTACGCCACCCGGGCGCGGGGCAGATCGATGTCGTCGTCATGGTCCATGACGAAGTGCCCCTCCTCGACCTCGATCATCCTGCGGACCGGCGGCTCGTAGCCGATCGGTTTCAGCGGGCTCGGGATCTCGTCGGTCATCAGGTTGAGTTCCTGCTTGCGCAGTCTCGGGTCGGCGACGGGAACGGCGGCCATCAGCTTGCGCGTGTAGGGATGGCGCGGATCCTCGAACACCTGGCCACGGGTTCCGACCTCGACGATCTCACCAAGGTACATCACCGCTACCCGGTGGCTGACCCGCTCCACCACCGCCATGTCGTGGCTGATGAACAGGTATGACAGGCCGAACTCCTCCTGCAGATCCATCATCAGGTTGATGACCTGGGCCTGGATCGACACGTCGAGCGCGGACACCGCCTCGTCAGCGATGATCAGCTTCGGCTCGAGGCCCAGTGCGCGGGCGATGCACAGGCGCTGTCGCTGGCCGCCGGAGAACTCGTGCGGATAGCGGGCCGCGTGTTCCGGTTCAAGCCCGACCCGGTACAGCAGGTCGGCGACCCGGTCCCGTGCGTGCCTGCCGCTGGCGATCCCGTGCACCTCCATCGGCTCGGCGATGGCCGCGCCGGCGGTCATGCGCGGGTTGAGGGACGCGAACGGGTCCTGGAAGATCATCTGCATCTGGCGCCGGTATGGCCGCATGTCACGTGACGTCAGGCCGGTGAGGTCACGGCCCTCGAACACCACCTTGCCGCGCGTCGGCTGGGTCAGCCGAATGATGCTTCGCCCCGTCGTCGACTTGCCGCATCCGCTCTCCCCGACCAGTGCCAGGGTCTCTCCCGGCTGCAGGGAGAAGTCCACGTCCTCGACGGCGTGGATGCGGCCGGTCGCACGGCCGAAGAGGCCCTTGCGGATATCGAAACGGGTTGTAAGGCCATTGACCTCGATCAGAGGTGCTGCGTCCCGGCGCACGGTGTCGCGGATCTCGAGCAGCTGCTGCTCTGCACTGGCTTCGCGCACCTCGTCACCTTCGGCGCGTCGCACATCGACATTGGCGAACTTGGCCGGCAACGGCCGGCCGGACATGCTGCCAAGACGGGGAACGGCCGAGAGCAGCGCCTTGGTGTAGGGGTGCTGCGGGTTGTGGAAGATCTCTTCCGCCGGGCCTTCCTCGACCTTTTCGCCCCTCAGCATCACCACGACCCGGTCGGCGACCTCGGCGACCACTCCCATGTCATGGGTGATAAACATCACCGACATGCCGATTTCGCGCTGCAGCAGCTTGATCAGGTCCAGGATCTGCGCCTGGATGGTGACGTCGAGTGCCGTGGTCGGTTCGTCGGCGATCAGAAGCGACGGGCGGCAACTGAGCGCCATGGCGATCATCACCCGCTGGCGCATGCCGCCCGACAGCTGGTGCGGGTACTGGGAAAGCTGCTTTTCCGGCTCGGGAATCCGCACAAGCTTCAGCATCTCGAGCGCCATCCCGAGCGCCTCGCTCTCGGTCTTGCCCTGATGCAGGATGATGGCTTCGGCGATCTGGGTCCCGACGGTAAACACCGGGTTGAGCGAGGTCATCGGTTCCTGGAAGATCATCGAGATATCGTTGCCGCGGATGTCGCGCATGACGTCCTGGGCTTGCGTGACGATGTCGATGACGTCGCCGTTCTTGCGCCTGAACTGGCACGAGCCGGACATGATTCTGCCGCCGGCATAGTCGGTCAGCCGCATCAGCCCCATCGCGGTCACCGACTTGCCGGATCCGGACTCGCCCACGACGGCCAGGGTTTCGCCCCGGTCGATATGCCACGTCACGCCGTCAACCGCCTTGACCGTCTCGTCCTCGAGCGGAAAGTAGACCCTGAAATCCTCGACCTCGATCAGACGATTGTCGTCCATGCGTCGTACGCTCCCGGTGCTGCGCGCGATTTCCAGGCACCCCGTGTGCCAGAATTCGCGCAGGGTTCCAAGTGTCGGCCCGTGCGCGGGCGGGCCTCAGGCGTTCCCGGTCAGGTAGTCCATCGCCGCCTGCACGCCGCCACGGCTGTGCGGGACCCGCTGTACCGCAAGTCCCATCTCGACTCCCGAAAGCGTTCCGATCAGCATCAGGTCGTTGAAGTCTCCGAGATGCCCGATGCGGAACATCCGGCCGGCGACCTTCCCGAGACCGGACCCGAGCGACATGTCGAACCGTTCGAGGATTGCCGCGCGCAGTGCGTCGGCGTCGTGACCGTCCGGCATTCGCACACCGGTCAGCACCGGACTGTGCTCGGCGGCGTTCGCGCACTGGATGTCCAGACCCCAGGTCCGGACCGCACGCCGTGTCGCCTCGGCCAGGCGATCATGCCGTGCGAACACCGCGTCGAGTCCCTCTTCCTCCAGCATCGCACAGGCCTCGTCGAGGCCGTAGAGCAGGTTGGTCGCGGGCGTATAGGGAAACGACCCGGTCTCGCGGGCATCGAGACAGGGCTCCCAGTCCCAGTACGACCGCGGCAAGGTCGCCGTCCTGGCGGCCTCACGCGCCTTCGGACCCACGGCGTTGAACCCGAGCCCGGGCGGCAGCATCAGGCCCTTCTGCGAGCCGGCGACGGTGACGTCGATGCCCCAGTCGTCGTGGCGCAGCTCCACGCTGGCAAGGCCCGAGATCGTGTCGACCATCAGCAGTGCCGGGTGTCCGGCTTCGTCGATTGCCGCCCGGACCGCGCGCACGTCGGAGACCGCTCCGGTCGAGGTCTCGTTGTGGACGATGCAGACCGCCCGGATCTCGTGCGCCGGGTCGGCCGCGAGGGCTTCTGCGATTGCGTCCGCGCGCGCGCCGCCACGCCAGTCGGCGGGGAGCAGGTGTGGCCGCAGGCCGAGCCGTTCGGCCAGCCGGGACCACAGTGTCGCGAAATGCCCGGTTTCGTACATGACCACCCGGTCGCCCGGGGAGAGGGTATTGACCAGTGCCGCTTCCCAGGCGCCGGTTCCCGACGACGGGAAGATCACGACCGGTTCCGTGGTCCTGAACACCGGCCCGATGCGCGCCAGCACCCGGCGCGCCAGTGCCTGGAACTCGGGCCCGCGGTGGTCGATTACCGGTTGGTCCATGGCTCGGAGGATCCGGTCCGGCACGTTGGACGGTCCGGGTATCTGCAGGAAATGGCGGCCGGCGCGGTAGGGCATGATCAGGTCCTGTCGTGGTGTGGCCGGGAGGGCAGCGCGTCGGCAAGGACGCGGGCGGCGTGAACCGCACCCCGCTCGGTTCCGTCTCGAATCTGGTGCCTGCAGCTGGTTCCGTCGGCCACCACGATCGTGTCGGGGCCGGCGGCACGGACGGCCGGCAGCAGGTCGCGTTCCGCCATGGCCATGGAGACGTCGAACCGTTCCGCCTCGTAGCCGAAGGGGCCGGCCATGCCGCAGCAGCTGGACGCGATAACCGAGACTTCGAGCCCCGGTACAAGACCGAGCGCGGCGGGAACCGCATCCATGGCGCCGAAGGCCTTCTGGTGACAGTGTCCGTGTACGAGCGCGCGGGCGTCGTGGTGCCGGAACGAAGGCTCCAGGCGGCCGGCCCCCAGTTCGCGCACCAGGAATTCCTCGAGCGTGACGGCCGCCTCCGCCAGCCGTTCCGTCCGTTTGCCCGGCAGCATGGCGACGAACTCGTCGCGGAGTGTGAACAGGCACGACGGTTCAAGCCCGACCACGAACAGTCCGGCTTCGACGTAGGGCGCAAGCGCCGCGATCATCCGCTCGGCCTCGTCCTTCGCCTGCGCGATCATGCCGGCCGCAAGCCAGGTGCGCCCGCAGCATAACCGGCGTCCCGTCCCGTCGGCAGAGGGGTCGACGACATGGACCCGGTAGTCCGCGGCCTCGAGCACCCGCAGCGCCGCGCGAAGGTTCTCCGGTTCGAAGTAGCTGTTGAAGGTGTCGGCGAGCAGGACCACCGCCTTGCTGCTGTCGCGCAGCGCGGCCTCCCGCGACCGGAACGGGGCCGGGTGCCAGGCGGGCAGGCGCCGGCGTGCCGACAGGCCCACCAGCCGTTCGCTCAGCCAGGCGGCTCCAGGCACGGTGTCGCGCAGATTGGCAATGAAGTGGAACCGCGAAGCCGCCTCGGCATAGCGCGGCAGGGCCCCGATCAGCCGGTCGCGCAGCGGTACGCCGTGCAGGCGGGCCCGGGCGTGCCTGGCCTCGATCTTCATGCGTGCCATGTCGACACCGGTCGGGCACTCGCGCCTGCACGCCTTGCACGACACGCACAGCGACATGGCCTCGGCCATCCGCTCGCTCGCGAGGGCATCCGGACCGAGCTGGCCGGTCAGCGCCAGGCGCAGCGTGTTGGCGCGACCCCGGGTCACGTGCTGTTCGTCCCGGGTGACCCGGTAGCTCGGGCACATCACGCCCGGTGCGGTCTTGCGGCAGGCGCCGTTGTTGTTGCACATCTCCACGGCGCGCGCGAAACCCCTCCATTCCGACCAGTCGAGTGCGGTTCCGTGCGGGTGTGCCCGATAGCCCGGCGGGTACCTCAACAGGCTGCGGTCGTCCATTCGCGGCGGGTCGACGATGCGCCCGGGGTTCATCAGGCCGGCGGGATCGAACGCCCGTTTGATCCCGGCAAATGCGCGCGTGATCGCGGTGCCGAACATGGCCTCGTGAAACTCCGAGCGCACGATCCCGTCGCCGTGCTCACCGGAGTGGGAGCCCTTGTAGCGCCGGACCAGTTCAAAGGCTTCCTCGGCGATGGCGCGCATCCTGCCGACATCGCTCCCGGACTTCATGTTGAGGACCGGGCGGACATGCAGGCAGCCAACCGAGGCGTGGGCATACCAGGTTCCGGTGGTCCCGTGGCGCTCGAAGATCTCGTTGAGCCCGCTGGTGTAGCCGGCCAGGTCCTCGAGCGGCACCGCGCAGTCCTCGATGAAGGAGACCGGCTTGGCGTCTCCGCGCATCGACATCATGATGTTGAGGCCCTGCTGGCGCACGCCGGTGATGCTGGCCTGGAAGGCGGGGTCGACCGCCTCGACCACGGCGCCGGGAAAGCCGATGTCCGCCATGGTCCGGTCAAGCTCCGCGAGCCGGCCCAGCAGTGCCGCATGGTCCTCGCCGGAGAACTCCACCAGCAACAGCGCGCCCGGCTCGCCGCTGACGAAACTGTCGACCACCGGGCGGAACATCGCGATCCGTCGCGCAAGGTCGATCATGGTCCGGTCGATGAGTTCGACCGCCGTCGGGCCCAGCGCCACCAGGTGGCGCGTCGACTCCATCGCCGCCTCGAAGGTCGGAAAGTGGCACACGCCGGTGACGCGGTGACGCGGGAATTCATGCAGCGCGAGCTCGATTTCGCAAAACGCCGCAAGAGTGCCTTCCGAACCGACCAGCAGGCTTGCCATGTTGTGGCCGCCAGGGTCGATCCGGTCGAGATTGTATCCGCCGACGCGCCGGAGCAGCGCCGGGAACCGCTCGGAGACCTCGTCGCGCACCCCGGCGGCGATGTCGCGCACCGTGCGAACCAGTTCCGCGTAGCGCGGGTGCAGCGAGTTCGTCTCGATGCGGCCGGGAACCCGGCCGAAGTGCAACTGCTCGCCGGTCGGCAGCAGGGCGTCGATTGCGGAGACGTTGTCGACCATGATGCCGTAACGCAGCGAGCGGGTTCCGCACGAGTTGTTCGCGGCCATTCCCCCGATGGTCGCGCGGGACGCGGTGGAGATGTCGACGGGAAAGAACAGGCCGTGCGGCCTGAGGAAGGCGTTCAGGTGGTCGAGCACCATCCCCGGTTCGACCGTGATCGACCTCGCGTCGGGGTCGAACCGGGTGATGCGGTCGAGATGGGGGCTGCAATCGATGACCAGCGCCCGGTTGACCGTCTGTCCGCACTGGCTGGTGCCGCCTCCGCGCGGCAGGATCGGCAGACCGGCTTCCGCCGCGATCTCGACGGCCCGAACCAGGTCCTGCCGGGAACGCGGGATGACGACACCGAGCGGGGTGACCTGGTAGATCGAGGCGTCCGTGGCGTACCGACCCCTTGAGAAGGCGTCGAAGTGCACCTCGCCCTCGATCTCGGCAGCAAGGCGGCTGCGGATCCTGCCGGCGATGTCCGGCGCATCCGGCGTGCAGGTGATCATGGACAGGGCCCCGGTATGACGCGGCGGCACCATAGCGATGCGGCCGGGAGACGGCAAACGGTGCGGCCAGCGCCGTGCTCCAAGCGTGTTGCCGTGGAACCCTGCAGCCGATATAAGCCGCGTTTGCGGTCGGGGAGTAGCTCAGCCTGGTAGAGCACTGTCTTCGGGAGGCAGGGGCCGGAGGTTCAAATCCTCTCTCCCCGACCATAATTTCAAGTGCTTAGCATCTTCCCTCGTGCTTTGCTCGCCCGGGAAACTGTGCATCTGTACAGTTTGCGCACCAAGGGTCGGTAGGGAAGTTCGCCCTACGCAGCGCTCGAGGCAGGCACATGCCCTCGTTTCGTCAGAAACGCGATCCTCCACGGCGTCGGCACGCGTAACCCGGCGGTATTCGGCGATTCTTTGCTCCATCCCCGGAAACGGTCACGGCAACGGTCTTCATCTTGAAAGCGGATTGAATCAATCTTGCGGCCCTGATTGGCCTCGTTTGGGCTTACCGCCTCCGCGAGGCCCAGACCGCCATACCCTCGGTCATCGACGCTTTCCGTCGCCTGCTCCTTACCATTCGACGGCTGTCTGAAATCCATTTCCTAGACTGGGAGTACGTCAATCCGTCGCCTCGTTCCCTCCGAACAAATCGATCCGACCAACCCGGTAATGCCGAATGTCGCCCTAGAGAATCTCCACGCGCCGGGTACTTGCGCAGCCTGCTGGTGAACTAGACAATCATGCCTCGTTTGACTCTATCCCGTTCTCCGCTTCGCTGCCCTCTTCATTCGTTCACTTAGATAGAGACGTGGGTACTACTCGAAGAACTCGTACACCCCTATATCCGCCCAGGCCTTCCGCTCGCGCTCGCAAACGCCTACCAACCTCTACTGCCCATGGCCGCTCCTCCGACAACGAATCGGGAAAATCACCATCTCTGTATCTCTCATCGAGCGCCCATGATATGTGTCTCCAGCTTTCTCTTTGACCATTCAACCACGCTTCCACAAACGCCTCCGGATTGATATACTTTAGCACAGGGACACGAGAATATGGCCTTTCGCCACCATGGTTGCGGCAAAGTTTATCGTAGAATCTACGGCCATCGTTCGCCGCAAGCTCACGCAATTCGTCGGCCCAAGTGGGCAAAATGCGTTCCAAGGCTGCGTCTCGAGCAGATGTCAAGTGCGCCTTTACTCTCTCAAATTGGGCCTTGTATGCTGGCATAACCCAATAACCATGGCCGTCATGTGATTCGTATAATTCATTTGGCATACGAAGGTCGGAAGCAAGCGGTGGCAACAGGTTCTCTTCCAATAATTCATCTATGTACTCAATACATTCATCCGCAATTTCTGCGACAGTATGTTCAAACGTATTGTTATCCGCCATGAGCATCATCAAAGAGAATATGTGAAGCAGCTCTCCTGGGTCAAGAACACTTCGATTCTCAAATTGCTCTCGCATTCTACGCATCCCAGAATCGACTGATGCATCATCTAGAGTGTCAAATTTTATTACTACCTTCCAAGGGGGCAAATCATCTGCGCTGAGAAAATGACTACTTTCATCTAACATGTTCTCGATATTTTTTTGAACGTACCGACCATGGACAAGCATGTCCAGTAGAACAGTATCGGATACTATATCGCTCTGGAAATTGACTAGCTCATACTTGCGCTCAGAAACAACGATGGCTGGCGGCTTGCCGTTCTCATTCTCTCGTTGATTGAACGACATTGCAAATTTTAATCGCGTCATAGTTCGCATTCGAAGGTCTCTTGAACTCAGTCGTCCGCTACGAAATTCAGTATCCATAGACACGAAAATGCTAAGTAGATCTCTCATTGCAGCGCAGTTATTGACATATTTGTCGTCCAGTATACTGCAGAGCCGTCCCAGATCTTGAACGACTTGGCGTAGAATGCGAAGGGATGGCGTGCCGGATTGGGAGAAAAGACGAAAAACCAGATCTTTGTGAGAATTCAGAAACTCCACGGTACGCTTGTCCTTTTCTTGAGATATGAAAATTCTCAGAGCTTCAGCCACTTGAGGTTCAACATGTATTGTTTTGCCTATCACTTTTTCCTTAATTCGTTTGAATTTCTTAGGCAATTCCTTGTCATTTCCAATGAGGACGACACGAAACTTCTTATGTTCAACATATTCATTAATGATTCCGAGGAGATCTTTCATCTTCAGGGAAGTTCGCTCCAAGTCATCAAGCACCAAAACGCGGCAAGGTTTGAGTTCACGGCGAAGAATGTTGTTGGCAAGATCGGGTAACACGCTTCCGACAGCCAACAGGCCTCCTATTTTCTCTGACGTGGTTGCCAACGTTGTCGCAACAGATCTCGCTAACTCGAGCTTCGGATCTACCTTGGACAGGATTGCAGAGTGAATTTCATTGGGAGACGCCAATCCGAATAGGCTGACATACCAATGCTCGCTCGAGGAGAAGTATTGTTTTACTTGGAACGTCTTTCCGGTTCCCCATTTCCCTGTCACAAACACTGCATAGCCTGGAGATTCCACACTCTTGTAGAACTTCAAGAAATGTTCGAGCTGCGTTGTCATGGTTTCCTCGGCACGATGCGCACTGCGTAGCTGGCAGGACTTGGTTCTCGTGAGTGCCGTGTGCTCCCTGCAATCGAGTGAAGCGTTGAATCACCCGCATTCAACTTGCAGGGCATGTCCGTCCGTCTGGGTCCTCGACCATCTATCGCTCGGTCCTGCGACTGTCGCGAGTCGCGTCGGTGATAACATGCTTCACCGTCGACCGCGAGACCCGGAACTTCCTCGCGATCGCCGCCGGCCTGGGACCGTGTAGAGCGACAGGTTAAGCCGAAGTTCCCCCTGAATCCCAGCTGACATTCGAGCCAAGTCAGTGACCTGGCGGGATTTTTTCGGGCTTTTGGGCCATTGATTGTACCCATGTAAATATGACTTTATCTGTTGACAGCAAGTGCCGATTATGCATTATG
>JAJEAR010000071.1 GCA_022822665.1 Alphaproteobacteria bacterium | reverse complement strand
CGACAAGGGGCTCGGAATCGGGTTCGCGGTATAAGGCCAGGAGTCCGCCGAGGAGTAGACGATGAGCAGCAGCGGCCGCGAGCGGTCCGACCGGTTCGGCGCCGACCCGTGGATGGTGCGGCAGTTCAGCAGCACCAGCGAACCGGCCCCGCCGGTGAGTGCCGTGACCCGTGCGGTGTCAATCTCGTCCTCGGGAATGCGCAGCACCCAGCGGCCCTGGGCATCGTACATGCTGTGCAGCGGCCCCCGGTGGCTGCCCCGAACCGCCATCAGCGGCCCCTGCTCGGGACCGCATTCGTCCAGGTACACCCCGATCGTCACCGGGCTGAAATCCGTATGCGGCCACGCCTGGATGTCCTGGTGCCAGTCGAACCGGCTGCCGCCGTGCGCCCATTTGTAGTTGAGCTTGGAGTGGTGGTACTTCACATCCGGCCCGACCAGGTCGGCCGCCGCCTCGAGGGCGGGCGATCCGCAGACAAAGTCATGGAATGTCTCGTGGTGGTCCACCGGGCTCGCGACCCGCTTCAGACGCGGTGACGCCGCCGAGTGCCCGTCCTCGAGAATGAAGGTCGCATCGGAGACCTCGACCGGCCTGCTGCGCTCGGCGAGATCCGCCGCCGCCCCGCGCAGACGTGTGAGCCACTCGTCGCCCACCGCGCCCTCGACCACCAGCGCACCGTCGTTGAAGTACTGCGCGCGCTGCGCCCCGGTGAGCAGGCGGGCGGGATGTTTCAGAACATCGGCTTCGAGCATTGTCCTCCTCCCCGGACCCGCATCACCGGTTGGCGGCGCCCCCGTCGACATTGACCGTGATCCCGGTCAGCCACGCCGCCCGGTCCGAACACAGGAAGGTCACGACGTCGGCCACCTCCTCGACCAGCGCCGGCCGGTTCAGCGGCATGCCCGCGAAGTAATCCTGCCACCGGCTCTCGTCACCCTTCTCGCTCCTGGCCCGCGTCTTCAGAATCGTGATGATCCGCTCGGTCTGCACCGGACCGGGACACACACCGAGAACCCGCATCCCGTCCTCGAGCGCGTGCGCGCCCATGGCATGGGTGAACCCGATCAGCGAGGCATTGCCTCCCGATCCGGCAATGTACTTCGGGTCCACACGGACACCGGCCAGCCCGATCACGTTCATGATGACGCCACCGCCGTGGTCCCGGATCAGCGGATAGAACCGCCTGGTCATGTTGATGTACCCGAAGACCTTGAGGTCCCAGGCCTCGCGCCAGGTGTTCTCGTCGACGGCCTGGATGTCACCGCCCGGGATCGCCCCGGCATTGTTGACGAGGATGTCGGCATCGGGACACCGCCGGGCGAGCTCGTCGACATTGGCCGAGTCCGACAGGTCAAGTGGATGAATGGCGACCTCGACATCATGCTCGCGGCGTACCTGATCGCGGGCCTCCTCGAGGTCAGCCGCCGTTCGGGAGACCAGGTGCATGCCACACCCTTCGGCCGCAAAACTGTGGGCACACGCAAGGCCGATCCCCTTGGAACCGCCCGTGATGATAACCGTCTTGTCCGCAAGATGCAGATCCATTCCCGTCCACTCCCCTGATCCCTGGTTCCCGGTACCGGCCGCGACACCGGAACCCGGTACCACGCAGTATCGAACCCGGCCGCGGAACCGGCCCGTCTTCCGGGGTGCGGCCGCCGGCACCGGGCCCGGTCCGAACCTCAACCGCACAGGACCTATAGTAGTCACCCTTCGAGCCGATATGGAACCGGCCTGTCGGCACATGCACCGGGTGGGCACGGCGGGAGGACCGGGAATGAGAGAACGCTGGGGGCAGGACCAACAGTCACGGCCTTGCGAGCACCGTGGAGCCGCAGGGCTCTGCCTGCACTCCGCGGGTGTCAGGACCGGAAACAAGGTGCCGATCGACAGAGCGAGGGTCGCGGAAAACTGCGTGCCCTGCGGGCCCGGTTCGCCCCTCGTCCGGTGCAGGCCTCCGGTTATCGAAGGCCGGCCCTAACCGGACACAACCTTGGGGCGGACACGGACGACGCCCTGCTTCTTGCGGATTTCGAACCCGCCAGACTTCTCGACCAGCGTGCTCAGGTTCGCGCAGCCGTAGCTGCGCGGATCGAAGTCGGGGTGTGCGCCCTGGATTCGTTGCCCGACGCTGCTCAGGTTCTCCCACCCGTCGGCGTCGGGTTCGCCGATCGCGCCCGCAATGATCTTTCGTGCCTTGTTTGGAGGGTCCTTCTTCTGCACCGCGGTCCCGCTCGGCGCCGCCCCCACCTTCTTCTCTTCTGGCTCGGCCTCCTGGAGATTCTCGACGTAGATGAAACGGTTGCACGCATTGCGAAAGGCCTCGACCGCCTTGCGCTCGCCGAAGCCGTACACCTCGAGCCCTTCCTCGCGCAGACGCTGGGCCAGCCGCGTGAAGTCGCTGTCGGAACTGACCAGGACGACCCCGTCGAGGGTGCGCTTGTACATGAGGTCCATGGCGTCGATCACCAGCGCGATGTCGGAGGCATTCTTGCCCTTCGAGTTGCTGCGCTGCTGGTGCTGCAGGATCGCCAGGGACTTGATGGCCCCGTCCCAACTACCGAGACGCTGGTTCGAGAAATCGCCGTAGATGCGTCGCACGTTGGCCTCGCCCAGCTTGACGATCTCGGCGAAGATCGCCTCGGCGTGTTTCGCGCTTGTGTTGTCCGCGTCGATCAGCACCGCGAGGCTCTTCGTTTCCCGGGCTTCCGGCATCGGTGCTCCTTGCGGATGTCGCTGCGGGGGCAGCCCGCACCGCATCTGGGCCATGGTCGCCAGTGTTTCATACAGACTTGCCACGGCTCGCACCATGCCGTGTCAGTCGTTCCATTTGCCGGGAACGCATTTCTCGTCTGGTTCCCGGCACGGGCGATACCGTTCCCCGGTTCGATGGTGGAGTTGGCCCCGGGACAGGACGGGTTGGTTGAACTGACTTGATCGGTGCGCCGGGTCTAGGCTGCCAACGCCCTCTCGCGGCAAGCCTTCCTGAACGCCCGCCTTCTCTCCACCGGGACAGCCGATGGCAGGCTTCCGGAACCGGGAAGCCTCGGCCTGGCCTGCGGTGTTGTCGCCTACCTGTTCTCTCGCCGGGTCACGTCCATGACGATGTCGCCGGAACCGCGACCACTGGTATCGGATTCCCTGTCGATCTTCATGAGCAGCGGTGGAAGCAGGAAGAAATCGGCGAAGAGCGCGAGTGCGATAACGAGTGCAGTCAGCCTGCCCATCCCCACGTTGAGTTCGAAGCTTGAGAGGCTGACCACGACGAAGCCGGCCACGAGCACGAGAGAGGTCGTGACCAGGGCACGGCCGACGGTGCGAAAGGCAATGCGCACCGCATCTGGAGGCGCACATCCAAGCTCGAGCCTGGCGCGCCTGTACTTGCTGAGGAAGTGCACCGTGTCATCCACCACGATGCCCAGTGTCATGGCCGTCACCATGGAAAGCGACACCCCCACCTCTCCCACCGTCAGCCCCCAGATGCCGAAGCCCAGCGCGCAGGGAGCCAGGTTCGGAACGAGGCTGGCGAGCCCGAGCCGCAGGGACCTGAGGGCAAGCACGAGAACGAAGGAAATTCCGACCAGGGCAATCGTGGTCCCGAGCAGCATCGCGACGATGTTGCGGCGCCCGAGGTGGGCGAACATCAGGGTCCTGCCGCCACTTTCTGCGCGCACGACATTCGGCGCGTGGTCGGCCAGCCACCGCAGGGCGCGCCGATCGAGATCGATCACCTCGTTGGACGACAGCGTCCGTGTTGCCACTGTCATCCGGGTGGCCGACCTGTCCACCGAGATCTGGTTGTCGAGATCGAGCCCGAAGGGGAGCGACAGTTCGTAGAGCAAGAGATACTGCGCGGCCTGTTCCCGGCTCGCGGGCAACCGGTATTCGGTCGGATCATCGCCGTGCATGTTCCTGTTGAGGCGCCTGAAGGTATCACTGATCACGTTGACGTGGGTCGTCTCCGGCTGCGCCCTGTACCATTCCGCGAATGCCGCGACATCGGACAGGTAGGAAGGGTCGACGATCCCTCCCGCCTCGCCCGCGGCGAGCCCATACTCCATGGTATAGATGCCGGTGAGGTTCTCGACGGTGAAGTCCGCGTCGCGGCGAAACTCGATGCTCTCGTCGAAATAGTGGAGGAAGACGTCGTTCAGTTCATTGCGAGGTATCGAGGCGATGAGCGCAATGACGATCACCCCGAACCCCCACCCCAGCACGTGGCGCCGGCGGATCACGAACTCTCCCAGCGCAACCATCGCCGCATCGCGGCGGTCTCCCGCCGCTCGAACCCGGATCGGCAGCAGCGAAAGCAGCGCCGGCAGCAGGGTCACCGACAGCACGAATGCCGCGCCGACCCCGAACGCGACAAAGGTCCCCAGGTGGCGGAACGGGGGCACCTCCGAGAAGTTCATGCTCAGGAAACCGAGCGTGGTTGTCAGGCAGGCGAGGAATACCGGCTGAAGATTGACGCGCATCGACTCGATGATCGCATTGCGCTTGAGTTCGCCGTCTCCCGTGCCCGGACGGAGTGTATCCGCACTCCGGTTCGTCGGAACACGGGACGCCTCGCCCTGCATGTGATGGACAAGGCTCGAGAAGATGTGGACGCAGCTTGCGATTGCGACCGTGAGTACGACGACCGGCGCGACGGCGGACGGCGCCGTCATCGGCAACCCCGCCCAACCGCCAAGTCCCACCGCGGCCATCACCGACAGTGCGACAACAAGCATGATCGCAAGCGTCCCGCACAGCCCCCCGGTCAGGAACAACAGCATCAGCGCCATTGCCCCGAAGCTCGCCGGAACCAGGGTCTGCAGATCGCGCAGCGAGACCTCCATGAAGGTCTGGTTGAAGATCACCAGGCCGGTTACGCGCACGTCGATACCGGGGAAACGCTCGCGGACCTGTTCGGCGAGGCCGTAGGCGAACGCGGCAACCCGGGCCCCTTCGTGCATGTCGTCCTCGCCAGGCAGTTCCACGGTGACGTTGACGCCACTGACCCCTCCGTCCGGCGCAATCAGGCGCCCCGCCAACTGGGGCTCGGCCAACGCGGTCGCACGAATCCAGGATCGCTGCCCGGCATCACCCGCAGCGGTGGCGTCCACCAGGTCGCGTACGACAATGTCATCGCCGTCAACCGTTGAGTGCTGGAAGTTGGTCAACGAGTCGACGCGGGTCGCGTACGGAATTTGCCACGACCGTTCGGTGAGCCAGAGGGCCGCCTCCAGCGCCATGGCCGACGTGGCGTCCCAGTCTTCGGGCGCAATGGCAAAGAAGACGTTGTCGGTCTTGCCGTAGGTGTTTTCCATCGCCTCGCTTGCGAGGAGCTGCGGATTGTCCTTGGTGAAGTAGATCCGGTCGTCGACGGAAAACTCGAGAAAGGCGGTCCCGGCCGCGGCGACTCCGGTCAGGATCAGGGCCATGGCGATGATCGGGTACCGCAGCTTGATGGCCCAGCCGCCGAGTTGCGACTCCAGCCGATGCATCGCCTGCGTGATAGGTCTTGCCCTCGAGCTCACACCCAGTTCCCCAGCCCGGCTTTCCCTGCTCTTTGCGCCGCGACGGTCATCGCGCGATACGCAGTTCGCAAACGGGCCGGAACGCAGTCTTGCACGTCAATCCGACCGGAGCGACGTCTCGCGGGCCACAGCGAGATCTTCCCGTCGAATGTGTGCCCGGACGGCACCGGAGATGAGGAACCTGACGGAGGTGCCGAAGGCACATCACCAGCGCGGCCCGGCCTCCGGATGTTGCACCGGGTCAACCGACACGTGGCCGCTGGCCGTTGGGCGCACGGCAGATGCAGACACCTGCGCCTGCCACGGGGATCAGCCCGTACGGATGTCAGTGCGCCGGTCGAGAGCGTCCACAGGTGTTCCCGCCCCAGCGACATGATCACCGTGGTACCTGTCCATGTCGACCAGCCGCCAGGAACAGGCCTCGCCGCCGGGGACCGCGCGCTGAAACCTCACGGGCCGCGTATCTGGTCACTCGCGCACCAGGCGGCCTGGCCGAGGCAGTCAGCAGCGTGACTGCACAGGGTGATGGTCCGAAGATCCTGAACCACGCGGGTGCGAAGGCCGTGGTCCACAGACACCCGGCAACTATCTGCCTGCCCCTTCGCCACGCGGACGTCATACCCGTAGTCGCCCCGGATGTCACTGCACCGCCCCATGTGCCTGACCCGGGATCTCCTGTCCCTGCCCGCGATCCTCCCGGGAACCTGCAACGCAGTGGCCCGCATGGGCGTCGTGTCGGGACACGGGGAACGGTGTCTGGACCAGATCGAGATATCCATAGCGCAACGGATCTCCGGTCCGGCCGGTAAGATCCGTCATCGACCCCGGCACGACTGAAGCGCTGTCCGTCGCGTTCCTGGCGCCGCCTTCTCTTCTCCAGGAGCCGGTTCACCGACGGCCCAGGGCCCGATCTCACCGCAGGTTTCCGGAGTATCGGGATCCCGATGACCGACGCAGTCTCAGACGGCCCCGGGCGGAAACCGGGCAGCAATCAGGTGCGGCACACGTCTGCGCCGACACGTGTGCCACCCGGTCCGGTGCGCCGGTACCGGTTCATCCCCGCGCGGGCAGGGCGCCCGCTGGACCAGCCTGCCACACGCCCGGTTCCTCGAGAGGAGCGAACAAGGGGAAAACCCGGTGCCTTGTGGCTTCGCCGATAGAGCCCGATTCCGTTACCCGACGTGGGTGCGGAACAGGCTCATGGTCCGTTCCCGGGCGATCGCCCGGCTCTCGGGGTGGTGACTTCCGCGTTGCTCGCAGTTGAACCCATGGCCCGCCGGATAGACGTAGACCGGCGAATTCTGCTGCGCGGCCTTGACCGACTCGACCTCGTCCATCGGGATCGCGTGATCCTGGTCCCCGAAGTGAAAGATCACCGGACACTTCGGCTCAAGGTCCTTTGCCCCGCCGATACCGCCACCGTAGTAGGAGGATGCTGCAGCAAAGCCATCAAGCCCGCAGGCGGTCAACCACGTCACCAGGCCGCCCCAGCAGTAGCCGACAACCCCGACCTTGCCCGCCGAGGCCACGGCATCACGCGCTGCCGCGATGTCCAGCAGCGGTGCTTCGTTGCCGACCTCGTTCTTGTAGCGGAGCCCTTCGGCAATGTCGTCCTCGGTGTACCCGAGTTCCACCCCGGGCGAGACCCGGTCGTACAGTGCTGGACAACAGGTCAGGTATCCGTCCGCGGCATATTCGTCCGCGACCGAACGGATATGTGAATTCACCCCGAAGATCTCCTGGATGATCACGAGCCCGCCCCTGGGCGTTCCCCGCGGCTGTGCGAGGTAGGCCCCGAAACCGTGTCCATCCGAAGCGGTGAGATTGAGCATCTCGCTCATTGTTTCCTCCACTGGTGTGGCCTGTCGTCGGCTGGCCAGAGGTGTAGTGGATTGGCTGGTCCCTGACAACCGGAGTCCCCGGGCTTGCCAAGGGTCTTTCCACGCTGTGCTTTTGATTGACTTGTGTATCGACGTCTTACGTTTCTGGACTTCACACGCGTGCACCTTCTCAGGTCCCACATTTGGCTCCGGCGTTCCCACGCCCCACGTGCAACATTTGCCGGCGCGATGATTCGCGATTGCGTTGAAGGCTGCCCGGTGTGCCGGAAGGCTCCCGACGGGCCCTCTCCTGTTTCCATGAGACGAAGTCCGTCAGGTGAACCCGGAAAAGCGTCCAGGCACTGAACCCTGATGGGCAGTGCTGCTCCAATCTCAAATTCCGGTGCGAACACACGCTTGTGCACGAGGCAGCGGGACCAGGCGGTACCGCGTCTTATGAGCGCGACAACGGGGCGGACTACGCAATCCATCCCAAACCCCATCAGAGATCACTTGCTCGGGTCGGTACAGGCCTCGTCCAAATCTCCCACTACGCCGGATGCGAAACCCGAACCAGCGCGAGGCTCTCAGCCTGATCGACCTTCGGAGGGGGAGGTAAGCGCTGGACCAGCGCAACCGGCAACGACCGTCCCCTCCAGACACAGATTTCTTCGTGTGTTGCCCGGGCCGCAACCCGGATCTGCTCGGGTCGTTCCAGGGCCAAAAGGGGCGACAGGCAGCCGGAGCCTTGAGGATGCTCCGGGCTATCCGCAAAGTTGAAATCAGCACACGGACGTCCGGCAAGTGCAGTGCGACGCGTACTGTCGTCCGCATCCAGGACATCTATGATACTATGCACCGACGCACGCTTGGCGAGCAGGTGCGATAACTAGTGTTGAACATTCGCGACAAGCACGGCAACGCCTCAAAAATCAACTGTCCGATATCATTTGTCTGGCATGTTTAGGGCTAAAACAACCTACATCCTGACGGAATGTTCCTACTGGAACACAACAAGTCTCCGGACCAAATCGGTATTTCCCTATTGCCAGACAGCATCAGATAAACGTCGAGAACTCGCAAATGAAATGCTGTTTCGTTATTTGTTGGCAGTGTTCTGCCTTCAAGATGCTCTTTTATGTCCTTCTCTATCTCGACGTAGAGCTTTCGAACGGCTTTCAGATACGTTACGTATTCGTTGGGTTGCCTTGTCACGATCTTGAGATTAACCAAGCCTCTTCTGGCGAATCTGTCATAAGCAACAAAGATATGGGGCTGGGAAAATGCAGCGACCTTAGACAAGAACGAGCGATGACACCTGAAGCCGTCGCGTTGCATTTCTCTAAGCAGACTCTCCACTCCGGAGCCGCTGTTGCTGCCAATCATCTTATTGACCCGATCTCCCTTCGTCATCCAGTCCCTTAGCTGTTCTCGGCTCTCTCTGGTTTCTCCTTGCAACAGTCCGTATTCTTTGACGAATTTTCTGAACAGATCCTGGCAAGTGTAAATTGGCAACTGTTCGGCGGGCGTCTCGAAGCAGCATCGCCAGTTTTCCCAGTTTCGTGCAGCTACGAAGGCCGCGACTTCCAACTCGCTTTCAGACGGCCTTGCAATCCGTACTGCCATGCCAAGTCTCCTTATCTGGTAACTGTCCGGTTCTGAGGTCCGCCGATTCGGCGAACATGATGGGGTGTGGCTCGGGTAAAGGTCATCCGGTGCAGCCGGGCTGCGGCGCAGGGTTTCGGAAGCGGAGTTTCTGGATCAGCAGCCTGGAGTCGGGGTGGCGAGGGTTTCGAGGACAATCCAGCTCTGCTTTCGAGTCGTAATGATGACGCGGGAGCTAAACGAAATCGTCAGAAACTGTCAACGACATTGAGACACAGACGGTTGAAATTTCAGACTTCCTGACCCCACGACCTTGGTCAGCCTCCCCGCGCCGCCCTCAATCGGTTGAAAAAGTGACGAATTTGCCGGGTTCGACGGCGAATTTCCCTTGATTTTCGCGCCGGGCGTGTCTATTATAATATGACGCAT
>JAJEAR010000061.1 GCA_022822665.1 Alphaproteobacteria bacterium | reverse complement strand
GAAGGTTGTCTGGATACGTCGGCATTGGAAGCTCCACGGGTCATGAACGAATGAAGAACATTCTAGACGTTCCACATGCAGGCTGCAACCACAACATCTAGTGGTTGAACGCCACAACCGGAGCCAAGTGCATAAGCGGTTATATTAATATATAACACACTTGGTAGCGGACCGGTAATCGCCTGGATGAGTGCCGCCGAGTCTCAATACGATGCGACGATGTGCACGGCGGCATCATCAAGCGGGAACTGTGCGAATGCGACCAGGGCGGTCGCTATCCTCATGAACAGAAAATCGGTCTGGGGAAGTACGGGGACCGCGGTGCCGGGTCGCCTTGAGTGACTGCAGGGCCAGGGCCGGCAGGATCCACTCAGCCTCAATCTTCAGGCAAGGGTCCCGGCATGGCCTGCCTCGGGCAGTACTGCATCTGCCGCGCCTTCTCCCACACGCCCGTGCATCCGGCGCCCTGGCAAACCCACCGCACCATCGATGCTACACGCTCGAAACCTGCTCTAGTGCGCCAGGATCTGGCTGAGGAACAGCTTGGTGCGATCGAGCTGCGGGTTGTCGAAGAACTCGTTCGGCGTGTTCTGCTCGACGATTTCCCCGAAGTCCATGAAGATCACCCGGTCGGCAACCCGCTTGGCGAAACCCATTTCGTGGGTCACGCAGAGCATGGTCATGCCGGTATCGGCGAGCTCGACCATGACATCGAGCACTTCGGAGATCATCTCCGGGTCAAGCGCAGAAGTCGGCTCGTCGAACAGCATGATCTGCGGATTCATGCACAGTGATCGCGCGATCGCCACCCGCTGCTGCTGGCCGCCGGACAACTGTCCCGGGTACTTGGCTGCCTGTTCCGGGATCTTCACCCGGGTCAGGTACTCCATGGCGACATCTTCAGCTTCCCGCTTCGACATGTTCCGGACCCAGATCGGCGCCAGGGTGCAGTTCTCAAGCACCGACAGATGCGGAAACAGGTTGAAGCTCTGGAACACCATGCCGACATCGCGCCGGATGGTATCGATATTCTTCAGGTTGTTGTCGAGGACCACCCCGTTGATCACGATGTCCCCGCGCTGGTGTTCCTCGAGGCGGTTGATGCACCGGATCAGCGTCGATTTCCCCGATCCCGACGGCCCGCAGATCACGACCCGTTCACCCTTGTGAACCGTCAGATCGATATCCTTCAGCACATGGAAATCACCGAACCACTTGTTGACCCTGTCCATCGTGACGACAATTTCATCGGATACGGCCGACTTCAGCTGTTCCTGTTCCGTCAAGGTGTCAATTGCCATGGGCTCCTCCCCGCGGGACCGCCGGTTCAGCGACGATCACCCGCACCGAGCTTGCGTTCGAGATACTGGCTGTACTTCGACATTGCGAAACAGGCCAGGAAGAACATGAGTGCCGCGGTAAACAGCGGTTCATGGTGCAACCCGATCCATTGCGGATCATGACTGACGGCCTTCACCATCCCGAGCAGGTCATACAGGCCGATGATGCTGACCAGGGTGGTGTCCTTGAACAGGCCGATGAAGTTGCCCACGATGTTCGGAATCATCAGCTTCAGCGCCTGGGGCAGGACGATCAGTCCCATCACCTTCCAGTACCCCAGTCCGACCGCCTCTGCCGCCTCGTACTGTCCCTTGGGAATCGCCTGCAGTCCGCCGCGCACGGTTTCCGCCATGTAGGCGGCGGCAAACAGGCAGACGGCGACGATCGCGCTGGCCAGCTTGTTGAACACCAGTCCCTCGGGCAGGAACAGGGGGAACATGGTCGTGGCCATGAACAGGATGGTGATCAGCGGGACCGAGCGGAACAGCTCGATGAAACCGATGCACAGCACCCGGATGATCGGCATCTTCGAGCGCCGGCCGAGTGCAAGCACGATCCCGGACGGCAGGGCGCTCGCAATCCCGATGCCGGAGATCACCGTGGTAAGGAACAGTCCTCCCCAGCGGTTGGTCCCGACCTCGACCAGGGTCCAGTCACGAATGGCGAACAGCACCAGCAGCCAGGCGACCGCGGCAGCCGCCATCAAGGGGTACTTGGCGGCGCGGTCGCTCCGGTTGCCGAAACCGGTCAGGTGAATGATCCACCTGCCGAGACCGTAACCGGTCAGCACACACAGCACGACATGGGCCATGGTGGCGACAAACCAGACCATGGTAACGGGGACCACCGCCGCCATGAACAGGTTGCGCTCGCCACCGAGGAACATGTAGCCGGCGAGGAACGGGAACACCAGGACCGCGCTCAGCCCGATCACGCTCTTCGCGGTGACCCGCGGGATCCACAGCGGCGCCATCCACAGCACGAGGACCAGTGCCGCCAGGTTGATGCGCCACATTTCCGCGTCGGGATAGCGCCCGTAGATGAACCGGGAGAACCAGAACTCGACCCCGGCCCAGCAGGTTCCCCACTCCTTGCCCAGGCGGCACTCCTGACGGTTCTGCGCCTCCCACACGCCCTTGACAAAAGCCCAGTCGTAGAACGCGAGAAAGACGTATATCAGTGCCGCTAGGCCGATCAGGGTCGCAAGCGTGCTGAATATCCCGTTGAAGAGATTGAACCTGAGCCAGCCGATGACCCCGGTGGTGTTCGGCGGTGGCGGCTCGCTCGGCTTGGGACGGAATACGATCATTCCGTCGGCATCGCGGGTCGGCACGTCGCTCATGGCCTCAGCGTTCCTTCAGCTGAATTCTGCTGTTGTAGATGTTGAGACAACCCGAAATCGTGAGGCTGACCGTCATGTAGAACAGCATGACCATGCCGACGATCTCGATCGCATGTCCGGACTGGTTGAGCGAGGTCTGCATGAACACGGCCACCAGGTCCGGGAACCCGATCGCAATCGCGAGCGACGAGTTCTTCACGATGTTCATCCACAGGCTGATCATCGGCGGCACGATGGCGCGCATCGCCTGGGGAATGATGACGAGACGCAGGGTCCAGTTCGGCTTCAGACCCAGGGAATACGCAGCCTCGGTCTGACCGTGGCTGACCGACTGGATCCCGGCCCGGACCATCTCGGCCGCGTAGGCGGAATGGTAGACAACCATCGCCACGAGAACCGAGCACATGGAAGGCAGGATGAAGGTTCCACCCCGGTAGTTGAACCCCTTCAGCGCCGGGATTTCCCAGTTAAGGGGCATGCCGGTCGCGACGAAGACAAGGACAGGCAGTCCGATCACCAGTCCGAGGGTCTGCCACAGGGTTGAACGGTACACACCGGTCGAGAGCTGTCGTATCCGGGATTTCCGGTTGTACCAGAATGCCGCCAACAGCCCGATCAGCAGTGCAACCGGTGTCAGCCAGAACAGGTTGTCCGCTTCCGGGTACGGGAAGTAGAACCCGCGGTTGTTCAGGACCAGCCAGTCCAGGCCGAATATGTGGATCGAGCTCTTCGGGCGCGGCAGGCTGGCAAAGGCGCCCAGGTACCAGAACAGGATCTGCAGCAGCAGCGGCGTGTTCCTGAGGAATTCCACGTACCACGCGGCAATCTGCGCAATCAGCCAGTTCTTGGACAGTCGCAGGATGCCGACGAAGAACCCGAGGACCGTAGCCAGGATGATCGAGATGACCGAAATGATCAGCGTGTTGACGATGCCGACCCAATAGACGAAGAAATACGAGTCGTTCGGCTTGTAGTCGAGCGGCGTCCAGGCAATCGCAAAACCGGCTGTTCCGAAGAGGAAGTCAAAACTCGCGGTCATCCCGCGAGTTTCAAGATTATGTTGTGTGTTCAGAACCAGCGAATAGATAAGCCAGAACACCAGTCCGAAGACCACGATCTGGTAGAACACCGCACGGTATCGGCCATCATTGACCAGTGCGCCGATACCGGGGACTGCACCCGACTTTTCCGCAATTGCCATGGGCGCTTCTCCGCTCTGGTCAGCTGAGAGCCCGGCCGGCGGCACAGGATATCGCCGCGCGTTTCTCCAGCCCGCTCACGCCGGCATGCCGGCTTCGGGGAGAACGACCCGGCCTCGATCAAGCGAGGCCGGGCCGGTGGTCCTTAACGGAACGGCGGCGAGTAGATCAGACCGCCCTTGGTCCACAGGGCGTTCGGCGATCCCTCACGGGCAATGCCGATACCGTCCGGCGACTTGTCGCCCATGTACTGGCCATAGATCTCGCCGTAGTTGCCCACGTGCTTGATGACCTGGTGTGCCCAACTCTTCTCGAGACCGAGACCGACATGGAGTTCACCCTCGACCCCGAGCATCCGGGCAACTTCCGGACTCGGCGGGTTGGCGGCCATCTCGTCGACATTGGCCTGGGTGATTCCGAGTTCCTCGGCGTTGATCAGCGCAAACACGGTCCAGCGCACGATGTCATACCACTGGCCGTCGCCCTTGCGGGTCATCGGACCGAGCGGTTCCTTGGAAATGGTCTCGGGCAGGATGGTGTGCGAACCCGGGTCCGGGAATCCGGCCTTGCTGGCGGCGAGGCCCGACTTGTCGTTGGTGACCGCGTCGCAGCCGCCACTCAGGTAGGTCTCGTCACGCACGTTGCGGTCCTCGAACACGACCGGCTGGATGTCAAGATTGTTCGACCGGCTGAAATCGGTGAGGTTGAGTTCGGTGGTTGTGCCCGCAAGCACGCACACGGTCGCACCGGCAAGTTCGTGGGCACTCGCGATACCGGCATCCTTCGGCACCATGAAACCCTGGCCGTCATAGAAGTTGACGGCGGTGAAAGTCAGGCCGAGCTGGGTGTCACGGTAGAGAGTCCAGGTGGTGGTCCGGGACAACATGTCGGATTCACCATTGGCCAGCGCGGTGAAGCGCACGGTAGCGGTGACGGACTGGAACTCGACCGCATTCGGATCGTTGAAGATCGCAGCCGCGACCGCACGGCAGATCGCAACGTCACTGCCCGCCCAGGAGCCGTCGGCCTTGAGATTGTAGAATCCCGGAGACGGGGTTCCGATCTGGCATCTCAGATGGCCGCGCTTCTTGACAGTTTCCAGCGTGCTTTCAGCAAACGCCGGTACTGCCGCAAGGCCTAGGGCTGCAGCAAGCCCCACGCTCATTCCCAGAAGTATCTTCTTCATGTGGAATCACCTCGTTGGTTGTTGCGGGTACGGGACCACCCTGAGACGATACCCGCACTCCCATAAAATGAGCAACCCTGTCATCAAGCCCACCCTGTGTCGAGTGCACTGCTCTATCCGGGCCGTCGGACAGGCCGTGCGGGATTGTCCGGTGGATTTTCTGCAGCGGTTTCCGGTGCTTTGCCGGCGCAGGCGGGCAGACCCGAAGGGCCGGTGCGCATGTCGACGACCCGACGGCGCATCATGTCCGTCCGGTGTGGTATCGATGCCTTCCCGAACCGGCAGAACCGCCATGAACCTCGAACAGGGACGCGGCACTCCCGGCATCCGCCGGGGCCGATCATTCTGGACGCTCGGCAAACCGTGGGAGTATGTAGGCCGATGCGGCTTCAGCAGGCCCCGTCCAGACCACCAGCAAGGTTCCCATCACCATGAAACCAGGCTCTTCACGCCGACAGCGAACACGGCTGACCCACGCCGGACGCCATCCACACGACAACCACGGAGTGGTTAATCCTCCCGTCTACCACGCGTCGACGATACTGCAGCCGACGCTCGCCCAGTGGGAAGCGTCGCGCAGACCGGGCTGGACCGGCTACCGGTACGGGCGGTGGAGCACACCGACCAGCAACGCCTTCGAGGAGGCGGTTACCGAGTTCTACGGTGCCGCCGGCACCGTTGCGGTCTCGTCCGGCAAGGCGGCGATCACCAATGCGCTGCTCGCGTGTGTCAGCCCCGGCCAGCACCTGCTGGTCACGGACAACGCCTACGGACCGACCCGGCGGTTCAGCGATGCGTTCCTGTCACGGTTCGGGGTGGAGGTGACCTATTTCGATCCCGCGATCGGGGCCGGCATCGCCGAGATGTTCAGGCCCGAGACGGTGGCGGTCTATACCGAGGCTCCGGGGTCCCATACCTTCGAATTATCGGATATCCCGGCAATCGCCGCGGCCGCACACCGGCACGGCGCCGTTGTCCTCATGGACAACACGTGGGCCAGCGCCTTCTACTTCGATGCGTTCGCGCACGGCGTCGACATCGTGGTCGAGGCCGTGACCAAGTACATCTGCGGGCATTCCGACGTCATGATGGGCGTGATCGTCGCCAATGAGGAATGGGCCGGACCGGTTCGGGAGATGGCCAAGCTGCACGGAAACGGCTGTGGCGGAGATGACCTGTACCTTGCGCAGCGCGGGTTGCGGACGCTCGCCGTGCGGATGGAGCAGAACCGGCAGAACGGTCTGGCGCTTGCGTCGTGGCTCGAATCGCGCCCGGAGGTCAGCCGGGTCCTGCATCCGGGACTGCCGTCCCATCCCGGACACGCGCTGTGGAAACGCGATTTCACCGGTTCGAGCGGCCTGTTCGGGTTCGTGCTCAAACCGGGCTACCCGCACAACGCGCTCGCGGCGATGCTCGATGGCCTCGAACTCTACGGCATGGGTGCGAGCTGGGGCGGGTACGAGAGCCTCATCCTGCCGCTCGATCCGACATCCGACCGCACGGCAACCACCTGGGACGAACCGGGTCAGCTGTTGCGCGTGCACGCCGGTCTCGAGGACATTGATGACCTGATCGCCGATCTGGGCGCAGGGCTCGATCGTCTCTCCGCCGCCACAGCGCGCGCGGGATGATGCCCGGACGCGGGGCGCGGGAGACCCCGGGACCGCGAATCCGGGTGCTGATCGGCTCCAGGGTTGCGATCGGTCCGGGAAAGGCGGACCTGCTCGCAGCCATCGACCGGACCGGCTCGATTGCCGCCGCCGCCAGGGAGATGGGAATGTCGTACCGGCGGGCCTGGAGCTTGGTCCGCCTGATGAACATCGACTTCGTCTCACCATTGATCTGCAGGACGACCGGCGGGCGTGGAGGGGGCGGCGCCCGACTGAGCGAACTCGGCCGCGAGGCGCTGCAACGCTATCGGCACATCGAGGCCAAGGCGGGGGCGAGCGTCGCGGACGAGATGGCGGCGTTCGGCCGGCTGTTGCGCAGCCCGCCCACCGACGGGCAGTGAGTGACCGATGATGCGGAAACTGCGCCTGTCCGGTCTCGTTGTCCTGGGCCTGATCGCCCTTTGCACCCCGGGGCGGGCCACGGACGGCCAGGTGCTGGTCTATGCGGCCGCGAGCACTCGCGATGCAATGGATGCCGCCATCGCCGCCTGGGGCGAAAACCAGGACGCGCGGGTCCACGGGGTTTACGCCTCGTCGGCGGCGCTCGCCCGCCAGATCCGCGACGGAGCGCCGGCCGCTCTCTATCTTTCGGCCAATGTCGGCTGGATGAATGAGGTTGCCGGGAGCGGCCTTCTGTCCGACCGGAAAGACTACCTGCGCAACCGGCTCGTGCTGATCGCAAACCGGGAGATGGCGCCGTCCCGGCCGGTCAACACCGCCAGCGACATCGCGGTTTTGCTGGGAGACGACCGGCTGGCGCTGGCGGAGACCACGGCGGCTCCTGCCGGGATCTACGCGAGGACGGCTCTTGAGACCCTCGGGGCCTGGGACTCGCTTCGTGGCCGGCTGGCGCAGATGAGCAACGTCAGGGGAGCGCTGTTCATGGTCGAGCGCGGCGAGGCTCCTCTCGGTCTCGTCTATCGCACCGATGCGCTGGCATCGAGCGGGGTCGAGGTCATCTGGCTCGTGCCGGGAGAGGCCCACCCACCGGTCATCTACCAACTCGCGCTGCTCAGGCAAGCCGCCGACAATCCGGATGCCGTCGACCTGTTCCGCTTCCTGCTGTCCCCGGATGGTCAGCGGTTCTTCACCGACCGGGGTTTCGGTCTCGCGGGATGATACAGGGCCTGACCCCGCTCGAGACCGAGGCACTGGTGCTCAGCGCCCGTGTCGCCGGCTGGAGCGTGCTGATCTGCCTTCCCGCCGGCATCGCAGTTGCCTGGATCCTGGCGCGCCGCCGATTTCCGGGAATGTGGCTGCTGGACGGCATCGTTCACCTGCCGCTGGTACTGCCTCCGGTCGTGGTCGGATACGTCCTGCTGGTTCTCCTGGGCCGCAGCGGGCTCATCGGCGGCTGGCTGCACACGACCTTCGGGGTCACTCTGGCGTTCAGCTGGCAGGGAGCGGCGGTTGCGGCGGCGGTCATGGCGTTTCCGCTGATGGTGCGCGCGGTGCGGCTCTCGCTCGAGACCATGGACCGCGGTCTCGAGGACGCGGCCCGCACGCTGGGGGCGGGAGAGCTGCGGGTGTGGATGACCGTCACCCTGCCGCTGTGCCTTCCCGGTATCCTGACCGGAACCATTCTCACCTTTGCCCGCAGTCTCGGGGAGTTCGGGGCAACCATCACCTTCGTCTCCAACATCCCCGGCGAGACCCGGACCCTTCCGCTTGCCCTGTACAGTGTCACGCAGGTCCCCGGGGACCCGGTCCCGGCAATCAGGCTGGCGCTGATCTCGGTGGCGGTGGCCCTGCTGGCCCTGGTGGTCTCGGAACTGATGGCCCGGCGCATGTCGGCACGCCTCGGCGCCGGTCCATGATCACGGTCGATATCGGAGTCCGGTTGGGGAGTTTCACGCTTGACGCCGGGTTCGAGACCCCGTCAAACGGCGTTACCGCCCTGTTCGGCCGGTCAGGGTCGGGCAAGACCACCATCGTCAAGTCGATTGCGGGGCTCGTGAGACCGGATCGGGGGCGGATCGCCGTACATGAACGGGTCCTGTTCGACCGGGATGCCGGGGTCAACGTGCCGACCGCCCGACGCAACCTCGGGTACGTGTTCCAGGAGGGCCGGCTGTTTCCGCACATGAGCGTTCGGCGCAACCTGCTCTATGGCCGTCGTGATCGCGGTGGCCACGGGCCGGGTCTTGAAGAAACGGTGACGCTGCTCGGGCTTGCCGATCTCCTGGACCGGCTGCCGTCCTCCCTCTCCGGCGGTGAACGCCAGAGGGTTGCCATCGGACGCGCGCTGCTGGCCGCTCCAAGGCTGCTGCTGATGGACGAGCCCCTTGCCTCGCTCGACACGGAACGCCGGGCCGAGATCCTGCCCTACCTCGCCGGGTTACGCCGTCTGCGCGACATTCCGATCATCTATGTCTCGCACCAGCTCGACGAGATCCTGAGCCTGGCCGACTGGCTGGTGCTGGTCAGTGACGGCAGGGTCGCGGCGAACGGACCGGTCGAGCAGGTCGCCTCGGAGTGGCGACTGACACCCGGTCTCGACCGGGACGAGACCGTGGTCCTCGCCTGCCGTGTCCGTGACCACGATCCCGAGTTTCACCTGACCCGGCTCGCCTGGACCGGCGGCGATCTCTGGGTGGCCGGTATCGATGCCGAGCCCGGCCGCGAGGTCCGTCTCGGGATCAGGCCGCGTGACATCACCATCAGCCTTCTTGGGCCGGAGCAAACCAGTGCGCTCAACGTGTTCCCGGCCCGGATCACCGGCTTCGAACCGGCAGGCAGGGCCGAGACCGACGTGCTGCTTTCGGCCGGAGCCGCCATCCTGCGCGCCCGGGTGACCAGGCGTAGCGCGAGCGCGCTCGGCTTGGCCGCGGACATGCAGGTGCACGCGCTGATCAAGGCCAGCGGAATCGATGTGACCGTGCGTCACTCCGGGTAGGCGGCAAAACTGATCCCGCCCGGTCGCGAGATCTGGTCGACAAGCGCGATTTCCCACTCGAGGTACTCGTTCATCGCCGCGCGGACCTCCTCTTCCGACGTGCGGTCGTAGGCGCGCAGATACACGTCGTCGAGTTCACCGACAGGGTCCGCCATGCCGGCCGCCATCGGCAGTCCGGCCTGCTCCCAGGCCCCGCTCCCGCCGGCAACTACCCGGATGTCGAGGCCGCTGTCGGCAAGGTCCGCGGCTGCAAGCATCGCGGCAACACCGTCAGGCGAGGTCAACACCACCGGACCGGAGGGTGCGATCAGGCGGAGCTGTTCGGCCAGGTGAGCCCGGATTGCCGGCCGCGCTCCCTGCGGGTGCGCGGCCCGGTGGTCGAGACTGCGCTGAAGGTCGATGAACAGCGCGTCGCCGAGCCCGCTGACGTCGGCGGCGTCGATCGTGGTGACCGAAGCGGGATCAAGACCGAACACCGGCGCCGGTCGCGATCCGCGGCTGATCGCCTGCCCTTCAAGCCCCGAGGCCAGGACCGCGACCTCGCATCCGCCCAGCTGTTCGAGCCAGCTTGCGGTCATGAGAGCCCTGGTCAGGCTGTCATCGACCAGCACCACCCGCGCGTTGCGAATCGCGACGAAGGCATCGGTGGCCTGAACCAGCTGCCCTCCCGGAGCGTGGCGGGAATCGGCAATGTGGGCGGTCAGGAATTCCTCGATGGTCCTGACATCGAGGATGTAGAGCGCACGGTTGTGCTGCTCCGCCCGCCAGCGTTCGAGTGTCTCGCGGTCAATCATGGTCACCCCGAAGCGCCGCGCCACCCGGTCGGCCCGTTCACGGCCGACCCGGTTCCCCATGGCAGTCGGTTCCGGCGCCACCCGGTCCTGACCGTGCTCGAGTTCGAGCCCGGCGAGGTGCCACCCCATGGTGCCGTTTTCCAGCGCGAAGACCGGGTTCGGCACCCCTGCATTGATCAGGGACTGGGCACCGATGATGCTCCGGGTGCGCCCGGCGCAGTTGACCACGATGGTCGTCTCCGGATCCGGCACCGCGTCGTGGATCCGGTGCACCAGTTCCGCACCGGGCATGTCCACTCCGCCAGGAATGTTCATGACCCTGAACTCGTTGATCGGGCGCGAATCGAGCACTGCGACCCCGGAACTCCCCTCCTGCATCTCGGCGAGCTGGCGCGCGCTGACCGACGGGGTGCCATAGGCATGTTCGACGAACTCTCCGAACGCCTTGCTGGGCACGTTCAGGCCGCTGAACAGTTCGAGCCCCGCGGCCTCCCAGGCGTCGATGCCGCCTTCCAGCACGGCGATGTCCGTGTACCCGAACCGCGACAACACGGTCGCGGCCCGGTCGGCCTCGCCGGCGCCGTCGTCGCACAGCACGACCGGGGCCGACCGGCGCGGAATGGCGTCCGGCGCCTGGATTTCAAGCCTGCTCAGAGGAATGTTGCTGCACAGCAGGATGTGTCTGCGCCCGAAAGTGCCTTCTTCCCTCGGATCGATCAGGGCGAGTTCCCCGGACCCGGCGAGCCGGTCCCTGAGTGTGGCGGCGGTTATCGTCGCAGTCATCCTGTCGTCTCCCTGGTTCGGTCCGCCCCGCCGTATTCCGCGTGGATCGGCACGGATCGCTGCTGGTCCTCGAAGGCCCGGCCATAGAGATGCAGGTGCATCAGCGGCGCCTTGCCCGGGCTGGCGATGGCATGGATGTCGTCGGGCATCAGGCAAACCCCCTCCCCCGGTCCGATCGCGACCTCGCGGATCAGTTCAAACCGGTCCGGTCCGAGCCGACGGTACAGCCGGTTGAGCTCGATCCCGTGGATACCGACGATCACGGCCCACGTCCCGTGGTCATGTGGCGGCGTCTCGCAGTCGCCGTCGCTGGAAAACAGGTAGAGCGCGTGGCTGCCATCCGGCTCGCAATGGAGCAGACGGGTATCCCGCTCGTCGTCCCCGGTGACCGGGAACTCCTCGTGCGGAAACAGCTCGGCGCGCCGCGCCAGCGCAACCAGCTGTGCCCGTATCTCCTGCAAAACCGCCCGGTCGATCCCGGACTGTTGTGCAGTGCGGGTCCGGATGCGATTCATGGTTGCGCGCACCTCGCGGATACGCTCGTTTGCAACTGTCATTCCGCTGCCATCCGTTCTGCCGCTTCGAGTGCTTCCGCCGCCTCGAGCCAGCATTGTTCGGCCGACTCGATCTCGCGGTCGATTTCCTTCTTGCGTCGCGCGAGCGCGATGCCGTCCATTCCCGCCTGTTCCCAGGTTTCGGGATCGGCCAGACGGGTGACGAGGTGCCGGCGCTCCGCCGTCAGTTCATCGAGCCGTCGTTCCGCACTTCGTGCCGCCCTGCGCACGCAGGCGGTATCCCGGCGGCGGTCCGCAGCCGCCCGGCGCACTGCCTGCCGTCCGGTCCGGCGGCGCGACTCGCCGATCCCGACGGTTCCGCGTTCCTCTCCGGCCCTGGCATGCCGCTCCGCGTATTCGTCGAGGTCACCATCAAAGGGCCTGACGGTGCCGCCGGCGACCAGCCAGAGCCGGTCGACAGTCATCTGCAGGATCCTGCGGTCATGGCTGATAACGATCACGGCGCCGGAAAACTCGTGCAGCGCCTGCACCAGGGCATCGCGGGCGTCGATATCGAGATGGTTGGTTGGCTCGTCCAGGATGAGGACATGCGGCGCATCGTGGGTGGCACAGGCGATGGCGAGCCTGGCCCGTTCCCCGCCCGACATGAAGCGCGCGGGCGTCGTCTGGGCGTCGAGGACAAGTCCGAAACCGCCGAGCCGGGCCCTGACGCGGTCCATCGAGGCGTCAGGCATCAGCCGTGCCAGGTGATCACAGGCCGAAAGTTCCGGGTTGAGATCCTCGATCTGGTGCTGGGCAAAATACCCGGTCCGCAGGCGCCGAGCCCGGTGCAGTGCGCCCGAGAACGCCGGCAACCGGCCGGCAATGAGCCTGGCAAGGGTCGACTTGCCGTTGCCGTTGCGGCCGAGCACCCCGATCCGGTCATCGGGATCGAGCCGCAGGTCCATGCCGCGCAGGACCGGTTGCCCTGGATCGTAGCCGGTCGAGACCCTGTCCATGGTCACCAGCGGCGGAGCAAGTTCCCCCGGGGCGGGGAACCTGAATACCGTGGTTGGCTCACTCGCAGCCGGCGGCGGGATCTCGAGCCTGCTCAGTGCCTTCAGCCTGCTCTGGGCCTGTCGGGCCTTGCTGGCCTTGTAGCGGAAACGATCAACGAAGGCCTGCATGTGCCGACGCTGTTCCTCGCGTTTTCGCGCGGTAGCGGCATCAAGGGCCCGGCGTTCCTCGCGCACGCGTTCGAATGCATCGTAGGAACCGCGGTAGAAGGCGAGCCGGGCGCTCTCGATGTGGAGAATGCCCGTGACCACGCGGTTCAGCAGGTCGCGGTCGTGGCTGACCAGGATCAGGGTTCCGGGGTACCGGGCGAGATGCGTCTCCAGCCACAGGGCAGCCTCGAGATCGAGGTGGTTGGTCGGTTCGTCAAGCAGCAGCAGCTGTGGTCGTGCGAACAGGACGGCGGCAAGCGCCACCCGCATGCGCCACCCGCCGGAAAACCCGGACAGCGGCCGGTTCATCGCGATCTCGTCGAAACCGAGCCCGGCAAGGATGCGGGCAGCCCTCGACGGCGCCGCGTGTGCTCCGATGTCGGCAAGCCGGGTCTGGATCTCGGCGATGCGCAGCGGATCGCTCACCTCGTCGGCCTGGGCCAGCAGCGTCGCGCGTTCACGATCGACGGCAAGAACGAATTCGAGCGGGGTCTCCGATCCGCCCGGTGCTTCCTGGCGCACCATGCCGATGTCGCGGCCGGTCGCACCTTCGATTTCAACCGAGCCCTGGTCGGGCTGGAGCCCCCCTGTGAGCAGTGTCAGCAGGGTCGTCTTGCCGGTTCCGTTCCTGCCGGTCAGCCCGACCCGGTGGCCGGACGGGATGGTCGCGCTTGTCTGGTCGAACAGTACGCGTCCCGCCATGCGGACCGTCATGTCGCGAATACGGATCATGCCTGCCTGATACCACCGCAGAGGGCACGGCGCCACTTCCCGCCTGTCGCAACCATGATGACTATGTCACGGTGTGGCGGGCTGCAAAGTCCTCGTCGATCGTGACACCCAGCCCGGGTTCGTCGGGGATGTCCACGAACCCGTCCCTGACGACGGGCGGGTTGGTGGACAGTTCGAACAGCAGCGGGTTGGCTCCGAGGGAATACTCAAGGATGTGGGCTGCCGGCGATGCCGCGGAAACGTGCAGACCGGCAGCGAACATCAGCGCCCCGCCCCACAGGTGCGGTGCAAGCCGGATCTGCCATGCGCTGGCGATGGCGGCGATCCTGACCGCCTCGGTAATGCCGCCGCAGATCGCGAGGTCGGGCTGGAAGATGTCGGCGGCCCGCAATTCCGCGAGATCGCGGAAGGCGAACCTCGTGCCCTCGCTCTCGCCGGTGGCGATCGGGATATCGGTGGAGGCCCGGACCTCGGCGAGGCCCCGCTTGTCGTCGGCGGTAACCGGTTCCTCGAACCAGGCGATGTCGCACGGCTCGACCAGGCGGCAGAAACGTTTGGCCTCGGCCACGCCGAAGGTTCCGTGGGCATCGCACATGATGTCTATGTCGGGGCCGAGCGCCTCGCGGGCCGCATGGACCCGTTCCGCGGAGTGGCGTGGTTCTCCGTCTGCGACACCGACCCGCATCTTCACCGCACGAAACCCGCCGCGCTCGACGTAGGACTGCAGCTGACGTCCAATTTCGGCAGCCGGCGCCCAGCCGCCGGACGCGTAGGCGGGCATCCGGCGGTGCCGGCGTCCACCGAGCAATCGCCACACCGGCGCGCCGAGTGACTGGCCGAGAATGTCCCACAGCGCCATGTCGATGCCGCTGATGGCGGAGACGGTGATGCCGCGCCGGCCCAGCACCGGAAACACATGACCGCGATCGAGTGCGTAGTGTCCGCGGACTCCGCTGTACATGACCTCCCACAACCGCGCGATGTCGCGCGGGTCCTCGCCGATCAGTGCCGGTCCCAGCTCCCTCTCGATCAGCACCGCAAGCGCCCGGTTGTCTCCGGCACTCGCGACCGTGGCCTTGGCTTCGCCGTATCCGACAACGCCGCATTCGGTCTCGATCCTGACCAGTGTCATGTCGAAACTGCCGGCCACGCCGAAATCCGAGCGATGGCGTTGCTCTTCGGGTATCGGAACACGGATCCAGCGCGCGGTGACCGAGGCTATCTTCATGGTGGCGCTCCGGGCGGAAGCGATATGGCGACCCCGGCAGGACTCGAACCTGCAACTCCCTGCTTAGAAGGCAGGTGCTCTATCCGGTTGAGCTACGGGGCCACTGGGTCAATGGGTCCAGGCATCCATCCTGTCGAAGGCAAAGTTGTCGGCGTACGCCTTCGGTTTCGACGCCGCGGTCCGCGGTTCCCGGATCTCGTACACCAGGTTGTTGCGTTCCGCGTACGCGATCGCATCCTCGCGGGTCTCGAACCGCAGCCTCACCTGGCGACGGGTGTCTCCTGCCGCGACCCAGCCCATCAACGGTTCCGGACGACGGGCGGTCTCGGGCACGTGTTCGAGGACCCAGTTGCGGGTGCCCTGCTTGCCCGACTGCATCGCGGTTCTCGCCGGGCGGTAGATTCGGACGGTCATGGCACGATCCCCGGGGCTGGTCCGCGTAGTGGCGCGGACAGGATGACACGCTGGTCGGGGTGGACGGATTCGAACCGCCGACCCTCTGCTCCCAAAGCAGATGCGCTACCAGGCTGCGCTACACCCCGCACCGTCGCTCCTGATACGTGCTGACAGGGGACTGCGCAAGCGGTTCCGCGTGCCTGCCAGGCCGGACGGCGCGGTCCAGGCGAGGTCGTCCGTGCCCTCCACGGTGCCGAATCCGAAGCCCGCCAGGGTGACGCCGCACGGGTTCTGCCCTGCCGGGATCCGGGGCGCGCGTCCCACGGTGCTTCGCCGGTGAAGAACCGGTCAGGTCTTCGCCGATCCGGCCATGGCCGTGTCTGCGAGCGGCGCTGTGCGGAGCCGCGTGGCCGCGATTTCCAACTCGAGAACCAGCTCGCGAATTCTCTCCCTGCACAGCCTTGCCCTCTGCCCGATGCAGACCAGTCCGGAGGCGCTGGTGACCCGTGCCTGCGTTACGCTCCACCTGTTTCCGACCACGTGAAGTTCGGCAGCATGGCCGGCGGCATCCGCGATCAGTCCCTTTGCCCGTATGATGCCGAGACGCTCGTCGACGAGCCTGCGTGCAAGTTCCCGCACGTCGACGGGTGCTCCGGGTTGCAGCACCACGGAATCGTAGAGGGCGTCGTCATGGCCGACATCCGCGGCCGTGGCGGAGGTCGGGCCAAGATCGAGAAGGATGTCGGCCGGAACGCGCCGCAGCGTCGAGGTGATGATGTTCCCGTGACCGGTCTCGGATGCAACCCAGGCCGTGACGGCTTCGATCGCGTCCCCGCCGACCAGCTCCGACCTGGTCAGAACCACGATGTCTGCATCAGCCAGTTGCCGCCTGACCGTATCTCCCATGAACCTGTCCCGCGCCCTCGCGCGTATCGTCTGCGCATCGGCCAGAACGACAGTTCCGTGCAGTTCCATCCCGCTGACCAGCGACGCCGTCGCGGCAATGGAGGACGGTATGGCGACGCCCGACGCTTCGACGAGAACATGATCGGGGGGCGCGTCCATTCGCGCGAACCCGGCCAGGGCGTCGGCCAGGCTGTCACCAAAGGTGCAGCAGATACATCCACCGGCAATTGAAATCAGGTTCTCCGACCTCGCGATGATCAGGTCCTCATCAATCGGAAGGGCGCCGAATTCATTGACGAGTATCGCGAGGCGACGCCCGTTTGCGCCGCGCAACATCCCGTTGATCAGCGTGGTCTTGCCGGCGCCGAGGTATCCGCCCACGACCGTCAGGGGAACGGGCGCACTCATAACGCCGCGGCCTCGAAGATGCGCCCGCCCTGGACGGTGCCCCACACACCCACATCCTTCAGTGATTCGGGAGCGACGGCCGTGGGATCGTCTTCCAGTACCGAAAAGTCGGCCGCCTTGCCGGTTTCGACGGAGCCGATCTCGCTGTCCAGATGCAGCGTGTAGGCCGCGCCCAGAGTGATGGCGTTCAGGGCCGCGGCCACGGAGATGCGTTCGTGCTCGCCCTGCACCCGCCCTGACGCGGTGATCCGGTTGACCGCTGCCCAGGCGGTAAACAGGGGTGCGAGCGGCGTGACCGGCGCATCGGAGTGAATTGCCATCGGAACACCGGTCTCCATGGCCGTTCGGCACGCGTTCATGCGGGAAGCCCGTTCGGGCCCGACCGTCAGCCGATAGTGTTCGTCTCCCCAGTAGAAGTGGTGATTGGCAAACAGGTTCACGCACATTCCCAGCTTCTTCATCCTGCGAAACTGGGCGGCATCCGCCAACTGGCAATGCTGCAGCGTGAAGCGGTGATCGGGGCTGGGGTGCTTGCCAAGCAGGGGCTCCAGGGTATCCAGCACCAGTTCGGTCGCCTCGTCGCCATTTGTATGTGTGTGGACCGGAATTCCCGCCCAAAGCGAACGACGATAGATCTCGGCCAGGTGCTCGGGCGCAATGTACCACAGGCCATTGGTTGCTCCATTGAAATAGCCCGGCCACCTCAAGCGCGCGGTAAACCCCTGGATCGAACCATCCGCGACGATCTTGATCCGTCCCAGGCGAAGGCGATCGGTGGAGCGGTCCCTGAGTTCCAAGACGTAGCTGACCAGGTCCTCGGGCGTGTGACCCATGAAGAACTTGAGCGGCACCACCCGGACCGGGAAGCTGTCCTCGGAGGTGACCCGCTCCATCATGTCGACCGCGTCCGGCTCGAGACGGGAGGCAAGGTCGGTGATCGTCGTCGTGCCGGTCCGCACGCACAGTCGCGCGAAGTCGCGCAGCCCCGGTTCATCCGCATCCGTCAACGAGCGGTCGAAGCCGACATGACGGCCGACAGGCGTGTAGACGTCAGGCCCTTTCAGCGGTCCGAGCGGGAGGCCATCGTCTCCAAGGGGAATGCCAGGGTGATTGATGCCGTGACGCAGCAGGCCGGCCAGCTCAAGTGCCCTGGAATTGACGTTCATGATGTGACCCGAGGCATGCAGCACGCCGACCGGCCTGCCGCCGGAAACCCTGTCCAGATCGTGGCGGGTCACCTCGACGTTTCCCAGGTAGATCGGATCGAGCTGAAAGCCGCCCAGGGGTTCGTCGGGATCGGTCAGCGCACGCTCGGCTTCGGACAGGCGGTCGAGGACCGCGCCCAGGCTCTTCAGGCCGGGCCACCTGCGCCCTCCCGGGTCGACCCTGTCGAAAAATCCGCAGTAGGTCTTGCGCCACAGCGTGCCTTCCATGGTGTGCGCGTGGCCTTCGACGAAACCGGGCATGAGGACCTTGTCGGAAAACCTCTCGTCCAGGATGTACTCTCCCCATCCTTCCAGCTCGTCCAGCGTGCCCGCGCCCAGAATGCGTCCGTCGCGCGTGGCCACGTGGGTCGCAACGGGACGCGCGGGATTCATGGTGATGATCCGCTTTGCCGCAAAGATCGTTGTTTCAGTCACGACACGTTCTCCTGTTGACGGCCGGGTCGAGAGCCGGTCCAGGCGCTGCCGGACTCCGTTCCGGGGGCTGGCGCCAGACCTCATGAACCACTTTCGCTCTCCCGTCGACGTCGGCTAGTCTTCGGGTCAAGGATAATCCAATCGGGGGTGAGATGATGAAACACCTGGTCAAGGGGATGATCGTGTCCACCGTGCTGGCGACGATTGCGGCCGGCCACGCCCTCGCCGATGATCCGGTTCGCGGCGGGACCCTCATCACCGTGCTGGGCTCGAACCCGCGCACGCTGAATGGGGCGGTACAGTCCGGCATCGTGACCGGGTATCCGACGGCCCAGCTTTTCGCATCGCCCCTGCGGTACGACGAGGACTGGACCCCGCAACCGTACCTGGCGGAATCCTGGGACGTCAGCGATGACGGTCTGACAGTGACGCTGAACCTCGTGAAGAATGCGGTGTTCCACGATGGTCAGCCTGTGACGTCCGCGGACATTGCCTTTTCGGTCGAGGTGATCAAGGCCAACCACCCGTTCAAGACCATGTTCGCGCCGGTCGAGACGGTCGAGACGCCGGACGAGCACACTGCTGTCCTGAAGCTGTCCAGGCCGCACCCGGCCCTGATGCTCGCCATGTCGGGTCAGCTGATGTCGATCCTCCCCAGGCACATCTATGGCGACGGACCGATCGAGGCAGTCAAGACGCATCCACGCAACAACGAGAACGTTGTCGGCTCCGGCCCCTTCAAGCTGGTCGAGTTCAAGAACGGCGAACACGTGATCCTGGAGCGCTTCGACGATTTCTTCATCGAGGGTCGACCGTACCTGGACAAGATCGTGATGCGCATCATTCCCGATATCGCCGCGCGGACTATTGCCTACGAGAACGGCGAACTGCACATGGGGGCGTTCGAATCGAACCCCCAGATGGTCAACCGGCTGAAGAAGGTCGACGGACTTGAGGTGACGCCCGAGGGTTACGGCGCCATCGGTCCGCTTGACTGGCTGGCCATGAACACGCAGCGGGGGCCCCTGAAGGATGTACGCGTTCGCAAGGCGATTGCCTACGCGGTCGACAAGAACTTCATCCAGAAGGCGTTGATGCAGGGTACCGCCGCTGACAGCCGGACAGGCATTCACCCGGACAGCCCGTTCTACTTCAGAGAGGTCGAGATCTACGATGTCGATCTGGAGAAAGCCAACTCGCTGCTGGATGAAGCCGGGTTTCCGATGCAGGACGGCAAGCGCTTCGACCTGACCATCGATTTCGGCTGGCCCGGTGTGAAGCCGCAGGTCGAATACGTCAGGGCCGCCCTGAAGAAAATCGGCATTGCAGTCGAGGTCCGGGCATCGGCCGACTTCCCGACCTGGGCCAAGCGCATGGGTGAAATGGACTTCGACATGTCCTGGGATACCGTGTTCAACTGGGGCGACCCCGTGATCGGCGTGCACCGGACCTATGTGTCGGATAACGTCGGCAAGGGAGTCTGGTCCAATACCCAGGGCTATGCCAATTCCAGGGTAGACGAAATCCTGGCGTTGGCCGCGGTCGAATCCGACGCTGAGAAACGCAAGGCTCTTTACCAGGAATTTCAGACAATAATTGCAGATGAACTTCCAGTGTATCACACGAATACACTTCCCTATCATACGATATATTCGGGCAAGGTGGGTAATCCGCCGTTGGGAATATGGGGCACGTCGACACCGATCGACATGACGTACCTGAAGGACTGACGGGCATGGCCGGGGCGGGACACCCTGCCCCGGCCATCCTTCGCAGGGCGTTTCAGTGAGAGTCTTGCAGTCCCTTCTGATCCGCATCTTCTACGCGGTCGTCCTGCTGACCGCGGTACTGATCCTGAACTTTTCGCTGATGTACCTTGCCCCGGGGGATGTCGCCGACACGATATCCCAGTCCATGGGCGGGGCCGATAAGGAAGTGCTTGACCAGATCCGGGCCGATTACGGGCTGGATCAACCGTTTCCGGTCCAGCTTGGACGCTATGTCGGAAGGATCCTGCACTTCGACCTCGGCTATTCCTTCTTCTACAATGATCCGGTTACCAAACTGATCCTCGAACGCCTGCCGGCAACACTGCTGCTCGTCTTCACGGCGCAGATCCTGGCCCTTGTGGTCGGGGTGGTGCTGGGAGTGATCTCGGCCCGGCAGCCGAACGGCATTGCATCGCATTTCGTGACCATGCTGGCACTGTTCGGCTATTCGGCGCCGGTGTTCTGGACCGGTATCCTGCTGTTGATCGTCTTTTCCCTGAAGATCCCGTGGTTTCCGGTCGCTGGCATGCAGGATGTGACCATCGAGGGCGGATTCGTGGTGCATGCACTGGATGTCCTGCGCCACCTCGTCCTGCCGGCGATCACGCTGGCCTCCATCTTTCTCGCGCTGTATTCCCGGCTGGCACGCGCCACCATGCTGGAGACGCTGGGCTCCGATTACGTGCGTACGGCCAAGGCCAAGGGGCTGGCGGAACGCCACGTGGTATACAAGCACGCGCTGAAGAACGCGTTGTCGCCGGTGGTCACCCTGGCGGGACTGCAGTTCTCCGCGGTTGTTTCGGGTGCGGTGCTGGTCGAGGCCGTCTTCAGCTGGCCCGGCCTGGGAACACTGGCCTTTCAGTCGATCATCGCGCGCGACACGCCGACGATCCTGGGCATCCTGTTCTTCTCGGCACTGGTCGTCATTGTCGGCAACCTCCTGACAGACCTGGTCCTGAGGATGATCGATCCGCGGCTCAGGGGACGCGGCGCATGAGCAACGAGGTCATGACGACCGTACGGGCGCGCAGTCCGCTTGCCGAAGCCTGGGACATGTTTGTGCGCAACCACGCGGCGGTTGCGGCACTGATCGTGCTGTTCCTGATCACCATCGGTGCGGTGGCGGGTCCGTACCTGTATCCGACCGATCCGTTCGACATGGTCTGGTCACCGTTCTCGCCGCCGGGGGAACACGGATTCCTGCTCGGGACCGATTACCTGGGCCGGGATCTCCTGGCGATGATCATCAACGGCGCGCGGGTCTCCCTGCTGATCGGTCTGGCCGCCGCCATGGTCTCGATCTTCATCGGTGTGACGATCGGAGCCGTCGCCGGCTTCTATCGCGGGTGGGTCGAGGAAGTGCTCATGCGGACCACGGAGTTCTTCCAGGTCCTCCCCACCCTCCTGTTTTCCATGGTCCTGGTGGCACTGTTCGGCGCGTCCCTGGCCATGATCACCTTTGCCATCGGCGTCGTGTCGTGGACCGCGGTCGCCCGCATCACCCGGGCCGAGTTCCTGCGAATTCGCGAGCTCGAGTTCGTCATCGCCTCGCGGGCCTCGGGTGCCGGCAACGCAAAGCTGATGTTTACCGTCATCCTGCCGAACGCGATGCCGCCGATCATCGTGCAGTCGGCCCTGATGGTCGGCACGGCGATCCTGTTCGAAGCCGGACTGTCCTTCCTGGGCCTGACCGATCCGAACGTGGTCAGCTGGGGGCAGATAATCGGTTCGAACCGCCAGTACATCCTTGACGCCAGCTACACGGTGACGTTCCCGGGCCTCGCGATCTTCATCACGGTCCTGTGCATCTCGCTGATAGGCGACGGCCTGAACGATGCCCTCAACCCGAAACTGAGACAGCGGTGAGCCTGCTGCGCGTCAGGAACCTGCGAATAGAGCTCAGGACCCGGGACGGGGTGGCGCCGGTCATCGACGATCTCGGCTTCGACCTCGCTGAGGGCGAGGCGATCAGCCTTGTCGGGGAAAGCGGTTGCGGCAAGTCCATGACGGCACTGGGCATCATGGGACTGTTGCCGCAACAGATCGGGAGCATCGCGTCCGGATCTATTGAATTCGACGGGGAAGAACTGGTGGGCGCCAGCGAGCGGCGAATGCGGGAGATCAGGGGCAACGAGATCTCGATGATCTTCCAGGAACCGATGACATCGCTCAACCCGGTCTATACCGTGGGCGAACAGATCGCCGAGGTCCTGCGCGCGCACCAGAACCTCTCGCGTTCCGCCGCATGGAACGCCGCGGGCGACCTGCTGGATGCAGTCCGTATCCCGAACCCCCGCTCCCGGCTGGCGGATTACCCGTTCCAGATGTCGGGCGGCCAGCGACAAAGGGTCATGATCGCCATCGCCCTGGCTTGCAGGCCGAAGATCCTGATTGCAGACGAGCCGACAACTGCACTGGACGTGACGGTCCAGGCGCAGATCTTCGATCTGTTGCGCGACCTGCGGCGGGAGACGGGAACATCGATCATCCTGATTACCCACGACATGGGTGCCGTGGCCGAGATGGCCGACCGGATGATCGTCATGTATGCGGGCCGCACGGCTGAAATCGGTCCCGTCGACGCGCTGATCAGCCATCCGCGCCATCCCTATACCCGGGGTTTGATTTCCTGCGTGCCACATATCCAGGTGCCATTGACTGAAACCCGCGACGAGTTGACGGAGGTGGGCGGGGTCGTGCCCTCGCTGTCGGAATTCGGCGCCGATGCCTGCCTGTTTGCTTCGCGGTGTGTCCATCGCACGGACGAATGCGACAGCAGGCGACCCGGGCCCATCGCTTTCGGCCCGGACCACACCGCCGATTGCTGGCACGCGGAGGCGTTGTGAGGGCGCTGCTGGAGGTCCGGAACCTGCAGGTCCGGTTCGCCGTGAGGCGTCGCGGCATCCTGGGTCCGAGAAGCTACCTGCGCGCGGTGGATGACGTGTCGTTCACCGTTGCGACCGGCGAAACAATGGCGATCGTCGGCGAGAGCGGATCAGGCAAGACCACCGCTGCGCTGGCCATCGCGCGGCTGGTCAACGCCGCCGGTGGATCGGTCAGTCTCGAGGGCGAGGAACTGCTCGGTCTGAAGGGCGAGGACCTGCGCCGGGTTCGCTCGAAGGTCCAGTTCATTTTCCAGGATCCCTACTCCGCGCTCGATCCGCGCCGCCGCGCCGAAGCACTGGTCCGTGAGCCACTGGACGCACTGACGGACAGGTCGCCGGAGGTCAAGCAGCAGATCGTTGCCGAGCTGTTTGCCGCGGCCGGCCTGCATCCGGAACAGCTTCGGCTGTTTCCACACCAGTTTTCCGGCGGCCAGCGCCAGCGGATCGGCATCGCCCGGGCACTCGCAACCCGGCCGAAGCTGGTCATCTGTGACGAGCCCGTCTCGGCCCTCGACGTCGCGGTCCAGGCGCAGATCCTGAACCTCCTGCGCCGGTTGCAGACGGAATACGGCCTGACCTACCTGTTCATCAGCCACGACCTTGGGGTTGTGCAGCACATGTCCGATCACGTTGCCGTGATGTACATGGGTCGGATCGTCGAGTACGCGGACCGCATCCGCCTGTTCAACAGGCCGCAACACCCCTACACCGCGGCACTGCTCTCCGCCGTCCCGTCGATCGACATGTCAAAGCGGTCGCGACGGGAGCGGATTCTCATTCCCGGTGACCCGCCGGATCCGGTCAACCTGCCGCAAGGATGCCGGTTTGCCAATCGGTGCCCGATTGCACGGGATATCTGCACGTCACGCGAACCCGCGCTCATCGAGATCGAGGCGGGCCACAGTGCTGCCTGTCACTTTCCGGGCGAACTGGCCTTGCAGGAGTCACGTCACCAGTCATCGTGAACGGCGGGATCAAGCCGCCGTGCCGAATTGCGGTCCCCCCGTGATTACCTGCTGCTCTGTCACGACAGCCGGGACGCCTGAGAGGCCAGTTGCCCGCGACCGGGCTGAGCTCATCCGGTGCCGGTACGCAACGGCGTCCGTCGGCCGGCCGGTTCGTGGCGTTGCTCCGGATCCGTTACGAAACCGGACCGCGCCCTTGCATTCGCTCCACGTCCTCGATCGCTGATATCCGCTCGCCGCCGGCCGCACCGGTCCCGAGGAGTTGCCGGGCTGGTCAGGGAGAACCGGATTGTTGAAAGTCGTTTGTGCCTTGCGCTCGCGATTTCACCTGCGACGAAGACTGCTGCAGGGTCCATGCGCGCCACATGTCGCGCAACCTCGCCCGCCTGACCAACGAAGCCATCGCCATCGTTCGCTTCCAGGGCCGCTTCCGGGCTACCGGCCCGGGGCCAACCAACACCATGTCGCCTGGCCCCGGGACGCCCTCGACGCCATCCTCAATCCGCCCGATGCCTGGCCCCGAGATCACGCCGCGCAACCGCGCGCCACAGGACAACTGCGCTCGCCGAGCAAACACGCGCTGCCCGGCGGCTCTGACCCTCCGTCAGTCCCGTTGAACCGTAACCGGAGCACCCTCCAGCCGCTTTCGGTCAGCCCGATTCACCCGGAGCCAGCCCCTCACCCTCAGCAAGAAATGTTCCTGCAGCTCCGGGGCTCCGGCTTGACCCGGAATCCGGCCGCTCCTAGCATCCGTCTTCAACGCGTATTGATTCCGGAGACCGACTGTGCCCCCTGTCGCGGTTCGACCCGTGCGTTTCCCGTGGTTTGACTATTCCCGCTACTCCTTTTCTCTTGGAATCGATACCGGCAGTCTTGTCTACCTGTCCGGCCATACCGCTTCCGAACACGATCCCGAAACCGGACGGATGGTAGTCAGGGGTGACATGCGCCGGCAGGCCCGTACGGCCTGGGACAAGATCGGGGCCATACTCGAAGGTGCGGGAAAGACTCTCGCCGACGTGGTTCGGGTGGTTGAATATGTTCGACCCGAAGGTATCGAACGCTATCGTGAGGCGGCTGCGGTTCGCGATGACCTGTTTGGCGACCACAGGCCCGCCGTCAACACGGTACCGGTTCGGGCACTGTTGCGACCGGATGCGCTGATCGAAATCGAGGTGACGGCGGGTCCGGTGGCGGCCGCATTGCCCGGACTGCCATCGGCCCGGGAGTCGGCCGGCGTCATTTTCCTGCCGACGATCGAGCCCCTCGACGGCGACGGCAACATTATCGGTCCCGGCGATGTCGTGGCCCAGACCGAAGCTATTTTCGAACGGGCCAGGGAGATGCTGGCGGCGTTCGGCCTGGGTCTGGACCGGGTGGTCAAGACCCTGGACTATATCACTCCGGCAGCCCTGGCCGATTACCGCGGTACCGGGAAGGTACGAAAGCAGTTCCTGGGACCGGTCTACCCCGGCGCCGCCGGCATCATCATGCCGCGACTGTGCCATCCCGAAGCCCTGATCCAGTACGACTTCATTGCTGCGCATGACACGCCGGTTGCTGTCAATCCTGGCTGGAGCCGCTACGACCGTTTGACCTACAGTCCGGGCGTGCGCGCGGGCAATCTGCTGTTCCTGTCCGGACAAGGGTCCCTTGATCCCGAAACCCAGCGTGTCGTGCATGACGGCGATGTGGTTGCGCAGGCGGGATACACCTACGGCAATATTCTCAAGGTGGTCGAGGCGGCGGGCGGCCACGCCGGCAGCCTGGTCAAGACCATCGAATATGTGACGCCGCCGGCACTGAAGGAATACCGTCGCGTTGCCGACGTGCGATCGCAACTGATGCGGCAACCGTTCCCGGCTTCGACCGGTCTGGTTTGCGAGGCCCTGCTGCGGCCGGAAATGCTGATCGAAGTCGATCCGTTTGCCGTGCTGGATTGAGCGGCCGCATGTCGTTGCTCACCGACGAACTCAAGGCATGGATTGGCCGTGAGGCGGTCTACCCGGCGCAGGAAGAGATCGGACGCGCCAGCATCCGGTACTTTGCCCTGGCGCTGGGCGACGACAATCCGCTGTATCGGGACGACGACTACGCCCGGCAAGCTGGATTCCCCGCACTGGTGGCGCCGCCGACGATGATCGTCGAATCCTGTCAGTATGCCGTGGGTCCCCCGGATGATCATGGCTACATTGGCCATGCTTGGGACCTGCCGGTGGAAGGGTGCCGAATGATCCGGGCGGGCAATTCCTACGAGTTCTTTCGAGCGGTCCTGCCTTCCGACCGAATCTCGGTTGTCTGGACACTCGAGGACATCACCGAACGGGCCTCTTCACGGGGCGGTACGCAACTGTTCGTGACCTCGGTTGCGCGCTACCGAGACGACAGTGGCGAATTGCTGGCCATCAACCGCGAAACCCTGGTCTACCAACCGCTGGCGACTGGCCGATGACGACTTCCCGGGTGGACACGGCGATAGCGCAGCCCGGGCAATCTCTGGCAACGGGACACAAGACCTTCTCCATTGTCGACCTGGTGCTGTACGGCGCCGCTACCTGGGACTGGCACCGCCTGCACTACGACAGTGAGTTCACGGACCGGATGCAACTGCCGGGCCCGGTGGTCGACGGTCAGATCTATGGCGCGCTGTTCGCCAGGCAGGTCGTGGACGCGTTTGGTCCGACGGCGTTTGTCCGGAAACTGGAATTCCGCATGCGTGCCATGGTGTTTGCCGGTGAAACCGTGCAGATCGACGGCGTGGTGCACGAGGTTCGCCATGATCCCGACGCTGACATTGTTGTTCTCGATCAGACGCTGACCCGTAATGGACGACCTGTCGCAGACGCCCGCACCGAGATCCGTGTCCCGCGCTGAGCGTTTATCCGGCGAGCACCCGCAGCGTCGTTCGCACGGTTTCGACGTCGGCACCGTGCGGGGGAAAGGCGACGATGTGGCGAAATCCCGCCTGTTTCCGGACTTCCAGCGCCCGGCGGCACTCGGCGGGAGTACCCGCGATCACCAGATCGTCAAGGACCGGACGCGGAATGACCGAGGCCGCCTCGGCCCGGTTGCCGACCGACCAGGCGCTCCTGATCCGGTCGGCAACGTCGCCGTGGCCGTAGCCATGCATCAACTCGTGATAGAACTGTCCCATGCCGCCGATGTAGTAGGCGAGATGCTCGCGGCACAGTCCCCGCGCTGAGTCACCGTCTTCGCTGCACGCGGCCAGGGTCATGGCCGCCATATCGATGTCGTCGGGGTTACGCCCGACCGATTCCGCGCCTGCGCACAACGGGTGACGGACACGCTCCAAATGCCGGACGGACACGTGGGTCGGCAACCAGCCCTCGGCAATTCGGCCGGTTTCCCGTACCGAGCGGGCTTTCAGCGTTGCGAGGTAGATCGGAATCCGCTCCTGCACCGGGCGGACCAGCATACGGAAGCCGCGGAGCCGGAACCGTGCGCCGTCATGGTCAACCCGTTCGCCGGAGAGCGCCAGGCGAATGATGTCGACCACTTCGCGGGTGCGGGACAAGGGACTTTCGAAGCGGCTTCCATGCCAGTTTTCGATGACAATCGGGCCACTGGTACCGAGACCGATGATGGCGCGGCCATCGGACATCTCGTCCAGGGTTGCAAAACTCTGGGCCAGCAGCGTCGGCGAGCGGGAAAACACGTTGACGATCCCCGTCGCCAGTCGCAGGCGGCTGGTCTTGCCGGCGAGCAGGCCGAGAAGCGTGAATGCATCGGATCCGAACGCTTCCGGCATCCAGACCGCCTCATAGCCGCAGGATTCGGCCAGTTCGGCGTACTCTGTCGCATGCCGACGATGCGGGGCGGTGCTGAATGGCGAAACATAGGAGAGGCGCATCGGGCGTACTGCCGGGTCGTTCAGTCAAGCGGTGTCGAAGACAGGTCTGACAGCAGTTCCTTCAGCCGGTCGCGTTGAACCTTGCCGGTGGAATTGGAAGGAATGCTGTCGACAACGAAATAGTGCCGTGGCCGCTTGAAGTCGGCCAGGTCGGGACTCTCGCGACAGAACCGGTCAAGGGTATCGGAATTCAGCGTTCCGTCCGCCGTGACAACGGCCGCGCAGACCACCTCGCCCCATTTGCGGCTCGGCAGACCGACCACGGCGACATCCACCAGGCCCGGGTGGGAAAACAGGACGTTTTCGATCTCCGACGGATGGACGTTCTCGCCACCGGTCTTGATCGTGTGATCCATGCGCCCCATCACGGTCACAAAACCGTCCTCGTCGGCGAATGCGGCGTCGCCCGAGAAATACCAGCCGTCACGCAGGGCAGCAGCGGTCTTGTCCGGGGCCCTGAAATACTCCTTCATGATGCTCGGACCGCGTGCGATCAGCTCGCCGACTTCTCCGGGAGCAGCCAGGTCTTCCGGGCTGTCGGCACCGGTGCGAACGATGCGCACGTCCATGCCGACGGCGGCCTGACCGACGCTGCCAAGCTTGTCCGGGTGAATGCGGTAATCGCAGGCGGTGACCGCCAAACCCTCGGTGAAGCCGTAGACATTCAGGAAGGTGTCGGGAAACAGGGCCATGCAGCGCCGGGTCACGTCGTCGGCCAGGGTCTGACCGCCGTAAAAGCCGCATCGCAGGCTGCGCAGCGAATAGCGGGACAGATCGGCCTGGACCATCATGATCATCTGCGTCGGAACGCCGTGCAGGACCGTGACAGTCTCCTGGTCGACCAGGGACAGCGTTTCCTCGACATCGAAGCCACGAGTCATGACGTTGATACCGCCGAGCATGACGAACGGCACAAACTGCAGCTGCAACTGGGCGATATGGAACAGGGGCTTGTTGTTGAGAATGCAGTCGTCGTGCCGGAAGCCGCATTCGAGCGACATGATCATGGCGCCGAACAATTCGGCCGCATGGGTTCGAACCACGCCCTTGGGCAGACCGGTGGTGCCCGAGGTGTACATGATGAAGGCGGGGTCATCGAGGCCGGCGCCCGGCCCCGGTTCCCGGTCCGATGCCGGCGCCAGGAATGCGGAGAACGGGATTTCATCACGCTCCGGCGTGTCGCCGACATAGATCAGTGCTTCGAGGCTGGACAACTGGTCGCGGACCGGCGCGACCCGGTTGCGCAGCGATTCCTCGAAAACCAGCAGCCGTGCCGCACAGTCATTGATGATGTATGCGACTTCGTTGGCCGCCAGCCGGTAGTTGATCGGCACCGGGACCGCGCCGATCTTGAGCAGCGCGTACAGCCCGGTGACCATTTCCGGCAGGTTCCAGGTCAGGAAGGCGACGCGGTCGCCGCGGCCGATGCCCCGGGCGGCAAAGGCGTTGGCTGCCCGGTTGACCTCCAGGTTCCACTGGCGATAGCGCCAGCGCCGGCCTTCGAATACCAGGGCCGTCTTGTCCGGCCACTTCCGTGCGGCCTGCGCAAGGGTCATTCCCAAGTTCATGGCGAGCCCGAGTTGCGTTCGGAACGGCGAAGACCGTAGGCTGAATGACCGGTCATGACAAGAATCCGGGTCCTCGCCGTGCGGGTCTCTGACCGGTAACCCCGCAGCGGGGGCGGAGTGGAATGGACGATGGATTTTGACCCGCCGCAGGAGCACCGGCTCCTGCGAGACAGCGTTCGCCGGTTTTTCGCCGACGAACTGCCGGAAACACGCATTCGCGAAATGGACCGGTCGCGTCGGGTGCCGCGCGCGCTCTGGAAACGGTTTGCCGAACTGGGGTGGCTGGGCATGTCGGTCCCGGAAGACCATGGCGGCAGCAACGCCGACGTGATGGCATCGGCCGTGCTGTGCGAGGAACTGTCACGACAGTTTCCGTCACTGGCGGTCAACTGGGTGTTGATCGCGATGACAGCGCGCATGTTTCGCGAACACGGGTCGCCGGAACAGCAGGCAGAATACCTGCCGCGACTGGCCCGCGGCGATTTCATGATGGCGTTCGGAATGACCGAACCCGGCGGGGGCACCGATATCCTCCAGTTATCAACTCGCGGCGCCATGCGGGACAACCAGTGGTCGGTCACGGGGCAGAAGCTCTACACGTCGTTCGCCGCCGATGCCGATGCGATCCTGGTACTCTGCCGCACCGAACCGGTGCGAGACGGCAAGCGGGCCGGCGGTCTGTCCCTGATCCTGACTCCATGCCGGCAGGATACGGTGACGATCCGTCGCCTGGAACTGATGGGCATGCGGGCGGGCTGCACCTGTGAAGTGTTTCTGGACGGGGCCCGGGCCCCGGCCGATGCCCTGGTCGGGGAGGCTGGCCGGGGCTGGTATCAGTTGCTTTCATCGCTCGATGAGGAACGGATCCTGTCAGCCGCAATCTATGTTGGCATTTCCGCGGCTGCGCTGGATCTGGCCGTGCAACACGCAAGCGAGCGGGTTGCTTTCGGCCGTCCGGTTGGCGGATTCCAGGCGGTGCAGCACCCGCTTGCCGAAGCTGCGACGGAACTTGAACAGAGTCGGCTGTTGATGTTCAAGGCGGCCTGGCTGCTTTCCCGCAACCGTGCGTGTTCGGTCGAAGCGGCGATGGCCAAACTGGCGGCCTCGGAGACCGCCATTCGCACTACCGACCGTTGCATGCGGGTGCTGGCGGCAAGCGGGCTGGTCGAGGATGGTCCGATGGAGCGGTTGTTCCGTGATGCCCGTCTCGGGCCGTTCAGTCCGATATCGAACGAGATGGTGAAGAACTTTCTCGGCGAACGCCTTGGTTTGCCGCGCAGCTACTGATTTGCGCAACCGTTCCCTCGTCCTGCGGAATTGGTCACCCACCCGATCGGCGCCACGGTTCCGAAGTCAGTGAGGGACGGCCTGCATACATCAGCGCGATCAGGCCCGGTCGACCGGTTTCCGGTTTCCCGCCGTAATGGCCCTCACCCAATTCATGGTTCGGTCCCGACGCCAGCGTTACGTTTATCTGCAACCCGCTTCCTGATCGGAGCGAACGGAGCGGGATATGATGGCGGCGGATCACCAGCTTGACCGGGCTGGTATTGTCGATCGGCAACCAGGTCGATGCGACGCCTGAACACCCCCGCGCCACGGTTCGGCAGCAGGCGCGGGAGGTTCGGCAACCAGAGGCGCGGACAACCGGCAAGGGACCGTTGGCGAGGACGGGCGAACACAGACCGGTCAACCGCATGCGCAACCACTGCGCCACCGAAAGCGTGCGATCGGCCGCGCCATCAGTCCGAACACGGGCGTCGACCAACGAAATCCGAAAGCGCCAGCTGGAATTGCGGCCGGGATGGAGGTTCTCCTGTTCCCGGACGCACGTGCCCGCACCCGACTTGTGGCGCAAGGAGCGGATCGAAAACCGGTTGGTCAGGGTGCCGCGCCGGTAGTCCTGCGTTGCCGCATTCGGGACTGCAGGGAGCCGGCGCATTCCCGGGCCGACGCTGGTTCAAACGGGTCCGGGTGAAGAAGCGACGAATTCGCTCACTGCTCCCGCAACGCGCGCTTGAGAATCTTTCCGGTGGCATTTTTCGGCAGGGATTCGGCAAACACGATGTCTCTCGGCACCTTGTAGCCGGACAGGCGTTCCCGACAGTAGGCGATGATTGCCTCGGCATCCGGTTCCGGTTGTCCACGCGTGACCACATGGGCGCGCAGCCGTTCTCCCCATTTCTCGTCGGCCACCCCGACAACGGCTGCTTCTGCGATTTGCGGATGCCGATACAGGACTTCCTCGATCTGGCGTGGATAGATGTTGAGTCCGCCCGAGATCACCATGTCGTCCTTGCGATCGACGATATGAATGAAGCCTTCGTCATCCTTGCGGGCCAGGTCGCCGGCACTGAACCAGCCGCCCTGCAATGGAGGAGGCGTGACTCCGCCCTGCTGCCAGTATCCGGAAAACATGAAGGGAGAATTGGTGTAGAGTTCACCGATGTCGTTGGCCGGCACTTCCCGGCCGTCCGGGTCGCGCAATTCGATGGCGCAGTTGGGGAAGGCCAGTCCGACGCTGCCCTCCTTGCGAAGCTGGTCGGCCGGGCGGATGTTGCAGGCGATGCCGACTTCCGTCGATCCGTAGGTTTCGTGCAACAGATGATCACCCCACAGTGCGACGATTTGCTCCTTGACCCGTTGCGAAAGCGGTGCGGCGTTGCTGATCAGGCTCTTCAGGGCGACATCCCGGTGTGCGGTCAGAACGTCGTCGGACAGGGAAAGGATCGCATGCAGATGGGTCGGCACCATGAACACCCCGGTGAACCGGCCATCCCTCAGGCGGCCAATGACGCTGGAGGCCTCGAAAGTGGTGACCAGTTCGCAGGTCCCGCCGAAAAATATCGGTGCAATCGCAAAGGCCAGGCCGGCGCCATGGGCGAGCGGCGCGATCGCTAGAAAGGAGTCTTCGGGACCGAAGCACCCGTACTCGACCGCCATCGCGTAGAACAGCAGTGCACGGGCCCGGTGCGGCAACATAACGCCTTTCGGGCGCCCGGTGGTGCCTGATGTGAACGGAATGCTGAATATGTCCCACTCGCCGGCAATCGGCCGAAACCCGGCGCCAACGCCTGAGTGCAGCAGGGATTCGTACTCCGGGCCGAAAACCACGAGACGCTCAACGGTCTCGAACGCCGCGCTGCCGGCGACGTCGAGGCAGTCTGGATGAACGAACAGCACCCTGATACAGGCATCATTGCAGATTTCGGTCAGTTCGACGCGGTTCAGGCGGGCTGAAAGGGTGACGACCGGCATGCCGGCATCGGACAGGGCCAGCACGGTTTCGATATAGGCAATGCAGTTGGGCGCCAGGATTCCGACATGCTGCCCGGGTTCGAGGCCGAGTGACGTTCCGGCCGCGATGGCCAGCGCGTCGATCCGCTTGATCAGGTCGCGAAATGTCCTCTCATCACGACCATGGCGCAACGCTACGCGATCCGGACGCTTCAGTGCCGAAGTGCGCACTCCGCTCGATACCGTCAACGGCCGATAGGTTTCGGGAACCTGCAGGGCGTGTGTGTTGACCACGATGTCGATCCTGTATCCCAGACGGTGCCCGTTTCGGTGCGGGCACCGTCGTTCAGACCATCAGATAGCGCTGGCGTATGTCCGGTTCTGCCGCCAGTGCGGCAATCGATCCGGTATATCGAATTTCGCCCTTTTCGATGACATAGGCGCGATCGGCGAGTTCGTTGGCAAACCGAAGGTTCTGCTCTGACAACAGGACCGTCATGCCGGTGGCACGCAGTTGCTTGAGCTGGTCGAGCAGGGCTCCGACGATCCGTGGCGCCAGTCCTTCTGAGGGTTCGTCGAGAAGCAGCAAGTCGGGATTGCCGACCAGGGTTCGCGCGACCGCGACCATGCGTTGCTGTCCGCCGGACAGCATGCCTGCTCGTCTTCCGAGCAGGGTCTGCAGGTCGGGAAACAGGTTCAGGACCTCGTCGAGACCAAACCGGCTGTGGCCGTCCGTGGCTGGGCGGCGTGCGGTCTCGAAGTTCTCCTCGACCGTCAGCGAAGCGAACAGGCGGGCGTTCTCGGGAACGATGCCGATGCCCAGACGGGAGACTTCGTAGGGTTCGAGACCGATGATTGGCCGATCCCGGAACATGACGCGTCCGCCCTGTGGCCGTACCAGGCCCATGATGCTGGAGAGGGTGGTGGTCTTGCCGGCCCCGTTGCGGCCGAGCAGTGCCACCACCTCTCCTTCCCGGACATCAAGTGAAACCCCGAACAGAACCTGGCTGCTGCCGTAGGCAGTCTCCAGTTCGTGGACTTCGAGCATGACGATCAGGACTTCTTGCGGGCCTCGGCAATGTCCTCGCAACTCCGCGCGATCGACTTGACGTTGTAGGTGCGCAGATCATCGACACCCACGCCGTCGGGCAGTCCGGGGTCGCGCTTCACCCGGCCGACATAGAAATCATAAAGCGCCATGCCATCACAGCCCCTGACCGTGACCGCGCCGGTTGGCCCGTCGAATTGCACATTCTGCAGGGCTTCGACAACTCGCCCGACGTCTTCAGCGCCACCAGCCTGGATGATCGCTTCCGATATCATCTTGCCGGCGACATATCCGACAGGAACGGACCCGGTTGGATATGTGCCCATGCGCTGACTGGCTTCCTGTTCGATTTCACGGGATTTGGCTGAATCGAGCGCATAGAACGGATACCAGAGGGTTCCGAAGGCATTTTCAGGCAGCAGTGCTTCCATCGAACCAAGCTTGCCGATGTCGAGGCCATGGACAAACAGTTCAGTATCGCCGTCGAACAGGCCGAAGTCCTGTGCCGATTTCAGGAACTTGATCAGGTCGCCACCGAAAACGCCGGCGACAATCATGTCTGCCGGTCGGGCCTGCAAGGCGGTAACATGCGGCGCGAAGTCGGTTGCCCCGAACTTTGGCCATTCCTGGCGAACGACCTGAACATCGGGTCGCACGGTTTCGAGATGCGCAACGAAATCGGCGGCGAAGTGTTGGCCATACTCGTAATCCGGCGCGATCGTCGCCACGGACTTGATATCAGGACGGTCCTTGATGAACTCGGCCATCACCCGTCCGATCTCGACGGTGCTGAGATTGGCCCGGGCGACAAAGCGATGGCCCTCGGATCCGGTCAGGCGCTTGCTGGTGGCAAATCCGCCGACGACCAGAGCCTTGTGTTCCTTGGCAAGACTGCCGACGGCGACCGCTGCGCCGCTGTGGATGCCCACCGTAACGTATCGGATATCCTGCTCGAGAATCATGCGCCGTGCTTCGGTGACGGCTTTTTCGACGCTGCCTCCCATATCGGCGGTCGTCAGTTCGAACATGCGGCCGTTGACGCCGCCGGCGTCATTGGCTTCCTGCAGGGCGATCTCGAAGCCGGTACGAATACTCTCGGCAATGAACGCAACGCCGCCGCTGTATATGTCGATCAAGCCCAGACGGATCGGCCCGGCATCCTGGGCCCGGGCTGTCGTGGTCACTGTCGCCAAGAGTATTCCTGCCGCCGACAGAACCATCCATTTTCGGAAAAAGCACGTCATTTCCGTTCCTCCCTGCCAGAATCGCCCAGTCCGCTGGTCGCCGGTATGATTTCGGTTGTCATCATTTCCGTCAATAGTCCTGATCTCGACGATTGAGCCGGACTTCGGCTGAACTTTTATCGAGAAATTTCAGCCGAAGACAATGACTTGACAATTGCGGTGCGGCCAAGCCGATTCGTCGAGGGCGTGCGCGACGGCGGCAAGGCCCGACAGCGCATTGTCCGCCATATCGGCGTTACCATGGACGAGGACGGGCTCGAGCGCCTGAGGCAGCTCGGCGGGTTCGTCAAGGCGAAGCCGGAGGACGAACCCCAGCCCGTGCTGTCCGCGCCCGAGAAGATCGCCGGGCAGGTGATCCGCGCCGGACGCCAGGGAGGCGGCACGCAGGAACTCCCGGTCAACCTCGAGCAGATCGAGGAGGAGCAGCGGCTGGCCACCGGTGTCCACGAGGTCTGCGGCGAGCCCAGGCCTGCCGCGTCGGCATCCAGAAGCGGCGGATGTTCCCGGAGGTCATCCGCTCCGCCCCTGTCCACCGCCAATGCTCAGTGCCGCGCTGCCGGCAATCCGGCAACCGATGCGTCATCCCCTCGGAGCCGAAACCGGCGGCGGAACAGATCCGTGCGACCACGGGGCAGCCCCTGACGATCACCCCGTACCTGCTCGTCTGACCGCCCGCCACGCCTGGCCCAGGCTCGAAGATATACCGAATGTAGTGCCTAGCCGAAAACTAAAACCGGGATATATCAACCATTTACGCGAAACAACCGTCGAAGTTCAGGAAGAGAGCCCCGTGTCTCGCGTATCGTGCAACACGGCGCTGTCCGCTGGACGTCATACTCCGACTGCCCCATAGTCTCGGCATGGAATCCCTGCTCGACCAGACATGGCAGAATCTGACCCTGTTCGGTAATCCGACAGTCGTGATCCGGCAGACCCTGTCCGGCATATCGCACGGCATGCTGCTGTTCCTGATCTCGGCCGGTCTGTCGCTGATCTTCGGGGTCACCCGTATCCTCAACTTCGCCCATGGCGGGCTGTTCATGCTCGGCGCCTACATCGCCATGTCGGTGATCGGCCTGACGCTTGCCGGACTGCCGGGCTTTATCCTGTCCCTGATCGCCGGGGCCGCCCTGCTCCTGCTGGTTGGCGGTGGGCTCGAAGTGCTTCTGCTGCGCCGGATCTACCGTTCGGCCCATGAGTTCCAGTTGCTGATGACCTTTGGACTGGTTTTCGTTATCGGCGATCTGGTCATGATCATCTGGGACCGGGAAGAGCGATCGGTAGCAGCGCCGGAGCTGCTGTCCGGTGCCACTCGGCTGATCGGCGTGACCTTTCCGACCTATCGCCTGTTCCTGATCCTGGTCGGCATCGCTATGGCCATTGCCCTGTGGGTGCTGCTGCACCGGACCCGCTTCGGCATCTGGATTCGGGCAGCCACCCTCGATCGCGAGATGCTGGGCGCGCTCGGCGTCAATACGCGGCGACTCTACACTGGTGTGTTTGCGCTTGGTGCCGCACTGGCCGGCTTCGGGGGCGCACTTGCCGCCCCGGTCCTCGCCGTCGGTCCGGGCCTGCACGTCGAAGTGATTATCGACGCCTTCGTGGTCGTGGTCATCGGTGGCATGGGCAGCATTCCCGGCGCCCTGGTCGGTTCGCTGCTCGTGGGACTGGTCAATGCCTTCGGAATCCTGGCATTTCCATCACTCGCCGTGGTTCTGACCTTCGCGCTGATGGCCGTTGTTCTGATCGTGCGGCCTTGGGGCCTGTTTGGAAGGCCGGAATGAGCCGAACCACGCTGGGTCTCTGGTCTGTTGCCGCACTGTTGTTCCTTGTTGCCCCGCTGGGCCTTGGAGCCTTCTGGCAGTTCATCGCGATCGAGGCACTGGTCTTCGCCCTGTACGCGATGAGCTTCAACCTGCTGCTGGGATATGGCGGCATGCTGTCGTTCGGCCATGCCGCCTATTTCGGTCTCGGCGCCTATGGAGTCGGCATCCTCATGGCCAAGCTGTCAGCGCCGTTCTGGCTGGCATTGCTGGCAGCGCCCGTGGTTGCCGCGGTCGGAGCCGCGGCGGTGGGGTACTTTTCGGTACGCCTGACCGGTATCTACTTTGCCATGCTGACCTTCGCCTTTCAGATGCTGTTCTTTACCGTTGCCCTGAAGGCGACCGTTCTCACCGGCGGCGATGACGGGATCGTCGGGCTGACACGCCCGGGCGTCCTCGTTGATCCCGCTGTTTACTACCTGTTCGTGCTGTTCATAACCGCGCTGGCAATTGGCCTGTTGTACCGGATGGTGAATTCGCCATTCGGCCAGACCCTCCGGGCCATTCGCGAAAACGCCCGCAGGGTCCAGCATCTGGGCGTTCACACCAGGGCCCATTGTTGGCTGACCTTCGTGATCGCCGGCGCCTTCGCCGGCCTGGCCGGGGGACTGTTCGCCCTGTCCACAGGCAGCGTGTTTCCCGGTTGGCTCGACTGGACCGCAAGTGCAACGCCGATCGTGATGGTGGTGCTCGGCGGCCTGCGGGTGTTCACCGGTCCGATCGCCGGGGCATTCGTGTTTATTGGCCTGGAGACGGTCATCAGCGGTCACACCGAATACTGGCCGCTGTTCATGGGAGTAATCATCATCGCCCTGGTGCTGTTGCTGCCGGGCGGAATTCTGGGCACGAGGTCCGGGCGTGTCGGTCACTGATTCCCGACCCGGTGATGCCGCGGCTCCGGAACCGCTGTTGCGAATCGAAGCGCTGGGCAAGCGATTTGGCGGACTTGTCGCCCTGGACAATGTGACCATCCGATTGCAGCCAGGCGAGTTTCGTGCCGTCATCGGTCCGAACGGTGCCGGCAAGAGCACGCTGTTCAATACCCTAACAGGCTTGCATCGTCCGGATTTGGGCCGGGTCTTCCTGTCCGGCACCGACGTTACCGGTCGGACTCCGCATGCCCTTGCCCGACTTGGGGTCGGGCGCACGTTCCAGATCACCAGCGTGTTTGCGGCACTCACAAGCCTCGAAAACGTCCAGATCGCGTTACTCGCGCATTCCGGCAGGAGCTGGAACGTGCTCGCCTCGGCGCGATCCATCCAGGTGACGCGGGCCCGCGGCCTGCTGGATCTGGTCGGATTGCGGGACCGCGAAGATCAGCTTGCCGGGACCCTGGCGCATGGCGACCAGAAACGGCTGGAACTGGCCATCGCGCTGGCCACCGAACCGAAGCTGCTGCTGCTGGATGAGCCGACGGCCGGAATGGCAGCCCGGGAACGGCTCGAATCAATCGCTCTGGTGCACCGGATTGCCCGTGAAGTCGGCCTGACTGTCATCTTCACGGAGCACGATATGGCCGTGGTATTTGCTGTGGCCAGCGCCATCACCGTGTTGCACCAGGGCAGGGTGCTGGCGGAAGGTCTGCCGGAGGAGGTCCGGGCCAACCCGGTGGTCCATGACGTCTATCTCGGTGAGACGACGTCAGACGATGCTGCCGGACAGGAGCGTGCATGAGTGAACAGGCGCTGAAGCGACAACTCGGTGAAGTTCTGGCTCCGGACGACCGGATCTTCGAGCGCGGGCGCTGCGCCGAATATTCCGAAGATATCTGTGGCGGTGATCACATTGCTGCCGGGATTGTCCGACCGCGCGACATCGCCGCACTCCGCCATGTGGTCCAATCGGCGACCGGACTCGGCTACGCCATCATTCCCCGCGGAAGCGGCCACTCCTATACCGGTGGTGTCGTACCGGACCGGCCGGACTGCCTGATTGTCGATATCACCGGTCTCGACCGGATCGTCGACATCGACACCGTCAACCGGCGGGTCCAGGTGGAGGCCGGCTGCACCTGGGCCACTCTTTTCGAGGAACTGGGCGCACACCGACTGCGTACGCCGTTTTTCGGGCCGCTTTCAGGATATCGCGCCACGATCGGAGGCGCCCTGTCGCAAGGTGCGGCATTTTTCGGTTCGGCGATGCACGGATATTCGGCCCGGAGTGTCGCCGGCCTCTCGGTGGTCCTGGCCGACGGCACCCTGCTGCGTACCGGGACCGGAGCCGATGAACGACCGCACCCGCACCCTGGTGGCCCCGACCCGGGGTCGCTGTTTCTCGGCGATTGCGGGGCGTTCGGCATCAAGGCGGAAGCGGTGCTCAACCTGCGCAACGCTCCGGCGAGCGAGACCTTTGCCTCGTTTGAATTCGCCGACATGGAATCGATGCTGAACGCCCAGACCGGACTGATCGGCTTCGACGGCGTTGCCGACTGCTTCGGCTTCGATCCCCAGACCCATGTCAATCTTGCCCGTGGCGGTTTCGAGATCATCCAGGGCGCCCGCATTCTCGCCGATGTCGCGCGCGTTCCGGGCACCATCGGATCACGTCTCGGACGGATCCGGAGTCTCCTCGGGAACGGGCGCCAACAGGTCGCCGCATTGCGTTACTCACTGCATCTCTGCATCGAGGGAGAAAGTGAGTCGCATGCCATGCAGCGCCTGGCGAACGCGGCCGAATGTGCTCTCGAGGCCGGCGGCCGACCGATACCGGACACCATCCCCCTGGTTACACGATCGCGCCCATTTCGACCGATCAAGGCGTTGCTGGGACCGGACGGTGAACGATGGCTGACGGTCCATGGCATTTTTCGGCCGTCCGACAGCCACACGGCCTGGCGGCACCTTCAGGGGGTGATGGACCAGTGGGCGCAGCCTCGAGGCGACCATCAGGTGACTGTCAGCTTCCTGACCGTGACCAGTGCCGACAGCGTGCTGATCGAACCGCACCTGTTCTGGCCGGATGCGCTTGGCCTGTTCCACCAACAGCACGTCACCCCGTCACAGTTGCGGCGCTATCGGGATCAACCGGCCCGTCACGCGGCCCGGGCCTGCGCCCATGATCTGCGTACCGCATTCGCGCGCGCCCTGCAGGCCGCAGGTGCCGGACACCTGCAGATCGGTCGCTACTACCCCTGGTGGGAGAATCTCGATCCGGGGCTGCGTGCAGTGCTGCAATCCTTCAAGGCGACCATCGATCCGGATGGGCGCATGAATCCCGGTGTATTGCTGCCATCGGATCCGGATCAGGGTAGCTGAAGCCAAGGCAGATACCGGCTGGTTGTGCCGGTGCCGCCGCGAAGTTCAGGAAAACGCGCCTTTCCACGGCGCACTTGGACATCGAGGCTAGGGTCACGGTCTGCGTCGCTTCCAGGCGTTCGATCCGCCGGGCGCAACCTGCATGTTACTACCTTGCATAAGGGTATAAACTACCCGTATTCTCGCTGAGCGGCTGGGCCGAAAGAGGTGCGGAGCCTGATGGGCGGGAAACGTATTGCCGGCATTCCGGCCGATGGCGGCGAGGCGACGGGCGATCAGGACAATGTCCAGGCCGCGCTGCGGACCTCGCCGACCAGCGCGGCACCCGCCGTCAAGGGTCAGGGCGCTGGTGCCCGCCGGGTACACCCAATACGCCCTTCGCATACATGGGCCATCCTCTGAATCGCCGTCACCGAGACAAGCCCCTTGGCGAGCTTCTTTGCAAGATGACCGAGGGGCAGTTGACGCGCGGCGTCAGGCCGACGGCGCCGGCTGGCTGCGCCTCGGAGGCGGTCAGGCGCGACAGACGGATACCCCTCGCACGGAATATCGGCACGACATGAACGAACTTATCGCGGAGGTCGCAGGCGGCCTCGGTCTCTTCGCCGTGGGGATGTGGCTGCTCACGGAGAACCTGAAGGCTCTCGCGACCCGCCGGCTGCGGCGGATCGCGGGGAAATGGACCGGGAGCCGGTTTTCGGCTGCGGCCTGGGGCGCCGTCGCCGGCGCGGCCACGCAGAGCATGACCGCGATGACGTTCATCGTGGTGAGTATCCTCCGCTCGGGCATCATCACGACGCGGGAGGCGCTGGCTCTGGTGCTCGGCGGGAGCGTCGGCGTGTCCGTGCTGGTCGTCATCGTCTCCTTCGACATCAAGATCGTTTCGCTCTACGTGCTCGGCGTCGCCGGCGCGGTCTTTGCGAGCGAACGGCTGTCGAGGTTCCGGCCCGTGGCGGCGTCCTTTCTCGGCGGCTCGTTCATCGTGCTCGGCCTTGTTCTTCTCAAGGACGCTGCGGCACCCCTGGCCGGGGAGCCCTGGTTCCGGGAGATACTCGAGGGAACCGGGGATTCGCTCGCACTCGCATTCCTGGCCGCCGCATTGCTGACATTCGTCGTGCAGTCCTCAAGCGCGGTCAGCGTCTTCGGCATCGGTCTCGCGGCGATCGGGCTGCTCTCCGTGGACCAGACCATCATGATCATGTACGGAAGCATCTTCGGCTCGGGCGCCATCCTCTGTCTGCTTTCGACCGGTCTCAGGGGGCCTTCGCGCCAGGTGGCCATGTACCTTGTCGGCTACAACGCGCTCATCTGCATGGTGCTGGTCCCCCTGCTTTACTTCGAGATTCACGCCGGCGTCCCGCTGGTCAAGGCGGCGGCGCTCGGAATCGGGCTGGAACTCGAGCAGCAGTTGGCGGCGGTGTATGTGTTCCTTTGTCTGTTCCTGCTGCCCCCGATGCTTGCCGGGCTCGGGTGGTCGGCCTCGGCGCTTGAGCGGCTGTGGCCGGCCTCGCCCGCCGACGCGCTCGCGCGCCCGCTCTACATTCACGATCACGCCTCTGTGGACATCGATACCTCCGTTGTTCTCGTCGATCTGGAACAGCGGCGTGTCGTCAAGGACCTCTCCGGGTATTTCGACGCGGTGCGCCGGGGCGAGAGGATCGCACCGCTTCGCGCCGGCACGCGCAAGCTCCTTTCGGACATCGGCGAGTTTCTGGACGACCTGCACACGTTCCATCCCATGCACGGCGTCGAGGAGCAGAACTCGCTGCGCAATCGCCAGAAGCTGCTTGGATGGATGGAAGAGGTGTTGGGGGCGCTCTGCGAAGCGCTCATCGAGCTCGACGCACGCTCCCCGCTCGCCCGGTTGCGGACGACCGTATGCGAAAGCATCGATGGCGTGCTGTTGTCGCTGGTCGACGCGATGGACTGCGACGATCCGTTGACCTGGGAGCTCGCGAGGAGGCTCACCGGCGACCGCAGCGAGATGATGCGCGGCGTTCGCGCGAAGTATCTGGAATGGGACCCGCCCCTCGAGCGCGTCGACCTCATCCATGTTCTGCTGATCACTAACGCGGTGGAGGAAGGCTTCTTCCTGTTCTCGAAGATAGAGAGGGAGTACAACCCGGCCGCTGGAAACTCCGATCATGTTCCCCGGATCTGATCCCGACGTGGGACCGGGTTGCCGGGCACGGACTGCGGGAACGCGCGCCCCGCGTGGAGCCTCGGTCGCAGTCCGGGGCTTCGCATGAGCGAACTCCTCGGAGCCCGGTTATGGAGCCGGGCCGCGGAACCGGGGGCCGCCGCCATCCGGGGCTCGTTCGCTTCAGGCTCTCTTGTTCGATTGCCGGTTTCATTTGGTTCCATCAAGCTCCCGGAGTTCAACATGTTCTGTAGCGCCGGCCGGCTCGGATAACCACCTATCCTTCCCCTCAAGTTTCCGCCTTCCAACGGAAGCGCCCCCCTTTCGCAGCGCCAACGCGCCTGCCCGGCTCCAAAGCACCTCCAGCTTCTCGCGCCTGTGCCGAAGTTCGGCGATCGCGGCCCGGTTCCATTCGGCCCTCTCGCGGCGGGCTATCCTTCGCTCGGCGTCTTCGGTCCTGTCCTCGATCGCGCTCACCAGTTCGGCGGCAAGATCCGACGCCGGAGCGGTGCCCTTGCGCGCCTCCGCCTCGACCATCGAAACGATGACCGCCACGGCCTCGTCGATCGCCTCGGCCATCAGCTCCTCTGCGTCCGGCCCGGGGCGCCAGGTTCCATTCTCCCAGCCCAAGTTTAACGGACGTTTTCAGAAAGCGATTATTTTCAATGTGTTGTGAGGGCGGATTCCGGGTGTCTAGCACTACATTCGTGTCAGTTGTGAGATTTTCGGGTGATCAGACGACCATCCTCGAGACCGCGCCGGGTTTCGGATCGAGACCGAGCGCGGTGTAGATCTTCAGCTGAGCAGGCTCGGCCAGTGTTGCCTTGCGCAGGTGCAGTGTCGTGCCGTCCTTGCGGCGGAAGGTGGCGGTGACACGCTGCTGGCCGGCCAGGATGCGGCGCAGGGTGGCCCAGCTTGAGGTCTCGCCATGCTCGCGCAGCCGCCTGCGGATGGTCTG
>JAJEAR010000050.1 GCA_022822665.1 Alphaproteobacteria bacterium | reverse complement strand
CGCAGCGGCGACCACGAGGTTGCGTCGTTCGTCGACGACAACCGCCTTGCGCTGCTCGTCCGTGAGCGGCCTGGCCTCGATCCGGTCGAACAGGTCGCGGGACCGGACGAGCTCGTTCGCGACGAATGTCTCGTTGGCTCTGGCTAGGGTATCGTCCGGCGATTCAAGGAACGCCAGGATCGTGCCCAGCATCTGGAATTGCGGGGCATCGGACAGGGCCTCGGGCCAGCACCGGACGATCCCGGTGGTCGCGTCCCGCGCGTCGCGTTCGAGCCTTCGGATGTCGTCGGAATGGACGTATCGCGGCGGATCGGCAAGGCGTTCCAGCCGTTCGTTTACGGCGCGGAGCGCGTCGATCCGCGGTGCCAGCCAATGGCGCCACCACTCGGCCATCGCCGTCTCGATCGCGTCAGCGAGCATGATCGCCTGTGTTCGGGCGAGGCCCGAGACCGTCGTCGCGCCCGCCGCGTGCTCCAGCCTTGCGCCGCCCCAGCGCCGACCCGCCTTCAGCCGGATCGCCTTGATGTCGCGGAGGGAGATTTCCCTTGATCGCAACCAGAAGTTCAGCTTGACGCTGTCCGGTTTCACGGTCGCGGCCCTGGCCTGTCCAGGGCGGAACAGGGCGAACAGCAGCGAGGCCAGACCCCTTCTCCTGGCCATGAAGACGCGCGGGGTCCGGACCCTTGCGGGCGGGTCGGATGTTGCCGCACGGTCCGGTTCGGACCCGGTGGTCAATGGCGGCGGCGGGATTCTCCTTGGCACGGGCCGGTCACCCGGCATCCCGACAGCAACCGCCTTCGTGAAACACGCGGAAGCAGCTCGCGCGTCGTGCCGGAGCAATGCCACGGTTCCGGCTCCGCAAGCCGGCCGCTCTTCCCGGGTTGCTCGTGGGGCGCTGAAATTCCGTCATTCGGCGCGGCCCTCGACGGATGCCGGTCCTGGGTGATTGCAGGACTCCAAGGTCATGCGGGTCTTTCCCGGTGCCGGAATGCGGACAGGACCGTAGCGCAATGTATCCGCACTTGCGAATTTCGGAAGGCATTCAAGACAACACGTGCTCGCGAAAGTTCAATTTGCTTGCGCTTTCGTATCGGATGCCTGGAGGCAATTTCAAGGAAAGTCGTTCTGTGTGCCATGCAAGGGTGCGTCTCTCCTCAGGCGCAAACCCTGCCCGGAGGATTCCGGTGCCTCATCGAGGTCCATGCGAGCGGCGATCGCAGCTGCACTTCGACCGCAACGCAGGGCATCCAGCGAATGGCCGGGCCCACTTGACCTACGTCTGAAGATCGTATATACCGTAAAATATACGGTAGGCACGTCTGAGTAACGTATATGAAGGAGCACGAAATGAAGACCGAGCGATTCGAAATGCGGCTGGATCCGCACATGTTGCAACGGATTGATGCTTGGCGTGCCGAGCAGCCTGACATGCCGTCCCGGGCTGAGGCCATGCGGAGACTTGCCGATACGGGACTGGCGGTACTGGGGAAGAGCGGCATCAGAATCAGCCACGGCGAAACGCTGATTCTGATGTTGTTGCGTGACCTGCACAAGCGTCTGAAGGTCGAAGGGGAAATCGATCCGGATTTCGTCGGGGAGGCGATATGGGGTGGCCACCTCTGGGGCCTGGAATGGAAGTACACGGGATTGTTTCACGGCCATGTCGACCGTGAAGAGGCCGTGCACGAGGTCGCGGATGTGCTGGACATGTGGTCCTGCATTGAACCCGGCTATGCCCGGCTGTCGGAAGAAGGCAAAATGGAAATTGAGAAAGAGGTGGGGCCGCATGCAGATGATGCGAGGTTTCCTGGTTTCGATGGCAACAACGAGAGTGGACATCTCGGTATAGCACGGTTCCTGATTGATCATCTTGACCGGTTCGAGACATTCAAGGGTCGAGACCTGAACTCCCATATGCCTGAAATACAGGGCTATCGGCGCATGCTTGAGATTTTTGGGCCCATGAAGCGAACCCTCTTGGGCAGACACCTTTCACGTTCGGAAATCACTGAATTGCTAAAGGTATGGATATGAGTCGCCAAGAATTGCACTCGGCAAAGTCGAAGGCCAGATGATGAGGTCATGTTGACTTAGAGCGGCTCGCGGTCGAGTTCCCGGTTGTCCGGCAAGTTCAGTTGTGTCGTGTGCTTGACCTCAATCACGCTGAAGCTGTGCGAACTGGCTATGTCTACGAATTCAACGACGAAGCGCTGGCAGGCACCGGGTTTCCGGAATCCCGACGAGTTGCACATGACGACGGCCACTGTGATCTAGCGCCTGAGGATGCGTTGGCCTTGCAGACCCTCGATTGATCCCTCCCGGCGGCGCAATCGGCAGCATCTGTGAGTTGCCCGGAATTCGCGGGTTCCCGCAGGGACGAACGAGCGGGGATGCCGGGCTTCACGGCCACTGACGCGATCTATCCCCTGCCACTGAGGGCCGACCGCCGACTTTCCGGACAAACCACCCGATCCGCTCGAATCACGCCCCGCGATTCGCCCGACTCACCGCCCGCAACGGTCGCCGGACCGTCCGATTCGCGCCCTCCAGCGGGGTCGTCCGCAATTCCCGCGCCGCGACCGGCCAATGCCCCGTCCTCCCCTGGCGTCCCGAGAGCACGCCTGGGGGGTCGTTTTCGGGATGTGCAAAACGACCCTCCCCCGAGGCCGGGTTTCCGGCTTCGATCGCGGCACATGCGTCCGCGCCGTTTCGGTGCGGACGGGGTCCATCGAAGAGGAGGAGAGGGACATGACGAAAGACACGATCTACCTGGGCACGAACGAGGCGGCCCGCGTCCTGGGGCTGTCGGGGAAGACGCTGTCGCGCTACCGGGTCTCGGGAGAGGGGCCGGTGTTCCACCGGTTCGGCACCCGGATCCGCTACCGGCGCGAGGACCTCGAGGCCTGGGCGGCGACGCGCCGCCGCGCCTCGACCTCGGACGACGGCACCGCTCTTTCGGGGGCTGGCCGGTGAGGGCGTCCGGGAACGTGACGCCCGCAGGGATCGCCGTCGCCGCGCTCGCGGCGGCGGCGGTCCTCGCCGTTCCGGAGATCGCGGCCGCGACCACGGACACGACCTTCGACACGCCCCTGGACACGGTGGAGGACATCGTGGGCGGCACGGGCGGCCAGCTCGCCGCCGCGCTGGCGGTTGGCGCCGCGCTGGTCGGCTCGGTGCTGAGGTTCAACGCGATGCAGCTCATGGGCGCGGTCGGCGTCGGCATCGCGGCGGGCGCCGGGACGGGCATCGTCACCGGCCTCGTCGGCACGGCGATCGTCTGATGGGCGAGGCGACGCGT
>JAJEAR010000067.1 GCA_022822665.1 Alphaproteobacteria bacterium | reverse complement strand
CGGCGAGGTCGGCCTTCGCCGGTTCGTGTGGGAGCGCCATCACGGCGTGTTCATCGTCCCGCGGAACGCGATCCTGCCGGGCGGCGGCGACCATCCGGATCGCGGCGAGCCGCTGCTCGGCCAGGATCCGGGCCTGCCCCTTGTCACGGCGGAGCCGGATGCGGCGCTGCCCGCCCCGCAGCCCGGCGAGTTCCTGGCGGCGATCACCTGCAGGGAACCGCGCACGCTTGACGCGGTGCGGGTCGAGGATTGCGACGCGAAGATCAACGGCCGGGACGTTAAGGGCGTTCACGTCCTGAGGCTCCGCTTCCGGGAGGTCCAGAACGACCCCGTCGACCCCCTGCGCATCGACCTGGTTCCGGTGGGCCCGGACCCGCTCGATCCCGGAAACGAGCTTGGCGTGATCGCGCCCCCGGGGCCGCATCCGATCTGGGAGCGGACAACGCTCTTCTGCAACGGCGAGGTTCCCGACAGGTTCATCAACGAGATTCCCGAGGTCCAGGACTGGGACAACTGCAGCGATCCTGCAGACTGCGACGGCTGGATCGTGCCGAGCTGCGCCGCCCAATGGGGCGGGCGGTTCAGCGAGGGCAAGCGCATCGGGTTCCGGCAGATCGAGACCTATCCCGCCGGCTGGCCGGTGGACGAGGTCGAGGTTCGGCGCATCGACGACGACTGCTTCAATCCTGTCCGGCAGGCGGATTCGGAATCCCGGACCGGTGGCGCCTGCGAGGCCGTTCCGACCACCTCGTCCGAGTCGACGAGCACGGTGAGCTTCACCGAGACCGTGAACGTCCCCAGCACGCGGCAGGTTCCGGATCCGAACTGGGTGGCGCCGTCGCCCTGCGGCGATCCGAACCTGCCGGACCACCCGGACTGCGGCCGGACCGCGCCGATGGTCGACCAGGACTATCTCGATCAGCAGACCATTTCGCAGAGCTACACCGACACCGATCCGAACGCAGGGCCCTGCGAGTGTCCGGCGGGCTGGTCCGGCTCCATCACCCAAGAGCGGGATTTCGTGTGGCACAACCGGGAGTGGGCGGTGCCCCTCCGCCACGTGCCCGGAAACCCCGGAACCCGCGCCGTGTGGGGAGTAGGCGCCGTGGCCGGGTTCTATGACGGCACCGCGACGACCGACGCGCTCAACCGCCCGATCGGCTGGCTGCCGGTCCTGCCAACCGATCCGCCGGATCCGCCCGGGATGCCGCCGCACATCCGGCTGATTTCCCTTACGGCCGACTGGCACGAGGAGTCGAACACGTGCACGCCGCCGCCTCCGTCCGGCGGTGGCGGTGGCGGCGGTGATGATGACAGCCCGTGGGGCTACCAGTCCTACCTGGACGGGCAGATCTACGAGCGTCCCGCGTCCGATGGCACCTCGAGAGGGGTTAACCAGGACCCCACTGAACACGGTTCGGCGCCGAGCGCTGACGAAACTGGCTACAGCCATTGGTGATCAACATTCGAAGGAGTGAAAAATGAACCCCTTGATGCGCATGACCCTTGCCCTGGCGGCGGTGCTGCTCGTGGCCGTGCCAGCCCCGGCGAGCAGCTCGCCGGAGCAGATCGAGAAGGAGACCGCGTCCGGCAACCTGAAGCGGCTGGAGCGGCTGCTCGCCGACGGCTTCGACCCCGGCGCGCTGCGGCATGGCCTGTCCCCGCTGCATTGGGCGGCCTGGAATGGGCAGGTCGATGCGGCACGGCTGCTGATCGCGCACGGCGTCGAAGTCGACGTCAAGAGCTCGGGCGGCCTGACGCCCTTGATGAGCGCGGTAGAGCGTAGCCAGAACCGGATGGCGCAGTTCCTGGTCCAGGCCGGCGCGGACGTGAATGCCGCGAGCGATGAGTTGGGCATCACGCCGCTGCACATTGCCGCCGAGAAGGCCGGACCCGAGACCGTGGCCTTCCTTCTGGCCAATAGAGCGGATCCCATGCGTGTTACCAAGGAGGGATTTTCGGCCCTCCATGTGTGGGCACTGAATGGAGACCCGGACACGCTGACCCAACTCCTGGATGCTGGCAGCGATCCTCTGGCCAAGATAAGAAATCCCGGGGAATGGCACGATCAGGCCCTGACGCTCGATGGTGTCCGCAAGCACAATCCTTCGGTTCTCGACACCGACCCCGGCCGCCGGCTGCTGCGCCTGACCGCCGAGGGCACGGGCTGCGAAGGCGTGATCGTGCTCGCGAGCGACTCCCCGCTGTCGGTCCTGGCCGAGCGAACGCTGGGCAAGGCGTCCCGATGGAAGGAGATCGCGGCGCTCAACGGCATCGGACCGGACAAGAGCTATCGGCTTGGCGACTGCCTGAAGCTGCCCGTCGGGTGAATGCGGGAGTGCGGACGATGAAGAGGAAGTCATTGCTGGAAGGGGACGACCGATGACGCAGCGCGTCAGCAAAGCGACTGCATGGACAGTGGGGTCGGACCGGCGATCAGCGGGCCGCGAGCGCGGCGATCGCTTCCTTGATGGCGGCGATGTCCGCACCCTGGGCGGCAAGTGTGGTTTGCAGCGTGGCAATGTCGGCCGTCACTCCGACAAGCATGTTGAAGACGAACCCGAAGGCCCCGACGAGAATCGCGACGATCCCGGCGCCGATTCCGATCATCCAGCGCATGCCGGACTTGAGCTCCACAATTCCAGCCCGGAGTTCGGCAATGTCGCCCGTCCGGAGTTCGGCAATGTCTCCCTTCGTCGCGACACCGCCGGTGACACCGGACTGAATCGAGGCCGCAATGGCTTCGGCATGCGCCTCTTCGATGCCCGCGTCCCGAAGGCGCCGGACTATGGCCATGGTGTCAAACGCAACGCCGGCGGGCATGTCCGCTTGCCCTTCCCTTCCTGCCTGTCCAACATAGCGGGTTTCTCGCTTGATTTCCAGCCTGCGCTGCAGCGCTCGCTCCCGGTGGCCCTGGCCCTCATGCTCGCGCTGCCGGCACCGGCCATCGCCCAGTCAGGCCCTCCCGGCAGCGAGGCGGACGGGCGGGCGGATCTCCGCACATTGCTCGGGGACTGTCCCCGGGAGCTCCTGCGCGAGGCGTGGGACGACATGGAGGCGCTGGAGACGGCGGCCGTCGAGGTCGAGGTGCTCACGATCTGCACGGAGCGGGCCGAGGCGATCGCCCGCCTGCTGGACGCCCAGG
>JAJEAR010000068.1 GCA_022822665.1 Alphaproteobacteria bacterium | reverse complement strand
CGTTGTCATCGGGCTTCTCGGAACCGGCCTGCCCTTTACCTTCACTGCTCTGCTCGGGTTGCTCAGCCTCTCCGGGATGCTGATCAAGAACGGCATTGTTCTGGTCGAGGAAATCGACCTTGTCCGCCGTGAGGGCAAAGCGTTGAACGAGGCGATCGAGACGGCATGCACATCGCGGCTGCGCCCCGTGGTCCTGGCGACGGCAACCACGATCCTCGGCATGGTGCCGCTGCTGACCGACGCTTTCTTCGTGTCGATGGCGGTAACGATCATGAGCGGTCTGGCCTTTGCGTCCCTCCTTACACTGGTGGCGGCCCCTGTGTTCTATTTCGCGTTGTTCGCGCGGGATGAACGGCGGCGTGTCGTGACCGGACCCCCGGCGGCCTGAGCCGGCCGGTCACACCGTCCGGGGTACGAAGGGCTATGTCGGTGAATCCCGCAGGTGGCCGGCAGTTCCGGTCTTCGCGCCTCGTCCATGCGTATGCGCTGATATGCACGGCTGGGCGCGCTTCCGCGGCTGCGGCCGGGGAGCGACCGTCAACGCCTGTGCTCCGTGCCGGCCTCATCGGATTCAACAGCGACACGCGCCGCTGCCGCCGCCGCTGCCGCCTCATTCCCGGCACCGCTCGATGATGGAGCGGTACCCGGATCGGCAATACGCACCGTGACTTCCCGATGGGCAAATTTGATACCCTCAAGCTCGAACAATTCGCGGATGCGCGCGAAAACCCTGTTTCGCAGGATCCACTGGTCTCCGGGCCGGGTCATGAACTTGACCCGGATAATCATGGCGGAATCTTCCATCTGGATAACGCCCTGGGACTTCAGCGGTTGGAGAAACTTCGGACCGAGTTCCGGATCCTGCATAAGCTCCTGGCCCAGCTTCTTGATCGACTTGCGCACCTTCTCCACATCGGTGTCGTAGGTCACACGCAACGGCAGCTTCATCAGCACCCAGTCGCGCGAGTAGTTGGTCAGATGCCTGATTTCGCCGAAGGGAATGGTGTTCAGCGGGCCGTTCTGGTGGCGTAGCTGCATGGAACGGATCGATATCTTCTCTACCGTGCCCTTGACCGAGCCGATGTCGATATACTCGCCTTGGCGAAAGGCATCGTCGATGAGGAAAAACACGCCCGAGAGAATATCCCTGACGAGAGCCTGGGCACCGAAGCCGACCGCCAGGCCAATGACACCGGCACCGGCCAGCAGGGGGGTCACGTTGACGCCGACCTGTCCGAGTATGGCAAGCAACGCCAGCCCCGCTATGATCGCCTGGCCGGTGCGGCGGAGAAGCGGCATGACTGTGCCGAGGCGGGTGCCGCCCCGGCCGCCCTCGCCCTCCATCGATTCCTCGGTCTCGTCTCCGATTCCCAAAGTCGCGCGCTCTATCGCGACCTGGCGGTCGGCCATGATTTCGAGCAGTTCCCAAAGACCGTAAGCGATCAGCCCGATTACGAGCACTTCGATCATGGCGCCGGCGAACTGCGCCCCGACCCCCTGTGAGGCCAGATCGCGCAGATCGAGCCCCCACAGGCGGGTGAGGAAAAGCAGCGCCGCAACGACCACGACAATCCGCGCGCAGCGCACGAGACCGCTCTGCGTCTCCTTGTGGGCGGCGCGCAGGGACGGTTCCTGCTCCGTATCTTCAGGCCAGACCGCCTCTACGAGCCGGCCAATGGCCAACTCGATCAGCGGCAGCGCCAGAAGGATTGCCGTCGAAACGTTCAGCGCCGTTACCGAAAGTTCGTCGAGGTTGCCGGTGGCCGCAAACAACTCCACGGTCAACCACTGAAGCAGGATCAGCGCAATTGCGATCATCGGCCAGGTTGAAGCGAATCGCCGCCAGGCAAGACCGCTGTCTCCACGGCCGAGAACCATCCGGACGATACCCGTCCGGGCCCGCCACAGCGTCAGCGCGATGAGGCCGTGGTAGATTGCGGAAAGCCAGAAACCGAGAGACCCGTCTCCGGGCACGCTGCCGAACTCGTTCACCAGTTGCAGCAGCCCGGCAGAAAAGGCGGACCACCCGAAGATCAATCCGGTGCTCCAGGTCAGAAGCCACGCAGTCTCGTCATCGATCGCGGTCAACCGCAGATGGGCGCGCGCCGGCGACAGGACGAACCGCGCCGCCATTATTGCAAACCAGGCCCAGCCCAGCGTTCCGATCACGAACCCGGCCACCGTGCTATCCGCGGGCGCGGAACGGTTGACGATCCCGTCGACAGCCTGGGCTGCCACCAGGAATGCGATAAGCCGCAGGGCCTGAACCAGAAAGCGCGCGGCGATGATGCCGACCTGCGAGCGAAGGCCGGCCGGGCGCAGGCCATACAGCCGGTCTTCCCATCTGCGCATCAGGCGACGGATACCCAGGGCGGTCGCTGCACCGGCCAGAAGGCAGAGCAGGACCGTGCCGGAGAGGCGCCAAAGACCGGTGTCGCCCCGGCGGGCCTGGAATCCTTCGAAGGCCGCTATGGCGACTCCAGGCAATGCGGGCGTGCCCTCGACGGCAGACGCCCAACTGAGGCTCAGCGCAGCGGCCCATTCATTCAGCACCCTGACAAGCGGCCGGTCGCCTGCGGCTCGCGCTTCCTCTTGCATCGCGGCCCTGCGGTCGAGTTCCCGGATCAGCAGTTCCCGGGCCTGGGCGTCGTTCAGACCCGACAGGACGTCGCGGATGGTCTGGCGCGTGAGCGATTCCGGCAACGCCGGCACCATTGTCGCGGATTCGGCTTGCTTTGCCGCAACGCCGGCTCTCGAAGCCGGGACCGTCTGCGCAGGTGCCTGCAATGCCACGATCATGAAGGCGGCAAGCAGCGGACCGATCGACCAGACCCTCCTGATGGAACGCGTCTTCGAATCGGTCATCTTCTCGCCCCTGCCGCCGATTTTTGGGGATGCCTTGCGCATGGCACCGCAGTCCGCGCATGACACCGGTACTGGATCAAGTGCGCCGTTCATCCGCCCGCCAACCCGTGTTGGTTGTGCCAGCGCAATATGCGACGCTTGCTTCACCCGCGCGAGACCGGAGCCGAAAATAGGGACAGCGAACTGCCCATCGCGGCGGTAGGGGCCGGCAGGGTCGACATCAGCTGCGCACTCTATCTGTAGAAGGAGTAGGGATTGGACGTTACGCTGGTGGACCATGATGGGCCGGGGCGCGAAGGCCTTCTTCGGCAGTGTCGAAGGCTTTACAGGGTGGCGTCCCGCCCGCCTGCCGCCATACCGGGTGTCCCTGGCAAGCTGCTGGGCAGGCTGTCGGATGCGGACATGCCGCTGAAGCCCCGTCAGGGCTGCGCCGTCATGGCCCTGTCCGGGTTCCTGCGCTTCATCGCCAATGCCGTCCGAGACCGGGCGGAGGCGAATGCCGGCGTTGTCTGCCTCCGAAAAAGCGGAGATGCGGTCAATCCATCGCAATGCGGATGACCACGCCGCCCATCACGTCCCCGACCTTGAGATCGGTGCGGGGCGAATCCTTGTGGTCGTTGTGGCAGGCGACGCAGGCTTTGACGACCGCCAGATCGGGATAGACCGCCGTGAAATACCGTTCGCCTCCGAGCTCTTCCTCGCCGTAGAAGGTCTCATCGGGGTTGGCGGCCACAAATTCGAGGCCTTCCTTCTCCAACGGCGTGCCCGGGCCGTTCTTCCTGTTGATCGGATCCAGCGAGAGCAGCGAGTAGGAGAACGCCTCGGTTTCGTCCATCACCTTCTCGGCGCCGAAGCGGAACATCTGCGCCGGCAGGGGCAGTGCCGCGTCGTCGCCGAAATGCTCCGACGCGGCTATGACCTTCTCGTCGACCGTGAGGCGCTGAACCACCATGCGGGTATAGACTTCCCGGTCCGCCGACATCACCCGATACAGCATGTCGGCCACCCGCTGGTATGGAAGCCCGTCGGCCGCGGCTGCCGCCGTCGCCGCTCCAAGGCCAAGCGCAAGTCCGGCCATCCATAACGATCTTCGTTTCATCCTGCTTGTCCTCCCTCGTGTTCGGGGTTCCGATTGACGAATGTGCACCCCGGCGCCTTTCACTTGCCGCCTTTCCGCTTTTGCGCCTCCGCCCGGCGCACCGCCCAATCGATGCTCTCGACATGGACCGTGGGCCGGCCGGAGAAATTGCGGCGGATCAGGTCCGCATCTGCCAGCGCGTCCAGGGAGAAGGCGAGGCCGTGGCAGTCGAGGCACACGGTCCGGATCATCTTCTCGTTCGGGCGCAGATTGTCGTTCTGGTTGTGGTCGGTCGCGATCTTTCCGCGGCGCTCGCTCTTGCTCATGTGGCAGGTGGCGCAACTGACGCCGGTACCCGGCTCCGCCAGGCCGTCGCGTTCTGCCAGCCAGAGCGCGTGGTGAGGACTGCCGACAAAGGCCCGGCTGTGCTCGTCGTCATGGCAGGAGGTGCAGGCTTCGACCGCTGCCCGCACGACGTCGACTGCATGAGGCATGTGGCAGGTGCCGCAATCGAGCGCCCGGTCGGCGGCGTCGCCGCGCATGGGAAGCCGCGCTTCGCCGGCGGTCATGCGTTCGGGCACGACCGGGTCCTCAAGCCATACCATGACCGTTTCCGGGAGCACTCCATCAAGCCCCAGCCCCCTCAGGGCGCGGTGCGGATCGCGCGGCTTCGCGATCCGCGGATGCCGGCGCATGCCGTGCCGACCCCTGACGAAGGTCCGTGCCTGCGTCCTGTGGCAGTCTTCGCAGACCGACATTTCGGGCTCGTCAACCCAATGAGCTTCGACCGCGTCCGGAGAGGCGTCCCCGGCGGCGGGCGCGTGGCAGGCGCCGCAGTTGATTCCTGCCGCCGCGTGGCCGGATCGGGCCCAGTCTTCGAGGACGGCGGGATCGGCGAGCGCGGACGCGGGCGCCACGGCATCGCCCGGTCCGAGCGGCGTTGCCGCGGACTGACCCTCCGCGCGGGCCCGTGCGGCAAGCGCGTGCATCGGGGTC
>JAJEAR010000004.1 GCA_022822665.1 Alphaproteobacteria bacterium | reverse complement strand
CTGGCGGTCAAGTCCGACGCGATGGCGGTGCACACCAGCTCGGAGGCGGTCAGCGGCGATACGGGCCACCTGGCGGCGGAGCAGGCCGACGTGACGCGGCTCCGGCTCGGGCTCGAGGGCTCGCGGGCGTTCCGCTTCGAGGGCGGCGCGAGCCTGACCCCGAGCGTCGAGTTCGGGGTGCGCCATGACGGCGGCGACGCGGAGACCGGGTTCGGCACGGACGTGGGCGCGGGTCTCGCGTGGCGCGATCCGGCGCTGGGGCTGAACGGCGACGTTCGGGCGCGCGGCCTTCTCACCCACGAGGACGGCAACTTCCGCGACCGGGGCTTTGCGGGCTCGCTCGCCTGGGACCCGGCGCCGGATACGGCGCGCGGTCCGTCGCTGTCGCTCACCCAGACGGTGGGCGCGCGGGCCTCGGGCGGGGTGGAGGCACTGCTCGGTCCGCAGACGGCGCGGGCGCTGGAGGCGGCGAACGGGAATGACGCGAACGAGCTCGAACGCCGCAGGCTCGAGGCGAAGCTCGGCTACGGGTTCGCGATCTTCGACGGGCGCTGGACCGGGACGCCGGAGTTTGGCCTGGGCTTGAGCGATGCAAGCCGCGAGACGGTGCTCGGCTGGCGGCTTGCCGAGGAGACGCGGGGCGGTCTCGCGTTCGGGCTCGACGTCGAGGGTGCGCGCCGGGAGAGCGCCGGCGCGGAGCCCGGACACCGCTTCGGCCTCGGCTTCGGCTGGCGGCTCCAGGACGCGGGCGCGGGGCAGTTCGAGGTCCGTTTCGAGGGCTCGCGCATCGAAGCCGCCAACGACGACGCGGAGCACCGTCTCGGGCTGACGCTCTCGGCGAGGTGGTGACGTAACGGGCAGCGGCGGAAGGTCCGAGAGGTGGAGGCGGCGCATCCTCGACATCGACCCGGGGGTTCGGGGCGGTAACGCTGCCGGCGACGGCCGACTGCGCGGATGCGGACGCGCTGTGGCGCAGGTCATGCAGCCGCACATCCTCGATACCCGCGTCGATGTGGAGCGTTTTCCACAGGTCCGGATTGCCGCTGCAGGGCCGATCGGGATTGCCCCGGACCGGAAACACGAAAAGGCTCTCACGCACCAGGGACTGCCAGATTGCCACTTTCAGGACCACCCTGACCGCACGTCGCGGCTACAAGCGCGCCATCGTGGCCACCGCCCACAAGTTCGCGCGGGCACTCTACGTCATGGTCCGTGACCGTGTTCCCTACCGTGATCCCGGCACCGACTACGAGGCGCTGCTTGTCGACCGCAACGCCCCCGCTGGCTGCACCAGCTCGCACAGTTCGGCCGTCTCGAAGACCAGGGCGGCGGCATCCTCCGCATCAACTGGGAGACTCAGCCTACCGCACCAGGCCCAGCCTGACCCCTTCACTGCACCCGATCAGGACAGAACAGGCCAACCGTCGTCATCGCAGGGGAGACATCCGGCCCCTGTCCTCATTCGGTCGCAGACAAAAAGCAAACCGCGCTCAAGGCCGCCACCCGCGAGGTGTGCCCGCTTCGCCCAATGGCTCACAGCAAATCCCCGGTTACAGGCTGCCGTCATTCGACGAATCAAAAACATGGGCGAAGTAGCCACGCGGTTGTCACCGGTATTTTGTCAAAACCATCCAGATATCCCATGAGCCAAGTTCAGGCGAATGCGCAACCGTATGAACCATGGCTACGATGACGTTGACATGGATATCATATGGGACGCGGTGGACCAGAGAATTCCCCGTCTCATCTTGCAAATTGAACGGTTGATCCCGCGGCACCGGAGTAATGGTGATGAAGAGCTATCCACCAGATTGGCCGTCCTCCTGAAGACCCGCAACGCTACGGGCACGACGACTGGGATACGGCCGGGTTAAAGGAGTCGTTGTCGGGTTCCTTCTTCAGCAGAGCCGGATGTGTGCTCACACCGTCATCGATGATGGCGAAAACGCCCACTGCACAAAACCGTAACAGGCGGCGCGTCCGGGCGGGAAACACCCCGCTGGCGGCGGCTCAGGCGTGAAATTTACCAAAAAGATATTTAATTCTTCAAACTGATACGCGCACTTTATTGATTGTTCCGTTCAATTGCGGTCGTGATACCTGTGTTGACGAACATGCGGGGACGACCCATGAGACAATGAGCGAGCCGCTCGGTGATGACCGGGCCTCTCCTGCCGGGTTCGGAAGCGGGACCGGTGAGATCCAAATGGGCTCAGAGCCGCACGACACTGCCGATCATCCATGCCCAGGGCGAGAAACCGGATCCTCGGAAGCTGCTGCAGGCCGTGATGACTGCCGATGCCGACATCCTGCCCGACCCAACCAAGCGGACCCTTGCGGCGGAACTGCCCGGCCTCGGCACCGATACCTGGGATCGGCACATCGCGCTCCTGCTGCATGAACTCAATGCTGTCGAAACCATCTACCCTGACGCCGATCTGAGGATGGTCCATACGTGCTCCGCCACCGACTTGGGCTGGAAATTCGGGTCATGGCAAATATGATGGGCTCAGGAACGTTGAAGTCAGGAAACAACGTGATGAATAATCGGGCCTCCAGTGTATTTTCAGCAACACTGACAGCAATTGCCATGAGTACATATGGCGGAGTGGCTGCCATGGAAACACAAACAAATATCAACTCAGCGCCAGGTTTGGCATATGGAATTTCTACTACCCTCGGCATTGACGAGACATTTGCCTTGATGATGGACTCCAACCAGGAACATACACCTTCTGTCACAGCCAGAGAACTTGAAAGAATGAGGCAGGAAAAACTGATATATGAGTCACTGCCAAAACCCGTGATTCCTCCTTCGACGTCCAATCCGGCGTACCATTTGACCACCGCACGGTTCACGACGCATCAACCCCGTGTGCTGGAGCAGATCGGCGCACATCACGCTTACGCCAGGGGGCTTACCGGCAGTGGTGTCAGAATCGGGATCGAGGACAGCATCGTCGACTATACGCAGACCGAAGAGTTCGGGAACAGGGTGAAGCTGCGCGATGCGGACGGCGCCGATCTGGCATACATGCATCCGTTTGGAGATGACCCGTTCAGCGATGCCAGTGCATGCCGGTACAATTCCGCATGTCGATATTGGAGCGGCAACAGTCAGGGTGATGACGAAGCCCACAACAGCTGGGTACGCGACATCGTAAGCCAGGATGGTTGGCCCAGGTCGGATGATTCCACGTTCTTCGTTGACGAGCACTTCAGCCAATATGATAACCTTGAGCGCTTGTTCCGGTGGCATGAGGTTCCGACTCCTTATGGATCCGGACAGCACGGAACCGTAGTCGCTTCGGTCGCAGCCGGAAAAAATCTGGGCGTCGCACCGGAAGCAACCATTATTCCGATTGCCAAGAATCTCACGAACGACCAGAATGCAGAGTACCGCGCTGAAAACTTGTTGAGGTCCTGGATCGAAGTTCTTCCACTCGAGGGTCGTCGGACAATAGATGACCTGTTGGCCGACGCCTTTCGGGACCGCTATTCCAAGTTCGACATTATCAACCGTTCCTTCGGGGTGCGAGGTTCCGATTTTGCCGTCATTGCCACTATTGCGGATTCATGGTGGTACAGTCAGTACTTGCCGCGAACCCTGGATGCCCTGTGGCAGGCTGATAGACCTGATGCCGGGAAGACCATTCTCGTCTACGCCGCTGGCAATTGGAGCCAGCGCGCACCAGGACTGGGAGCCTTTCAGCCCTATGTCTTCGTGGAACTTCGCGGGCATACTATAGCCGTCGCTGCAACGAACCCGCAAACCGGTGATATCGCAGAGTATTCCAACCGGTGCGGACCTCTACCGCCGAACTGGAATCCCGCGAGACACGGACCGCACTATTGCCTTGCCGCTCCAGGTACCGTGCGAGGACTGCTTCCAAATCCGAACACCCCCGGAAATGGTGATGTGAGAGGTGGGCTGCACGGCACCAGCGTTGCCGCACCTCTCGTTTCGGGAGCACTCGCGCTCCTGATGGAGCACTTTCGGGGAACACGCGGAAACACGGAGATTGTGAAGCGGATGCTCGATACCGCGGATCGGAGCGGGCGGTATTCGGACCTGGAGACCTACGGCGCCGGGCATCTGGACATTGAATCCGCGCTGTCTCCTGTTGGCATGCTGAACGCTGGACAATCGGCACGACCACTCAACCGCACCGCGCTTCAAACGCCAGCCGCTTTCGGTTCGATCGCGCAACGTGCCGTCGGCATCGAACTGGCCGCATTCGACGAGCAGGACTTTCCCTTCTGGGTACCGTTGTCCGCGCTGATTTCTGATCACGCTGATTATCGCTCCCCGATCCCCTCCGTCACCACGGAAGCGCGGACCGAAACTCCAGCACCTGGTCTTGGTTCTCTTGGCGTGCATTGGGCGGATGCAGGAAGCCGCTCCCTGCCCGACGAAGAGAAATGGGTATTGGGTCTTGGCCCGACGTCGGTGAGCCTTGCGCGTCTACCGCATGATGGCGCCTGGGGGTACGGCCTCAGCTTCGAGAGTGCGGGATACCTGGGGGCCCATACGTCCGGCGCGTTCGGCTTGAGCCCCCGATCGAGTATGTTCTGGACCACTCGTGCACTCGGTCGCGACCTCGGTGACGGCTGGACGCTGAATGCCGAGGGGACGTTGGCCATGAGCCTGCCGCAGTACGAAAGTGATGCAATTTTCTCGGCATCCACCTCTGTGATGTCCGCGATGTCCTTGCGGATTGGTACCGCAAGCACAGGACTTACCGTCGCGCAGCCGTTACGTGCGGAGTCGGGCACGGGCATGTTTCGTGTGGAGAACGGGCGAATCGAAAACGGAAGAAAGCTCTACGACGAATATCGCATCCCGCTGCGACCCAGCGCTCGGGAAATGCGAATGACGGTACGCCACCAACTGGACGCTCTCGGTGGCGATTTCGTGGTCGAAGCTGGCCATTCGATCAATGCCGGCCATGTTTCCGGAAATTCCGAAACAAGTATCGGCGCTGCGTATCGGGTAAGGTGGTAAGCCCATGAAGCGCGTTCTCTTCCTGTTGTCGGCATGTGCGGTTGCCCTGGGTGCCGCTTGCGCAGATCCACGCGAGACAGGGACGGCTTTGGGCCCGACGGGTCTTGGCTCTGCCGTCGTACAGGAAGGCGTCATCTACACCCCTGCGGGCAGAAGCTCCGAAGGGTGCTTGCTCTACAGCATCCACATTCCAGGTGGACAGGCTCCGGCGACATTAGTGTACCGCAGCATGGAAGGAAGTTTCAGCTACGATCCTCCGGATCGATGCGTGACCGCGCCCGTACAGTAGCAGGCAATGGAGGGGACGCTGAGCCGGACTGACATTGCCAGGGGCGCCCGGGTCGCCCTTCAGACGCTGTCCGACTGGGTCCACCGGTACAACGTGGAAAGGCCGGGTGGCTTGAAGGATCGTCCCCGCAGTGGGCGTCCGACGAGACTGGATGAGGCCAAGTGAGGCGCGACGTGGATCTCACTTGAGGAAGTTCCGCAGCCGGGTGACCTGGGAGGGTTTAAGACCAAAGCTGAACAGAGCCTTCAGATCGTGCTCTCTTCGGAGAGCGTTCATCGTCTGATTCGATCCCTGGGCTTTAGCAAGCTGTCGCCGCGGCTTGAACGATTCGATTGGCGGCATTGCTCATACGGAACATGTAATCTGGTGACCGGAGAGGTCAAATACACTGATGAGTTCGGAATTGATGAGCCGGTCTTTCGAATGACGAGCAGGAAGAAATCACCGCCGTCGTTGAACTCTTTATTGAGTACGGTCCCCAGATGCGGTTTCCATACTCATCCGGGGTTTCGAGTTCCCGCCACAACCACATGCGGGAGTTCCGGGTCCAGATTGCGGGCAAGCCCTTGAGAACCGCCTAAGCCTTCGATCCCGGACGATCGGCAATTCTGTTGATCGGTGGGGACAAGACGGGTAATGCGCGGTTCTACAAGCACTATGTGCTTGTCGCCGACCGCCTCTACGACGTCCATCTGGAAGAACTGCGACGGGAAGGACTGATCCGATGCCAGGACGGATCAACTTTCGCGACCTGACCAGGGATTTCAAGCCGGAACGCCGCCACCGCGTGGAGACGAGAACGGCCGAGCTTCGTGCCGCCATGCCGCTGCACGTACTTCGCCGCGCACGCGCCTTGACCCAACAGGCGATCGGAGAGGTGCCGCAGGTGCAGCAACCCGCCGTTGCGAAGCTCGAGCACAGAACGGACATGTACGTTTCCAACCTCCGCTCCTGCATCGAGGCGTTGGGCGGGAAGCTCTATATCGTCGCCGAGTTTCGCCAGGGAAAGGTCACCATCACCAATTTTGCCGACCCGGCTGCGGACAACTTGTCCGATTGAGTTCACCGCGCTTCCGCTTTCTCTGCCCGTCATGGCGCCCACACCTGGCCCGGATGCGCGCACGCACGCCGCGACGCCAGTCGCGTGTTCCCAACGGCCACCACCATTTGCGTATTGGGGTATTCGGTCGTGCCCGGGATGTGTTGTGACAACCCGTGAGTTGAACCAGAGGAGTTGCGTTCCAGACGGGCGGGATGAATGAAGGCGGCGTCAACATCAGGGGCGTGCTGCCATTGCAGACGTAAGTCCGAACGCCGGACTCAGCACGCCAGACTGAGTCAGCGGCGGCGATGCGCAACTTCCCGCCGGTGGCCAAGCGCGGCTGTTGGATGGCGATGTCGATACCGCGGCCGGGTGCGATGAACAGGCGGAACAGGGTATACTCGCTGATGGGGAGGAGTGCTGTGACATGTCCACTTTTCACTTCACCCTGATCGTCGATGGTCCCGAACTTCAGGACCAACCCTTGATTGACCGCCTGTTCGAAGCCGGTTGCGGCAACGCGACGGCCGGCTTCAGTGACGGAGTGCAGTATGTTGACTCCGATCGCGTAGCCGGGGCGCTGGATGACGCCATCCTGTCGGCCATCGACGACCTGGAGCAGCTGAAGGGCGTCGAAGTCATCCGTATCACGGACGCCGGGCTGGTTTCGCTTGCGGATATTGCGGCCCGCGCCGGCCGGACACGCGAGAACGCTCGCCTTCTCGTGAGCGGAACTCGTGGCCCCGGGAAGTTGCCGAAACCCGTTACCAACCCGCACAACCGACACCAGCTGTGGCGCTGGTCCGAGTCGCGAGCTGGTTCAGGGAGCATCGGGGTGAATTCCTCGCGGTCGCGGACGAACAACTTGCAGCGATGTACAACGCTGCTCTGGAAGTCCGCCACGGGCGCCGCCTATTGGAGCCTTCCGATCCGGTTACGCTCCGCGAGCTTGTAGCGATGCGCCCGTCCCGGCTGCCCGGCGGCGCGGCGCAGGACTCCGTTGAGCGGTTACAGCGATCCTCGAAGGACAACACCGCGCCCCGGGACAAAGCGGCGTCTTCGACCCGAACCGCCCCGCCGCCAAGGGTCGATTTCTCTCCTCGCCTTTCGGTCAAAGGGGGAGGTCAATATGGACACCGTGTCATCAACCTGCGTGATCCAGGGCAAGGAGACCAGGGTCCTGCTCAAGGGGCGCTGCACTCGCTGTTGAGGTAACCTCCCGTTGCGACACGACCGGACTGGTCAGTGCACGCAGATCAGGTACCGCGTATGCGGTTTCACGGTGGAAGGAGAGAGGGCGGGAGACGCATTTTTCTGTTGTAAGGAACGAAGTGCAACGGAACATCCGCTCGATCAGCGGCGCGAACGACGGGATGAGCGCGCCCGATACCCCTCGTTCGGGGTTCCGCGCGAGCGCCAGGATCGTCTCGCGGAGGAACTCTGCGGTCGGCGTTTCGTGCGGCAGGGTGGCGCACCTGAGCTCCTCCCGCTCGGAATTCGAGAACCGGGTGGTCCTGTTCCTGCACGCATCTTCCGGCATCTCGGCTGCCGCCTCGCCGTCCGGCGCGTCATTTCTCGTGTCGTCGCTCCACCGCGACCAGCACGACCCCCGCGATGACCGAGAAAAGCAGCAGATGGCGCCGCCGGACCGCATCGGCGTCGTTCTCATCGCCAACGGGGCGCGTTCATCGCGGATCTCCCGCACCGGCGGTCGCCTGTCCACCGTGCTATACTGGCGGTACTCCGTGGTCCCAGCCGCGAAAGCTCCATGTCCGTTGTCACCACCGAACGGAAACCGATCACCGTCTGCCGGGAGAGAGCGTGGTCCAGTCCCGTGATCTCACCGGTGATGCCCAGGCCCGACAAGGGTCATCCGGCACAGGCGGCGTCCGGGGAAGCGCCCTCCGTCCGACCGGCGCCGGCCGGGGCGATCGCGTCATTCCGGGGCCGGGTGCGGCGATTTGTTACGGAGGATCCGGGATACGCCGGCGGACTTTTGCCCCGAAGATCACCATGAACACCAACGAACACGACCCGGATCTCGAGGGGCTGGAGGACTACGCCGAACGAGCCGATCGGCGGCCGGCTCTGTTCTTTGTCGGTCGAGACAGTGAGATCAGGACGGTGGAACGACTCTGCGCCCGCGCACTGCGCGCCATCCGCGCCGGTGAGCGTTTCGAGGGCGCGACACTCCTCTTCCAGGGCGCGCCGGGTGCGGGCAAGACGGCACTATTGTCGGAACTGCAGTATCGCTGGCTGGGCGCGCCGGCAACGGATTACGCCCCCGGCCCGGTCGGGTTCCGGGGCCGTCCTGCCCGTCGTCGTGCACTGGAGCGACCTCGGCTCCGAGGAAACGGTCGTACGGGCGGTACTGAAGGCGGTGAATTCCGGGCTGGACGAGACCTGCCGCCAGACACGGTCGAGCGAGGCGCACGCCTCTGCCGGCGTCGCCGGATGGTTTCGTGCCGGCAAACGGTCCGGTCAGACCACGTCTCCGCCAGCGCTCACCTTCGTTGAATTGGCGGAAGCTGTCGCGTCGTTTCACGGAGGGGGCTGGCCCGGACCGGTCTGCCTGATGGTGGACGAGATTCAGGCGACGGAACAGGGACGCGCCAGTGTCCTCGGGCGATTGCACGAAGGCGTGCCCGGCCTGCCGATCGTGCCGGTGCTGGCAGGACTGGGATCGTCGGAGGACCATCTGTCGAGCCTGAATGTCGGTCTGTCGCGGCTCTCTGTGCGGTCCATTCACCACATCGGTGCGCTCACCCACGCCGAGGCTCGCGAGGCGGTGGACCGCATGCTGGCGGCGTACCGCGTCGACCGGCACGGCGAAAACGCGGACTGGCCGGAGACACTGGCC
>JAJEAR010000024.1 GCA_022822665.1 Alphaproteobacteria bacterium | reverse complement strand
CCAGGACGCGGGCGCGCAGGCGTTCGAGGTCCGTTTCGAGGGCTCGCGCATCGAGCCCGCTAACGACGACGGCGGCTCGGAGCACCGCCTGGGGCTCCGGATGACCGCGCGCTGGTGAGCGGCGCGCATGGGTCCGATGGGAGCGGAGAGCGCCGCGGTGGCGTGGGAGTTCCTGCGCCGGAACGCGAGGTACCGCGAAGTGTACGGGCGCGAGGCGCGCGCGCCGGCGTTCGAGGCCGCGCCGCTCTCGGTGCGCATTCAGGCCGAACCGGATGCGGACCGTGCGGCGGCGCCGTTGCGCTGCTCTCGTTCGAGAACCCCGACCGCGCAGTCGACGCACGCTTCCCGCTCCTCGCCGAGGCGCAAGGAGGCCGTCGGCAACGAAGGCGCGCCCGAGACGGCATCGGGCTCGGGCTCGACGCGTGGCGGCAGGCGCCGGGCAGGGTGCACGGCGCGAACTCAATCGAACGTCGTTTCCAGGAGGGTGTCATCATCGCCAGGCATATCGGGGTGGACGCGGCGATGAAGGCGGTCGCGCTGGCCGGATCCGGTCCGGTAAGTCCATGCGGGAGATCGCCACAGATCTGTACGGCGCGCAGCGGGTGGGGGGGCCGGCTGGCATCGCGAGGGCTGGATACGGGCGAAGGTGAGACGGCTGGTGCGGCGCGCGGGGGCAACATCGGGCGATGGGGCGAGCGGCGCCGGACCCGGAACGTCATGACCGCCGCGGAGGACGCGCCGGTCGCGCGACACGAGGCGCCGCCGCTGGACGTGGCCCGGTAGGGGACTGGCCCGCCTCCCGGCCGTTGGGCGGCACCGCATCCGGCCGCCTGATGGTGTTGGCCTACGCCCCGGCAGGACGGGTAGGCGGCGGAATCGGCGTGGGGCGCCTGCGCCTGGGCCTGCATGCGGCGCGATCCCGGCTATCGCGCCGCCTGGTCCGAAAGGGTCGGCCCGGTGCGCTTCGAGGCGGCGCCGTTTCCGCTCAGGGTCCAGACCGAAGCGGACCTCGCGGCCGCGCACTGGGGGCTCGCCGCCTGGGAGGACCCGCACGTCGATGCTGACGTACTCCCTTCATGCCCGCCATGCCGGTGCTGGTCGTCGAGCCCGACCCGACGCCGCTGCTCGGGATGCTCCGCGTGGCCGGGGCGCGGCTGGAGGGACTCAGTCTGCTCAACGGCCGGTTCGTCCTGAAGGCGGAGCTCGGCGACGATGCGCTGCAGATCCTGTTCCCGTCCGGGCGGGCGTTCGGGCCTGGCGACGGCATCATGGCCAAGCTCGGGCTCAGCCTGCCGCTTGAGGTTCCGATTGGACGGATCTCCGACCTGTGGCGGGTCTCCGGCCGGCTGCCCCTCCTCGGAAGCGGCACTCCAGGAAGGGGCGAATCGCGCTCTGGTGTCGGTGCTCGACGGGATCGGGGCGCAGAAGTCGCAGCGCCGGATGGCCGAACGCATCTGGGGCGAGGCAAGGGTCGCCGAGGATTGGAGCTCCGAAAGCTGGATGCGCGCCCAGGTCCGGCGCTGGATCTCCAAGGCGAAGGCGCTCCCCGCCGGCGGCTGGCGCGACCTCGTGTCCCGCCGCCGTGCCGGAGCCGTGGGGGGACGCGTAGCGGCCGTCCGCCCGGACGGAAAGCGTGAAATCGCGCAGCGGCGTCCGCCGTCCGGCGCTACCGTCGCCGGCGTCGAATCGGAAACGGTCCCGCGATCCGGGCGGATTCGGTGGACATGCGGGGCCGGTTGTTTGCCTGAATCGGCTTGCGAGTTGAAGACCGACAAGCAAGGCGTTGGTCTAAGTCATTGTAAAAACAGCAGGATAAGCCGTTTCTTGGCAGAACAGAACAAAACATGGATATATGTCAAGCCTGCCTTCGCAGCCCCTGCATGGAGAGGACGCTACCCGGCTGACTCCGTCAGCCTCCCGACCCGGCGCACATGTTTGTAGACATGTGAACGGATTTGATGAGATTTCAGCATCACTGCTGCAGCCCTGCCGGCGGCCATGGTGCGCGGGTTCCCCGTCTGCACGCCGCTCCGGGTTCGCATCTTCCCGCACGGATGGTCCCGATTCCACGGCGGGAACATTTTGCGGAACCGCTCGATGAAACGGGGAAGGCAATGAACCGGACTGTTGATCCCGAGGCGATCCGGCCTGCGCGGTCCCGGTCATCGGGCGTGGGGCAGATCCTGAAGGAAGAACTCTCGGCCCTGCGCATCTTCACCCTCGCGGCGGTCACCGCCGTGCTGGCGGGCGTCGGTAGCCTTGCCCTGGATGACCCGTGGACTCCGCTGGTCGTGCTGTGGTTCGTGGGTGCGTCGTGGACGGTGATCGCCGGGATGGCGCCGGTCCGGTCCGGATCTGAACCGCATCTTGCCAGGTTGCTGGCATCCATTGCCTTTCCGGTGCTCATCACCGGGATCGGGGCCGCTGCCATGCTGGCACTTGGCCGGGACCCCTCGCTGCTGCTGGTCGCCGGTACATGGACAATTGCGCTGCCGGTCGCAATCGGCACCTGGCGCAACTGGCGCGACAACACCGCTCCGGCCAGGATAGTCGGTACGGCGGCCCTGGTTCTGCTTGCCGGCGTGCACGTCTCACTGGCAGTTGAACAGGTCCGGCCGGCGGGGTTGCCGTCACTCGGCGATCTGCTCTCGAGCGAGCTGCGTACCGGGCTGTTCGGCGCCGGTCTGCTCCTGCTGGTGGCATCGGCCCTCGCACCCGGGGCATGGCGGTTGCTGCCGGGGTGGCCAGTGTTTACCGCCAGTATCATGACCGGTGGCTGGGTGCTGGGCTGGGTCTACGGGAACCCTGCCTCCGCGTGGCTGGTCACGATCGCGCTCACCTATCTCGTTCCGTGTTTCTGCGGCGCTCCCCGACGGGCCGGGTTCCACCTGGCGGCCCTCTCGCCGCCTGGCGCGGCAGTAATCCTCTCAACGGCGGCGGCCCTCGTTGCCGCCATCCGTTTCGCCGGGGTGGACGGGGATGCGAGCGCGCCGCTCCTGCTGGCAGTCCAGCTGTATTTGGTGCGCGATATCGTGCTGTGGAGAATCGTCGTCGACCTCACGCCGGGCGAGCGGGTCAGGCCGGCGATCTGGGTTGCATGGGTCTGCGTCGTGCACGGACTTGGTCAGCTCGCGGCGTTCCAGGCCCCGCCCGGACCGGCACCGGCCTGGACATTCATCCTCACCCTGCCGGTGCTGCGGTTCCCCGACCTGTTGTTCCCGGGCTTCCTGGTGCAGAGGTGGGAGGCCGGCGTCGGTGCGATGGTCGGACTGCTCGCCATCGGTGTCGTGGCACTCCTGCTCGCGCGTCGGCGCATGCGTGGCTGTCGATCCGGTTGACGGGACCCTGCTCCCGGTTTGCGTGACTCTGATCCGGTCTGTCGTGACTGAATGCACGGAGCCTCTGAGCGCCGGAGGTCCGGCAGGCAGACCGCCGCCGATGGTGCCGACGGATGCCCTGGCCCCCGGGTTCGCGACGACAGGCGGCGGCTGCCGGCTCGACCGTCCCGGGCCCCGGAACGGCTGCGGAACGGTGGAACCGCTCGCCGGTACACCGGTTGCAGGGCGGTCGGGTGACGCTGGAGCGCCCGCGTGCGCACCTGGTGCCTTTCGGACCGGACCGGGATCGGCGCCCACCTGGCGGCGCGGTCGTCCTGCACTGTTCACGTTCGGTCAGACGGGGCGTAGTTTCGCCGTCATTCGGGTGGGCAGCGGGTCCGGCAAGCACCGGGCCGGGGACAGGGACGTCATGCATTGGATCGCGCTGATTTTTGCCGGTGCTCTTGAAGTCGTGTGGGTCATCGCCATGAAACAGACGGACGGCTTTACCAGAATCGTCCCGTCGATCGTGACGTTCTGCACGGCCGGCGTATCGTTCTGGCTTCTGGCGTACGCGATGAAGGAGCTTCCTCTCGGTACCAGTTATGCCTTCTGGACCGGGGTCGGTACCGCGGGTGCGTTCGTGGCCGGTGTCGTGCTGTTCGGTGAACAGCTGTCCGCGCTCAGGGTCGTGAGCATCACGTTTATCGTTATCGGCTTGATCGGGCTGCGCCTGGCGGCCGAATGACGGCAACGGAACAGTCCCCAACACCATCGGGATCCATGCCCCTTTCCCGGAGCCGGCCTGGCCGGGGCGTTGGCGCCGGGTTCATCATTCGGAGGCGAGCTCGGAGGCCAGGAAATCCAGGATCCGGCTCTCGATCCGGGCCAGGAAGGCCTCGCGGTCGAAACCCGGCGGGTCCCGTGCCGGTTCGCCGACTTCGTCGATCAGGCTGGCCGGGAAGGGCTCGATGAAGGCGAAGTGATGCGCCTCGGGATGAAGGACAAGGCGCGCGCCGTCGCCCAGCAGGCGCACGATGTTGTCTTCGTGCCAGGGCCGGCGTAGCACCCGGTCGCGGCCGAGACGGTGGATCTGCACCGGAACCGTCACCTGCGCGAAGGCACCGGGTCCGAACAGGGCTCCGGCGGGCGCAACTGCGATGGCGGCGCGGATCCGTCGATCGGTCAGGTCCGGCAGCATGCCGCCGGTCGTTCCACCCGGTCGGCCGTAGCTGCAGAAAACCGGATCGCGGTCGCGAAAGCGGGTGCAGTGGCGCGCCAGCATCCGCGTGTCGGCCCTCCCGCCAATCAGGGCGAGCACGCTGTAGCCACCGGCCGAATGGCCGATGGCGGCGATCCGTGCCGGATCAATGCGCGGGCCGAATTCGCGATCCCCGAGCAGCCGGTCAAGCAGGGCGGCCAGCTGGCGCGGACGACGCACCCAGTTCTCCGCGGTCCCGCTGTAGCGGGCGTCGCGCCAGTTGTCGCCGCCGTGCTCCGGCGCCGCCACCACATAGCCGGCCCGGGCCAGGCGGATCGCCGTGCCGCGATGGCCCAGGCGATGGCCGCCGGTACCGTGGGAGACCAGAACCAGGCCGAAGCGCCCTTGCGCCAGTGGCGCGTGTCGTGTCGCCGGCATCGTAAACGGCCCCACGACGGTGTGCCCGTCCGGGACGTCGGCGGGATACCAGACGGCCGCCACCATGCGTTCGCCTTCACTGTGAATGCGCAGGTCGCGGAAGCCGACGCCTTCGGCGAGCGCACCGGCAGTCGACAGAAGTGTCGCGAGAAAAAGGGCGGCGAAAGCCCTCGGCGGCCACCAAACCGGGCTCGGGATCGTGTGCATCACGTTCATCCTTCCCGGACTGACCGGATTGCGCATGGATGCCGCACAAGGGCAGGGGAGGTGCCCCGCGCATCTTCAACAATCAGGCGCGATCCCCGGACCTGCAACCGGCGACAGCCGGGGTGGTGGTCCGGCCGGCGCTGCCCGGGCCATGAGCCGGTCCGTTCCGCGATGCGCCGTCGGGCACTCCGCATCACTCGCATGGACTGCAGGATCGTCACGGTCCGGCGACCAGGCACCGGTACCGGCATTCCGACGATGCGGCGTGGCCCGACCGGTCTGCGCGACCGATTCCGCCCTTTCGGGATTGCCTGACCGGTGAAGGGAATGTATCGGACCGCGGGGACCCGCCCGGCAGGGACCGGTCGGCGGCACGCCGGAACGGAGATTGCGACATGGAACAGCAGGCCCGGATTGCGGTGTTCGCAGGGAGCGCGCGCACGGGATCGCTCAACCGGAAGCTCGCGCTGGTGGCCGCCGGTCACGCCCGGGACCTCGGCGCACGCGTGACCGTTATCGACCCTGCGCAACACCGGCTTGCGATCTACGACGGGGATGACGAGACCGAGAGCGGGGTTCCGGAAACCGCCAGGCGCCTGCGGAACCTGCTGGTCGGGCAGGACGGTTTCATCATCGCGTCACCCGAGTACAACAGCTCGATCTCGCCGTTGCTCAAGAACAGCATCGACTGGGTTTCGCGCCCGGACGGGGATACGCCGGGGCTTGTCGCGTTCCGTGGCAAGGTCGCGGGGCTGGTGTCCGCCGCTCCCGGAGCCCTGGGCGGCCTGAGGGGACTGGTTCACCTCCGCGCCATCCTCGGCAACATCGGCATGATCGTGGTGCCCCAGCAGCACGCCGTCGGCAACGCGGGGACAGCCTTCGACGAAGCGGGAAACCTGGTGCGTGACGCCGATGACAGGGCGGTGCGTGCGGTCGCCGACGCGGTGACATCACTTGCCCGCAGCCGCCTGACCGGCTGATCAGGTACGCTCGCCGGTGAGCCGGGCAAGAATCCGCTCCGCGCGGTCGTCGTCGACGGTCTCGAGCACGTCGATCACGACGTCACGGAGCGACGGGTCCCTGTCCGCCAGCTGACCGAGGCGGACCACCACCTCATCGTCGGCGATCACGCCGAGCGCCTGGATGACCGCGGAATCGGGCTGCGCCTGAAGGTCCTGCAACAGCGGAGCGCGTACCGCCGGGTTGCCCCGATGCGCCATCGCGATCCTGGCCGCGCGACGCACCCGCGGGTCACGGTCGTCAAGCCCCGACTCGAGTTGCCGGACAAGCCGGGGTCCGGCACGGACCGCCAGCGCCGCGAGACCGAAGGCGGCCTCGCGAACCCGCGGGTTGGAATCCGCGCACCAGTCGCACAGGGTCTCCGCATCAACACGCAGCCGGCGCAGGACCGCCGCCTGCAGGGTCCGTGCAAGCAGTTCGCCGGCAAGCCCCGGCCGCTTCAGGATGTCGGCCAGGGTCCGTCCGGCGCCCGGGTCATCGGCCTCCCCGAGGATCGCCAGGATCTCGCTCTGGACCGGATGGAGGCGTTTCTCGCCGAACGGAACCAGCCGGTTCCACAGGTGCACCAGCGCCGGCAGGGCGCGGGCGAGTCGCCTGCGCCGGACCTCGGAGCACAGATCGATGGCGTCAAACCGGTCATCGCCCGTCGAGATGGCTTCGACCAGCTGGTGGTCCAGGAGCATGCCCGCACGATCGGGAAGGATATCGTCGTTCGACCGCTCCACCAGGCTCGCATGATCGAACAGCGGTGCTCCGGACCCGGAGCGTGGCCGACGGCTCATCGAATCCGGTCCGGCACGCGCGCGGTGCCGGGGTGGGTACGGGGTGCCATGAGCCGTCTCCCTGTTCCCTGGTCTGCCGGGAGCATACCACTGCGCCAGGGCGGGTGCGCGCGCCGGTCGCATGTGCTACTCCGGGGCCCCGACACGGACACTGTCGGTGACCAATCCGCTCCCGGGAGAACCTGGCATGAAGGCACGGCCGGAAACCCTGCTCGCGCAGGTGCTGGGACATGTCGACGAGACCACCGGCGCGCTCGCACCGCCCGTTCATCTCTCGACCACCTTCGAACGCGATCCGGACAGGGACTACCCGCGCGGCTACAGCTATTCGAGGTCGTCATCACCGGCATGGTCGCTGCTTGAACGACTGCTTGCCGAACTCGAGGGCGGCGCAGAGGCACTGGTGCTGGGTTCCGGAATGGCCGCCGCCACCCTGCCGTTCATGGCCCTGCCGCCCGGCTCCCACGTGGTGACCCAGGCCACCATGTACTGGGGGGTGCGGTCCTGGCTTGCCGACCAGGACCGTCGCGGAGCCATCCGGGTATCCATGGCCGACCACCCCGATGACATCCCTGGGCTGATCAGGCCGGACGAAACCAGGCTGGTCTGGATCGAGTCTCCGGCCAACCCGACCTTTCGCTGCACGGATATCGCGGCCACCGCTGCCTGTGCGCACGCCGCCGGAGCACGTCTCGTCGTCGACTCGACGGTCGCCACCCCGCTGCTCACCAGGCCGATCGAACACGGCGCGGACCTGGTCATGCACTCCGGCACCAAGTACCTGAACGGACATGGTGACGTTCTTGCCGGGGTGCTGGTCACGGCACGCGAGGACGGGTTCTGGGCCGAACTTGTCCGGTTGCGGGCCATGCAGGGAGCCGTGCTCGGTCCGTTCGAGGCCTGGCTCATGCTGCGTGGCATGCGCACCCTGCACCTGCGGGTCCGGCAATGTTCGCAGAACGCGCTCGCGCTGGCCCGTCACTTCGAGAACCACCCGCGGCTGCGGTCGGTTCTCTACCCGGGTCTCACCTCGGCTCCCGACCACGAGGTGGCCCGGCGCCAGATGCAGGGTGGTTTCGGCGGCATGCTGTCGATCAGGCTGGCGGGCGGTGAAAGCGAGGCGCGCAAGGTGGCTGCCCGGGTCCGGGTGTTCAAGCGGGCGACGTCGCTCGGCGGCGTCGAGAGCCTGATCGAGCACCGGGCATCGATCGAGGGCGAGGGGACGCCGGTTCCACCGGACCTGCTCAGGCTGTCGGTCGGTATCGAACACATCGACGACCTGGTCGGTGACCTGGAGGCGGCGATTGATGGGCAGGCGCGGGCTCGGGTAGGCTCGGGCCGGTAACCGGGGGAGGACATCGCATGACCGTACTCTCGAGCATGGCCACCGAGGTCGGAGCGCTGCTCAGGACGCGCGGCGAAACAGTGGCGGTCTCGGAATCGTCCAGTGGCGGCATCGTATCGGCAGCCCTGCTGTCAATCCCGGGGGCCTCTGCGTGGTTCATGGGCGGGGGCGTGATCTACACCCACCGGGCGCGCGGGACCCTGCTCGAGATCGACTTCGACGATCACCCGGGCGTGCGGTCATCGAGCGAGCCCTACGCCGAACTCGCGGCACAGGCGATACGGCGACGCCTGGACACCACCTGGGGCATCGCGGAGACCGGGGCGGCGGGTCCGACCGGCAACCGGTACGGAGACGCCGCCGGCCACAGCTGCATCGCCGTTGCCGGTCCGGTCAACCGGGTGATGACGCTCGAGACCGGGCTCGCGGACAGGGAGGAGAACATGTGGCTGTTCGCGAGGCAGACCCTGCAGTTCCTGGAACAGGCGCTGCGCGACGCGGGATAGGAAACCGGGGAGGGTGATGCCATGAGCAGGGTATTCGGACCCCTTCGACAGCTCGGATACGTGGTCCGGGACATCGAGGCGGCAATGCGCTACTGGATCGAGGTCAACGGCGTCGGTCCGTTCTTCTACATTGAACGGGTGCCGTTGCGCGAGTTCACCTTCCGCGGCGAGGCTTCGCAGCCCGATATGTCCATTGCGCTCGCTTTCTCCGGTTCCGCCCAGGTCGAACTGATCCAGCAGCGAAACCGCGAACCGTCAATGTACCTCGAGTACCTCGATGCAGGGCAGGAGGGGCTGCAGCACGTCGCCTACTGGCCGGGTGACTACGAACAGGCGATGCGGAAGGCCCGGGACCAGGGGCTGGGGATCGGACAGCAGGGCGATATCGCGGGCAGGGGCCGGTTCGTTTACTACCAGACCGCCGGTCACCACGGGACCTGCATCGAGTTCGCCGAGTGCACCGACTACCGGATCTACCAGTTCGAGGCGATGGAACGGATCGCGTCCGACTGGGACGGCCGCGATCCGGTTCGCACCACCCTTCCGGCGCCTCCCGGGTAACTGGCCCGGTTCAGGGCGTCGGGTGATCCTCGCGGATCAGGTCCGAGGCCTTCTCGCCGATCATGATGCAGGCGCCGTTGGTGTTGCCGGAGACCATGGTCGGCATGATGGAGGCGTCCGCGATCCGCAGCCCGTCGAGTCCGTGCACCCGCAGTCTTTCGTCAACCACGCCCAGGGGACCGGGGCCCATGCGGCACGTGCCGATGGGGTGGTAGGCGGTCTCCGCGGTGCTGCGGATGTAGTCGAGAATCTCGTCGTCACTCTGCACATCGGTCCCCGGTGAGTATTCGTCGCCGCGAACGGACTTCATTGCCTCGGTATCCATGATCCTGCGGATCAGGCGGAACCCGCCGAGCATGGTGTCGCGATCGATCGGGTCGGTCAGGAAGTTGAACCGGATTGCAGGATGATCCCTCGGATCGGGAGACTTGATGTGAATCGACCCGAGGCTCTCGGGGCGCAGCTGGTAGACCGAGATCGTCATCGCAGGGAAGTCGTGCAGCTGCCGCTTTTTCGGGTTCTTGACCGCGTAGGGCACGATGTGCATCTGCACGTCCGGGGTTTCCATCTGTGGCCGGGTCTTCAGGAACGCCAGCATCGGAGCGGACGGCAGGCTGAGGAAACCGCGCTGGCGGATCAGGTATTCCATGACCTGGATCGCCGGCCCGATCCCCTTCATGCGCTGGTTGTATGACAGTTCCGCCCGCTTCATGTGGAACTGGATCCGGGCGTTGATGTGATCGCGCAGGTTCTCTCCGACCCCCGCAAGTTCGTGGCGAACCTTGATCCCGTGCTCGGACAGCACGTCCGGGCGCCCGATCCCCGACAGCTCCAGCAGCTGCGGAGTGGCCACCGCGCCGGCGCATACGATCACCTCGCGCGCACATGTCGCTTCGATCTCGACCCCGTCCTGACGATAGACGACACCGGTGCACCTGGTTCCTTCCAGCAGCAGCCGTTCGGAATGTGCCCTGGTCTCGATGTGCAGGTTGCGGCGGTTGCGGATCGGCTGCAGGTAGCAGCGGGCCGTGCTCTGTCGCACGCCGCGACTGATCGTGGTCTGGGTACGGACGATGCCTTCCTGGCTCGCGCCGTTGTAGTCGGGGTTGTGCGCGAACCCGAGTTCCTGTGCGGCCGCCCGTAGTGCGTCGTAGAGCGGTCCCTCGTCGGTGGCCTCGCTGACCCGGAGCGGGCCGCCCTGGGACCGCAGTTCGTCGGCGCCATGCTCGTAGTGTTCCAGGCGCTGGAAGACCGGGAGGACGTCCTGGAAGCTCCAGCCCGGATTGCCCATCTGGCGCCAGGTATTGTAGTCGAGCGGCTGGCCGCGCACGAACACCAGCCCGTTGATGGAACTCGATCCTCCGAGCAGCCTGCCGCGCGGGACCGGGATGCGCCTGTTCGCGGTGTGCTCCTCCGGTTCGGAACTGTAGCGCCAATTTGCGGTCGCGTGGTCGATCAGGAGCCCGAAACTCACCGGGATGCGCGAGTAGGGGTGAGAGCGTGCGCCGGCCTCCAGCAGGAGCACGCGCCGGCGTGGGTCCTCCGACAGCCGGTGTGCAAGCGCGGCGCCGGCAGAACCGGCGCCGACGATGATGAAGTCATAGGGTTCGGTGGCCACGGGCGGCTCTCCGGTACGGTACGGTGGCGGCGCCGTCAGGCGACGGGAAGTTCCCGGGCGGCCGAGGTGAAGGCGTCCAGGGTCAGCTCGATGTCCGCCTCGTCGTGCGCGAGGCCGACATAGAACTTGCTGTCTCCCTTCAGGACGCCGCGTTCAAGCAGCAGGGCGTTGAACTTCATCAGCTTGCCGGCATCCGCGGCAAACATGCCACGGTAGTTCTCGACCGGGCCGTCGGTGAACTGGATGTCGAAGAGCGGCGGTTCGCCGACGATGCGGTGTGCGTGGCCGGCCGCGGTCATCGCCTCGGTCAGCCCCTGCATCAGCCTCCGTCCGGTGTCGAACACCTTCTCGTAGCTCCCGGGGCGTTCCAGCACGTCCAGGGTCGCGAGGCCGGCCACAGCGGCGACCGGGTTGCCCGAGAGCGTGCCGATCTGCGGCAGGAATTCGTCCTCGCCCACGGCCGAGCGGTCGAAATGCGCCATCAGCTCGGCGCTTCCGCACACGGCCGCCAGCGGGAACCCGCCGCCGACGATCTTGCCGAGGGTGCACATGTCGGGCGTGACGCCGTAGTACTCCTGAGCACCACCGTAGGCGAAGCGGAACCCGGTGACGATCTCGTCGAAGATCAGCGGGATCCCGTAGCGCGACGTGATCTCGCGCAGGGATTCCAGGAAGCCCGGCTTCGGCGGGATCAGCCGCTGGAAGGCCTCGACGATCACGCCGCCGAGTTCGTCGTGATGCTCCTCGATCAGGCTGCGAACCGTTTCCGCGTCGTTGAAGGGAGCGATCAGGACCTCGTCGCTGATCCGGGCGGGAATGCCTGCGGAGTCGGCAACGGCGTTCGGAAAGTTCGAAAGGCGGCGGGGGGCGAGACTCTGCAGCGAGTAGTCGCTCATGCCGTGGAATCCACCCTCGAACTTGAGGATCTTGTCGCGCTTGCGGTGCGCGCGGGCGGCACGCATGGCATACAGCGTCGCTTCCGAACCCGCGCTGACGAACCGGACCATGTCGGCACACGCCATGGCGTCGCAGATCCGTTCCGCCAGCCTGATTCCGTGCTCGTTGTTGGCAAAGAAGGTGGTGCCGCGCGGGATCTGTTCCTGGACCGCGGCCATGACCTCGGGATGGCAGTGGCCGATGAACATGGGACCCGATCCGAGCAGGTAGTCGACATACTCCCTGCCGTGCACGTCCCGAACCCGGCCGCCCTGGCCCTCGCGGATGATGATCGAGCCGGACAGGTTGCCGAAACTGCCCGCCGGAAGCACCCTGGTTGCCCGTTCAACGAGCGTCTGATCCGCGCTGTCAGCCTGAACTGCCGCCATGGCAATGACCCTCCGTGTTTGTGGTGTCGCGAGTGTAACAGACGTCGGCAGGTGCGGGTATCGCGACTGTCAGCCCCCGCGGTATGCCGCCGGCAGGCGCCGGATTTCCTGGATCAGGTCGGGTGGAAGTGAAGGGCGCATGTCCATCGACATGCTCGAGTGAACGGTGTCCGCCAGGCCGCAGAACCGATCCCTGATACCCTCCACCAGTTCGTCGTGCCGTCCGACCACGGCAAACAGCCGCACCGTGTCGTCACTGACTTCCCGAGCCATCCGTTCCCACGCACCCTCCCTGGTCAAGCGGTTGAGCTTGCGTCCGAGTTCGGCCAGCCCATGCAGCTCCAGCACCGGCCAGTACCCGGGTGTCGACCCGTAGAACGCGACCCGGGTGCGCACCTGTTCGACCGCTGACGCCACCTCGGCATCCGTCGCTCCCGTGGCGATGAACCCGCCGCCCGCGATCTCGAAACCCTCGCGGCTGCGCCCGCCCACCGCCATGCCCGCCGCCATGCGCGGCAGACAGACCTTTTCAAGGTATCTGCGGGTGCAGAACGGATGCAGATGCACGCCATCGGCGACCTCGCCGGCGAGGCGCAGCGAGTTGGGCCCGACAGCGGCGATGTTGACCCGCGGTGTCGGGCAACCGGTCGGTCCGGGCACGAAGTTCGGGGTCATCAGGCTGAACCGGTAGTGTTCGCCCTCGAAACGCAATCTCTCTCCGGTTTCCCAGCACCGCCAGATCGCGCGCAGGGCCTGTACGTATTCGCGCAGCCGCGGGACCGGAGGTGACCAGGCAACCGAGAACCGCCGTTCGTTGTGCGGCCGGATCTGCGGGCCGATTCCGAGCACGAACCGGCCGCGCGATGCCCGTTGCAGGTCCCAGCAGGTGTTGGCGACGACCATGGGACTGCGTGGGAAGGCGATGGCGACCGCGGTACCGAGCCCGATGCGGCGGGACGAGGTCGCGGCGACCGCAAGCGCCATGAACGGGTCGTGCCGGTTCTCCATGGTGATGATACCGTCGTAGCCGTCCGCCTCGGCCCGCCTGACGGCATCAGGGACCCGCCCGAGATCGTCCTGCGGCAGCGTCGTCGTGATCCGCATGGCCAATCACACCCCCGCGGTCATGCCGTGATCGACCACGAGCTCGCTCCCGGTCATGTAGCTCGACGCCTCCGACAGCAGGAAGATGATGGTGCGGGCCACGTCCTCCGGCAGGCCCGGCCGGCCGCCGGGGACCCGTGCCGAGGCACGTTCCACAGGGTCGCTCGATGCGCGGGGATCATTGATCACGGTGTTGCCGCTGGCGGCCAGCTTGTCCCAGATCGGGGTATCGATGATGCCGGGATGAACTGAGTTGACCCGCACGTTCCAGCCGCTGCGCGCACTTTCCAGCGCCGCCGACTTGGTAAACAGCCGGACCGCGCCCTTGGTGGCGCTGTAGCACGACAGGCCGACGCTGTTGCCGACCAGGCCCGCCACCGAGGACAGGTTGACGATCGATCCGCCCCCGGAATCACGGATCACCGGGATTGCGTGCTTGACCCCGAGAAACACGCCCTCGACATTGACGGACTGCTGCAGCCTCCACTCCTCCAGCGTGGTCTCGAGCAGGGGGCGGGTGATGCCGATGCCGGCATTGTTGACGAGCCCGTGCAGGACCGGACAGGACTGCATCACCTCCTGCCAGCGGTCTTCGTCGGTGACGTCCTGGACCATGAACCGGCCGGAGACCTCGTCCGCCACCGCGGCGCCGGCCTCTTCGTCGATGTCGGTCACGATCACCGAGGCACCCGCTTCGTGCGCCGCCCGGGCTGTCGCCCGGCCGATTCCGGATCCGCCACCGGTCACCAGGATCGTGCGTCCGTTCAGCTCAGCCATGTGTTGTCCTCCAGCCTCCGCTATGCTGTGCCTGCCGGCGCACAGTACGTGGGCGGGCACGGTTCGCAAACCCTGGTACGGAGATATCCCATGGCCGGTCTCTGCGCGTTCTTTCCGACCCGCCATATCGGGTCCGATCCGGTGGCCATCCGCGACTGGGCCCAGGCAGCCGAGGACCTGGGCTACGACTGCATCGACGTTCCCGACCACGTGCTCGGTGCCGATCCGTCGCGACACCCGGGCTGGCAGCCGCCCTACACCTGGCAGGACGAGTTCCACGAGACCTTCGTGACGCTGGGCTACCTCGCCGCCTGCACCAGCCGGATTGGTCTCGCCTCCGCGGTCCTGATCCTGCCGCAGCGCCAGACGGCCCTGGTCGCGAAACAGGCGGCCCAGGTCGACATGCTCTCCGGCGGGCGCCTGCGGCTCGGTGTCGGGTCCGGGTGGAACTTCGTCGAGTACGCCTGTCTCAACGAGAACTGGGAGACCAGGGGCAGGCGCATGGGCGAGCAGGTCCGGCTCATGCGCCGGCTGTGGACCGAGGAACTGGTCGACTTCGAGGGAGAGTGGCACACCGTCGCCGGCGCCGGCATCAGGCCGATGCCGGTCCAGCGACCGATCCCGGTATGGTTCGGCGGCACCCATCGGGCGGCGCTGCGCCGCGCGGCCCGTCTCGGCGACGGCTGGATCCCGATCTCGCCACCCGACGATGCGGCCAGGGCCATGGTCGAGACCCTGCGCGGCATGCTCGAGGCCGAGGGCCGCAACCCCGGCGACTTCGGCATCGAGGCCTGGCTGAGGGTGCGGACCACTGACGAGGACGAGTGGGCATCCGAGATCGAGGGCTGGCGCGGGCTCGGCGCGACGCTGCTCACCATCTACCCGCTGTACGACGTCGCCTCGATCGACGAGCATATCGAGGTCCTGCGCCGGTTCCGCGAGGTTGCGGGCTGACCGCACCGGCGGGCACACTGGAACGGAACCCACGCACGGAGGCTGCCATGAACCTCGACCCAGGGATGACACGCGAGCGGCTGGAGACCGGCTGCTGGCCCGATGGAGCCGCATATGTGGACGGCAGGTACGTGCCGATCTCCGATGCCAGGATCTCCGTGCTCGACTTCGGGTTTACCCGCTCGGACGCCTGTTACGACGTGGTGCACGTGCACGATGGCGCGTTCTTCCGCCTCGACGATCACCTCAGGCGTTTCCGGGCGTCGCTCGAAGGGGTGCGGATGTCGATCCGCCACGACGACGACGCGCTCACCGCCATCCTGGCGGAATGCGTCCGCCTCTCGGGCCACCGCGATTCCTACGTGGCCATGGTCTGCACGCGGGGCGTGCCGCCCGCGCGTGTCCGGGGTGCGATAAGCGGCATTTCCAACACCTTCATCGCCTACGCCCTGCCATGGATCGACGTGCTGTCGGCGGAGATCCAGCGGCGCGGCGCCCACGTGATGATCGCGTCCACCCCGCGCATCCCGTCCGAATCGGTCGATCCGACAATCAAGAACTACAATCGCGGCGACATGGTCCGCGCGATGTTCGAGGCCGAGGACGCGGGGGCCGACACCGCGATTCTGCTCGACCTCGCGGGGCATGTGACCGAGGGGCCGGGGTTCAACGTGTTCGCGGTCTCGGGTTCCTCGGTCCGCACGCCGGCGAGCGGCTCGCTCGAGGGCGTGACCCGGCTGGCGGCGCTCGAGCTGTGCGTGGAACTCGGCCTCGATGCTGCCACCGCCGATCTGACCCCGGAAGACCTGCACGATGCCGACGAGGTGTTTCTGACGAGCACCGCGGGCGGTATCATCGCGGTCACACGGATCGACAACCGGATCCTGTCGAACGACAGCCCGGGGCCGGTGACTCGGAGGGTCACCGATCTCTACTGGAAATGGCACCGGGACGGTCGGCACGCGACACCGGTCGCCTACTGAGATTTGGTCCCGGGCCGCGGGCCCGCAGACTTCAGGCATACGGTGGGGACAGCCATGAGCGATCAGGAACCCCTGGTCCTGTACGAATCGTCGGACCGGATCGCACGCATCACCATCAACCGGCCACTGCGGCTGAACGCGCTGAGCAACGCGCTGGTCGCCGAGCTCAGGGACGCGTTCATCCGGTATCGCGATTCAGATGATCGCTGCGCGATTCTCACCGCTTCGGGGAACAGGGCATTCTCCGTCGGGGCCGACATCACCGATCCGCCGGTCGATCCCGACCTGTGGGAGTGCATGCCCGGTGTCGGTGTCGTGCTCGACAAGCCGGTGATCGCCGCGGTGTCGGGATACTGTGTCGGCGGGGCCTATTGCCTGGTGCAGTTCTGCGACATGGCGGTGGCCGACGAGACGGCGGAGTTCTTCTACCCCGAGGCCCAACTCGGGTTCTGCGGCGGCCTGATCGCCAGTACCGCCGCGCGAATCCCGCACAAGGTCGCGATGGAGTTCATGCTGACCGGCGCGCGGTTCAGTGCCGAACGGGCGCGCGAATGCGGCATGGTCAACCGGGTGGTCCCCGCAGGCGAACATGTTGACGCGGCGCTCGAATGGGCTCGGACACTGGCCGTCAGCGCACCGATGGTTGTCGGCATGCTCAAGCGGTTCGTCCGCGAGACGGTGACACCGCTGGGGCCGAGCGAACAGCATGCCCGCGCCCGCTCGGAGCTGCTTGCAATCAGGCGCAGCGCCGACCAGGCAGAGGGCGGGCTGGCGTTCCGCGAGAAGCGAATCCCGGTCTTTACCGGTCGCTGAGCGCATACCGCAACCGGAGACCTGACCAATGCAGCGACCCGACGGACTCGGGATCTGGTGTTCGACCAACGGCCTCGGACCCGACGAGGTGGCGCTCCTGGCCCAGGCCGTGGAACGGCGCGGATACGCGGCGCTCTGGTACCCGGAGTCGCTGTCATGGGAGAGCATCGCGCTCGGAGCCTTCATGCTCTCGCGCACCGACCGGCTCACCATTGCCAGCGGGATCGCCAATATCTATGCCCGCGACGCGGTGACGTCCGCCCAGGCCCATGACAGCCTGAACGGGCTGTGGGGCGACCGGTTCATCCTCGGGCTCGGTGTCTCGCATGTCCCGCTGGTCACCGGTGCGCGCGGCCATGCCTACGGCCCGCCGGTCGCGACGATGCGTTCCTATCTCTCGGCCCTGGAGGCAGCACCCCTGGATGAAACGATCCGCCGGACGGAGCGGTCGGTGGTCCTGGCCGCTCTCGGTCCCCGCATGCTGACGCTTGCGCGTGAGCGCACCCGCGGCGCGCTGCCCTATTGCGTGACCCCGGAGCACACCGCGCAGGCACGCGCCGTGCTTGGTCCCGGGTCATGGCTCTGCGTGGAACAGAAAATCTGCCTGACCACGGACGCGGACACGGCGCGCAGTGTGGCCAGGCAGCAGATGGCACGCTACCTCGCGCTCCCGAACTACCGGAACAACTGGTTGCGGCTCGGGTTCACCGAAGGGGAACTGGCCGACGGCGGATCGGACAGGTTCCTTGATGCCATGGTGGTGTGGGGAACCGAGGCCCGTATTCACGACGTGATCGAGGCGCACTGCCTGGCCGGTGCCGACCAGGTGGTGCTGCAGGCACTGCCGGCCGACGGGGCAGCGGGTGCGGACATGCGGGCGCTCGATGCCTTCGCCCCGGCCGGATGAGACCACGCCGGCGTTTGCCGGTGGCGTTGACAGCCCGTATGCGTGGTGGCGCCTTGTCGTTTCCCTGATCATCGGCACGACGGGCGGTGTCGGCCTGTGGTCGTCGGTGGTCATCCTGCCCGAGGTCCAGACCCAGTTCGATGTCGACCGCGGCACGGCGTCACTGCCCTACACCGTGACCATGGTCGGGATCATGGCCGGCAATGTCGTCATGGGCCGCCTCGTCGACCGGTTCGGCGTGTGGGTCCCGGTGGTGGTCGCCGGGTTCAGCCTCGGTCTCGGCTATACAGGCGCAGCCCTGACCGGGAACTTCTGGCTCTACCTGTTCTTCCAGGGTGTGCTGATCGGCGCGCTGGGATCGGCCGCGACCTTCGGACCGATGATTGCCGGGATCTCGCTGTGGTTCCGCCGCCGGCGCGGGATCGCGGTGGCGCTCGTGGCAAGCGGCAGCTATCTCGCCGGCACGGTCTGGCCGCCCGTTGTGACCGTGTTGCTGGATGTCGCCGGCTGGCAGGGCACGCACCTGGTGATCGGTGCGGTGTGCTGCGTGGTGATGGTGCCGCTGGGCCTGGCGCTCCGCCGGCCGACACCGAAGGAAGTGCTGGAAGCGGATCCGGACTTTTCGTCGGCCTCCGGAGCCTCGCCGGTGCCGCCCCGGGTGCTGCAGTCCCTGCTGGTGGTGGCGGGCCTCGCCTGTTGCGTGGCCATGGCGATGCCCCAGGTCCACATCGTTGCGTACTGCGTCGATCTCGGGCTGGGTGCCGAAAGCGGTTCGGCCGCGCTCTCGCTGATGCTGGGCCTGGGAGTGGTCAGCCGGATCGGCTTCGGGGTTGTGATGGACCGGATCGGAGCCGTGCCGACCCTGCTGATCGGCTCGGCCCTGCAGGCACTCTGCCTGTTGCTGTACCTGCCCGCTGATACGATGTGGAGCCTGTATGCGGTCTCCGCGATCTTCGGGCTGTTCCAGGGCGGGATCGTGCCGGCCTACGCGGTCATCATCCGTGAGTGGTTTCCGGCATCGGAGGTCGGTGTGCGCGTGGGCATGGTACTGTCCGCTACCATCGGCGGCATGGCGCTCGGCGGCTGGATGTCGGGTGCGATCTACGATCTCACCCTGTCGTATGAGGCCGCCTTCCTGAACGGGTTCGCCTGGAACCTGATCAACCTCGCGATCGTGCTGCTGTTGCTGTGGCGCAGCTCGGAACCCTCCCGGGTGGCGCGGCGACCGGTACTGGCCTCGGCACCGCTGGTCGGACGCTGGCCCGGACCACTGTAGGAGGTCACTCATGACGTTTACCATTCTGGCACGGTGTGCGCGGACCGAGCGGGTGGGGGTGGGGATCGCCACCTATTCGCTCGGTGTCGGGGGATACTGCCCGTTCTTCGTTCGCGACCGGGCGGTGCTTTCCACCCAGGCCTTCGCCAATCCGGCCCTGGGACACATGGCGGTGGAGCATCTCGCCGCCGGAGTTCTTCCCCGCCAGGTGCTGGTTCAGCTCGCGGCCGCGGATCCCGGATTCAGCTACCGCCAGGTCGCGATCGTCACCGCGGACGGTGTTGTCGCGATGCACACCGGCGAGAACTGCCGTCCGTGGGCCGGTCACCGGACCGGGGACGGGTACGCGGTCTTCGGCAACGTACTGGCCGGGGAGGCCACGGTCGTCGCCATGGAGGAAAGCTGGAAGAACACCCGTGGAGGCGAACTCGACGAGCGGCTGCTTCAGGCGCTCGAGGCGGGGAGGGACGCCGGCGGTCAGGCCGCGGCAACCGGTGAACACCTGCCGGAGCGATCCGCGGCCCTGGTGGTCCGCGGCGCGGACTGCACGCTGGACCTCGACCTCAGGGTCGACCTGCATGATGACGCGGTCACGGAACTGCGCCGGGTCCACGCCGGTTATGTGCCCTACCTCGACTACTATGCGCTGCGCGCCCGCGACCCCGCGAACACCCCGCCCCAGGATGTCTGGGCGCGCTCGCTGGACTGAAGCCCGCGCGCCCGACGCACTGGCCCACGGGGAACAGCCTCTTCGGCTGCAGGATACCGGCGCACTGGTCGCCACGACGGACCGGCCCGTCTTTCGGCCTGGACCCGTCCCGTGGCCCTCAACCGGTCTGCCCGGCACTGCTGGCTTTCGGTGAAGCCGTGGACGGGCGTGGCCGTTCTCCTGTCGCCTTCGATTGAGTCGGCCGGTGAAGGGCGCCTCCTGTCCTTCTCGCGGGGCCTGAGCCGGGGGCCAGCGCGACCGTTCAAACGCCCGGGACCATCGCTCCCGGACCCCGGATCTCCGCTTCGCTTCGTCCGGGGTGACATGGGGGCAAATCCGGGCCAGGGGCTTCGTCAACGCGTCCCCCCGCCTACAGCGTCCTCAGCTCCGACGCCGCCGCAATCGTGTCGAAGTCCCGGTCAGCGTGCAGTAGTTCGTACCCGTTCTCCATGCAGAACGTTGCGATCAGCATGTCGACGGTCTTGCGCACGGCCACGCTCCGGGCGCGCAGGGTGCGGAAGGTACGGGCACCGGCGAGCGCGATGTCGCAGCCGACCATGGGTTCGAATATCAACGTGTCGAGCGCCCTGCGCGCCCGGCGATAGTCTCGCTCGCTGCACGAGCCTTGCAGGACCTCGGTCAGGATGAGATCGCCGACGATCACCGGCTCCACGCCGAGAATGCCGTCGAGCAGTGCGGTCTCGCGGGTCTCGGCGCCGTTGAACCAGTCGATCCAGACCGATGGATCGACGACGATCACCGCTCCCGCCGCATCTCGTCGAGCGAGCCCTCCCAGCGCAGCTTGCCACGCAGCCTGCGGAGGCGCCCCTGTCGCCGGGTGCGGACCAGCAGGCGCAGCGCCTCCTCGACGGTGGCTTTCTTGGTCCTGTGGCCGCTCGCCTTCAGGGCTTTCGCCATCAGCGCGTCGTCGATGTCGATGTTGGTGCGCATGGTTGCCTCGTGTGTACGATTTGGGCGTTTGCACACCCTGGCGGCCTGGCAGGGAAGCCGGAGGGTTGTCCCGGGCGAGAGGGCTGTTCGCGTGCGCGCTGTCCCCTCACGTCATGCCCGGATTCGTTCCGGGCATCCACGTCCGTCCGCCGGCTCGGTATCCCGGTTCCTGCCTCGGTGCCGCAACCGGAGAAGGCCCGGAACCGATACCGGCATCGCCTGTTCCCTCGGCGCGTTCTTCGGGAACCCGCTCCGGTGTCGGGATGCTCCACCGTCGACACCGAGCCGTAGCCCGTCCACTGGCCCGGCGCAGGCTCGGAGCTACCGGGCGGTCCAGCCGCCGTCGACCACGATACTGGTTCCGGTGACGATGGCCGAGGCGGGGGCCGCGAGGTAGAGCACGGCGTCGGCGATTTCCTCGGCGAGCGCCAGCCTGCCCATCGCGATCCGGTCGAGCACGTCGCGGTTGAACTCCGGGTCGTCGAGAAAGCCGCGGGCAAGCGGCGTGTCGACAAAGGTGGGCCCGACAGAGTTGACCCGGATGCCGTAGGGAGCGAGCTCGACCCCCATTGCCTTGGTCAGTCCCTCGATCGCGTGCTTGCTGGCGCAGTAGGCGGTCCGGATCGGAGCGCCCACGTGTCCCATCTGCGATGACATGTGAATGATCGAGCCTCCGTGTCCACGCTCGCGCATGCCGCGGACAACGGCCTGTGCCATCAGGAACGCACCCCTCACGTTGAGGTTCAGGATGGTGTCGAGATGCTCGAGACTGACGTCGAGAAATGGCTCGGGGATGTTTGTGCCGGCGTTGTTGACCAGCACATCGATCCGGCCGAGCGGCGGGACCACCGCCTCGATCGCGGCCGGGTCCGACACGTCGCAGACCACCGTTCTCGCGGTGCCGCCGTCCGCCCTGATGGCGTCGGCAAGTGCTGTGAGCTCGCTCTCGGTCCGGCTCATGGCAATGACCTCGGCGCCCGCATCGGCAAGGGCAATGGCACAGGCACGCCCGAGACCGCGTCCGGCCCCGGTGACCAGCGCGACCTGTCCGTCGAGGCGGAAACGCTCGAGTGCTCGTGTACGGTTCATGGTCCGGTTTCCCGCTGCTGGTCAGGCATTGCCTGCACTGTTGATGCGACCGTGCCGCCGCACGCGGATGTCGGCCTGCTCCTTGTGGCCGGCAAAACCCTCGAGCGCGCACAGTCGAGAGCATACCTCGCCGATCTGCACGGTGGCCTCGGGCGAGGTGATCTTCTGGTAGGTGCAGGTCTTCAGGAACTTCCCGACCCACAACCCGCCGGTGTAGCGGGCGGCACCGCGCGTCGGCAGGGTGTGGTTGGTTCCGATGACCTTGTCGCCGTAGGAGACATTTGTTTCCGCACCGAGGAACAGGGCGCCGTAGTTGGTCATGTTGCGATGGAACCAGTCGGGATCGCGGGTCATGACCTGCACGTGTTCCGACGCAATCCTGTCAGCCTGTGCCAGCATCTCGTCGCGATCGTCACACAGGATGACCTGGCCGTAGTCCCGCCAGGCCTGCCCGGCAATCTCGGCCGTTGCGAGGTGCCGCAGCTGTCGTTCGACCTCGGCCAGGGTATCGCGCGCCAGTGTCTCCGAGGTGGTCAGCAGGATCGCGGGCGAGGTCGGTCCGTGCTCGGCCTGGCCGAGCAGGTCCGTTGCGCAGAGTTCGCCGTCCACCGTCTCGTCGGCGATCAGCAGGGTCTCGGTCGGACCGGCGAACAGGTCGATGCCGACGCGTCCGAACAGTTGACGCTTGGCCTCGGCGACGAACGCGTTGCCGGGCCCGACCAGCATGTCGACCGGCGAGATCGTGGCGGTCCCGAGCGCCATGGCCCCGACCGCCTGGATGCCGCCGAGGCAGTAGATCTCGTCCGCGCCCCCCAGGTGCATCGCGCTGACCACCGCCGGGTGCGGCTCGCCGGCGAACGGCGGGGAGGCGGCGGCGATGCGCGCGACCCCGGCGACCTTCGCCGTCACCACGCTCATGTGGGCCGAGGCGATCATCGGGTACTTGCCGCCTGGCACGTAGCAGCCAACGCTGTTTACCGGGATGTTGCGGTGACCGAGGATGACACCGGGAAGCGTTTCGACCTCGACGTCGCGCAGCGCATCCTTCTGGACCCGGGCGAAGCTGCGGATCTGGTCCTGGGCAAACCGGATGTCGTCAAGGTCGGACGCATCCATCCGGGCCAGGCAGCGCTCGATTTCCCCGTCCGTCAGCCGGAAGTCTTCCCGTTCCCAGTTGTCGAAACGGGCTGACAGCTCGGCGATGGCCTCGTCGCCCCGGGCCTCGATCTCGGCCAGCGTCTCCTCGACGATGGCCCGCACCTTCGTCTGTTCCTCCGCCCGTTCGGCCTCGGTCAGTCCGGTCTTCAGGTAGGTTGCCATGTGATCATCCCTTCGTGCGCGGCACGGCCGACTTCTAGCAGCTTGCGCGCGCCGGCCATACCCCGGGCTGCGGGGAAGAATTTGCTTTGCCGCTCCCGGTCGCCGGGCTACATCCACCGCGCCGAAACCTTCGCGACGGGACCGACATGGCGATCAAGGTGCTCTATCTCATCAAGGCCGAACAGGACTTCTACGACCTGATCCGGTCCACCATGCCGCAGGACCGCTATCAATTGCTCACGCTCGAGGACGGGAGCGAGGACGAGTGCCGGCGCCTGCTGGCCGAGGCCGAAGTGGCGATTGTCGGCGGAGCCAGGTTGTCGGCCGAGGACATCAACGCATCGCCGAAACTGCGCCTGGTCTTGCACCAGGGTGTCGGCTACCACGATACCGTCGACACCGGGGCACTGATGCGGCGCCAGATCAGGCTGGCGGTGACACCGCAGGGGACCAGCGAGGGTGTCGCCGAACACGCGGTCATGCTGATGCTGGCGGTCGGTCGCCGGCTCGCGTTCTGTGACAGCGAGCTGAGGGCCGGGCGCTGGCACTCCAACACCTTCCGGGCGACGGCGCGCCAGCTCATGGGCGCGACGGTCGGCATCATCGGGCTCGGCCGCATCGGCCGCCAGGTGGCCCGCCGCCTGATCGGCTTCGAGGCGAGAAGCATCTACCATGACATCCTCGACATGCCCGCGGCGCTGGAGGCCGAGCTTGCGACCGAACGGGCGAGCCTGCCGGACCTGCTCGCCAGGTCCGACTTCGTCACCCTGCACGTACCGCTCACCGACAGCACCCTGCACATGATCGACGCCGAGGCGCTGGCCGCGATGCGGCCGGGCACCGTCCTGATCAACTGTGCCCGGGGGCCGGTGGTCTCGGAACCAGCACTGCTGGATGCGCTTCGCTCCGGGCACCTGGGGGGAGCCGGGCTCGACGTGTTCGAGGTCGAACCACCGCCGGGCCCCAGTCCCTTCGCCCCGTTCAACAACGTGGTCCTGACCCCGCACCACGCGCCGGGAACGCGCGACACCATGCTGATCAAGTTCCGCGAGATCTTCGCGAACGCGGACCGGTTCTATGCCGGCGAGCGGCTGATAAACGAGATCTCGCTGTCCTGACCGGGAAGCCGTGCGGTTCCCGGCTACCCGGCCATGCGGTTCCCCGATGCATGTGAGGCGGGCAAGAAAGCCGGGTTGACGACACGCAAGGCAATCGCTCCAGATAGGAGCGATGGACGGTCAGACGCCTGTGCCTGCCAGTAGATCGTCAGGACCTCCGCCGACATGCGTATTGGTCTCTACCCCGGCATGTGACCGTGCCCCCAGGACCTGAATTGGCATAATGTGTCATCAATCTGTTCCCCACCGCGAGTACGCATGATGCCGACGCGCAACGTCGTGCTGACCGATCATCAGGCGGACCTCGTCGCCAGGCTGGTGGCGTCAGGCCGCTACCAGATTGCCAGTGAGGTCATGCGCGAGGGCTTGAGACTGGTCGAGCGGCAGGAGTCCGAGGATCAGGTCCGCCTCAATGCGCTACGCGAAGCAGCCGATACCGGTATTGCCGATATGGCGGCTGGACGATTCCGCACGTTCGAGACGGCCGATACGCTGGAAGACCATCTTTCTGCCCTGTCCAGGGAGGCGCTTGCCGATCCGTCGTCGAACTCCGACGCCGGACAATGACCAGCCGCCGCTGGCGCGTTCGGCTGACCGCCACGGCTGAGAGCGATTTTCGGAACATTCTCCGCTGGACTGCCGAGTGGTTCGGACATGCCCAGGCGCGCATCCATAGCGAGACCCTGACCCACGCCATCCAAACCCTCACCGACGGACCGCACGCTGCCGGCTCGCGCCAACGCGACGATATCGCGGAGGGTCTCATGACACTTCACGTCGCGCGTGCCGGGTGAAGAGGTCGGCACTTCGTGCCGTATCGCATTGCAGGCTCGTCCGAGCCACCCAACGTCGACATGCTTCGACTGCCGCACGATTCAATGGATCTGGCTCGCTACGTCGGTTCAGGCGGAGACGACGCCTCCTGAATAGTGAGTAGCCGGTGAAGGCCGCATCTCACGCGGCGGGTTTCCGATGTCGGAGAGGCCAACCCTTGCGCGATGCCGCGACCGAACGCTTGTGGCATCGGGACGTTCCTTCGCAACTGAACATGTTCTTCTCGCAAGGGGACTTTCTCACATGCAGTTCCCCGATGCGCCTGGACCCCGGCGCGGAATCCGGGTTGACGACACGCTACGCAGTCGCTCCGGGACGGTGCGATGGATGGCCCGACGCCCGGGTCGGTTCCGTCAGGCCGTGGTACGGTCATTCGTTGTCGGGTCCGGTGCCGCGTTTCGGGTGCGGACATACTCGAAGCCCAACAAGCCGCACACGATAAGGGCAGCAACGGCCGAGGTCCAAAGCGCCGGAGCCACGATGAGGACGACCGCCGCAAGCAACAGCCCCAGTTTGGGCAGGGACAGGGCACGGAACGCGTACTGCTCGCCGAGGGCGGCCATGCAGACCACGGCCAGGAGTCCGCTTGCGACACCTATGGCCACTTGCCAGAGCGGCGCGTCCTGCCAGAGCACGAGCGCCGGGGCATAGACGAAGACGAAGGGCACGATGTAGGCCGCCATACCGAGGCGCATCGCGGTGAAGCCCGACTTCATCAACGGCGCATTGGCGATCCCCGCTCCGACATAGGCCGCCAGCGCCACGGGTGGCGTGATCGCCGAAACCCCACCCCAGTAGTAGCAGAAGAGATGCGCGACGAGCGGCGGCAACCCCATGTCGACGAGGCTTGGCGCCGCCAGTGTCGCGGTGATGATGTAGACCGATGTCGTGGGCAGGCCGAAGCTGAGGAAGAGCGACGCTCCCGCCGCGAGCAGGAGCGCGGGCAGCAGGTTGCCGTCCGCGATGCCGATGATGGACTGCGTCATCAGAAGGCCGATACCGGAAAGCGCCGCGGTACCCACAATGAAGCCTACCGCCGCGCAGGCGATCGCGGTCGAGATCGTGTTGCGCGCGCCCAGCACCATGGCATCGGCGATGTCCCGAATGCCCATCCGCGTGTGTGGCCGCAACGCGCTGATGAACACCACGCTGATGATCGAAAAGAATGCGGCAAAAAGCGGCGTGAAGCCGAACAGCAGCATCCCGATGAGCAGGAAGATCGGCAGCACCAGATGCCCATGCGACAGCACCACATTGCGCACGTTGGGCAACCGGTCGCGCGGCAGGCCCTGCATCCCGAGCTTGCGCGCCCTCAAATGCACCTGGAGATAGACCGCGGCATAGTAGAGCACTGCGGGCAAGATCGCGCCGAGGGCGACCTGCGCGTACGGCACCTGCAGGTATTCGGCCATAATGAATGCCGACGCCCCCATGACCGGCGGCAGGAACTGTCCGCCGCAGGAGGCTACGGCTTCGACTGCGGCGGCGAAGTATCCCCTGAAGCCCAGCCGCTTCATCAGCGGGATCGTGAAAACGCCGGTGGAGGCGACGTTGGCCGCGGACGATCCCTGGATCATGCCCATCATGCCGCTGGCGAGGATGCCCACCTTGGCCGGCCCGCCGGGACTGTGGCCGGCCGCGGCGAAGGCGAGATTGGTGAAGAAGGTTGTGGTGCCTGACTTTTGCAGAAACGCGCCGAAGAGAATGAAGACATAGACATAGGTTGCTGACACACCGACCGCGATGCCGAAGATGCCCTCGGTCGACATGTACATCTGGCGGATGATCCGTTCATAGCTGAACCCGCCGTGGGCCAGCACGCCCGGCAGGCTGGGTCCGAAATACAGATAGCCCAGGAAGATCGCCGACAGCACCACGAGGAACATGCCGATGGTCCGGCGTGCGGCCTCCAGCACGACGAGGCAGAAGACGGTGCCCACGACGAGGTCGAGTTCGGTCGGATATCCGCCGCGCATCACGATGTCGAGGTAGTTATAGGCCAGGTAATAGGCCGAACCCGCACCCGTCAGGGCAAGGATCACATCGACGATGCCCGGGTTGCCCGCCAGTCGAGATTTCGCTGCCGGATAGAGCAGAAAGCCCAGGAAGAGCATGGTCGCCATGTGGATCGGGCGCTGCTCCATCGCGGGCAGCGGACGGTACCCGGCGGTGTAGAGGTGAAAGAGCGAGGCCAGAACGGCGACGGTGGCGAAGATGTAAACCCAGTACCCGGTCAGCTGTCGCGTCGTCGAAGGAACATCGCTCTGGACCTGCAGGGCGTCGATGTCGATGACACCCTCGCCCTCGAGTTCCGGACGCTGCCATTCGCCGGCGCCATCCGGCGCCCTATCGGACTTTCGCTGAGCCAATTATTCCGTCCAGACATCCAGCACGAACGGAGTGCCGCGACTGTCGCGGCACTCCGGCCAGGGTTTGAGACAGGGGAGCGTGCTACATCAGGCCCTTCTCGCGATAGTAGCGCTCGGCGCCCGGATGCAGCGGAAACGGCAGACCGCTCATGGCGTTTTCGAGCGTCATGAATTCCGCCAGAGGATGCACCTTGATCAAGCGTTCCTTGTTCTCGAACATCGCCTTGGTAAGTTCATAGATCATGTCCTCGGACATGCCCGTATGAGTGGCGAAGGTGATCGGTGAGGCGAAGGATTCCACCGAGAAGTCTCCGAACGGATTGGCTGCCGGAGGGATCGTGTACGCATAGTCGAGCCCCTCGCCATCCATGTATTCGATCAGGTCGGCGTCAATATCGAGCGGGCGAGCAAGTCCGGTATCGGCGACCTGCTGGATGGAGGCCGAACCGGGCGCGTCGGGCCACACTATCGCGTCAATCTGCCGGTTGCGGACCTGGTCGATGGCGGCCTGGTGCACCGTGAATTCCGGCTGGATGTCGGCATAGGTCCAGCCCTTGTACTCCATGATCATTCGCCACCAGGCTTCGCCGGAACTGCCTTGCATGCCGACCGAGATGCGCTTGCCCTTGAGATCGTCGATCGACTTGATGTCCTCGTCCATCGTGATGAACCACTGGGGGTTGGGATAGACCGTGGCGATCGCGCGGAGTCCCTTGTAGCGGTCCCCCGGGCGGTCCTTGTATCGGCCGGTACTGGTAAAGGCCTGCTGACCCACGCTGCCGGAGAGATACGAGACCTCGACATCCTGGTCGGCGAGCAGGTCGAGATTCTCCACCGATCCCCCGGTAGCCTGGATCGAGGCCTGAACGCCGTCGACGGTATCATTGTAGATCGCGGCCAACCCGCCGCCGAGGCGGTAGTAATTGCCGCCCGACCCGGCGGTGGCAATCCGGACGAAGGTGTCCTGCGCGATGACCGGTTGCGCCATGCCGAGCGACAGGCCGGCGACGGCAACGCCCGCGACGAGAATTCTGTGGAACATGGTTTCCCTCCTCGAACAGCGTTTTCGTATGCAAAATAATTCTACACTTGACATGCTACTGTTTCTGCAAATGATCACAACCCGATTCGGCAGTTTACCTGTATCTCTGCGCGTTAATCCGTTGATTTATCGTGATATTATTTTAAAATTGATATAAACGTGGTCCCACATTGTCTGGTGTCTGTCGGTTCGTCAGGCGAATCCCCGTGCGATGGATGGCAGGTTTTTCACCCGCGAACGATGAGTGGTGAGCCTCCTCGGCTCCGGACGGGTGTCCCGGCGGTTGACGATCAGTGTGCTGTTGGTCCGGCGCAGGCGGGTGGTGAACCGCACCCGGGTCCGCGGGCTTTCACGGAACGATGTCCGGCATGCCTGGATCCCCTTCGCGGCCAGCCGGGTCCGGATCAGGTGCACGGCATGACAGGCCGGTACGTCGATCGGAAGGTGGGCGGCGACGGGTCGGTCGAATTGATGCCGGATCGGGTGCAGGCCGGGTTCCGATCGGTACCATGTTGTCCTCACGCTGCTCCCGGCCGGTCCGTCCGGGCCGAAGTGGCCGCCCGGCGTTTCGCCGCCCGGGGCACCCAGTTCCGTCCGACGACAACGCATACGGTTGCCGAACCGGTGAATGGCCGGACCTCCTCCGCTTGATCGGTCGCCCTCGAGTGCGCGATGCGAGAGACCGAGCCAGGTCGGCGCCCTGGGCAGCGCCTCGCGCGTGCGCCGGCTTTCCGCTCGCAGGCGCAGGTCGAGGCACATTACGGGGGCACTTTCCGGGGAGGCCGGACCGCTGATCCCTGCCGTCGAATCCGTCACCAGCGTCCCCGGGAGTGCGCCGGGCTCCAAATCCCGGCGTCAGAACGGGTGTTTCGCCCGGGCCGGCCCGTGAGTTTCCACTTTCCTGTTCCAGGACAGCCCCACGAGTGGAAACCACAATCAAATCAATGGTGACCGACGAACGGACGCTCGCAAGAGTTCCCGAACAGCGCACGATCCATGAGTTCGCGCCTGGCAGGAGCTCTGAATTCAACCTGTACGCCGGATGCGCGCATAAAACGACGGGAGAACAACCGGTATTGGGCAGGTATTTCGGCAAACCTGCCCGGGTACATCGCAGCATCACGGACTGTCCCGGCGGGTGGAGAGCGCCGCAATGTGGCGGAACCGATGCTGATGCCGGCTCTTGCCGGTATCGTGTGTCTACCGCTGCCAGTTAGAACGAACCGGCTTGCTCGACGTGTCCTGACGATTGGGTCCGACACCAACTCGAACTGTAGACTTCACGGGCGGCAAGGCCCGAAAGCCGACGCCCATGTCGCCGCACTGGTCCCGGATTCAGGACGTGGCGAGGTTCGCGTTTCTGCATTGACCCCGATTGAGCCGCAAACCGGCGTCCCGTGCTTCGAGTGTGCCGACGCCGGGCAGGCAAGCAGCAGCGAATGGACCGGCAAGTGCCGTGCGAGTGTGGTCGGCAACGACCCTGCGGTCGGTTGGACGGGCTCAGATGTCGACTTCGACGAAACGAAGGGCCTGGCGGGCGGTACGCCGGACCATGCGGCGGCGGATCGGCGAGTTCAGCATGCGGTTCAGGGCCGCGGCCGCGAGGACGCCGCCATCCCCCGCTTCCGGGGCGGCGGCGAGGGCGCGGATCGCCATGGTGGTCTTGAGCAGGTGCACCGAGACGATGTACGCCTCCTCACCGTGATCGAGCAGGCGGTTTTCCACCGACCGGAAGAACGCCGCCAGGTCGCTCACCATCCAGTCCCCGGGCGTGATCCGCTCATCCTGGTACCCGCCGTTCCGGCCGGCAAAACACGCCATCTGCAACAGCGCCGCGGGCCAGAGGTCCGGCCACCTGCGGCAGAAACCGAGTGCTGCGTCCGCGAAGGTGAGCCCGTGGGTCATGTCGAGCCAGCCGACATCGTTGCCGTAGGGCTGGTCAAGGTCCTCGAGGTGCTCCAGGTCGAGCGCGAGCATGTTCACGGCGCTGGCCTCGAGCAGGACGCGGAAGAGTTCCGCCGACCGGTCGGTGCCGCACCCGGCCGCCAGCTCCATGGCCCGGGCCGGAGCGCAGGTGCGGAACCGGGACGCGTCAGGCACTGCGCCGGTTCCGTTTGTTTCCATGCGCCCGAGCGCATTCCCATAGGTCCGGAACTCCGGGATCAGGTCCTCCCTGAACGCCGAGACCAGGCTGCGAACCAGCGACAGCAACACCGGCTCGGCAACCTCCGCGCCCAGGCGGGAGACAAGCTCCCCGGTCTTGTGGACATAGATCGCCGAGTGGCCGAAGTCGGCATAGTGGGCAAGCGCTGCCCGGGCGAGACCCCGCTCTGCGGTCTGGTACCCACCCGGTGATGCGATGGCGCCCCGGGCGAACTGAACGGCCGCGGTCTCGTCCTCGGCCTCGATGGCGGCCACGAACGCGTCCTCGTCCCACTCCCTGATCCCTTCCGGATAGGGGTAAGTCTCCTCCCGCAGCACGTCCTCCGACATGTGGGCGACGGGCTCGAGCAGGCAGATCAGCCGGTTCTCGTCGTTCCCGGCGTGCGCATCATGCAGCGCCAGCCAGTCCGCCGCGCCGGCGAAGGCGTGGGTCCAGCCGAATTCGAGGCGATCGTGCGACCAGCGGATCGCCTCGCGCACCGCAAGCACCGGGTCGGCGCCAAGCTGCATCAGCCGCGCGATTTCGCGCGCGAGCCGTTCCCGGTCGTGGGTGTCGAACCCGTTCCTCAGCCCGTCCATGGTCCGGGAGATGCGGTGTTCGACCGGCGGATCGACGATCCGGATCCAGACACCGTCGCCGCGAACTTCCGTCGGGTAGACCCGAAGCCGGTCGCCGTCGCGCTGGTTCATGCCGGTGCGCAGGTCGAATTTCCAGTTGTGCCAGTTGCAGGTGAGCACGCAGTCGCCGTCGAGCGTGCCCTCGAGCAGAGGGAATCCCTCGTGCGGGCAGCGGTTGTTGCAGGCCAGGGGGCCGTTCGGGGTGGAGAAGACGGCAATCTGGCGCCCGTCCTTGCGGAACACGGCGCGTCCCCTAGCCTGGAGGGCGTCGAGGTCGACCGCCCTGACCCATCCGTCATCCATGGCCGTGCCTCCAGGTCCGTGGCGCGAGTCCAGTGTGACACCCGCCGGCACATGGCGGCAATGATCCGGCGGCCGTATAGTCGCATGACATGCAGGCAGGGGAGGGACCGATGACGGATGTTGCCATCGTCAACGCGTTGGTGTGGGACGGAGAGGCTGACGGAACCCGGCCCGCGACCGTGGTTGTCGAGAAACGCCGGATCTCCAGGGTGATCCCCGGGGGCGAGGCGACGGGAGAACTGCCGCCGGAGCTGATTGACGGGTCCGGCATGACACTGATGCCGGGGATGGTCGAAGGACATTGCCACCCGAGTTTCACCGGGGTGGTGTCACCGCCCGAGCTCGGCCAGATCTGGCCCGAGCGCCACATGCTGCTCGTCGCGCGCAACCTGCGCCTGTTGCTCGAGCACGGGTTCACCTCGATCTTCGAGGCGGCGTCGGCCAAGCCGATGCTGGGGGTCACGGCGCGTGACGCGATCAACGAGGGGATGCTTGCCGGACCGCGCATGCGGGCGGGCTCGCCCGAAATCACCACGACGGCCGGGCTGGGCGACGAGCGCCGGCGCCACATCCACCAGGAGAGCTTCGGGCTGGTGGCCGACGGGCCGCTGGAAATGCTCAAGGTGGCGCGGGAATGCGTCCGTGACGGGGTCGACGTGCTCAAGATCAACCTGTCGGGAGACGACTTCGTCCCCCACGCCGGCGGGGAGACCACGCCGACGCACGACGACGAGGTTGCCGCCCTGGTCGGCGTGGCGCGGGACTTCGGCAAGATGGTGGCCTGTCACGCCCGCTCGTCGCAGAGCGTGCTGCTCGGGGTCAGGCACGGGATCGACTGCATCTACCACTGCGACTACGCCAGCGAGGAAGCGCTCGACGCGCTGGAGAGCGTAAAGGACCGGGTGTTCGTCGGTCCCGCCTTCGGCCTCGTGCACAACGCGGTGAAGGAAGGGGCGCGCTACGGCATGGAGCCGGATGCCGCCGAGGCGCTCGGGCTGGCACGGATGTTCGACATGACCTGCGCGACTTACGAGCAGGTCCGCAGCCGGGGCATCCGGGTGGTCGTCGGGGGCGACTACGGGTTCGCGCTCACGCCCATGGGGCAGAACGCCCGGGACATCGAGCACTTTGTCCGGTACTTCGGCTATTCCCCGGTCGAGGCGCTGCGCTGCGCAACGGTGGTGGGCGCCGAACTGATGGGACTGGGAGGGGAAACCGGCAGGGTGCGCGAAGGGTTCCTCGCCGACCTGCTGCTGGTGCGCGGCGACCCGACCCGGGACGTCGCGTTGCTGCAGGACCGCGACAACCTCGCGATGATCATGAAGGACGGGTTCCTGTACAAGGATCCGCGGTCCGCGCACAGCCCGCTCGACGAATTCCTCATCCGGGCCGCCGAATAGCCGCCCGGCGCCCTGTGCAGGCCCGGGTCCGGTTGCTATCGTGCCGCTCGTTTCGGCACACCGGCATGCGGGGAATGCATGATCGACCTCTACTACTGGCCCACGGCGAACGGACACAAGGTCTCGATCGCGCTGGAGGAGATGGGACTTCCCTACACCGTCATTCCCATCAACATCGGCCAGGGCGATCAGTTCCAGGAACGGTTCCTCGCGATCACGCCCAACCATCGCATCCCCGCGATCGTGGACCAGGACGGGCCCGACGGGGAGCCGTACCCGCTGTTCGAATCGGCGGCGATCCTGATCTACCTCGCCGAGAAGACCGGGATGTTCCTTCCCTCCGACGCTGCCGCCCGGTTCCGGTGCCTCGAGTGGCTGATGTTCCAGATGGGCGGCGTCGGTCCGATGTTCGGCCAGGCCAACCACTTCATCTCCTACGCGCCCGAACGGATACCCTACGCCGTCGAGCGGTACACCAACGAAGTCGGGCGGCTGTTCAACGTGCTTGAGAAACGTCTCGACCAGTCCGAATACCTGGGCGGCGACTACTCCATCGCCGACATGGCGACCTACCCGTGGTGCCGGCTGCATGAACGCTACGGCGTCGAGCTGGAGCAGCTGCCTGCCGTCGACCGCTGGATGCAGGCGTGCGGTGCCCGTCCGGCAGTGGAGCGGGGCCTCGCGGTGCTGGCTGAACGCCGCCGCAGCGGTCCGATCACCGACGAGGAGCGCGAGAACATGTTCGGTTCCACGCAGTACCAGCGACGATGAGCGGCGACATCTGGCCCGGGGGCTGCCGGCTGGCACTGTCGCTGGTGGTGAATGTCGAGGAGGGCGCCGAGCTGACGGTTGCCGACGGCGACCGGGGACCGGATCCGGTCGACGAGCTGGGCGTGGCGCTGCGCAGGCCGGTGCGGAACTACGGCAACGAGAGCAACTACCGCTACGGCCTGGCCAGGGGTGCTCCGAGAATCCTTGACCTGCTCGCGCGGCATGGCATGTCCGCCACCTTTGCGGCCGCCGCCCTCAGTCTCGAACGATCGCCGGAACTCGCCCGGCGCATCGCCGCCGACGGCCACGAGGCCTGCGCACACGGATGGCGCTGGGTGCACCAGCACCGGATGGACGAGGCGGAAGAACGCGACTTCATCACGCGGGCCGCACGCTCGATCGAGGAGACGGTCGGGGAACGCCCGGTCGGCTGGCTGTCGCGGTATCTGCAGACCGCCAACACCCGCCGCCTGCTGGGAGAGGCCGGTTTCCTCTACCACATGGACGACTATTCCGACGACCAGCCGTTCTGGGACACCCACTCGGCCGCGCCGATTCTGATCATGCCCTACGCGATCGACAGCAACGACATGAAGATGTGGGTGGCACCCGCCTACACGCCGGAACAGTGGTACCGCTATGCGGTCGACAGCTTCGACCTGCTGTACCGGGAAGGCCAGCGTGAACCGCGCATGATGTCGCTCGGGCTGCACCTGCGGATCATCGGTCGACCCGGACGGTTCGTCTGGCTGGAGCGGTTCCTCGAGCATGTCCGCCGCCACAAGCACGTGTGGGTCGCCCGGCGCGCCGACATCGCGCGCCACTGGGCGGGACTGTATCCGCCACCGGGACAGGCCGGCGGGCGATAGGAGACAAGACACATGCCCGATGCAATCAACGCGCTGGCCGACCATTGCGTCGGAACCGGCCATGACGATCTGCCCGCAGCTGCCCTGGATGCGGCGAAGGTCTGCATCCTCGATACACTCGGTGTCGGGCTTGCCGGCTCGACCGGTCCGTATGTCCCGGAGCTGCTGCGGGGCAACGCGGCGGGCGGGACGGCGTCGCGCGTACTCGCCCAGTCGCAGCGTCTCCCGCCGGCGGGTGCGGCACTGCTCAACGCCTATCAGATCCACAACAGCGAATTCGACTGCGTGCACGAGGAGGCGGTGATCCACACCGTCACCGTCCTGCTCGCGGCCGCACTCGCCGATGCCGACCGGAGCGGAGGGGTTTCCGGAAGAACACTGCTGCGCTCGGTCATTCTCGGTGTCGACGTTGCCAGCAGCCTCGGGGTTGCGAGCATCAGCGGTCTGCGCTTCTTCCGCCCGGGTACCGCAGGGGCGTTTGGTGCGGTCGCCTCGCTCGGGGTCCTCCGCGGCTACGACCGGTCAACGCTGCTGCGCGCCTTCGGCCTCGTCTACGCCCAGCTGTGCGGCACCATGCAGGCCCATTCCGAGGGATCACCGCTGCTCGCGTTGCAGATCGGGTTCAACGCCCGCAACGCCATCCTGGCCTGCGACCTTGCCGAGGAAGGCCTGCCCGGTCTCGATGGGGTGCTGGAGGGGCCGTTCGGCTATTTCGGGATGATCGAGGCGGAGGGAGACATTCGTGCCGTGCTTCCGGAACTCGGCCGGACCTGGAGGATCTGCGAGGTTGCGCTGAAACCCTTCCCGTCCGGGCGCGCGACCCACGGGCTCGTCGACGCGGTCCAGATCCTGCGGGAACGCCATGACATCAGGCCCGACGCGGTGGAGCGCATCGTGGGCCGGGTGCCCTCGCTGACCCACCACCTGATCGGTCGACCGGTCCACGGGGACATGGAGATCAACTACGCCCGGCTGAACGGGCAGTATGCCTGCGCGGTCATGCTGCGCGACGGTTTCATCGCGATCGGCGACTACACGCCGGACGCGATCCGCGATCCCGCCCGCCTTGCGCTCGCCGAACGCGTGCGGATCGACATCGATGACAACCCGGACCCGAACGCACTGTCGCCGGTCGAGGTCGACATCCACCTGGCGGACGGACAGGTGCTGTCGGAACGGATCGAGACCGTGTACGGGAACCCGGCCCGGCCGATGACCCGCGAGGCCCGGCTTGCGAAGTTCCGCAGCTGCTGGGGTGCGAGCGCCTGCGGGCTGCCCGCTGACGGCGCCGATGCGGTGATCGCCATGGTCGAGGACCTCGAGACGGTGTCCGACCTGCGCCTGCTGCTCGACCGTGTCACGGGGCAGGCGGAATGAGCCGGTACTTCCGGGAGGCGGACCCGGAAGGGATAGCCCGCGATTACCCGGCCGGCCCGGAGTTTCTCGGGCGCCTGGGGAGAATGTCGCGCGACGAACTCCGCGCCCTGCAGGAGCGACGGTTCCTCGACCTGGTGGACCGTGCCTGGCAGGTACCGTTCTACCGTCGGCGGTGGGCGGCGGCCGGCCTGGAACCGGGCGACATTGCCGGTCTCGACGACCTCGAGCGGATACCGCCGTACTCGAAGGACGACCTGATGGAGAGCGTCGGGCTCTCACCGCCCTTCGGCGATTTCCTCGGGCCGCCCGGGGCCGGGCACCGTGTCATCATGCACACGACCAGCGGGACCACGGGAATTCCCCAACCACTGTTCTACGGACCAAGGGACCGGGAGATCCAGAACCTGCTCCTTGCCCGCGCCTACTTCCTTCAAGGGCTTCGCGGCGACGACGTGGTGCACTCGGTCTACGGATTCGGAATGGTGAACGGCGGCCATTACATCCGCGAGGCGATCCTGCACTACACCGACGCGCTGCTGCTGCCGGCCGGTACCGGCCTCGAGACCCGTTCCGAGCAGCAGGTGGCGTTGATGCAGCGCTACGGCGTCACGGTGCTGGTCGGGTTCGCCGACTACATGCTCAGGCTCGCCGAGACCGCGCGCAACGCCGGGCTCGAGCCGGGACGCGACATCCCGGTGCGGATGATTTCCGGTCATCTCGGCGATGACGGCGGCGCCAGTCTCTCGGAGGCGTGGGGAGGGGTGCCGACCCATGACTGGTACGGCGTGGGAGACACCGGGATCGTGGCGGCGGAAGGGCAGGAACGCGATGGCCTGCATATCTGGGAAGATGCGCACATCGTGGAGATACTCGATCCCGAGACCGGTTCCCGGGTTTCCGACGGGAGCCGGGGAACGATCTGCGTGACCGTGCTGTTCAAGCAGGACGTCTACCCGATCGTCAGGTTCGATACCAAGGATGTCTCGACCGTCCTGCCCGGGACCGGTTCGGCCGGCCTGCCGCTGCGTCGGCTGGCGGGCTTCCAGGGACGAAGCGACAACATGGTCAAGCTGCGGGGCATCAACGTCTATCCCACGGCCATCGGTGGTCTGCTTCGCGACATCGAGGGGCTCGGCGGGGAGTACCTGTGCCGGGTGACGCGCGTCGACGGCCGCGACGCGATGACGGTGCTCTGCGAAACCGCTCCGGGCGTGGTGCGGGATACCGAACTCGCGAGTGCCGTGGCGGACCGGTTGCGCCAGCGGCTCGGGGTCGCGGTGGAGGTCGAACTGGCGGGCCCGGGCGAGACGGCCGAGCTGACGCAGTTGACCCGCCGTCAGAAGCCGATCCGGCTGATCGATCAGCGGTGAACCCGATGGACGCGACCTACGGATTGACCGACGAGGAGCTTCGCGCCCAGCCAACGGTCTACCGGGACGGCCTGTTCTCGGGAAAGCTGGTGGTGGTCTCGGGCGGCGGCAGCGGGCTCGGAAAGGCGATCTCCGCCCTGTTCGCGCGGCTCGGCGCCGGCGTGGTGATCTGCGGGCGCAACCGCGAGAGGCTGGACGCGGCGGCGGAGTTCCTGCGCGGGTTCGGCGGTACGGTGATGACGCACGCGATGACGATCCGCGAGCCCGACGAGGTGACGGGACTGTTCGATGCCGTCAGGAGCGAGCTCGGAGTGCCGGATGTCGTGATCAACAATGCCGGCGGCCAGTTCCCCCAGGCGGCGCTGGATTTCAGTCCGAAGGGCTGGCGCGCGGTCATCGACACCAATCTCAACGGGTCCTGGTACATGATGCAGACCGCGGCCCGGCTGTGGCAGGCCGAGGGCAGGGGCGGAAGTATCGTCAACGTGGTCGCCGACTTCTGGCGGGGCATGCCGGGTATCGCGCATACCGCCGCCGCCCGCGCCGGTGTCGCCTACCTGTCGAAGTCCGTGGCGGTCGAATGGGCGCCGCTCGGCATCCGGGTCAACTGTGTCGCGCCCGGGTGCTGCGAGACCCACGCCTTCGGGCTCTACCCGCCCGAGGGGACCGCGACCTACTGGCAGGCCAATCCGCTGCTCCGGCCGGGCGATGCCATGGACATCGCCGAGGCCTGCGTCTACCTCTGCGGATCGTCGGGAAAATTCGTGACCGGCGAGGTCCTGACGGTTGACGGCGGCCAGCAGCTCTGGGGCGATCCCTGGCCCACCGGACGACCGGACTGGTTCGCGTCCGCATTCCGCCCGTCCGCGTGGGACTTCTCGATGCCGTAGCCGAGCTCTCCGAGGCCCTGGGCGAGTTCGGTGCGGCAGATCGCCCCGCTCGCCATCTTGCCGTGGAACAGCCCGTCGTCGACCATCGTGCGCCACTTGCCGTCCTCGCCCTGGACCATGTTGGCGATGACCGCGTGCGTGTGGAACCGGGGATCGAGGTTCCTCGGCGTGTCGTGCCGGAAGCTGGCGGCGGCCATCCTCTGGTTCCCGGCCCGGACCATGGCCCCGGCCGCGGGGTCGCGGAGCCGGGTTTCCATGGCGGTCTTCTCGATCCAGCCCGGCGTCGCCGCAACCGCCTTGTCGTGCGCTTCGACGATCCTCTCGCCGCCGCCCGCCATCGCCATCAGTGACACCCACTTCGGCGCGCTCAGGGTCACGTCCTGGCCCGGACGGTGCGAGATGCCGCCGTCGAGCTCCTTCCGCCCGAGACGCCTCCCGCCCGGAACCTCGCCTTCGAGAACGCGACGGAACGCTTCCGGATCGACCGGCCTTCGAGCCCGACGAGCGCCGCTGCGGCCTTGCCCGCCCAGGCGCTCGCCTCGCGGTGCGCCCCATCATCCTTCGCGTAGTAGCCGTCTTTCTCGAAGTACCCCACGACCTGCGCCGGCGAGGCCATCTTGCTGATCGACGTTACCACCGCGGCGGCCTCGCGGCGGCGACTGTACGGGCGGATTGCTGCCGATCCATACCGTCCGGACATGCGCTTGCGCGGCAAGGAACAAGAGCCGCACGGGCGGCGTCACCCTCCAGGCGCCGGGAGGCCCTCTCTTGCCGATGCGGACCGACGGAATGACGCTTGCATTGCGCACGGTCATGCCGTACACATGCGCACCATGATCGTCCGTTCGTTTCGCCACCGGGGCCTGCGTCAGCTCTACGAGACCGACTCGCCACGGCTGCTGAAACAGGACCTCACAGACCGCGTCCGCGGCATCCTGGCCGCGCTCGTCATGGCGGAGACCATGGAGGGCTTCGTCCGCGAGGCGGCGCCCGGATGGTGCGTCCACCGGCTCACCGGCGCGCACGGCAACGAGTGGAGCGTTGCGGTGTCGGGCAACTGGCGGATCACCTTCGAGGAGAGGGACGGCGGCATCGAGCGCGTGAACCTGGAGGGCTACCACTGATGATCAGCGGCGGCATCAAGATGGGGATGACCCCCCCGCATCCCGGAACCTTCATCCGGATCGAGGTCCTGGATGAACTCGGGTTGAGCGTGGCGGCGGCGGCGCGGATTCTCGGCGTGCGCCGCGCGACACTCTCGGACCTGGTGCATGGCAACGCCTCGCTCTCGCCTGAAATGGCGATGCGGGTCGAGAAGGCGTTCGGCCTCAGCATGGACCTGCTGCTGCGGATGCAGGCGTGGCACGACGCGGCGCGGATGCGCGCGCGGGCCGACGAGATCGACGTGCGGCGGTATCAGCCGGCATGATCGGCCGCCCTGCGCGAAACTCTGTAAACCTTCGGTGAACCCGATGGACCCGGCCTACGGATTCACCGACGAGGAGCTTCGCACCTGGCCGACGGTCTATCGCGACGGCCTGTTCTCGGGAAAGCTGGTGGTGGTCTCGGGCGGCGGCAGCGGGCTCGGAAAGGCGATCTCCGCGCTGTTCGCGCGGCTCGGCGCCGGCGTGGTGATCTGCGGGCGCAACCGCGAGAGGCTGGACGCTGCGGCCGAATTCCTGCGCGGGTTCGGCGGTACGGTGATGACGCACGCGATGACGATCCGCGAGCCCGACGAGGTGACGGGACTGTTCGATGCCGTCAGGGGCGAGCTCGGGGTGCCGGATGTCGTGGTCAACAATGCCGGTGGCCAGTTCCCCCAGGCGGCGCTGGATTTCAGTCCGAAGGGCTGGCGCGCGGTTATCGACACCAATCTCAACGGATCCTGGTACATGATGCAGACCGCGGCCCGGCTGTGGCAGGCCGAGGGCAGGGGCGGAAGCATTGTCAACGTGGTCGCGGACTTCTGGCGGGGGATGCCGGGTATCGCGCATACCGCAGCCGCCCGCGCCGGTGTCGCCTACCTGTCGAAATCCGTGGCGGTCGAATGGGCGCCGCTCGGCATCCGGGTCAACTGTGTCGCACCCGGATGCTGCGAGACCCACGCCTTCGGGCTCTACCCGCCCGAGGGGACCGTGACCTACTGGCAGGCCAATCCGCTGCTCCGGCCGGGCGATGCCATGGACATCGCCGAGGCCTGCGTCTACCTCTGTGGATCGTCGGGAAAATTCGTGACCGGCGAGGTCCTGACGGTTGACGGCGGCCAGCAGCTCTGGGGCGATCCCTGGCCCACCGGACGACCGGACTGGTTCGCGTCCGCATTCCGCGGGAACGGCGACCGGGACTGAGCACGCCCCGCCGGTTCGGAGGACACCATGAACCGACGCCGCAGACAGGACCGGTCATCGCGCCGGCAGGCGTCACGCCCGCTGCGCGAGATGCCCTATACCGGGCTGCGCAACCCGTTTCCGCCGATGTGCGTCTTCTCCGAGGACGAGGTCGCCGCGATCCACGACACGGCGCTCAGGGTCCTCGAGGAACTCGGGATCAGGATCCTGCTGCCGCGTGCCCGGGAGATCCTCGCCGGCTCCGGCGCGCAGGTGGACGGCGAGACGGTTCGCCTCGACCGGGGGCTGGTGGCCGAGGCCCTGGCGGCGGCGCCCGGCGAGATCACCGCGCTTGGAGGCAGTCCCGGGCGGACCCTGAGGTTCGGAGGGACGAACGTCACCTTCAGTGCCGTCGGCGGTGCGCCCTACGCCATGGACCTCGATCGCGGCAAGCGCCCGGGATCGCTCGAGGACTACCGGACCATGGTCCGGCTGTGTCAGAGCTTCGACGTGATCCACATGCTGGCCGCCGCGCCGGAACCACAGGATGTCGAGCCGGCATTCCGGCACCTCGAAACCTCGCGCGTCCAGCTTTACGAGAGCGACAAGCTGCCCACCGTCTACGCCCGCGGCACCGAGCAGGTCCACGACTGTTTCGAGATCATCAGGATCGCGCGCGGTCTGGAACGGGACGAGGAGTTTACCGACCGGGTCTGGTGCAAGACGGTGATCAACACCAACTCGCCCCGGCTCATCGACCGGCCGATGGCGCGGGGCATCATCGACTTTGCCGAGGTTGGCCAGCTGGTGGTGGTCACCCCGTTCTGTCTCAGCGGCGCCATGGCTCCGATCACGGTGTCGGGAGCCCTGATGCTGCAGCATGCGGAGGCACTGGCGGCAATCGTGCTCGGCCAGTGCACCAGGCCGGGCGCGCCGATGATGTACGGCAGTTTCTGTTCCAATGTGGACATGAAGTCCGGGGCACCCGCGTTCGGCACGCCGGAGCACGTCAAGTCACTGCTCGGGAGCGGACAGCTGGCCCGTCACGTCGGGCTGTCGTGGCGGTCCGCGGCCGGAACCGGGTCCAATCTCGTCGATGCCCAGGCCACCTACGAGACCCATGCCAGCCTGTGGGCGTCGATCATGTCGGGCTCGGACCTGGTCCTGCACGCCGCAGGCTGGATCGAGGGAGGACTGTCCGCGTCGTTCGAGAAGTTCATCGTCGATGTCGAGATGCTGCAGGGCTTCGCCGAGCTGTTCCACCCGCTCGCGGCCTCCGGTCCCGATCTCGGGTTCGACGCCGTCGCCGAGGTGGAGCCGGGCGGGCACTTCTTCGCCGCGGCCCACACCATGGAACGCTACCAGACCGCGTTCTACGAACCGCTGGTCTCGGATCGAAGCAACTTCGGGCAATGGCAGGAGGCAGGAAGCCTGTCGGCAACCGCCCGGGCCAACGCGTTGTGGAAGCAGGTCCTTCGCGATTTCGAGCCGCCGCCGTTCGATCCCGGGCGGCGCGAAGCCATCGACGAGTTCGTGGAACGGCGGACCGCGGAAGGCGGCGCGCCCCCGGTTGCGTGACCGCGATGTCGCGACGGGGACAAACCTGAACGGTGAAATGACGCCCCGGTGACAGCATCCTGCGCCAGGGCGCGCAAGGTACCCTGCGGGACGTGAGTGGACTGGATATCTGTCATGAACAGCGATCGGCGAACGTCATCCGGTTACGGCCGGCGCAAGATCAATCCCCGGCCAGGCCTTCGCTGGGACGGGACGCCGGACGACAACGACCGAACCGAGATCGGCCCGACCCCCCTTGCCTTCGCCGAATGGGAGGAAGCGGGCCTCGAGGCGCCCGACCTGCCGGCGCTGCGCCGCTTCCGTCTCGACAGGCTTGTCCGGATGCTGTGCGAGCGCGATTACGGCGGCGTGCTCATGTTCGACCCGCTCAACATCCGCTACGCGACCGACACCACCAACATGCAGATCTGGGCCATGCATGACCCGTTCCGGGCCTGCCTGGTCACGGCCGACGGCTACATGGTGATGTGGGACTTCGGCAGGCTCGGTGACCTGCTGACCGCGCACAATCCGCTGGTTCGCGAAACCCGCGGCGGCGCCGGGTTCTTCTACTTCACCGCCGGTGACGCGACCGAATCTCTGGCGGGCAGGTTTGCCGGCGAGGTCGACGCGTTCATGCGCGAGCGGTGCGGAGACAACCGCCGGCTCGCGGTCGACAAGATCATGGTTCATGGCCTGCTCGCACTGCAACGTCTCGGCCTCGACATCAGGGAGGGAGAGGAGGTCACCGAGAAGGCGCGCGTGATCAAGGGGCCCGACGAGATCCGGGCGATGAGGTGCGCGCTCCATTCCTGTGAGCGGGCGCTGGAGGAGGTGCACAGGCGCTGCGAACCCGGGATGACCGAGGTCGACGCCTGGGCGGTCCTGCACAGCGAGAACATTCGCCGCGGCGGAGAGTGGATCGAGACCCGGCTGATGTCGACCGGCCCGCGGACCAATCCCTGGTTCCGGGAGTGCGGACCGAGAATCATGCGTAACGGCGACATGCTCGGCATCGACACCGACCTTGTCGGTCCGTATGGCATGTGCGCCGACATCTCGCGCTCGTGGACCGTCGGGGACGCGCGGCCGAACGACGAGCAGAAGCGGCTGTTCGCGATCGCGCACGAACACATCATGACCAACGCCGAACTCTGCGCGCCCGGTGTCGCGTTCCGTGAACTGACCTTTGGCGGTCACATGCTGCCCGATGCCCTGGTTCCCCAGCGCTACGGTGTGAAGATGCACGGTGTCGGCCTGTGCGACGAGTGGCCGGCAATCCGCTACCCCCAGGACTGGCAGCCCGGTGCCTTCGACTATGTGCTCGAGCCCGGCATGGTGATGACGGTGGAGGTCTATGCCGGCGAGGTCGGTGGCCGGGAGGGCGTGAAGCTCGAGGACCAGCTGCTGATCACCGAGACGGGCTTCGAGAACATCACCCGGGCACCGTTCGATCCCCGACTGCTCGGATAGCGCGCGGTCCACGGTGGACGACGGGTCCGGCGGGGTGCAGGATCGGCCCGTCAAGGACCACGGGAGCCTGCACATGCCGCGTGACGAGACCCTTCAGTCGCTGACTGCCGGCGGCGCGCTGTTCGCGCGTCTGCGCCAGCTCGGTGTGGAATACGTGTTCTGCAATTCCGGTACCGACTTCCCGCCGATCATCGAGGGGCTGGCGGCCGCCGAACGCGGCGGACTGGACCTGCCGAGTGCCATGGTGGTGCCGCACGAACAGGCGGCGGTGGCCATGGCGCACGGCTACTACGCGGCGACAGGCCGTCCCCAGGCGGTGATGGTGCACACGAACGTGGGTCTCGCCAACGGCGTGATGGGCATGATCAATGCCGCGGCCGACCACGTGCCGCTGGTCCTGCTGTCGGGGCGGACTCCGGTCACGGAACAGGGCCGGTTCGGAGCCCGGACCGTACCGATCGGCTGGGGCCAGGAAATGCGCGACCAGCATGCCCTGGTTCGCGAGACCACGAAGTGGGACTACGAACTGCGGTTTCCCGAGCAGGTCCCGGAACTGCTTGACCGCGGTCTCGCCATCGCCCGGTCGAGCCCGCCCGGGGCTGTCTACCTGTCCCTGCCGCGCGAAGTGCTGTGCGCGCCGTGTCCGGCCGACGCGCTCGCGGCCCCTGTCTCCATGCAGCCGTCGTACACGGCGGCCCCGGAAGCCGACCTGGTCCGTCTGGCCGGGCTGCTGATGGAGGCCGAGAACCCGCTGGTGATCGCCCAGCGCGGTGCGGGGACCCGGGCCGGGTTCGACGCCCTGGCGCGGTTCGCCAGGGCATGGGGCATCCCGGTTTGCCAGTACTGGGCGGTCGCGCTGGCAATGTCCTACGAGCATCCCAGCTGTGTCGGATCCGATGTCGGGCCATGGCTGGCCGAGGCGGACCTGGTGGTCATACTCGACGGGCTGGCCCCGTGGGCGCCCCAGGTCCATCCGCAGCGTGCGGATGCACAGGTGGTCAACCTCGGCCCCGATCCGCTGCACCACCGCTTTCCGGTCCGCAACTTCCGGTCCGATCTCTCGATCACCGGCGAGGTCGGTGACGCCCTCGTCCGCCTCGACGCCCTGATGCGCGCGGGTGAACGCGAGCACGCCGCGCCGCGCCGCAGGCGCCGGGAGGCGCTCAAGCGGCGGGTGACGCGCATTCGTGCCGGCTGGGAGGCGGCGGAGGCGGCCGGTGCATCGACTGCCCCGATGACCAAGGCATGGGTGGCCCGGTGCGTCGGTGACCTCATGCGCGCCCATGACGCGGCGGTCCTGTGCGAACTCGGATGCCCGCTCGATCATGTCCGGCCAACCGATCCGGCGTCATGGCGTGACCTTCCGCACTCCGGCGGGCTCGGATGGAGCCTGCCGGCCGCGCTCGGCATGAAGCTGGCGCAGCCGGACCGGCTGGTGATCGCTACCATGGGTGACGGGTCCTACATGTTCTCCAACCCCGTTGCCTGTCACCAGGTCGGGGAGGGGCAGGACATCCCCGTGCTCTCGGTGATCGTGAACAACCTCGAGTGGAACGCGGTGAGGCGGGCCACCATGGGGCTCTATCCCGACGGACACGCGGTGCGCTCGAACCGCATGCCGCTCACCTCGCTGGCCCCGAGCCCCGACTTTGCCAGGGTGGTGGAGGCAAGCCGCGGCCACGGCGAAACCGTCAGCGACCCCGGGGAACTGCCGCAGGCGCTCCAACGCGCCGCCAGGATCGTGACGGAGGAACGGCGCCAGGCGGTCGTCAACGTGATGGTCGCCGAGCCGGTGACGGCCCTGGTCTGATCTTGGGCACTCCGCTTCAGGAGCTGCCGGCCTTCACGTAGGAACCGGGCGCGTCCTCGATGACCGGGAGGGCGCCGTCACCGGGTGTCCGGGCCGGTACCTTCGCGCCGGCATGGCGCGACAGCCACCGGCGCCATTCCGGCCACCACGACCCGTCGTGCCGGACCGCGTCCTCGAACCACTTTTCGGGCGAGGCGGGCTTGCGGCGGTTCAGGTAGTAGCCGTATTTCGGCGGGTCTGCCGGAGGGTTGATCACGCCGGCGATGTGACCGGATTCCGCGAGGCAGAACCGGACCGGACCTGCGTAGATGCGGGTCGCCCGGTACGTGGACATCCACGGCGCGATGTGGTCCTCCTTGGTCGAGAGGATGAACACCGGGATCGTGATGCGGGAGAGATCGACGCCGACACCGTCGATTTCGAGTGCATCCGGTTCGATCAGCCGGTTGGCGAGGTACATCTCGCGCAGGTAGTAGCTGTGCATGGCCGAGGGCATGCGGGTTGAATCCGAGTTCCAGTACAGCAGGTCGAAGGGGAACGGTTCCCGCCCGAGGAGATAGTTGTTGACCACGAAGGACCAGATCAGGTCGTTGGCGCGCAGCATGTTGAAGGTGGTCGCCATGTCGGAGCCTTCGAGGTAGCCGTCCCTGCTCATGCGTTCCTCGACCGCCTCGATCTGCTGTTCGTCGACGAACACGCCGAGGTCGCCAGCCTCCTCGAAGTCGACCATCGTGGTGAAGAAGGTGATGCTGGCGATGCGGTCATCCCCGGTGGCTGCCATGCGTGCGAGCGTGGCCGCCATGAGCGTGCCGCCGATGCAGTAGCCGATGGCATTGACCTCACGTTCACCTGTCGCCTGCTCGATCGCATCGAGTGCCGCCAGCGGGCCGTTGATCACGTAGTCGGCGAACGAGGTGTCGGCGAGGTCCCCGTCCGGGTTTACCCAGGAGATCACGAAGACGGTCAGGCCCTGGGAGACCGCCCACCGGATGAAGGAATTCCGCTCGCGCAGGTCGAGGATGTAGAACTTGTTGATCCAGGGCGGCACGATCAGCAACGGCCGCTTTTGCACCGTCGGCGTGGCCGGGCTGTATTGCACCAGCTGCATCAGTTCGTTCTGCCACACGACACTGCCCGGCGAGGTGGCGATGTTCCCGCCGACCTCGAACGCGTCCGTGTCGGTCATCGAGATCGCGAGGCGGCCCTTTCCGCGCTCGAGGTCGGAAAGCAGGTTGCCCAGTCCGTTGACCAGGTTCTGTCCGCCGCTTTCCACCGTGGTGCGCAGGACTTCCGGGTTGGTCATCAGGAAGTTGCTGGGCGACATCGCGTCGACGAACTGCCGTGTGTAGAAGTCCACCTTCTTCGCGTCGAGGCGGTCGAGCCCCTCGACATCGTGGACGGTATTCAGCAGCCAGCGGGCCGACAGCAGGTAGCTCTGCTTGATGTAGTCGAAGACCAGGTTGTCCTGCCACGCCGGGTCACGGAAACGCCGGTCGTCCCGCGTCGGCCGGGCCGCCGGTTCAACGTCGCCGCCCAGCGAGCGGGCGGTCGCCGACTGCCAGACCGACATCTGCGCGCGCCAGAAGTCCATCTGGGCCTCGACCAGTTGTGCCGGGTTGGCCATCAGTTGCCGGGTCAGTTCGAAGAACGCCGAACCGATGTTGAGCGGATCCGGATTGGCGGGCGCCTCCCCGGTCTTCTGGCGTTCGACGAAGTCGCGGGTCAGCCGCTGGGTCTGTTCCGCGATCCGTCCCATGGCATCCGCGATTTCGGCCGGATCGGGCTGGCGGACCTCGTGCCTGTCGGTGCTCATGGTGCATCTCCCCGTTGCTCGCAAATGGCAGGGACCAGACCGTCATGTGTGCACTGCACAATCGGCTTGGCCATATTATGTTGCAGTGCAATATCTGGCGTTGTCAAGAAACTTGCCAGGACCGGGACCGTGGCGGTTTCGCCGGGGCCGGGAAGGGCAGGCAACGGCATGGCCCCGGCGACGCCTGCCGGCGCGGCCGCTGTTCGGGTCGCGCAGAGACCCCGCGAGCCTGGCGGCAGGCCATTACTGCCGGCGTCGCCGGGGTTTCGTCCGCCCCGGACATGGCCGCAGGGCGGACAGGCGCCGGCAAAGAGGCGCGGAAGGGCCGGGGAAGCCGCGCCCGTGCTCAGTTTTGCTCCGCCGCCTTGCGCACGGCGATGACCCAGCCGGTCACGCCGGTGCCCCTGATGTGTTCGCCGTGCTCTTCGGTGAGCCGGACGATCCGACCCTCCTCGGCGAGCGCCGCCAGCTTCGCGGTCAGCGACCCTTCCTCGTAGAAATGCCTGTTCAGGCCGATGACCAGCGGCGCGCCGGGCGAAAGGACCCGCAGGATCTCGTCGAGGGAATCCGGCAGGACATGGCCGAAGCTGAAGACGCCCACGGCGACGGCAGCACCATAGGCGCCGCTGGCCGCATCCAGGGGCGGAGTATTCAGATCGGCCTCGAACAGCCGGCGATAGAGGCCGGTCCCGCGCGACCGGGCCAGCATGCCGGGTGAAAAATCGCAGCCGTCGACGAGGGTGTAGCCGGCCTCGGCAAGTGCGGCAGCTCCCAGGCCGGTTCCGCAGCCGATGTCGAGGATCGCCGCGGACCGGTCGGGCAGGTGGCGCGCCAGCATTTCCGCGCAGCGGCCCGGCTGGGCGTAGCCGTTCTCGTCGATCAGTTCGGTGTCGTAGGACTCGGCCCAGCGATCATACAGGTCGCGGACTTTCCCGGGGTCGCGTGTCTCGTAGATGGCCCTCAGGTACCGGTCATTCCGTGGCGCATCGGCCATGCGGCTTTCTCCTCTGTTCGGACTGGTCTGGCCGCGTAACGCCTATACCGGGCGCACGGCCGTGGTCCAGCCCCGGTGTCGGCGCTCCCGACCTGACCGTCGCCTCGCTTGTGGGCATCTCCGGCGCGGGTTCACGGTCGTCCCGGGTGCGCGGCCCTTCCGCGGATACCGCCCGGTGTCGAGGGTCCCGCTGCCGTGGCCGGGCAGGAAACGCGACGCCATGTCCTCGCAGCGACGGTGGCGACGCCGCTGTCGCGGGTGTCCGTCCGACCCGCGAAGATCGGCCGCTGTACGGGTAACGCGGGCGCCCGTCCGTAATGCCCGGTGCGACGGAGGGTTCGGGGAGCCCGGTTCCGGTCTCCCTGTTCCGCGGGGGGAACCCGTGATCCGGAAAGGCTGCGGCCGCTTTCCGCCTCCCCGGCGTTTTCCGCCATGCCCCCGGTTTTCCGGACCGGTTCCGGCGCGCGGGCACGGTGCGGAACCAAGCTCGGTCTTGCGGCACCTGCGGAGTATGATACAAGCGGTGTTCCATTTCCGTGACTGTCGGGAGGACGGACCAGAAATGAAGAGCATTTTCGCACGCCAGCCCACGTTCCAGGTGCGGCAACTGTACCGCAGGATCCTGCTGGGCTTCGGTCTGGTCGCGCTGACGACTGGTGTCTCGGGCTGTTCGACAATCGGGGACTGGATCGACGCTATCAACCCGTTCAGCTGAGTTCTTGGGTAGCCGGCCGACGTCGGGGGATGGCCACTTATCGGCTGCGGAGCGCCCGGCACCATCGTCGGCCCGTGCGCGTTCCGTGGAGACATGGCCAATGGACGCCGGCAGGATCGTGACACGGTTCTGGCGCGCAGGCGCGATTGCCTGCCTCGTCATGGCTGGCGCGTCGTGTTCACCCGGCGCCCAGTTCGGCGACGTGATCAGTCCTGTTGGCTGGCTCAAGAGCACGACCGACACCGTCAGCAAGGTGTTCGGTAGCGGAGTTGAGGAAGAAGGTCCGCCTCCGCCACCGGCGACGTATCCCGACCTGAACACGGTTCCGGTGGGAACCGTGGCGCCATCGACACCGACGGAGCGCGAGCGGCTGCTCAGGAAACTCGAACAGGACCGCAGCCGATGGCTTTCGGACGAACCGCAGCCTCCTTCTCCCCGGGGCACCGGCAAGCGATCCAGCCTGTGGCCGAATGCGGCGCCCGCCAGCCCGGTGGCCAGCGCCTCGGACGAACCGCCTCCGCGGGACACCGGTACGCGTTCCGTCATGCAGCCGGACACGGCCACCGCGGCGGTCGACGCCACGGGGGAGCCGGCCGTGCTTGTGGCGCCGTCGCCTCACGAGCTGGCCCCGGTGCGGCCGGTGACTGCGCAGGCGCCCTCACCGGGTCTGGCCGGCGTGGTCCGGTTTGCCCATGGCACCACGCAACTGTCGCGGGAGGACCGGCGACTGGTTGCCGGGCTGGCGGCGCAGGTGACGCGGTACGACTTCCGGGTCCGGGTCGTCGGCCACGCCTCGGCGCGAACCGCAACCGGCGATGCGGTCCGTGCGCTGCTGGCGAATTTCAGGACCTCTCTCGAACGCGCCAGCAGCGTCGCCGAGGTCCTCGCGCGTCACGGAGTCCCGCGCCACCGGGTCACGGTCGAAGCGGCGGGCGCCGCTCGGCCGGGCGCAGGCGACGAGGCTGGCAGCCGGCGCGCGGACATATTCCTCGAAGCCTCCTGACGGACGGCTGGGCTGCGCGGCTGGAGCAGGGAGCGGCAGGTAATGGGCAATGAACTCAGGATCGGGGTTGCCGGTCTCGGCACCGTCGGTGCGGAGACCGTGCGGCTCCTGCAGGCATCGGCCCCGATGCTCGAACGCAAGTGCGGACGCAACCTTGTCGTCACCGCGGTGAGCGCGCGGGACAGGCACCGGGACCGGGGTCTCGACCTCGATCGCATTGCGTGGTGTGACGATGCCCGCGAACTCGGCGGGCGCGACGATGTCGACGTGGTTGTCGAACTGATCGGCGGCGCCGACGGCGTTGCACGGGACACGGTGGAAGGCGCGCTTCGTCGCGGCAAGCCGGTGGTCACCGCCAACAAGGCACTGATCGCGCACAATGGAACCGTCCTGGCGCGGATGGCCGAGAGCGCGGGGATCCCGTTGTGCTTCGAGGCGGCCGTGGCAGGCGGGGTTCCCGTGATCAAGGCCATGCGGGAGGCTCTGGCCGCCAACGAGATCTCGCGGGTCTACGGCATCCTGAACGGGACCTGCAACTATATCCTGTCGGTGATGCGCGACACCGGACGGGCCTTCGACGACGTGCTCGCCGAAGCGCAGCGGCTCGGCTACGCGGAGGCCGATCCGGCCTTCGACATCGACGGGACCGATACGGCGCACAAGCTCGCGATCCTGGCCGCAATCGCCTTCGGAACGACTGTCAGTTTCGAGTCGATCCATGTCGAGGGGATCCGGCACGTCTCGCCACTGGACCTCGAGTTTGCCGAGGAACTGGGCTATCGCATCAAGCTTCTGGGCATAGCGGAACGACAGGGCGAGCAGGTGCAGCAAAGGGTCAGGCCGTGCATGGTACCGGTGTCGGCACAGATCGCGCAGGTCGGCGATGTCTTCAATGCGGTGGCCATGGACAGTGTTCCGGTCGGCGCGTCTCTGCTCTACGGCCGCGGCGCCGGTGCCGGGCCAACCGCGTCCGCGGTCATCGGTGACCTGGTCGACATCGCCGCCGGTCGCCAGGTACCGGTGTTCGGGATTGCCGGTTCGCTGCTGCGCGATCCGCCGGTCGCCGGAATCGATTCGCTGACCGGGTCATATTACCTGCGCCTCATGGTCATCGACCGCCCCGGCGTACTCGCCGACCTGACCGCGGTGTTCCGCGACGAGCGGGTGTCGGTGGAGGCCATGATCCAGCGCGGCCGCGACCCGGACGAACGGGTTCCGGTCGTGCTGACCACGCACGAGACCGGGGAAGCCGCGATCCGGCGTTCGATCGCCCGGATCCGCACCCTTGATTCGGTTGTCGAGGAGCCGAGAATCCTTCCCATCGAGGCGATCTGAACCGGCCGGTCGGCCGGCAGTGCTCCCGAACGGAGTTCACACGCGGGGAACGTGTCATGAGTGAAGGCGAATTTGCGATGGACCGCAACCTCGCGCTTGAGGCGGTGCGGGTGACCGAGACGGCCGCGATTGCCGCGTCCAGGCTGATGGGCCGGGGTGACGAGAAGGCGGCCGACCAGGCGGCGGTCGACGCCATGCGCCGGGCGCTGAATGCCCTCGAGATCGACGGCACCGTGGTGATCGGCGAGGGCGAACGCGACGAGGCGCCGATGCTCTACATCGGCGAGAAGGTGGGAGCGGGCGGCCCCGCCATCGACATCGCGCTCGATCCCCTGGAAGGCACGACGATTACGGCCAAGGGTGGCCCGAACGCCCTTGCCGTCATCGCCATGGCCAACCGGGGCGGGTTCCTGAACGCGCCTGATGTCTACATGGACAAGATCGCGGTCGGCGGCGGTCTGCCGGAAGGGGTGGTCGATCTCGACCGTTCGGTTGCCGAAAACCTGCATGCGCTGGCCGAAGCCCGGGGTATCGGAACCACCGACCTGGTGGTGTGCATCCTCGACCGCCCGCGGCATTCGCAGCTGATCGGCGCGGTCCGCGAAGTCGGTGCCCGGATCATGCTGATCTCGGACGGCGACGTGTCGGGAGTGATTGCTACCGCACAGCAGGACAGTGGCGTCGACATCTACATGGGATCGGGCGGGGCGCCGGAAGGCGTGCTCGCCGCGGCGGCGCTGCGCTGCATCGGCGGCCAGATGCAGGGGCGGCTGCTGTTTCGCAACGATGACGAAACGGGCCGGGCGCGGAAGCTCGGCATCGACGACCTTGATCGCAAGTACGGCCTGCTCGAACTCGCGGGCGGCGACGTGATGTTTGCCGCGACCGGAGTAACCACCGGCGCGATGCTTCGCGGAGTCCGGCGGTTCCCCGGCGGGGCGGCGACCCACTCGATCGTCATGCGGTCCAAGACCGGGACCGTCCGGACCATCGAGGCGGATCACGACTGGACACGCAAGCCGGCCGAACCCGCGGGATAGGCGTGCGATGCAACCGTTTCTCGACGTCGAACGGTCGGTCACGGGCAGGCGCTGGTGGAACCGCGGTACCTGCGACCGCGAGGCGGAACGGATAGCGCTGACGATTTCCCAGCGTCACGGACTCCCCGACCTGGCTGCCCGTGTCCTGGCCTCACGCGGCATGACGCTCGACAACGCCGAGCGTTTCCTGGCGCCGACCCTGCGCACGGATCTTCCTGACCCGATGGTGTTGTGCGACATGCAGGCGGGTGTCGACCGGCTCACCCGCGCTGTGCTGGACGGTGAGACCATCGGGATCCTCGCCGACTACGATGTCGACGGCGCAACGTCCTCGGCGGTGCTGGTCCGTTTCCTGCGCGCGGCCGGAGCGAACACCCTCGTGCATGTGCCCGACCGCGTGACCGAGGGGTACGGACCGAACGAGCGGGCGCTGGCCGGATTGCGGGAACGGGGCGCGGCCCTCGTGGTGACGCTCGATTGCGGAACCATGGCCCATGACGTGCTCGGTGCGGCGGCGGACGACGGACTCGATATCATCGTGGTCGACCATCATATGGCCGAACCGGTGCTTCCGCGGGTCATCGCCGTGATCAACCCGAACCGGCTCGATGAGGACGGATCCCTCGGCCACCTCGCCGCGGTCGGGGTCACCTACCTCGTGGTGGTGGCACTGAACCGTTCGCTGCGTGCGAAGGGATGGTACGGGGAGGGTCGGCCGGAACCCGACCTGCTGGCCCTGCTCGACCTGGTGGCGCTGGGAACCGTGTGCGACGTGGTTCCGCTGCACGGGCTGAACCGGACCCTCGTGACCCAGGGTCTCAAGGTCATGGGACGCGGCCGAAACCCCGGACTGCGTGCCTTGAGGCGGGTTGCGCGGCTCGCCCGGCGTCCCGAGGCGTCGGACCTGGGATACGTGCTCGGACCCAGGATCAACGCCGCCGGGCGCGTGGGCGAATCGGATATGGGAGCCCGGTTGCTCGTGCTCGAGGATTTCGACGAGGCGGCCGCGATCGCGCAGGTGCTGGAGGAACGCAACGCCGAGCGCAGGGACATCGAGAAATCGGTGCTGGAAGCCGCGTGCGCCCAGGTGGAGCGCCACGGCAACAACCAGTCGGTCATCGTCGTTGCCGGGCAGGACTGGCACCAGGGCGTGATCGGCATCGTCGCCGGCCGGTTGCGTGAACGCTATCAGCGCCCGGCGTGCGTTGTCTCGCTCAATGATGGTCTCGGCAAGGGTTCGGGCCGCTCCATGCCCGGCTTCGACCTCGGCACCGCGATCATCACCGCACGCCAGCACGGGATCCTGACCGCTGGCGGCGGTCACGAGATGGCGGCCGGGTTCAGCCTGCAGGCCAGCCACCTCGCCGACCTCAGGGCATTCCTTGCCGCGCGGCTCGCCGAGCAGCGGGACGGCGCCCCCCTGGTACCCGAACTGGCCATTGACGGCGTGCTCGCTCCCGCGGGAGCACGGCGCGAGGTTATCGAAGCCATCGCCCGGCTTGGCCCGTTTGGTTCGGGCAATCCCGAACCGCGATTTGCGATCACGGGAGCGCGGATCGTGCGGGCCGACGTGGTGGGCACGCGGCATGTGCGTTGTGTTCTGGCCGGCGAGGACGGGGCACGTGTTCAGGCGATCGCCTTCCGGGCGCTTGACAGCGAACTGGGACCGGCGCTGCTCGCACACTCCGGGAGTTCCCTGCACGTGGCCGGTCACCTGCGCCTCGACGAGTGGGGCGGGCAGGCGCGGATACGGGTGTTCATCGACGATGTTGCCGCGAACACGGGCGTGTGACTATCCGACCTGCCGTGCCTCGGTGAGCCGGTAGTACAGGCCGGTGATGTCGTCCTCGAGCAAGACGAGACGACCTTCGAGCATGACCGGTTCGAGCACGTAGGTGACCGGTTCGGACGCAATGATGTCGATCAGGGTCGTCGCCGATCCCGGCAGGCAGAACGGGCAGGACGGGGGCAGGGCCGAGAGCAGGAACCCGGTATGGGCCTCGCCTGCCGTCAACGGGTACATGAACCCCTTGAGACGGACGATCGTTCCGCCGAGCGCCTTGATTTCCGGCGTAAACTCCCGGTGGAAGATGGTCTGCAACGGCGCCGGGGTCTCGACGCGGATCTCCATGTTGGCGAGTGCGTCCCAGCGGATGGCGCCATCGGCATCGATCGGCTTGTTGTGCACCACGTGATCTGGCACATCCGCCTGCTGTGCCGCGGCCGGCATTGCACCCGCCATCAAGAGCGCCAGTAGCATCGTGAGCACCGGCATTGCTGTCCCCCACTGTCCGTCTGCGCGGCCGGTCCCGGACACGCGCCGGGCTGCCCCGGTCGCACTCCGTTTCGGCCTTGCGCGAACCTGTTCCATGCTGAACCAGCGGTCAGTTTCGGGCAAGGGTTTCGGAGAGGCTGGCGCGGCTCGCCCGCAGCAGCGGCACGCCCGCGGAAACCAGCCCGGTCAGGAGTGCGGCGAGAAACAGCCATGCTTCCCCTGGTGCCGCCACCAGCCCGGACAGGCCGGCATTGCCCGCCTCCGGGATGACATTGCCGATGACCGCGAGCGCGCCGTGCCCGAGCGCAAATCCGAGCAGGGTTCCGGCCAGGGTCAGGATCAGTGCCTCCGCGAGGAGCACGCCGGCGGTCCATGTCCGGACCGCCCCGAGGGCGCGCAGGATCGCGATGTCGCGCTGACGCAGTTCCAGCGCCGCGGTGAGCGTGGTGAAGACCGCCAGTGCGGCACCGGCCATCAGAACGGCTCCGAAGCCGCGCAGCACGTCGAGGGCGGGTGCGAGCAGGGCGAACAGCCGGCCGATCTCCACCGCCGGCGAGGCCGTGATCATCGCGCTGTGCCGGTCGATTTCAGGGGCGAGCCTGAGCATGCTGACCGGCGAATGGAACGTCAGCAGCAGCGCCGTGATCTCGGCATCCTGCCGCGCGCGCGGGCCAGCGGTGTTGCCCCCGTTCCTCGCGGCGGCATCCCCGTTTCCGGCGGTCGGGGTCGGCTGGTCGTGGACTTCCCAGATGCTCTCGAGCGAGGTCAGGACAAGCCGGTCGGCGACACCGCCGGTCGGGGCAAGGACACCGGTGACGGTGTAGTTGTCGTGCCCGTGTTCGGGTCCACCGGTCCCCACGCCGTGCGTGGTCGCGAAGACATCATCCACCTCAAGTCCGAGTTCCCGTGCCGCGGTGGCGCCGAGGACCGCTTCGAAGGTTCCGTCCCAGGCCCGACCGCTCGCAAGATGCGCGCCGGCGGCCTCGAGGAACACGCCGGTCGTCCCCACGACCCTGAACGCGCCGACACTGTCTCCGAGAGAGACCGGAATCGCCCGGCTGACAGCGGGGTGATCGAGCAGGAGAGCAGCCTCGTTCCAGGGGATGTTGCCCGCCGGGTAGTCCACGTGAAGCACCGAGGACAGCACCAGTTGCAGCCGGCTGCCCTTGGAACCGACCACCAGGTGGACAGTGCGGGCCTCGCGCAGCAACCGTTCGCGGAACTGGTGATCGAACGAAAGCAGTGCCGAAATGGTCCCGACGCCGAGTGCCAGCAGCAGGGTGATGAGGAGCGTCGCGAGCGGCCGCTCGGCCAGGTAGGCAAAGGCGAGGGAAACCGGGTTCACGGACCGCACCCCAGTTGCACCCGCCGGTCGAACATGCCGGCGATCCGCTCGTCGTGGGTGGTCACGATGACACCCGCGCCGCTCGCGGCCGCGCGTTCCAGCAGCAGCCCGGTCACCGAGGCGGCGTTGCCGGCATCGAGAGCCGAGGTGGGTTCGTCGGCAAGGAGCAGCTTGGGCTCTCCCGAAACCGCCCTGGCGATGGCGGCGCGCTGGGCCTCGCCGCGGCTGAGCCGGGCCGGGGCGCGATGTGCGAGATCAAGGATGCCGATCCCGTCGAGCAGGCCGCGGCACAGCTCGTCGTCTTGCGGATGTCCCGCCAGGCGCCGCGCGAGCCGAAGATTGTCCAGCACGCTGATGGCAGTAATCAGGTTGAAGGACTGGAATACGATGCCGACGGTGCGGCCACGGCGACGGTCACGGTCGTTACGGGTGAGCGAGGCCCAGTCGACACCGGCAACCCGGACCTCCCCCCTGGTCGGGGGCAGCAGGCCGGCAAGGATCTGAAGCAGGGTGGTCTTGCCGCTTCCCGACGGCCCGGTCACCACCACGCGTTCCCCGGTCCCGATCGCGAGATCGGGCAGGGGCAGTTCCGGCGCTCCGGGAAAGCTGTGCGAAACGTCCTGGCACTCGACGAGGTGCATGGGCCAGCCGCGGGGACCGGCCGGAAGCCGGTCCCCGGTCGGTGAGGTGATCAGTGAATGGCGACGGGTGCTCCCATCGAACCGGTAGCCCCCCGCACCGGCGCGGGACTGTAGAAGTAGGCAAACACATACACGCCGGCATTCGCAAGCTCGGTGAGCTTCATGTTTTCCTGGTTCACGATGCCGTGCCTGGTCTGCAGGTAGGTGTGCACACAGAACGCACAGGTGGGATCCGGGTTGGGCACCGCGTCCACCGGCCAGGTATCACCGCCGGTGACCCCCGCCTTCACGTCCTCGGCGATCCAGCGTGCGACCTCCATGCCGATGCCCGGGCAGCCGTCATTGTAGGTTGCGGGATCGGTCCAGTGCTTTTCCCAGCCGGTGCGGATGATGATGGCGTCACCCTCCGCGAACTGGAAGTCGGCCATGCCCTGGCGCTCCAGCGCGTTGCGGACATCCTCCATGGTGACCACCTCGCCCTTCTGCATGGCGTCAACGCCACGGGCTCCGGCCACGTCGATCAGGATGCCGCGGGCGATGATCGGATGCAGCTTCTCGGTTCCGAGTTTCAGCAGCCCGTAGGGTCCGCCCATTTCGGCAGCGGTGAACCCGTTGTACCAGCGCATGTCGGTCTTGTCGCCGTCCGCGCCGACCTGCACACCGATGTGGCCGAGACCGTCGAACTGGGTTCCGACCTGGCCCACTTCAGTGGCCAGGAACTCGTCGTTCCACATGATCTTGTTGGCGCCGAAGGCACCGCCGGTCGGCGTGCCGGGGATTCGCAGTGAGAACTTGCGGGCGCCGAACAGCGGCATGTCGGCGTGGTAGTCGTGACCGAGCCTGAAGACCTTGCCCTCCTTGATCACGGACAGGGCCCGCATCACGACCTCTGGCTTGGTGTACCAGTTGGTCGATCCGGCTTCGTCCCCTTCGCCCCAGAGCGGGTGCGGCCACCACTGCGATCCCAGGGGGGTCGCCATGTCCGAGCCGTCAACCCATGGCTTGCCGGCGCAGTCCTTCCAGTTGTCGGCCGAGCATTCCGCATACGCAGCTCCCGGCAACGCCATGGCTCCCGCCAGAACTGCAGCCGCAACCATCGATCTGTTCATGATCAGTTCCTCCGATTCCATTCAGGCACGGTTTCCGTCAGGGCCGGGAGCGAGGCTCTGGCCAGCGACGTGATCGCCGGACAGCCCCGTTCCGGGCCGGTCGATATCTCGGATCCCGCAGTCATGCTGCAGGCACACGCTCCACTTGCCCCAGGGGCGAATGACAAACTGCAGAAGTGATTCGCTGCACATCTGGTAGAACTTTTATACCAACTGCCCTTTCCGCTACCTTGATTTCTCCAGTACGAAACATCAGGCAACCGGCGGGACAACAACCCTCTGCATCACGTGACCGATTCTTGCAAGTATTGGTCATGCGCCCGCGTCGCGCAACCCTTGGTCAGGCAATAATGCGGCGCGTGACCGCGGCGATCCCCGGAGTGCCGCCCCCGGGCTCCGGCGCCCGCGTCCTGCATGGCTCCGCCGGGCAGATTGCGATGCGCCGGCACAGTTCGGTACTCTTGGCCCGCAAGGAGGCATCGATGGCGGACATTGACGAGTTGGTGCGGCGCCGGGACCAGGCGCTGGCACAGTTCGCGACGCTGGGGGACCTGCGTCCGGGCAAGCTTGCCCTGAACTATCGCAAGTGCGGAAAGCCCCGGTGCCACTGCGCCGGAGACGACAGTCCCGGCCATGGCCCGAGCTACGTGCTGAACCGTTCGATCCGGGGCAGGACCAGGTCGATCCGCATCCGGCCCGACGAGGTCGCGCAGACCCGGGCCCTTCTCGCCGAGCACGAGCGTTTCCTGGTCATTGCCGCGCAGTATCTCGAGGCCAGCGAAGCACTGGCCGATGCGAGGAGGGCTGAGGCGGTCGATGCCGGGGCGAAGCGAAAGCCTCGGTCCCGCCGGCAGGACCCGGGGTCGCCTGGCCTGTCGTCATCCTGAGCCGGCGTCCCGGCGGAAGCCCGGCCCGGCCCGGATGACCTGCCGGCCGGCAAACCGGCTTGCATTTCGCCGGCTGTTCACGTAGTCACTCATCGCCTGCCGACTGGGTGGGGACCCCTTCGTCTAGAGGCCTAGGACACCGGCCTTTCACGCCGGCAACACGGGTTCGAATCCCGTAGGGGTCACCAGTCCTCCGTCAGGTCCCGGCGTGCCGTTCCACGAGGTCCGCAAGTGCCAGGACCTCGTCCGGGGTCGAGGCCCACGTGCCGGTCCCTCCCATCGGGCTCGACGGAACCATCACCCGCTCGACACCCATGCGCGCGAGTGCCGGAATATCCGCCGGGTCCTCGGGCATCGAGACGGTAAACGGAACCTCGGACGGATCGCGGCCGTGCTCGCGCGCGGCTGCATGGACGAGGTCGAAAAGGTCCCGCGGAGCACCCCGGGCCGGGAAGAAGCCGTCGCCCAGACGGCCGGCGCGGCGCGCCGCGGCTTTCGAATGGCCGCCGACGATGATCGGGACCGATCCGTTTGCGGGCTGCGGCCGGCAGTAGACCGGGCCGAAGTCGACCAGGGAGCCGTGGTACTCGGCCGCATCGGCCGCGCTCCACAGCGCGCGCATCGCCGCGATGCACTCGTCGGTCCGGCGACCGCGGTCCGCGAACGGGACCCCGATGGCGTTGAACTCCTCCTCGAGCCAGCCCACGCCGATGCCGAGGTCCACGCGTCCGCCCGAGAGTGCGTCGAGGGTCGCGATCTGCTTTGCCGTCACCACCGGGTTGCGCTGGGGCACGATCAGGATCCCGGTGGCAAGCCGGATCCGCGTGGTCACCGCCGCGATCCAGGCCATGTAGATGAGCGGGTCGGGCAACTGCATGTCTTCGCTCCCGTCACCCATCCTTCCCGAAGTGCCATAGGGATAGGTCGACCGGTAGCCCTGGGGTACGACGACATGGTCGACCGTCCAGATGCTCTCGAACCCGGCCTCCTCGGCCGCCTGCGCGATAGCGATCGCGTTGTCGGGCGCAACGTTGCGCCCGGTATTTGCGTAACGAAGTCCGAACTTCATCTCTTCCTCCCGCCGAATGCGACAGGGATTATACCGATGATCGGAGCGACTTCATCCGCGAGTTCCCCCACCGCTCCGGCGGGACGGGTCCACAGCCGGCCTTCGGCACCGAATCGTGCGGGTCCCGTGCCGCGCGGAACCGGCGCCACGCGCGAGACGGGGCAGCGGGCCCGGCTTGCAACCCGTACGCGAACGCGATAGAAGCGACGGGATGACCCCTTCGTCTAGCGGTCCAGGACAACGGCCTCTCACGCCGTAAACACGGGTTCGAGTCCCGTAGGGGTCACCAGTTCCTCCTGCGCGAAGCCATGCGCGACCCGGTCGATCTCGGAGGCGGACAGCCATGGAAAAGGTCGTGAAGACGGATGCCGAGTGGCGTGCGCAGCTCGACGAGGTCCAGTACCGGGTGACCCGGAAACATGCAACCGAACGCGCCTGGAGCGGCAAGTACGCGCACAACAAGGACGACGGCATCTACGCCTGCGTCTGCTGCGGTCTCGAATTGTTCGACAGCGCCGCCAAGTTCGAATCCGGGACCGGCTGGCCGAGTTTCTGGCGGCCGATCGACGATGCGGTCATCGGGACCACTGTTGACCGCAGCTTCTTCATGACACGGACCGAGGTCCACTGCGCGCGCTGCGATGCTCATCTCGGACATGTCTTCGAGGACGGACCCCCGCCGACGGGCCTGCGGTACTGCATGAATTCAGCGTCGCTGAATCTGGTCGGTCGGGTGACCGACGCGGCCGAGTAACCCTCAGGGCGATGCCGCACCCCGGGTGACACCGCCCGTCCACGTGACGTGATCTCGGCCCATGACCTCCGCCGCACTCGCGACCGAGCAACCGGTCGGACTCCGGCACTGGCTCATCCTGCTCACCGTCCAGGTCACCACCCTGACCTTCGGCATGACGATCACGGCCGCCAACGTGGTGCTGCCGCAGATCAAGGGCGCGCTTTCCGCCACCCCGGACCAGATCGCCTGGATCGTCACCGCCAACCTGGTGGCGACCGCGGTCGCCACTCCGCTCACCGGCTGGCTTGCCGGTACCTTCGGCTGGCGGCGGCTGCTGTTCGGCTCGCTCACCGGTTTTGCCGTCTTCTCGGCTCTGTGCGGGTTCGCGCCCTCGCTGGAGACGCTGGTGCTGTTCCGGGTCGGGCAGGGGGCCTTCGGGGCGCCGCTGATGCCGCTCGGCCAGGGCATGATCCTTGCGACCTTCCCGCGCAGGCTCCACCCGCTCGCCCTGATGGTCTGGGGCATGGGCGGTGTCCTGGGACCGGTACTGGGACCCATTCTCGGCGGCCTGCTGGCCGAGGCGCTCGACTGGCGCTGGGTCTTCTTCATGATCGTCCCGCTGACGGTTTTCTCCCTGGCCGTCGCCGCCGTATCGGTGGGAGACCAGGAACGCGGCACCGCCAGCCGGTTCGACTTCACCGGGTTCATCGCGCTGGCGCTCGCCATAGGGGCGGCGCAGCTGATGCTCGATCGCGGGCAGCGGCTGGACTGGTTCGAATCGTGGGAGATCATCGTCGAGGCCGGGGTTGCCTCGGTCTGCCTGTACATCTTCCTCGTGCACAGCTTCACCAGTGACCGGCCCTTCCTGAATCCCCGGCTGTTCCTCGACCGCAACTTCACCCTCGGATGCCTGGTCTCCTTCGTCATGGGCTGGCTCAGCTATACGCCCATGGTGCTGTTCCCGCCCTTGCTGCAGGAACTCAAGGGCTATCCGGATTCCCTGGTCGGCTACCTGATCTCCGCTCGCGGCATCGGTAACTGGGTGAGCTTCTTCATCGTGGTGCAGTTCACCCGCCGGGCTCCCAGGCTGTGCCTCGCCACCGGCCTCGCGCTCCAGGCCATCGCCGGTTTCGAGATGGCGCGCCTCGACATCAACATGACGCCGTTCGACGTGTTCTGGACCAACCTGGTTCAGGGAATCGGTTTCGGGCTCGCCTACACGCCGCTGGCGACGCTGACCTTTTCCACCCTGGCTCCGCGGCACATGGTGGAGGGCTCGGCCGTGTTCAACCTGCTGCGTCATTTCGGCAGCAGCATCTTCATCTCGATCTCGGTCGTGCTGATGATCCAGTCATCGGCGTGGTCCTACGCCGACATGTCGAGCCTGCTGACCCTGTTCAGCGAGGCGCTGCGCTTTCCCGATGTCGCCGGCGCCTGGTCTGCCGGGGATGTTGCCGGCCTTGGGGCACTGGATGGCGAGGTGCGCCGGCAGGCACAGCTGATCGGCTACCTGAACGCATTTCACCTGTTCGGATTTGCCGCGCTGCTTGGCATTCCGCTGTGCTTCCTGTTCACCACCGGAACGGTCTCGCCACCGTCCGCCCGGAGACGATGGTGGGTGCGGCATTGACAGGGCCGGCGATGCTGCGACGCTTGCGCCAGCTGTGACGCTGCGGAGGATACGACATGGACCGGTGCAGCCCGGATGGACCGCTCGAGCGTGCGCGCGCGCTTGGCCCGGAGATCGCGGCCGCCGCGCGCACGATCGAGGAAACCCGGCGGATTCCCGAGCCGTTGCTCACACGCATCCACGACGCCCGTCTGGCCCGGTTGCTGCTGCCCCGCTGCTACGGGGGCGAGGAGGTCACTCCTGCCTGCTACTTCGAGACCCTGTCCGAGATCGGGCGCCACGACGCATCCGTGGGATGGAACCTGTTCGTCGCCAACAGCGCCTGCCTGATCACCCCGTTCCTCGAACCGGCCACGGCGCAGCTGATCTACGCCGATCCCCGCGCCGTGATGGCCTGGGGGCCTCCCGACACCCAGCGGGCCCGGGCGGTCGACGGCGGCTACATCGTCAGCGGGACCTGGCATTTTGCCAGCGGGTGCCGGCAGGCGAACTGGATGGGAGCCCACTGCCAGGTGGAGGAGGCGGACGGCAGCGTGCGGCTGAACCGGCTGGGCCGGCCGGTGATCCGCAGCTTCCTGTTTCCGGTCGAAGAGGCGGAACGGCTCGATACCTGGAACACGCTCGGGTTGCGCGGGACGGCTTCGGACAGTTACCGGGTCGAGAACCTGTTCGTGCCGGAATGCCGGACCGGCACGCGCGAAGAGCCGGAGAACCGGCGCATCGCCGGACCGCTGTACTGGTTCACGCAGCAGGGCCTGTATGCTGTCGGCGTTGCGGCGGTCGCGCTGGGGACCGCGCGCGGCATGTTCGAGGGATTGAAGGCGCTCGCCCGCACCAAGACCCCGCGGGGAATGCCGAGGCTCGCCGACCAGCCCGCGATCCGCGCCCTGGTTGCGCGATCCCACGCGCGGCTGTCGGCATCCGGCGCCTGGATGCACCGCACCCTTGACGAGTTGACCGCCGCTGCCGCGGATACCGGCGCCATGGGGATCGAGGACCGGGCCCGTCTCAGGCTCGCGACGATCGAGACCATCAGTTCAGCCATCGGGGTCGCCGACAGGATCCATCGGGCAGCGGGCGTCTCCGCGATCTTTCTCGGCGACGGGCCGTTCGAGCGCCGCTTCAGGGACATCCACACCCTGAGCCAGCAGGTGCAGTCGCGCGAGGCCCATTTCGAGGAGGCAGGCGCGATCATGCTCGGGCACCGGCCCGAGGTCTATTACTGAGGAAGCGCCCGGACCGGGCCCGTCATTGCCGGGGTGTGCCGTCCTCGTGCGGCGCCATGGCAGCCTGCACCACCCGGTGCGTGGGCGCCGGCACGCCGCAGGCCTGTCCCAGCCGCGCCACCGCACCGTTGAGGGCGGAGACCTCCAGGCGCTCGCCGCGCTCGAGTGCAGCCAGCATCGACGCCTTCATCTCCGCCGGCAGGGTGTCGAGCAGGGCGAGCGAGCGTTCCGCCTGGTCCTGCGGCAGGTCGATCCCGTGGCCGCGGGCAACAGCGATGGTCTCGGCGGCAAGATCCTCCATCAGCGCCCGGGTGGCGGGCGTGCTGCGACACGGTCCGAGCGCCAGCCGGGTGAGACAGTTCGCCCCGGCAAGGGTGCAGATCATCACCATCTTCTGCCACAGCTCGCGTTCGATGCTGCCCGGAACCGGGCTGTCGAAACCGGCGTCGGTGCACGCGGTCCGGAATGCGGTCACCCGTTCGCTCTGCCGGTCATCCATTTCGCCGACACGCAGGATGTGCAGGTGGTCGAAATGGCGGATCACGCCGGGCTGCTCGATCAGGGCGCTGATATTGGCGACGCCGCCGAGGACGTGCCCGGTCCCCAGCCGTTGCTGCAGCAGGGCGATGTGCTCGATGCCGTTCAGCAGCGGGACGACCCCGGTGTCGGGGCCGAGCACCGGCGCGATGGCATCGGCAGCTTGCGCGCAGTCGTGGGACTTCACGGTAAACAGCACGAAGTCCGCGACCCCGAATGCTCCCGCATCGTCGCTTGCCGCTGCGGCCTCGAGGTGAATGTCGCCATGCTGGCTCAGCACCCGCAGCCCCGATTGCCGGATCGCGTCGAGATGCCGGCCCCGGGCGACAAACCCGACCTCGTGCCCGGCGGCGGCGAGCCGGGCACCGAAGTAGCCGCCGACGCCGCCCGCGCCCATGACCAGGATCCTCATGTCACATCCCTCCTGCCCGGCGCCCGCAGCAACAGGATTGCCGGTCCGAGCGCGATGCCGCCCATGACCAGAAAGGCGGCGGGATAACTGCCGGATACCGCGACGATTGCCGAGAACACCATTGGACCCGTCGCCACGCCCAGAAAGGCGAAGGCGGACACCCCGCCGGTGGCGCGGCCGACCAGTTCGGTCGGCGTGACCCGGGCGATTTCACTGATATAGACCCCGTTCCACCCTGCAGCAACCAGTCCGGCAAGCAGCGACAGCAGCCAGATCAGTGACTGCGGCCAGCTCGCGTCCAGCGCCACGAGCGCGATCGAAAGCGCGAATATGCCGAAACCCGTGACAGCCAGCAGCGGTCGTGCCGGCAGGATGCGATCGCTTACCCAGCCGAGCACCGGGCGGCCGAACATCCCGCCTGCGTGCATGACCGAAAACGTTGCCCCCGCCGTGACCGGGTCGAGCCCGGCCCGTTCGACGAGCACCACGACGTAGAACGAGAACAGTGACAGCTGCATCCAGGCGTAGACGAAGGAGGCGAAGGCAAGCGGTCTCAGGTCGGGATCGGCCAGCACCAGGCGGATGGCGATGGCGGTCTCGCCAGGCCCGATCCTGTGCCCGGCCCGCCGGTCGGTGTCGTGGATGGCCCGGAGCGGCTGGATCACGACGATGGCAAGGACAAAGACGACGATGAGCGATGCGACCGCCCAGTCCCAGTCGAACCGGGCGGCGATCACCGGGATGGTGAGCCCGAGCAGCAGCCCGCCGGCCGGTACACCGGTCTGCTTCACCGAAAACGCCAGCCCCCGGTGCCGCGCGGGCGTTCGGCGTGCGAGCAGGTGGCTTGCCGCCGGTGTTGCGACCCCGTAGCCCATCCCGGCCGCGAAACCGCCGATGACGACCGCGGGCAGCCATCCGGTGACGGTCAGCGCCATTCCGCCGCCGCACAGCAGCAGGGCAATCTGGGTGGTCCGGACCGAGCCGTATCGCGCAACCACCGGTCCCGCGATGGAGGTGAGCGCGATGGCGCCGGAGAACACGATGGCGGAATAGATCCCGATGCGGCTCGTCTCGACATCGAGATGCACGGCAATCTGCGGCGCGAGCACCGGCACCGTCATGACGGCCATGGCCACCGCCACCTGGGCGAGCACCATGGCCGCGAGGACGGTAAACGGGTGGACGCGGACCGATGCGGCGTTCACCGGTGCCGGTCAGACGACCGGGCTGCGGCCGCCGTCCACGTTGATCGCAACGCCGGTGGTGTAGCTCGCCCGGTCGGACGCGAGGAAACAGGCAATGTCGGCAAATTCCTCCGCGCGCCCCACACGGCCGAGCGGGATCCGGTTGGCCGCGGCCATGTCCTCGAGAAACGACTCGTAGCTGTCGCTGCCGCCGCCGGCCGCGTGCCGGACCCGGTGCTGGTTGCTGTCGATCAGCCCGACCAGCAGGGCATTGACCAGCACGTTGTCACCGGCGACCTCGTTCGCGAGCACCTTGGTCAGCGCCAGGCCGGCGGCCCGGGACACCGCCGTTGGCGCGCCTTCCGCGGGCGGGGCCTTGGCGCCGGTGTTGAGCACGTTGATGATCCGCCCCCATCGCCGTTCCCGCATACCCGGCAGGACCAGGCGCGCTAGGCGGATCGCCGCGAACAGCTTGAGGTCGAGGTCGTGCTGCCACAGCTCGTCGCTGATTTCGAGAAACGGGCCGCGCTGCGACGTTCCGGCGTTGTTGACCAGGATGTCGACCGGGCCGAGTTCCTCGGCAACACGGGCATGCACGGCGGCGCAGGACGCGGCATCGCTCACGTCGGCGGGCACCGCGGCGACCCGGTTGCCGGCCCCGGCGGCGCTGATCTCGGCGCGCGCCGCCTCCAGTGGCCCGGACTGGCGTGCGGTGATTCCGACCGAGGCTCCCGCCTCGGCGAAACGCCGGGCCATGGCGAGGCCCAGCCCGAGGCTGCCCCCGGTGATGAGGGCAACCTTTCCGTCGAGGCGTACTTCCATGTCGTTTCTCTCCCCAGATGGTGCGCGGCGACAGGATCAAGCCAAACCGGGCGCGGCGCAAGCGACGGCCGGCGGGCGGAGCACGGTGGCAGGGCGGAGGATCAGATGTCCAGCGCCTCGACGAACCGGGCCTTCTCCTGGATGAACGCGAACCGGCTTTCCGCCTTGCGTCCCATCAGGGTCTCGACCGTGGTCTCGAGCGCCTGGCGTTCCATGGAACAGCCGGCCTCGCTGGCACGCGGGGGGACCTCGACCCGGAGCAGGGTGCGCCGTTCCGGGTCCATGGTGGTTTCCCTGAGCTGGGCCGGCGGCATCTCGCCCAGTCCCTTGAACCGGCTGGTCTCGACCTTGCCGCGCCCGGTGAACCGCTCGGACAGCAGTTCCTCGCGGTGCGCATCGTCGCGGGCGTAGAGCGTGAGCCCGCCCTGGCTCAGCCTGTAGAGCGGTGGCATGGCAAGGTGGAGGTGTCCGTTCTCGACCAGCTGGGGGATCTCGCGAAAGAAGAACGTCATCAGCAGTGACGCGATGTGGGCGCCGTCGACATCGGCGTCGGTCATGATGATGACCCGTTCGTAGCGCAGCTCGTGCTCGCTGTACTGGCCACCGCGGCCGCAGCCGAGGGCCTGGACGAGGTCGTTCAGTTCCTGGTTTCCGCGCAACTTGTCCGACGAGGCGCTGGCGACGTTAAGAATCTTGCCGCGCAGCGGAAGGATGGCCTGGGTGGCGCGGTCGCGCGCCTGCTTGGCCGATCCGCCCGCCGAATCACCTTCCACCAGGAAGATCTCGGTGCCTTCGGCCTCGGTGCGGGTACAGTCGGTCAGCTTGCCCGGCAGCCGTACCCTGCGGGTGGCGGACTTGCGGCTGACCTCCTTCTGTCGGCGCCGGCGCAGCCGCTCCTCCATCCGTTCGGCGATCGAATCGATCAGCAACCCGGCGACCGCCGGCTTGGCCGAGAGCCAGTGGTCCAGGTTGTCCCGGATGGCCTGTTCGACCAGCCGGGTCGCCTCCCTGCTGGTCAGACGCTCCTTGGTCTGGCCCTGGAACTGCGGATCGCGCACGAAGACCGACAGCATGGCGCAGGCTCCGCCGAGCACGTCGTCGGCGGTCAGGGCGGCGAGTTTCTTTCCGCTTCCCGTCAGGTCGGCGTAGGCGCGCACGCTGCGGGTCAGTGCCTGGCGCAGGCCGAGTTCGTGGGTGCCGCCGTTCGGAGTGGGAATCGTGTTGCAGTAGCTGCGCACGAACCCGTCGTCCGGACCGTCGAGCCAGGTTACCGCCCATTCGATCCTCTCGCCCCCGGACGAGGCGATCTCGCCCGAGAACAGGTCGGTGCCGATGCGCGGGCGATCCCCCAGCGTGGTGTTCAGGAAATCGGACAGGCCGCCCGGGTACTGCAGCGTGTCGGTCTCGGGAACGTCCTGGTTTCCCGACAGCAGTTCGCCCGCACACGACCAGCGAATCCGCACGCCGCGGAACAGGTAGGCCTTGGAACGGGCCATCCGGTAAAGCCGGGTCGGGCTGAACCGCGCTCCGGGATCGAAAATGGTGTCGTCGGGACGGAACCGGATCACGGTGCCGCGCCGGTTGTTGACGCGGCCCGCGGCCGCAAGCCCGCCCTCGGGCACGCCCTGGCGGAAACGCTGGGTATACAACGTGCGGTCGCGGGCGACCTCGACCTCGAGCACGGCGCTGAGCGCGTTGACCACTGAGATCCCGACCCCGTGCAGTCCGCCGGAGGTGCGGTACGCCGTATCGGAGAACTTCCCGCCCGAATGCAGCGTGGTGAGAATCACCTCGAGCGCCGACTTGTCGGGGAACCTCGGATGCGGGTCGACCGGAATGCCGCGGCCGTTGTCGCGCACCGTGACGGTCATGTCCGCGTTCAGTTCCAGGTCGATCTGGGTGGCGTGGCCGGCCACGGCCTCGTCCATGGCGTTGTCGAGGGCTTCGGTCGCAAGATGGTGCAGCGCCGTCTCGTCGGTCCCGCCGATGTACATGCCCGGCCGGCGCCGGACCGGTTCCAGCCCTTCAAGGACCTCGATGTCCTTTGCTGTATATTCGTCGGGTGGCCGCACCGCGGCCTCGAACAGGTCGGCCATGGCTCCATCGAACTCTGTGGTCGGGTGCGGGAACACTACTACATCATGTGGCCCCGATCCAATCGGGACGCATGCGATGCGGCCGGCCGGACGGGTGCGGCCGCCGGGAAACCGGATTGCGGGGGACGACGTGATGACGCGGCAGGCACCATGGCTGGCGGATGATGCGGGCGCGCGCAGCTATCCGATCGGGGAACCGCGGTGGCGGTCCGACGACGGCGCGCCGCTCGAGGTCCACGGTGACCTCGGCCTGGCCCGTCCCGACATCGACGTGTCCGACCGTTCGATCTGGCGCTACCGCGGCGCGCTGCCGTTCGCGGTCGAACGGCCGGTCTCGCTCGGTGAGGGCCTGACACCGCTGGTGAAGGCCGATTTCCGCGGATTCAGCGCACTGTTCAAGCTCGAGTGGATGATGCCGACCGGGTCCTTCAAGGACCGCGGCGCCTCGGTCATGATCTCGGTCCTGCGCCAGCAGGGAGTGAGCGAGATCGTCGAGGACAGTTCCGGCAATGGCGGTGCCGCCATCGCCGCCTACGGCGCGGCCGCCGGCATGACGGTGCACATCCTTGCGCCCGCATCCACCCAGCCGGCCAAGCTCGCGCAGATCGCTGCCTGCGGCGCGCGGCTGCGCCTGGTACCGGGACCGCGGTCCGCCTCGGAGGAGGCAGCGCACGAATGCGCGCGAACCGTCTTCTATGCCAGTCACAACTGGCACCCCTTCTTCATTCAGGGCACCAAGCTGCTCGCCTACGAACTGTGGGAGGACCTCGGGTGGAGCGCGCCCGACGCGGTGGTGATCCCGACCGGGGCCGGCAGCAATGTGCTCGGCTGCGATGCCGGGTTCGGGGAACTGCATCGGGCGGGTCACATCCCCCGCGTGCCGCGGCTGTACGCGGTTCAGCCCGAGAACTGCGCGCCGGTCGACGCCGCGTTTCGCGCAGGTGCCGGGGACCATGTTCCCTGCGAGGTTTCGGCCACGATCGCGGAAGGGACCGCGATCCGCCGCCCGGTCCGCATGCCCCGGCTCCTGGCCGCGCTGCGCCGCTCGCGGGGCGGAACCGTGGCGGTCGCCGAGGACGACATCGCACGTGCGGCGGGGGAACTCGCGCGCATGGGCCTGTACGCCGAACCGACCGCGGCAATGGCAGCCGGCGGGCTGGCCCGGCTCCGGGCCGCAGGCGAGATCGGCGACGGGGAAACGGTGGTGGTCCTGCTCACCGGAGGAGGACTGAAGGCAGGCGCTTGGTACGAGCGGGCCACCGGGGTCGGAACCGCCGGTGGCCCGGATCGCACGGACCGGCGAACCTCCGGTCAGGACGAGTAGTACATCGAGAACTCGATCGGATGCGGGGTCTGCTCGAAGGCGATGACCTCCTCCATCTTGAGCTCGATATAGGCGTTGATCTGGTCGTTGTCGAACACGTCTCCGGCGGTCAGGAACGTGCGGCCCCTGTCGAGTTCATCGAGCGCCTGGCGCAGCGACGCGCTCACAGTCGGGATGTCGCTCAGTTCCTCCGGCGGCAGGTCGTAGAGGTCCTTGTCCATCGGATCGCCCGGGTGGATCCGGTTCTGGATACCGTCAAGGCCTGCCATCAGCATGGCGGAAAACGCCAGGTACGGATTGGAGGTCGCATCCGGGAACCTGACCTCGACCCGCTTGCCGTTGGCGCTGTCGACGTGCGGGATGCGGCACGAGGCCGACCGGTTGCGCGACGAGTAGGCGAGCAGAACCGGAGCCTCGAATCCCGGGACCAGCCGCTTGTAGCTGTTGGTCGTCGGGTTGGTGAAGGCGTTGAGCGCGCGGGCGTGCTTCATGATCCCGCCGATGTAGTAGAGCGCGGTGTCCGACAGGTCGGCGTAACCGGCTCCTGCGAACATCGGCTGCCCGTCCTTCCAGATCGACTGGTGCACGTGCATGCCCGAGCCGTTGTCCTGGGCGATCGGCTTCGGCATGAAGGTCGCCGTCTTGCCGTAGGAGGCGGCAACCTGGTGCACGACATACTTGTAGATCTGCATGGCGTCGGCAGTCTTGACCAGGGTGCCGAACTTCACGCCGAGCTCGTGCTGGGACGGTGCGACCTCGTGGTGATGCTTCTCGACCTCGACACCCATCTCCTCCATGACCACCAGCATCTCGCTGCGCAGGTCCTGTTCGGAGTCGACCGGCGGAACCGGGAAGTAGCCGCCCTTCACGCCGGGGCGGTGACCGAGATTGCCTTCCTCGTACTGGCGCCCGGCATTGTACGGTCCCTCGGCGCTGTCGACCTGGTAGAAGGCGCGTTCCATGGACACGTCGAACCGGACATCGTCGAACACGAAGAACTCAGCTTCCGGACCGAAGAAGGCGGTGTCCCCGATGCCGAGCATGCCCATGTAGTTGATCGCGGCCTTCGCCGTGGATCGCGGGTCACGGTTGTACGGCTGACCGGTCAGCGGATCGAGCACGTCGCAGACCAGGGTCAGGGTCGGCTGCGCGAAGAACGGGTCGATGACCGCGGTGCCCAGGTCCGGCATCAGGCACATGTCCGATTCGTTGATGGCCTTCCATCCGGCGATGGACGAACCATCGAACATGAATCCCTCGGCGAGCGAGTCCTCGTCGACGGTGCTGACGGCCTGGGTCAGGTGCTGCCACTTGCCGCGGGGGTCTGTAAAGCGCAGATCGACGAACTTGATGTCGTGCTCCTGCACCATCTGCTGGATTGTACTTGCGTCTGACATCGCTTCCTTCCTGATGGATTGAATGACGGCTGATGGGTCGCGGACCGCCGTCTGCGGCGGCTGGGTCCCGAAGACGTCACAGTGCGGCGGCGCCGGTCTCCCCCGTCCGGATCCGGACGACCTCATCCACGGTCGAGATGAAGATCTTTCCGTCACCGATGCGGCCGGTATGCGCAGCCTGCTGGATTGCTTCGACGGCACGTTCGACGAGATGGTCTTCCATCACCACCTCGATCTTCACCTTCGGCAGAAAGTCGACCACGTATTCCGCACCGCGGTAGAGTTCGGTGTGGCCCTTCTGCCGCCCGAAGCCTTTGGCCTCGGTGACCGTGATTCCCTGGATTCCGACGTCGTGGAGACCTTCCTTCACTTCGTCGAGCTTGAACGGCTTGATGATCGCCTCGATCTTTTTCATGGTCCTGCCGATTTTGCAAGGTTCACACCGGACTCATCCGGAACCACGCAAGAAACGTGCCAGAATGTTCCGGCCGGGACTGTCGTGGTGCGGCGGGCAGCCGGCACCCCCGGGCTCCCGGTCGAGCGCCCCGGATCAGTGCAGTTGCCTGTTATATCAGCATACGGTTGCCGCACAATCAGGCAAGGCAGCTCCTGACACGATCGAGCGCCTCGCGGATGGACGGCAGGGAGCTGGCATAGGAGAACCGGAGGTACCCTTCGCCGAACTCGCCGAAGCTGGTCCCGGAGATCACCGCGACGCCCGCCTCCTCCAGCAGCTTCGCCTGCACCGTGTCCGACGCCATGCCGGTCCCGGTGATGTTCGGGAAGGCATAGAAGGCGCCGCCCGGCTCGACGCAACCGATGCCGGGGATGTCGTTGAGACCGTCGACGATGACCCGGCGGCGCTCGCCGAAGGCGGCGAGCATGTCCCCGACACTGTCCTGTGGTCCCTCGAGTGCCGCAATGCCCGCATGCTGCGCCGAAGCGTTGACGCAGGAGTGGCAGTTGACCGCCAGTTTCTCCGCGTGTCCGATCGCGCTTTCCGGCCACACGCTGTACCCCAGCCGCCACCCGGTCATGGCATAGGTCTTTGACCAGCCGTCGAGCAGGATCAGCCGGTCCGCGAGTTCCGGGTAGGACAGCAGGCTCACGTGGTGGTGGTTGTCGTAGAGCAGCTGGCCGTAGATCTCGTCGCTCATCACCGCGACGTCCGGCCAGTCGGCCAGCCCTGCTACCAGCCGGTCGAACTCGTCCCGCGACACCGCTCCGCCGGTCGGATTGGCCGGACTGTTCAGAACGATCAGCCTGGTCCGTTCGGTGATGCGGCCGAGCACGTCGTCGGCGGAGAACGCGAAGCCGTTCTCCTCGCGCAGCGGAATCGGGACCGCGGTCGCCCCGGAAAACCGGATGGCGGATTCGTAGATCGGAAAGCCGGGATTGGGATAGAGGATCTCGCCGCCGGGTTCGCCGTAGATCAGCATGGCAAAGAACATGGTGACCTTGCCGCCCGGCACGATCAGCACCCGGCCCGGGTCGACCTCGACCCCGAGGCGGCGGTGCAGGTCGGCCGTGACCGCCTCGCGCAGTTCCGGGATCCCGTTGGCCGCGGTATAGCCGTGGTGCCCGTCGTGCAACGCCTTCACCGCGGCCTCGACCACGTGGTCCGGTGTCTTGAAGTCCGGTTGGCCGATGCCGAGGTTGATGATGTCACGGCCTTCCGCGGCAAGCCTGTTGGCGCGCGCAAGCACCTCGAAGGCGGTTTCCGTCCCGAGGTGATCGAGGCGTTCGGCAAGTCTGGGCATCCGGGTTCCCCACGTGGTGAAAGTCGTTGCACTGTAAGGCAAACCGGCGGTAATCGGAAGTACGCACACCGTCGACAGCTGCCGGAAATCCCCGATGGACGACACCTCCGCGCCGCTCCGTGGCCTCAGGGTCCTTGACCTTTCCAGGATCGTGGCCGGCCCCCTGTGCGCCCAGCAGCTGGCGGACATGGGGGCCGACGTGATCAAGGTGGAGAACCCGGTGACCGGCGACGAGGCGCGGAACCATCCCGCGCCCCGGGTCGGTTCCGATTCGCACTTCTTTCTCGCGTTCAACCGCAACAAGCGAAGCATCGGCCTCGATTTCCGCGAGGGAGAGGGCCGCCGGGTCCTGTTGCGGCTGCTCGAGCGCGCAGACGTGCTGGTCGAGAACTTCCGGCCGGGCGTGCTGGCCCGGTTCGGGCTTGACCACGCGTCTCTCCGGGACCGGTTCCCGCAGCTCGTCTACCTGTCGATCTCCGCCTACGGGGAACAGGGCTCGCTTGCCGACCGGCCGGGTTTCGACCCGGTCATGCAGGCCGAGTCGGGGATCATGGCGCTGACCGGCGAGCCTGGCGGCCCGCCGCTTCGAAGCCCCCTGCCGCTCTCCGACATGCTCACCGCCCTGCACGCCACCGGCGCGGTGATGGCCGCGCTGTGGGCCCGCCAGTCCACCGGGCGCGGCCAGCATGTCGAGCTCTCGCTGCGCGATGTCGCCGCCGCCGCGCTCGGGAACGCCGCCCAGTACTACCTGCTGTCGGGACGGATGCCTCCGCGCTCCGGCAACAGCCATCCCGTCTCGGCGCCGGTCAACCTGTTCGAGACCGCGGACGGTCCGCTGTACCTGGCGACCGGATCGGACCGGCTGTTCCGGCGCCTGTGCGTCGACATCCTCGATCGGCCGGAGCTTCCCGACGATCCCCGGTTCCGGACCGCCACCGACAGGTCGGCGCACCGCGAGGAACTGTTCACGATCATCGGCGCGGTGCTGAAGCGGCGCACCAGGGCGGAGTGGATGGTCCGCCTGCGCCACCTGCCTGCCGGTCCCGTCCAGAGCTTCGAGGAGGCGTTCGGCCCGGGGATCGTGCACGAGCGGGGCATGCTGCGCGAGGTCGAGCACCCGTGCGGCGATACCATCACGATGCTGGCCTCGCCGATCCGGTTTTCCGACACGCCGGTCTGTGCCGTCACCGCGCCGCCGATGCTGGGACAGCACAGCCGCGAGATCCTGGACGAGCTCGGCTACGACGCGGAAACGATCGCCATGCTGGCGCGCACCGGTGCCGTCACCATCCCCGAAGACCCCGCGGCTTGAGCGGTCCGGTCAATTCCCGTATGGAGCCCGGGCGGTACAGGGAGGTGATGCCATGAGACCCGCCAACAGCGTCCTCGGTTCCTACGGCACCACTGTCTTCGAGGTCATGTCACGGCTTGCCATCGAGTGCGGGTCGATCAACCTCGGCCAGGGGTTCCCGGACGACTTCGGCCCGGAACCGGTGCTCGAGCGCGCCGCCGAATTCCTCAGTGACCGCCCGAACCAGTACCCGCCGATGCTCGGGGTGCCGGAACTGCGCAAGGCCGTCGCCGCGCACAACGCGCGTTTCTACGACCTTGAGGTCGACTGGCAGACGGAGACCATGGTCTCGACCGGCGCGACCGAGGGTCTGGCGGCCTGTTTCTTCGGCCTGATCGAACCCGGTGACGAGGTGGTCCTCATCGAGCCGCTGTATGACTGCTACGTCCCGATCATCCGCCGCGCCGGCGGCATCCCCAGGCTTGTCAGCATCCGGCCGCCTGACTGGCGGCTCGATCCCGCGGCGGTGAGGGCGGCATTTTCCGACCGGACCCGGCTGCTGGTGCTGAATACGCCGCAGAACCCGGCATCGAAGGTCTACGGGCAGGACGACCTGGCGCTGCTCGCCGAGCTGGTCAGGGCGCATGATGCGGTCGCGATCTGCGACGAGGTGTACGAGCACATGGCCTTCGACGGCCGCGCGCACGTCCCGCTGATGACCCTGCCGGGCATGCGCGAGCGCACCATCCGCATCGGCTCGGCCGGCAAGACCTTCTCCCTGACCGGCTGGAAGGTCGGATACGTGACCGGACCGGCCGACCTGCTGCGCACCGTCGCCAAGGCGCACCAGTTCCTGGTCTTCACCACCGCTCCAAACCTGCAGCGGGCGGTCGCTTTCGGGCTCGGGCAGGACGATGCGTATTACGAGGGGCTGAACCGGTCGATGCAGGACCGCCGCGACCGGCTCGCCGGAGCGCTCGCCGCGATACCGGGATTCGCACCCGTGGAGTGCGAGGGCACCTACTTCCTGTTCGTCGACATTGCCGGAACTGGGTTTGACGGATCCGATGTCGATTTCTGCACCCACATTACCCGCGAGGCAGGTGTCACGGCGTTGCCGGTCAGCCCGTTCTACCGCGAGGGCGGCCCGACATCCTTCATCCGGTTCTGCTTCGCCAAGCAGGACAGCGTTCTCGACGATGCCGCCGCGCGGCTGGCTGCGCATTTCCGCTGATGCGCCGCGGCGCTGCGCCACGGCAACCTTGACAAACCGCGCCCGATCCGGTTGATGGGGCCGATCCCGCCGTGGCGGGGCGGGGCTGCCGTGGCGGGTGTAGCTCAGTTGGTTAGAGCGCCAGATTGTGGATCTGGAAGTCGTGGGTTCAAGTCCCATCACTCGCCCCATTCCCCGTCACCTGGCCCGATGACTGCAGGGCCGGCCCCGGAGCACGCCCCGATGCGCATGCCCGCCACGTCGCACCTGCTGACCGTGCGGGAGATGGCCGAGGCCGACAGGCTCGCCGTCGAGGGCGGCGACAGCTTCGTGCTCATGGAGGCGGCCGGACGTGCCGCGGCCCGGGTCATCCAGCGCCGTTTCGCGCCGGCGCCCGCCGTGATCCTGTGCGGGCCGGGCAACAATGGCGGAGACGGGTTCGTGATCGCGCGATACCTGGCGGAGTCCGGATGGCCGGTCAGGGTCGGGACGCTGGGAGGCGGCCGCGCCGCTGACGCCGTGCGCGCCGCGGAGCTGTGGACCGGCGCGACCACCGTCGCCGGACCGCGGCTGTTGTCGGACGCCGGCCTCGTCGTTGACGCGCTGTTCGGTGCCGGTCTCAACCGCGACATCCGCTCCGACGCCGCGCACCTTGTGCAGGCCATGGCCGGGGTGAACGCGCCACGCGTCGCCATCGATGTGCCGAGCGGGGTGGACGGCGATACCGGGCAGGTGCGCGGGGTCGCGGCGCCGGCCACGCTCACGGTCGGTTTCTTCCGCGGCCGGCCGGGGCATCTGCTGCTGCCGGGCCGGGACCTCTGCGGAACGGTGAGGATCGTCGATATCGGCATTCCCGACCGGGTTCTCGAGACCATCGTTCCGCGGCAGGCGCGCAACCTGCCGGGGGTGTGGAATCAGCATCTGCCGTCACCCGCGTTGACCGATCACAAGTATCGCCGCGGCCACGCGCTCGTTGTCGGCGGGGAGCGGATGACCGGCGCGGCCCGGTTTGCGACGGCGGCGGCCCGGCGCATCGGGTGCGGCATGGTCACCCTTGCCGTTCCCGGACCCGCCGAGGCGATCTACCGGGCCACGGTACCCGGAGCCCTGGTCCGCCCGCTCGAGGGAGCGGGCGAGGTCAGGTTCACCGCCATGCTGGCGGGACCCGGGATGGGCACCGGACCGGGAGGCAGGGACGCGGTGGTTTCCCTGCTTGCCCGGGGAGCACCCGCGGTGCTTGACGCCGACGCGCTCACGCTGTTTGCGGATGCCGCCGGCGACCTGGCGGCCGCGGTACGGGGTCCGCTGGTCGTAACCCCCCACGAGGGTGAGTTTGCCCGCCTGTTCCCGGACCTCGCCGACCACGCTTGCGGGAAGATGCACCGCGCCCGCGCGGCGGCCGACCGGCTGGGCGCGGTGGTGGTGCTGAAAGGTGCGGACACGGTGATCGCGGCTCCCGGCGGGGACCTGCTGATCAACGCCGGTGCGCCGGCGTGGCTCGCAACCGGCGGAACCGGTGACGTGCTCGCGGGAACCGTCACCGGACTCCTGGCCCAGGGCATGCCGGCGGCGGAGGCGGCGGCGGCCGCGGTGTGGCTGAACGGCGCCGCGGCGCTGGCCGCGGGACCCGGACTGCTGGCGGAGGACCTTCCCGACCTGTTGCCCGCGGCACGCGCCGCGGCGTGCCCCCGGAGTGACCGTGATGGCGGATGATGCGCCGGCCGGATTGCTGGACAGAACACTCGCGAACCTGGTTCGGGCCTGGTCGGACCTGTCCGGAACCACGCGCTACCACGTTTCCGGACGACTGCGTGCGGACCTGCCGGACGAGGACCGGGCCCGCGTTCGCTCCGAAATGGAGGCGTGTATCGCGGCGGTGGGCGATGCGGCGACCAACCGGGCCAGGGCGGCAGAACTCGGACGGCGCTACCTCGGGCTCGACCGGGTCGGCAGGATCAGGTTCCTGCACGAACTCGCCACCGGATTTGACCGCGACCGCGACTCCGTCGACCGGGCGCTGGCGAAGCTCGCGGCGTGCGGCGGGAATACGCTTGAGCGCCGGGAGGCCGAGCAGGGCCTGCACATGGCCCTGGAGCCACGGTGGCGGGTGCTGCTGCGCCAGTTCACGACGCTGCCGGAGGGTATGAAGTTCCTGGTCGACCTGCGTGCCGAGATGCTGGAGGCGCAGGGCGAGCACCCCGAGATCCGGTTCCTGGCCGACGACCTGCGCACCCTGCTCTCGCACTGGTTCGATCTCGGGTTGCTGGATCTGCGCCGGATCGACTGGGCATCGCCGGCACGGCTGCTCGAGAAGCTGATCGCCTACGAGGCCGTGCACGAAATCCGCTCGTGGGAGGATCTGAAGAACCGTCTTGATTCAGACCGCCGGTGTTTTGCGTTCCTGCATCCGACCATGCCGGACGAACCGCTGATCTTCGTGGAGGTGGCCCTGGTCAACGGCATGGCGGCGAGCGTCGACGAGCTGCTCGACGAGACCGCGCCCGCGGTCGACCCGAGAACCGTGGACACTGCCGTGTTCTACTCGATCTCCAACGCCCAGCGCGGTCTCGACGGAATCAGTTTCGGGAACTTCCTGATCAGGCACGTGGTCGGGGTGCTGGAGCAGGAGCTGCCCAACCTGCGCTCCTTCGCCACGCTGTCACCGATGCCGGGGTTCTCGCGCTGGGTGAGGAGACAGGTCGGTGAAGCCGGTACGGGGCTGCTGACGGCATCCGAACGCCGGACGCTGCAGATCGGTGACGGCGGGCTGGCCGACCTGCTCGCGCGCCTGGAGCAGGGAGACGCGGCAATGGAGGCGGCGCTGCGGGAACCGCTTACGCGGCTTGCCGCCCGCTACCTGATCTCGGCGAGACGAAAGGGGAACCGCGCGCGGGACCCGGTTGCCCACTTTCACCTGAGCAACGGAGCCCGGGTCGAGCGGCTGAACTGGCTGGGCGACTGCTCCGTTCGCGGTCGCGCGCAATCATGGGGGCTGATGGTCAACTATCTCTACCGTACCGGCGACATCGCCGTGAACAGCGCCCGCTATGCAACGGACGGTCGCATCGCTGCCAGCCAGGCGATCCGGTCCCTGGCCCGGGACTGAGCGATGGCGCTCTCTCTCGGAATGGTTGACGGGGGTATCCGCATCCAGTAGCCATGCGCCGCGAGCAACCGTGACTGCTCGGACTGGCCGCAACCGGCGGGCGGGTGTGGTGGAACTGGTAGACACGCCAGATTTAGGATCTGGTGGCGCAAGCCGTGGGGGTTCGAGTCCCTTCGCCCGCACCACGGTTCAGGGTTCATCGCGTCGAACCGGTCGGCACCCAACAACCTGACAGGATCCAAGACAGGTGAGCACGACAACGAGCGACAGGCTCGATCACGAGTTCCGGCTCGTCATCCAGAACCAGGAGGTGGACCTGCTGGTGGACGAGCAGCTGCAGACCGAGGCCGGAGGAGTGAACCTGCCGGGGTTCCGCCGCGGCAAGGTGCCGCTGCGGGTCCTTCGCCACCGGTTCGGCGGGGAGGTGCGCAAGCAGGTTCTCGAACGCGTGATCGGCGAGAAGGCGCAGGAGGCCTGCGAGCAGCGCGGTATCACGCCGGCCTTCTCGCCGACGCTGTTGCCGGCGGAGGAACCGGTCGAGAACGGAATGGCCGTGACCATGCGCGTCGTGGCCTTGCCGGCGCTGGAGCCGATCGACTTTGCCTCGTTCGAACTCGAGCGCATGGTCGTGGAGGTGACCGACGAGGCGGTTGACGACGCGATCGCGGAGATTGCGGCCAGCCAGTCCCGGTACGAGCCGATCGGGGAGGAGCGCCCGGTCGAGAAGGGCGACACGGTCCTCGTATACTGTCGGGTGAGTCGGGATGGTGAACCGGTCGCGGAGCTTGATGACCAGGAAACCAGGGTCACGCTGACCGAGGAGCGGGGGCACCCGGACTGGATCGAGGCGCTGGTGGGAGCGGGGGTCGACGAGACCAGGACCTTCATGCACACGATCATGCCTGGTACGCAGGACGGTGAGCCCGCCAACGAGGTCGAGGTCACCGCCACGGTCAGGGCGATCGAGGCCGAGGTCCCCGTGACCGTGGACGACGAGTTCGCGCAGCTGTTGGGGTGCGAAGATCTCGAACAACTGCGCGGGTTGATCCGGACCAGGCAGGCGCACGGCCATGGCGAGCGCTGCCAGGCCCTGTTCTCGGTCGGACTGATGGACAAGCTCGCCGAGTATGCAAGCTTCCCCGTTCCGGATTTCATGATTGACGCCGAATACACCGCGATCCGGGACCGGATGCGGCGCGAAGCGGACTCTGGCCCGCCTGGCGGCGCGGACGATGACGGGACCGGTGCCGGGGATGATGACGGGACGGATCAGGCGCTCGAGGCACAGGCCGAGGCCGGTTCGGGGCAGGAAGCGGAGGAGACTGCCGCGGAGGAACAGGATCCGGAGATCCGGGCCATTGCCGAGCGGCGCGTGAAGCTCGGCCTGCTCATGCGAGAGGTCGGGCGGCAGAACAACATATCGGTCGAGGAACACGAACTCGAGCCGGCGGTCAGGGCCTGGGCCTCCCGGTTCGGCCCCGAACGCCGCGACCGGATGCACGAACTGGCGATGCAGTCTCCCCGGCTGGTGGAGACCATCGCGTCAGAGGTCTACGAGAGCAAGCTCGTCACCTTCATTTCCGAACTGGCGACCATTACCGAGACGACCGTCACTCTGGAGGAACTGGAGCGACGCGAGATGGAGGTGGACGACGCGGCGGTCGAGGAATGATCCTGACCCCCCAGGGAACCCAGCGGAGAGAGCGATGAGCAGCCTCATCCCCATGGTCGTCGAACATACCAACCGCGGTGAACGCGCGTTCGACATCTACTCGCGACTGCTCAAGGAACGAATCATCTTCATCACCGGTCCGATCGACGATGCGGTGTCGAGCGTGATCTGCGCGCAACTGCTGTTTCTCGAGGCGGAGAATCCGTCCAAGGACATCGCGATGTACATCAATTCCCCGGGGGGGATCGTGACCTCCGGACTCGCGATCTACGACACCATGGAGTACATCAGGCCCGAGGTGTCGACGGTCTGCGTCGGACAGGCCGCTTCCATGGGATCCCTGCTGCTTGCGGCTGGCGCGAAGGGCAAGCGCTACTGCCTGCCGCATGCCAAGGTGATGATTCACCAGCCATCCGGCGGGGTTCAGGGACAGGCCGCGGACATCGAGATCCACGCGCGCGAGATCCTCGAGACCCGGGCGCGGCTCAACCGCATCTACGTCAAGCATACCGGACGGACGCTGCGCAAGATCGAGAGCGCGATGGACCGGGATACCTTCATGTCCCCGAAGGCCGCGCTTGAATTCGGGCTGATCGACGAGGTGGTCGAGAAGCGCCCGGTGCCCGAAACCGGCGAGCCGGACGGGTCGTAGGGCAATTGCCGATTGTCCGCTGTCGTCGGCAGCGGCTAACATTGCATCGATATGACTCACTTCGGATTCGCATGACATGAGCAAGTCAGGCACCAGCGGCGACTCCAAGAACACGCTCTACTGTTCGTTCTGTGGCAAGAGCCAGCACGAGGTCCGGAAACTGATTGCCGGCCCGACCGTGTTCATCTGCGACGAATGCGTCGAGCTGTGCATGGACATCATCCGCGAGGAGAACAAGACCACCCTGGTCAAGTCGCGCGAGGGGGTCCCCACACCCCGGACCATCTGCCAGGTCCTCGACGACTACGTGATCGGGCAGGACCAGGCGAAGCGCATTCTCTCGGTGGCCGTGCACAACCACTACAAGCGGCTGTCGCACAGCCAGAAGAACAACGATGTCGAACTCGCCAAGTCGAACATCCTGCTGATCGGCCCGACCGGCTGCGGCAAGACGCTCCTCGCACAGACGCTTGCCCGCATCATCGATGTTCCGTTCACCATGGCGGACGCGACCACCCTGACGGAGGCCGGCTACGTCGGCGAGGATGTGGAGAACATCATCCTCAAGCTGCTGCAGGCCGCCGACTACAACGTCGAGAGGGCCCAGCGGGGCATCGTCTACATCGACGAGGTCGACAAGATCAGCCGCAAGTCGGACAACCCGTCGATTACCCGCGACGTGTCGGGGGAGGGCGTGCAGCAGGCGCTGCTGAAAATCATGGAGGGGACTGTTGCGAGCGTGCCGCCCCAGGGCGGGCGCAAGCATCCGCAGCAGGAGTTCCTCCAGGTTGACACCACCAACATCCTGTTCATCTGCGGTGGGGCGTTCTCGGGGCTCGAGCGCATCATCTCCCAGCGCAACAAGGGGTCGTCGATCGGGTTCAATGCCGATGTCCAGGACCCGGACGCGCGCAGGACCGGGGAGATCCTGCGAGGTGTCGAGCCCGAGGACCTGCTGAGGTTCGGGCTGATCCCGGAATTCGTCGGGCGCCTGCCGGTGCTGGCGACGCTCGACGATCTCGACGCGGACGCGCTCGTCGACATCCTGACCAAGCCGAAGAACGCGCTGGTGCGGCAGTACCAGCGGCTGTTCGAGATGGAAAACGTCCACCTGAAGTTCCGTGACGATGCGTTGCGCAGCATTGCGGCGCGGGCGATCGAACGGAAGACCGGCGCTCGCGGCCTGCGCTCGATCCTGGAGAACATCCTGCTCGATTCGATGTTCGATCTTCCGGGTGACGACGGAGTGCAGGAAATCATCATCAACTCGGAAGTCGTCGAGAGCGGGTCTCCGCCGATCACGGTGCACGCGGAACGTCGGGAGGATCGTGAGAGCCGGGCGTGACGGTTGAACCGGGCCGGAGGCTTTCCTACATCAATGCTGACATGCGCCCGTGGTCAGGACCCGGGATCGGATGCGGCGCCACGAGGAGGGTGAGAGGAAAATGAGCGAGATCTTTCTGACCTACCCCGTGCTGCCGTTGCGCGACATCGTCGTGTTCCCGCACATGATCGTTCCCCTGTTCGTGGGCCGCCGAAAGTCCATCAGCGCTCTCGAGGACGTGATGAAGGACGACAAGCAGATCCTGCTTGTCACCCAGAAGAACCCGTCCGAGGACGATCCCTCTCCCGACGACGTGTACACGGTGGGAACTGTCGGCACCGTCCTGCAGCTGCTGAAACTCCCCGACGGGACCGTCAAGGTGCTGGTCGAGGGTGTGCGCCGGGCCCGTATCCTGTCCTACCGGGACAACCCGGACTTTTTCGAGGCCGAGGCCGAGCCGATTCAGGAACTGCCTGGCGATTCGCGCGAGCAGGAAGCGCTTGCGCGCACCGTCATCAACCAGTTCGAACAGTACATCAAGCTCAACAAGAAGATCCCGCCCGAAGTGCTGGTCTCGGTCAACCAGATCGAGGATGCGACCAAGCTTGCCGATACCATCAGTGCCCATCTCGCACTCAAGATCGCGGAGAAGCAGGAACTGCTCGAACTCGCGGGCGTGACCGAGAGACTGGAGAAGGTCTTCAGTCACATGGAGGGCGAGATCGGCGTCCTGCAGGTGGAAAAGCGCGTCCGCAACCGGGTCAAGCGCCAGATGGAGAAGACCCAGCGCGAGTACTACCTGAACGAACAGATGAAGGCGATCCAGAAGGAACTCGGCGAATCGGACGACTCGCGCGACGAACTGGCGGAACTCGCGGAGAAGGTGGCGCAGACCAAGTTCCCGGCCGAGGCACGGGAGAAGGCCACGGCGGAACTGAAGAAGCTGCGCAACATGAGCCCGATGTCGGCCGAGGCCACCGTGGTGCGCAACTACCTGGACTGGCTGGTCACAATCCCGTGGAAGAAGCGGTCGCGGGTGAAGAAGGACCTGGGACTGGCACAGACCGTTCTCGACCGGGACCACCACGGGCTCGAGAAGGTCAAGGAGCGGATCCTCGAGTACCTTGCGGTGCAGCAGCGCACCGGCAAGGTCAAGGGACCGATTCTCTGCCTGGTCGGTCCCCCGGGAGTCGGGAAGACATCGCTCGGCAAGTCCATCGCAGAGGCGACGGGACGCAACTTCGTGCGCATGTCGCTGGGTGGTGTCCGCGATGAGGCCGAGATTCGCGGCCACCGGCGGACCTATATCGGGTCGCTGCCGGGCAAGATCATCCAGGGAATGAAGAAGGCGAAGCGGTCGAACCCGCTGTTCCTGCTCGACGAGATCGACAAGCTGGGCAACGATTTTCGCGGCGATCCGGCCTCGGCCCTGCTTGAGGTGCTGGACCCGGAACAGAATCACTCGTTCCAGGATCATTACCTCGAGGTGGACTACGACCTGTCGGACGTGATGTTCGTGACCACCGCGAACACCCTGCGGATGGCGCAGCCGCTGCTTGACCGCATGGAGGTGATCCGGCTGTCGGGCTATACCGAGGATGAGAAGGTCGCCATCGCCCAGAAGCACCTGCTCGTCAAGCAGACCGAACGCAACGGATTGCGCAAGGGCGAGTGGGAAATCACCGAGGACGCGTTGCGCGACCTCATCCGCTACTACACGCGTGAAGCCGGCGTGCGCAACCTGGAACGCGAACTCGCAAACCTGGCCCGCAAGGCGGTCAAGGAAATCCTGATGAACAGCGTGTCGAGCGTCAGCGTGACCAGTGAGAACCTGGACACCTACGCCGGGGTGCGCAAGTACCGCTTCGGCCAGGCCGAGGAAAACGACCTCATCGGGGTGACCACCGGGCTTGCCTGGACCGAGGTCGGCGGCGAATTGCTTTCCATCGAATCGGTCACGGTTCATGGCAAGGGCCGGGTGACGTCGACCGGGAAGCTCGGATCGGTGATGCGCGAGTCGGTGCAGGCAGCCGAGAGTTTCGTCAAGTCACGCGCGCCGGTCTATGGGATCAGGCGCAAGCTGCTGGAACACCGCGATATTCATGTTCACGTCCCCGAGGGCGCCACGCCGAAGGACGGACCGTCGGCCGGCATCGCCATGGTCACCTCGATCGTGTCGGTACTCACCCAGATCCCGGTGCGGCGGGACGTTGCGATGACGGGGGAGATCACGCTCCGGGGCCGGGTCCTGCCGATCGGCGGGCTCAAGGAGAAACTGCTCGCCGCGCTGAGAGGCGGGATCAAGACGGTGCTCATTCCCCGGGATAACGAAAAGGACCTTGCCGAGATCCCGGATAACGTGAAGTGTGATCTGGAAATCGTGCCGGTTACGACGGTGGACGAGGTCATTTCAAGGGCCCTTGCCGAGGAACCGGTTCCGATCAATCTGGCGGAAGAGGAGTCGCTGGAACCCGTGCCGCCGGCAGAGAGTGACGACCCGCGTGATGAGGTTGTCACGCATTGACAACCGCGCCGGCTTGTCTCTAGCGTCCCCGACACGGAAGCAGAGAGCAAACGCCGGGTTCACTGCGCAGGGCCGTTGAGCCAGGCGCCAGCATGAACCCTTTCGACGGACAGATCCGTCAGCGGGCGTCTGCAAGTATGACCCGCGAGAGGTCATGGCTTACACAGGGAGTGCAAGTGGTGAACAAGAAAGAACTCGTTGCCCGGGTTTCCGGGGAACTCGACGTCGGCCCGGGAAGCGTTTCAGACGTCCTTGACGTAACTCTCCAGGTGATCACGGATGCCCTGGCAGAAGGGGAGCGGGTTCAGCTCGTCGGCTTCGGTACGTTCAGGGTGGCAAGCAGTCCGGCTCGGATGGGACGCAACCCGAGCACCGGGGAGCCGATCGAGGTCAAGGCGCGCAACCGGGCCGTGTTCAAGGCCGGCAGCAAGCTCCAGGGCGCGGTTGCGGGCGACAGCTGATCCGGAGCGGGCGCTTAGCTCAGCCGGGAGAGCGTCTCGTTTACACCGAGAAGGTCGGCGGTTCGATCCCGTCAGCGCCCACCACGCGGCCCGGAGAAACGCGAGACCACATGTTCTCCGGGCCGACACCCGGAATGACTTCGAATCCCTGACCGACGAAACGTTTCCTGGCGGGACCGCGAAGCAGGGTTGCTCCGTGGTCGCCGGGCCGATCCACTCGCACCGGCCTGTGAACCGGTCGGGAACGGTGGCGGCCCCGGATCCCGCCGGCCGCGGGAGACAGCGGAGGGGCACGGCCCTGGCAGGCGTCCGGATCCGCCCCGGCGGGTTCGGCCGGGATCCCGGAACATGACTGAGCTGCAGGATGCGGGCGCGGAACTGGCGTCCGGTCCTGTTTCGGGTTCGACCGTTCGGGCGACCCGGTCATGATCCGCGCCGGCCCGGGCGGATCCCGCCACCGTCCACCCGCCCCGTGGTCCGGCGCGGGTGCGGTCCCGGGCGCAGGGCCCGCATTTCGGTGAACCGTGGCACGCCGGTCCGGGACGTGCAGGACGGTGACCGATCTCGCCCGGTAGACTTTCCGAAAGGCTCCCGCCAGGCGGTCGCGGCGGTTCCGGCAGGCCCCCGAGCGGCTTGACAGGAGCGCGCGTGATTCGATAGGAAACCCGGCCAGCCGGCCCCCGGGGCCGGAGGCGCGTCGCGGGGGTGTAGCTCAGTTGGTTAGAGCGCTGGCCTGTCACGCCAGAGGCCGCGGGTTCGAGTCCCGTCACTCCCGCCAGAATTTCCGATCCCGTTTGCGGGCCTGGCGCCAGATGCCGGCGGGGTTCCCCGGACAGGTGGCGCGCAGTATAGTCCGGCCGTCGTTGGCCTGCGCCAGGTGCGACGAGCGAGGCGGTTCAGGGTCGCCGCCGGACGGATAGAGAGCTTCAATGACTGCGTTGCTTGCAGAATACCTTCCGATCCTGATCTTTCTCGGAATTGCCGTCGGCATGGCCGCGGCCGCGGTGATCGCGTCGCTCGTCATCGCCGTCCAGCGTCCGGACTCGGAAAAGCTGTCCGCTTACGAGTGCGGTTTCGAGGCATTCACCGATTCCCGCGGCCAGTTCGACGTGCGGTTCTACCTGGTCGCCATCCTGTTCATCATCTTCGACCTCGAGGTCGCGTTCCTGTTTCCCTGGGCGGCCTCGCTCGGCTCGATCGGCCTGTTCGGCTTCTGGTCGATGATGCTGTTCCTTGCCATCCTGACCGTGGGTTTTGTCTACGAGTGGAAGAAGGGAGCGCTGGAATGGGAGTGACAGGTATTGCCGGTATCGACCGCCCGGTCCCGCCCGGTGCCGACCAGGACGCCATTCTCGGCGCCGTCGGCGACGAACTGCGCGAGCGCGGTTTCGTGGTCGCCCAGGCCGACAAGCTGTTCAACTGGGCGCGCAGCGGCTCGTTGTGGCCGATGACCTTCGGACTTGCCTGCTGCGCGGTGGAAATGATGCACTCCGCCGCCAGCCGCTACGACCTTGACCGGTTCGGCATGATTTTCCGGCCCAGCCCCCGGCAGTCCGACGTGATGATCGTCGCCGGGACACTCACCAACAAGATGGCGCCGGCGCTGCGCAAGGTCTACGACCAGATGGCGGAACCCCGCTGGGTCGTCTCCATGGGATCGTGCGCCAACGGCGGCGGCTATTACCACTACTCCTATTCCGTCGTGCGCGGCTGTGACCGGATCGTCCCGGTCGACGTCTACGTCCCCGGCTGCCCGCCGACCGCCGAGGCACTGCTCTACGGGCTGATGCAGCTGCAGCGCAAGATCCGCCGGACCGGGACGATCGCACGGTGACACCCGCCGGAGACGCCGACGCCATGGCTGGAGACCGGCCCGTCCTCTTGCCGCGGGAACTGGCCGATTACCTGGCCGATGCGCTGCACGAGCAACTCGAGACGGTGGAGTGGTCGGGGTCCGAACTCTCGCTGCGGACCGGGCCGGACAACGTGCTGGAGGTGCTGCGGTTCCTGCGCACCGACTCCCAGTGCCTGTTCGGCATCCTTGTCGACCTGTGCGGGGTGGACTGGCCCGACCGTGAACAGCGTTTCGAGGTTGTCTACAACCTGCTCAGCATCCGTCACAATCTCAGGGTCCGGGTGAAGGTCGCGACCGACGAGGAAACCCCGGTGCCGACCGCAACCGGCCTGTTCCGCTCCGCGGAGTGGAACGAGCGCGAGGCCTGGGACATGTACGGGATTTTCTTCTCCGATCATCCGGACCTGCGCCGGCTGCTGACCGACTACGGTTTCGAGGGCCACCCGATGCGCAAGGACTTCCCGCTCACCGGAACGGTCGAGGTCCGCTACGACGACGAACAGAAACGGGTGATCTACGAGCCGGTCAACCTGGTCCAGGACTTCAGGGACTTTGACTTCGAGAGCCCGTGGGAAGGGGCCCGGGCTGTTCTCTCCCCGCAGTCCGGGACCGGGGAGGACTGATGGCCGAGACCAGCATCAAGCCGCTGACGCTGAACTTCGGCCCCCAGCATCCGGCGGCGCACGGCGTGCTCCGGCTGGTACTGGAAATGGACGGCGAGGTCGTCGAACGCGCCGACCCCCATATCGGCCTGCTTCACCGCGGCACCGAGAAACTGATCGAACACAAGACCTACCTGCAGGCCGTTCCCTATTTCGACCGCCTCGACTACGTCTCGCCCATGTCGCAGGAGCACGCCTTCGCGCTTGCGGTCGAGCGGCTGCTCGGGCTGGAGATTCCGCGCCGCGCCCGCTACATCCGGGTGCTGTACGCCGAGCTCTCACGGGTTCTCAACCACATCCTGAACATCACCACCTTCGCGCTCGATGTCGGTGCGATGACGCCGCTGCTGTGGGGTTTCGAGGAACGCGAGCACCTGATGGAGTTCTACGAACGCGCGTCGGGGGCCCGGCTGCATGCCGCCTACTTCCGCCCGGGCGGGGTGAACCAGGACCTGCCGGCGGGACTGCTTGACGACATCGGGCGGTGGGCCGAGCGGTTCCCGTCCTTTGTCGACGACCTGGAGAGCCTGCTGACCAACAACCGGATCTTCAAGCAGCGCACCGTCGACATCGGCGTGGTCAGCGAGGCGGAGGCCCAGAGCCTCGGGTTTACCGGGCCGTGCCTGCGGGCGAGCGGCGTGCCGTGGGACCTGCGCAAGTCGCAGCCCTACGACGCCTACGACGAGATGTCCTTCGATGTCCCGATAGGCAGGACCGGCGACTGCTACGCGCGCTACCTGGTCCGGGTGGAAGAACTGCGCCAGAGCCTGCGGATCATCTCACAGTGCATCGAGCGCATGCCGGACGGGCCGGTGAAGACCACCGATCGCAAGATCTCGCCGCCGCCCAGGGGCGAGATGAAGCGGTCGATGGAGGCGCTGATCCACCACTTCAAGCTCTATACCGAGGGCTATCACGTGCCGGCCGGCGAGACCTATACGGCGGTCGAGGCGCCGAAGGGCGAATTCGGGGTCTACCTGGTGGCGGACGGCACCAACCGGCCGTACCGGTGCAAGATCCGCGCACCCGGCTTTGCCTTCATGTCGGCGATGGACTTCCTGTCGCGGGGTCACATGCTGGCGGATACCGTCGCCATCATCGGGTCACTTGACATCGTATTCGGGGAGATCGACCGGTGAGCGGCCACGAATTTGCCGAGGAGCAGCCCGCGAACTGGGAATTCACCCCCGAGAACGCGGCGCGGGTCGACGAGATCATCGCCCGGTATCCGCCGGGACGCCAGGCAAGTGCCGTCATCCCGCTGCTCGACCTGGCCCAGCGCCAGAACGACAACTGGCTGCCGCTGAAGGCGGTCGAGACGGTGGCCGAGCGCCTCGACATGCCGCCGATCCGGGTTCTCGAGGTAGCGACCTTCTACACCATGTTCAACCTGAAGCCGGTCGGCCGGTACTACCTGCAGGCCTGTACCACGACGCCGTGCTGGCTGCGTGGCTCGGACCAGGTCATGCGCTGCATCCGCGACCGGCTCGGGATCGGGAACCACGGTTCGACAGGGGACGGCATGTTCAGCCTGCTCGAGGTCGAGTGCCTGGGCGCCTGCGTGAATGCCCCGATCCTGCAGGTCAACGACGACTACTACGAGGATCTCGACTACGAGAGCACCGGGGAACTGCTCGATGCGCTCAGGCGCGGCGAACCGCCGCCCCCGGGTTCGATGGCCGGGCGCAACCTTTCTGAAAGCAGTGCGGGCGCGACGACGCTGACAAGCCTGCGGCCGGCTTCGCCGGGCCGCGAGGGAGGGTGACGATGCTCGACGACAGGGATCGCATCTTCACCAACCTGTACGGCTGGTTCGACTGGGGACTGGACGCCGCCCGCGGTCGCGGCGACTGGAGCACGACGCGGGAGATCCTGAGCCAGTCTCCGGAGGATATCGTCGAGAAGGTCAAGGCGTCGGGACTGCGTGGCAGGGGCGGGGCCGGCTTTCCCACCGGGCTGAAGTGGTCGTTCATGCCCAGGGAGGTCGGCGAGAAGCCGCATTACCTGATCGTCAATGCCGACGAAAGCGAGCCGGGGACCTGCAAGGACCGGGAAATCCTCCGCAACGATCCCCACAAGCTGATCGAAGGCTGCGTGATCGCCGGCTACGCCATGCGCGCCAGCGCGGCCTACATCTACATCCGTGGCGAGTTCGTCAGCGAGGCGCGCCGCCTGCAGGCGGCCATCGACCAGGCCTACGAGGCGGGTCTCGTGGGGCGGAACGCCTGTGCAAGCGGCTACGACATCGACATCATCCTGCACCGGGGTGCCGGCGCCTACATCTGCGGCGAGGAGACGGCACTGCTCGAGAGCCTCGAGGGCAAGAAGGGGCAACCGCGGCTGAAGCCGCCATTTCCGGCCGCGGTCGGGCTGTACGGCTGTCCATCGACTGTCAACAACGTCGAGAGCATCGCCGTGGTTCCCGAAATCCTGCGCCGCGGTCCGGAATGGTTCGCCGGCCTCGGACGCGAGCGTAACACCGGCACCAAGCTTTTCTGCATTTCCGGGCACGTCAACAATCCGTGCAATGTCGAGGAAGAGATGGGTATCCCGCTGCGGGAGCTCATCGACCGGCATGCGGGCGGTGTGATCGGGGGCTGGGACAACCTGCTCGCCGTCATTCCCGGCGGCTCTTCGGTCCGCTGTATCCCCAAGTCGATCTGCGACAACATCCTGATGGACTTTGACTCGCTGATGGCAGTGCGCTCGGGACTCGGGACCGCGGCGGTGATCGTGATGAACCGCGAGACCGACATCATCCGCGCGATCGCCAGGCTGTCGTACTTCTACAAGCACGAGAGTTGCGGACAGTGCACGCCGTGCCGGGAGGGCAGCGGCTGGATGTGGCGGGTCATGGAGCGCCTGGTGACGGGAGACGCCGAACCCGAGGAAATCGACGTGCTGGAGCAGGTAACCCGGCAGGTGGAGGGCCACACCATCTGCGCCCTCGGCGATGCGGCCGCCTGGCCGATCCAGGGGTTGCTGGCGCATTTCCGTGACGAGGTCGAGGACCGGATCCGCCGGCGGAAGTCCGCGACCAGTGTCGAGGCGGCGGACTGAACGCCGGCAACAGGCAGTCAGAGCCCGGGGGACAGCATGCCGAAGCTGAAGGTAGACGGGGTCGAGGTCGAGGTTCCGGCCGGGGCGACCGTCCTGCAGGCCTGCGAGGCCGCGGGCAAGGAGATTCCGCGGTTCTGCTACCACGAGCGGCTGTCGATTGCCGGCAACTGCCGCATGTGCCTGGTCGAGGTCAGTCCGGGGCCACCCAAGCCGCAGGCGAGCTGCGCCCTTCCCGCGATGGATAACCAGGAGATTCGGACCGACAGCGACATGGTCCGCCAGGCCCGGCACGGCGTCATGGAATTCCTGCTGATCAATCATCCCCTCGACTGCCCGATCTGCGACCAGGGGGGCGAGTGCGACCTGCAGGACCAGGCCATGGGCTACGGTCATCATTCGAGCCGGTATGCCGAGAACAAGCGGGCGGTTGAAGACAAGGACATGGGCCCGCTGATCAAGACGGTGATGACCCGCTGTATCCACTGCACACGCTGCGTGCGGTTCTCCACCGAGGTGGCAGGCGTGAGCGATCTCGGGGCGCTCGGGCGTGGCGAAACCATGGAGATCACCACCTATCTCGAAAAGGCGCTCGCCTCCGAGCTGTCGGGAAACGTGATCGACCTGTGCCCGGTCGGCGCGCTGACCTCGGGACCCTATGCCTTCGTGTCGCGGCCGTGGGAGCTGACCAGGACCGAAACCGTCGACGTGATGGACGCGGTGGGATCAAGTATCAGGGTCGACACCCGCGGGTCCGACGTGCTCCGGGTGTTGCCCCGTACCCACGAGGAGGTCAACGAGGAGTGGATTTCCGACAAGACCCGGTTTGCCTGTGACGGTTTGAAGCGCCAGCGGCTCGACCGGCCGTACCTGCGCCGCGAGGGGCGCCTGGTCCCGGTCGACTGGCAGGAGGCGTTCGATGCCATTGCCGAAAGGCTCGGGGGCCTCGCCGGCGAGCGGATTGCCGCCGTCGTCGGCGACCAGTGCGATGTCGAGTCGATGTTCGCGCTGAAGCAACTGATGACGGCACTGGGATCCCCCCACCTCGAGTGCCGCCAGGACGGTGCCCGCCTCGACCCGTCGGCGCGGGCCGGCTACCTGTTCAACACCACCATCGCCGGCATCGAGAGCGCGGACGCGATCCTGCTGGCGGGAACCAACCCGCGCCGGGAAGCGCCGGTGCTCAATGCACGCATCCGCAAGCGCTGGCTCGCGGGCGGGCTCGAGATCGGGCTTGTCGGTGAGCACCACGATCTCAGCTACCCGTACCGGCACCTCGGGGATACTCCCGACGTGCTGTCGCGGATCCTCGAGGGTGAACACGCATTTGCCGAGGTGCTGCGCCGGGCCGGGTCTCCGATGCTGGTGCTCGGCATGGCCGCGCTCGCACGCGAGGACGGGGCGGCGGTTCATGCGCTCGGACGGTCCATTGCCGAGGCCTTCGGGATGGTGCGCGGGGAATGGAACGGGTTCAACGTGCTGCACACCGCCGCGTCCCGCGTCGGTGCGCTGGACCTCGGGTTCGTTCCCACGGCCGGCGGGCGCGACCTTGCAGGCATCATCGAGGGAGTGGCGGACGGAAGCCTGGACCTGCTCTGGCTGCTCGGCGCCGACGAAATCGCCGGCGACCTGCCCGGCGACACCTTCGTGGTCTACCAGGGCCATCACGGCGACCGGGGCGCGCACCGGGCCGACGTGATCCTTCCAGGGGCCGCCTACACCGAAAAGGACGGGCTCTACGTCAATACAGAGGGCCGCGTGCAGGCCGGGGTCCAGGCCGCGTTCCCGCCCGGGCAGGCGCGGGAGGACTGGCGCATCATCCGGGCCCTGTCCGAGCGTCTCGGCCGGCGGCTGGAGTATGACAGCCTGGGAGACCTGCGCCGGGCCCTGGTGGCCGCGCATCCGGTCTTCGCCGCGCTCGACCGGCCGCAGCCGGCCGAATGGCGGCCGTTCGGAACCGGGGGACCGGTCGACGCGCTGCCGTTCGGGGCCGCGATCGCCAATTTCTACATGACCGACCCGATCAGCCGGTGTTCGGCGGTGATGGCCGAATGCACCGAGGTCTTCGGCATGGGGGAGGCGGCGTGATGCCGGTGACCGCGGGGTTGCATGCGCAATGAACGTGTTCCTGTACGATTACGTGGTGCCGACCGCGATCATCGTCGCCCAGATCCTGGCGATCCTGGTCCCGCTGCTGGTGTCGGTAGCCTACCTGACCTACTTCGAACGCAAGGTCATCGCCGCCATGCAGCTGCGCCGGGGTCCGAACGTGGTCGGGCCGTTCGGCCTGCTGCAGCCGCTGGCGGACGGGGTGAAGATGCTGGTCAAGGAGACCATCCTGCCTGCGGGCGCCAACAGGCTGATCTTCACCCTGGCGCCGATGCTGACCTTCATCCTCAGCCTCGTCGCCTGGGCGGTGATTCCGTTCGGACCGGGCCTGGTGCTGGCCGACATCAATGTCGGTGTCCTCTACCTGTTCGCGATCTCCTCTCTCGGCGTCTACGGCGTGATCATGGCCGGCTGGGCCTCGAACTCCAAGTACGCCTTTCTCGGAGCCCTGCGCTCGGCCGCGCAGATGGTCTCCTACGAGGTCTCGATCGGGTTCGTGATCATCACGGTGCTGCTGTGCGTCGGCTCGCTCAACCTGAGCGATATCGTGGAGGCACAGCGAACGGTCTGGTTCGCGATCCCGCTGCTGCCGATGTTCGTCATCTTCTTCGTCTCGGCACTCGCCGAGACCAACCGGGCACCGTTCGACCTGCCCGAGGGGGAGTCGGAACTGGTAGCGGGATACTTCGTCGAATACTCGTCGATGAGCTTCGCGCTGTTCTTCATCGGCGAGTACGCGAACATGATCCTGATGAGCGCGATAACCGTCATCCTGTTCCTCGGCGGCTGGTTGCCGCCGTTCGACATCGCACCGTTCAACTGGATCCCCGGACCGATCTGGTTCGCCGCCAAGATCGCGTTCGTGCTGTTCTTCTTCCTGTGGGTGCGGGCAACATTTCCGCGCTACCGCTACGACCAGCTGATGCGGCTGGGTTGGAAGGTGTTTCTGCCATTTTCGTTGTTCTGGGTCGCGTTCACCGCCGGAGTGCTGGTGATGTTCGACCTGGTTCCGGACACGATCGGCTAGCCGGTGCGCCGGGCCGGTGAGGGGAGGCGATCATGGAACTGATCCGGAGCGGTCGGGCCCTGCTGCTGTCAGAGCTGGTCTCGGGCCTGTACCTGACCCTGAAGTACTTCTTCAGGCGCAAGGTCACCATCAACTATCCCTACGAGAAGGGGCCCTTGAGCCCCCGGTTTCGCGGTGAGCACGCGCTGCGGCGCTACCCGAATGGCGAGGAGCGGTGCATCGCCTGCAAGCTGTGCGAGGCGATCTGTCCGGCCCAGGCGATCACCATCGAGGCCGAGCCCCGCGCCGACGGCAGCCGCCGGACCACCCGCTACGACATCGACATGACCAAATGCATCTACTGCGGCTTCTGCCAGGAGGCCTGTCCGGTCGACGCCATCGTCGAGGGTCCGAACTTCGAATTCGCGACCGAGACCCGCGAAGAGCTGTTCTACAACAAGGACCGGCTGCTCGCGAACGGGGACCGGTGGGAAGAGCAGATCGCGCGCAACCTTGCCAGCGATGCACCGTACCGCTGAAGCAGCTGTCGCCGGGACGGCAGGAAACCGGATTTCCGGGGGATCGAGATGATCGTCGAGGCACTGGCCTTCTACGCGTTTTCCATCGTGACCATCGCGGCCGGTGTCATGGTTGTGGCATCGCGCAACCCGGTGCATTCGGTGCTCTACCTCATCCTGGCATTCTTCAACGCCGCCGGCCTGTTCGTGCTGCTCGGCGCCGAGTTCCTCGCCATGATTCTGGTGGTGGTCTACGTCGGGGCGGTGGCCGTGCTGTTCCTGTTCGTGGTCATGATGCTCGACATCAACTTCGTCGAACTCAGGCAGGGGTTCATGGAATACCTGCCGATCGGCGCACTCATCGGCGTCATCCTGGTGATCGAGCTGCTGTTCGTGCTCGCCGCCTGGACCATCGCGCCGGAGGCGGCCGGCACCGGTGCCGTGGCCATGCCGCCGCCGTCGGATATTCCGAACACCCATGCGTTGGGACAGATCCTGTATACGCGCTACGTCTACCTGTTCCAGGCAGCGGGGGTGATCCTGCTGATCGCGATGATCGGGGCGATCGTGCTCACGCTCAGGTCTAGGGAGGGAGTGCGGCGTCAGCGCATCGGCGCCCAGCTGGCAAGGACCCGGGCCGAGGCGGTCGATGTGGTGCAGGTCAACCGCGGCGAGGGAGTCTGATCATGTGGCAGATCGGACTCGGCCACTACCTGACCGTCGCGGCGATCCTCTTTACGCTCGGCATCTTCGGGATCTTCCTGAACCGGAAAAACGTGATCACGATCCTGATGTCGATCGAGCTGATGCTCCTGGCGGTCAACATCAACCTTGTCGCATTTTCAGCCTGGCTCGAAAACCTGACCGGGCAGGTGTTTGCACTGTTCGTGCTGACCGTTGCGGCCGCCGAGGCCGCAATCGGTCTCGCCATCCTCGTCGTCTACTTCCGGAACCGCGGCTCGATCGCGGTGGAAGACATCAACATGATGAAGGGGTGACGCGCGCATGAACTCCGCCATCGTCTTCCTGCCGTTGATCGGAGCGCTGATTGCCGGCTTCGGTGCGCCGCTGATCGGAGCCAGGGGAGCCCGTCTGACCGCCTGCGTCGCCATGGGACTGTCGATGATCCTGGGACTGTACCTGTTCTGGGAGGTGGTTATTCTCGACGCGCCGCGGACCGTGCACCTGCTCACCTGGATCGACTCGGGTACCCTGAACGCCTCCTGGTCGCTGAAGTTCGATACCCTCACCGCGGTCATGGTCCTGGTTGTCACCGTGGTTTCGACCATGGTGCATGTCTATTCCATCGGCTACATGCACGACGACCCGCACCAGCCGCGGTTCTTTGCCTACCTGTCGCTGTTTACCTTTGCGATGCTGATGCTGGTGACGGCCGACAACCTGGTCCAGATGTTCTTCGGCTGGGAAGGAGTTGGGCTCGCCTCGTACCTGCTGATCGGGTTCTGGTACCATCGCCCGTCGGCCAACGCCGCCGCCATCAAGGCGTTCCTGGTCAACCGTGTCGGCGACTTCGGATTCGCGCTCGGCATCTTCGGCACCTACCTGCTGTTCGACACCGTGGTGCTCGACGAGATATTCCAGGCCGTCCCCGACCGGGCGGGAACCGAGCTGGTGTTTCTCGGCGTCAGCGCCGACGCCATCACGGTGCTGACCCTCCTGCTGTTCATCGGCGCCATGGGCAAGTCGGCCCAGCTCGGCCTGCATACCTGGCTGCCTGACGCCATGGAGGGCCCGACACCCGTCTCGGCGCTGATCCACGCCGCAACCATGGTCACCGCGGGCGTGTTCATGGTCGCGCGGCTCTCGCCGATGATGGAGTACGCTCCCGATACCCTGGCGGTCATCACCGTTGTCGGAGCCGCCACGGCGTTCTTCGCGGCCACGGTCGGGTTGTGCCAGAACGACATCAAGCGGGTGATCGCCTATTCGACCTGCTCCCAGCTCGGCTACATGTTCTTCGCATGCGGTGTGTCCGCCTATTCCGCGGGGATCTACCACCTCTACACCCACGCCTTCTTCAAGGCGCTGCTGTTCCTTGGCGCCGGGTCGGTGATCCACGCGGTTTCGGGCGAGCAGGACATGCGCCTGATGGGCGGGCTGCGCCGGCGCATCCCGGCAACCTACTGGCTGATGATCATCGGCACCCTGTCGCTGACCGGCTTCCCGTTCATGGCCGGGTTCTACTCCAAGGACCTGATCCTCGAGTCGGCCTTTGCCAGCGGCAGCGGTGTGGGGCTGTTCGCGTTCTGGGTCGGCGTGCTCTGTGCAGGCATGACCGCGTTGTACAGCTGGCGGCTGATCTTCATGACCTTCCACGGGGAGTGCCGGGCATCACGGGAGGTCCAGTCGCACATCCACGAGTCGCCGATGGTGATGCTGGCTCCCCTGGGTGTACTGGCCGCGGGCGCGGTGTTCGGCGGGGCGATTGCCTATCCGTACTTTGGCGGTGACCTGCTCGACGCGTTCTGGGACAAGGCACTGCTGGTCCTCGAGGGCAACCGGGTCATCGAAGCCGCCCACCACGTTCCGCTCTGGGTGGTCCTCGCGCCCACAGTCATGTTCGTGATCGGGACCGCCGGCGCCTGGCTCTGCTATTGCGCGCGCCCGTCCTGGCCGGGCTGGCTGGTGACACGCTACGGCGGGATCTACCGGTTCCTGCTCAACAAGTGGTACTTCGACGAGTTCTACGACTTCCTGCTGGTGCGACCCGCACTTCGCCTTGGCCGAATCCTGTGGAAGGGCGGCGACGGCGCGGTGATCGACGGGTTCGGTCCCGACGGGGTCTCCGCGCTGACCCGGCGGCTCGCCGGGCGGGCCGGTCAGCTGCAGAGCGGCTACGTCTATCACTACGCGTTTGCCATGATGATCGGCGTCGTCGCGATCGTGTCCTGGTACCTGCTGGCCGGGGGGAGCTGAGACCATGGGCAACGACTGGCCGCTTCTCTCCCTGATTACCTTCCTGCCGCTCGCGGGGTGCCTGTTCATCCTGTTCGTGCGCGGTGACGAAGCGACTGTTGCCCGCAATTCGCGCAACATCGCGCTGTGGGCGTCGATACCGACCTTCCTGCTGTCGGTCCTGCTGTGGCTGAACTTCGATGCGACCACCGCCGAGTTCCAGTTCGTGGAGCGGGCGGCCTGGATCCCGGGTTCGGACATCAGCTACCACATGGGAATCGACGGGATTTCGCTGTTCTTCGTGCTGCTGTCGACCTTCCTGACCCCGATCTGCATCCTGGCCAGCTGGGACGCGATCCGGGTCCGGGTCCGGGAATACATGATCGCCTTCCTGGTGCTCGAGACCATGATGGTCGGCATGTTCTGTGCGCTTGACCTGCTGGTCTTCTACATCTTCTTCGAGGGTGTCCTGATCCCGATGTTCATCATCATCGGGGTCTGGGGAGGACCGAGACGGGTCTATGCCGCCTTCAAGTTCTTCCTCTATACCCTGCTCGGCTCGGTGCTGATGCTGGTCGCGATGCTGACCATGTACTTCACCGCCGGCACCACCGACATTCCCACACTCATGACCTTCGGGTTTGCGAGTACACTCCAGCCGTGGCTGTGGCTCGCCTTCCTGGCCTCCTTTGCCGTCAAGGTCCCGATGTGGCCGGTCCACACCTGGCTGCCGGACGCGCACGTTGAAGCACCGACGGCCGGATCTGTGATCCTCGCCGGGGTCTTGCTGAAGATGGGCGGCTACGGGTTCCTCAGGTTCTCGATCCCGATGTTCCCGGAAGCAACCGAACTGTTCACCCCGCTCATCTACACCCTCAGCGTCGTCGCGGTGATCTACACGTCCCTGGTGGCCCTGGCACAGGACGACCTGAAGAAGCTCATCGCCTACTCCTCCGTTGCGCACATGGGATTCGTGACCATCGGCATGTTCACGCTGAACGAGCAGGGTGTGCAGGGCTCGATTTTCCAGATGCTGAGCCACGGCATCGTTTCGGCCGCCCTGTTCCTGTGCGTCGGCGTGGTGTACGACCGCGTCCATACCCGCGAAATCGCCGCATACGGCGGCCTGGTCAACCGCATGCCACGCTATGCCCTGGTGTTCATGATCTTCACCATGGCGTCTGTCGGTCTGCCGGCGACCAGCGGGTTCGTCGGCGAATTCCTGGTCCTGGCCGGCGCATTTGCCGAGAGCACGCTGCTGGCGGCGCTCGCCGCGACCGGTGTGGTCCTGGGTGCGGCCTACATGCTCTGGGTGTACCGGCGCATCATCTTCGGCACGCTGGAGAAGGAGAACCTCAAGGGCATCCTCGACCTGTCGCCGCGCGAGGTGTGTGTCTTCGCGCCGCTGGTCGTCCTGGTGTTCTGGATGGGCCTGTACCCGGCATCGTTCCTAGACATGATGGCGGTCTCGGTCGATCACCTGATTGCCCGGCACCAGCTCGCGCTCGGCGAGGCCGGCGTGATCGTCGCGACCCGCTGACCGGGAGGGAGTCCCCATGACGGCACCCATTGTTCCGGTGATGCTCCCGGCGGCAGCGGAGATCTTCCTCGCCGCCGCCGGCATGGTGTTGCTGATGGTCGGCGTATTCCACCGGCGCGACGCCACGGGCCTGGTTTCGGTGCTGGCAGCCGGGACGCTGGCGGCCGCGGCCGTCCTGGTTCTGCTGTTCGGAGGAGAGGCGCCCGAGCCCGCCTTCTTCGGAATGTTCATGACCTCGACCTTTGCCCAGTTCGCAAAGGTTCTGATCCTTCTCGGGGCCTTCCTCGCCATCGTCCTGTCCGACGACTACATGCGACGGGAACAGGCGCGCCGGTTCGAGTACCCGGTGCTGATCGTCTACGCGACCGTCGGCATGATGATGATGGTCTCGGCGGCCGACCTGATCGCGCTCTACGTCGGCCTCGAACTCCAGAGCCTGGCGCTGTACGTCATCGCATCCATCCGCCGCGATACCACCCGCTCGACCGAGGCGGGACTGAAGTACTTCGTGCTCGGCGCCCTGTCCTCGGGCATGCTGCTCTACGGCTGTTCCCTGATCTACGGGTTCTCCGGTACCACCGGCTTTGTCGAGCTTGTTGACATCATCGATGCCATGGAGGGACCGCCTGCGACGGGGCTGGTGTTCGGACTGGTGTTCCTGATCGCGGGACTCGCGTTCAAGGTCTCCGCGGTGCCGTTTCACATGTGGACCCCCGATGTCTACGAAGGCGCCCCCACCCCGGTCACGGCGCTGTTTGCCGTCGCGCCGAAGGTGGCCGCGGTGTGCCTGTTCCTGCAGGTCATGGTTGGCCCGTTTGCCGGCCTGATCGATCAGTGGCAGCAGATCATCGCCGTCATTTCGGTGCTCTCGATGGTTCTCGGCGCCCTGGCGGCGATCGTGCAGACCAACATCAAGCGCCTGATGGCGTACAGTTCGATCGGGCACATGGGCTATGCGCTGATCGGGATTGCCGCCGGCAACGCCGCCGGCGCCAGTGGCGTTCTGATCTATCTCGCGGTGTACCTGTTCATGAATGTCGGGACCTTTGCCTGCATTCTCGCGATGCGCCAGCAGGGAAGGGCGGTGGAGGGAATTTCCGATCTCGCCGGGTTGTCGAAAACCCATCCGGTCATGGCGGTGCTTCTGCTGTTGTTCATGTTCTCCATGGCCGGGATCCCGCCGCTTGCCGGGTTCTTCGGCAAGTGGTTCGTGTTCCTGGCGGCGATCGACGCCGGACTCTATGTCCTGGCGGTGATCGGGGTTGTCGCCAGTGTCGTCAGCGCCTTCTACTACCTCCGTATCGTCAGGATCATGTACTTCGATCAGCCGGCCGAACCGCTCGACAGCGCAGTGCCACGCGACCTCAGGGCGGTGATGTATCTTGCCGGAGCGGTGACCCTGCTGTTCTTCCTCGCACCCGGTCCGGTTGTCGACATGGCCGATGCCGCGGCCCTGTCCCTGCTTGGCGGATGACCGGCACCACAGGGTCATGATGCGGATCCCCGGGCGTGTGACACTGGTCCCCCGTGATGAAGTCGACAGCACCAATGACTGTGTCATGGCCCTGGCCGGCGACGGCGCCCCGGACTGGACCGTGGTGCAGGCCGGGCGCCAGCGCAGCGGCCGTGGCAGCCACGGCAGGGCGTGGCAGTCGCCCGCCGGCAACCTCTACCTTTCGGTTCTGCTGAGAACCCGGAAGACCGGAAAGCCGCAGCTTTCCCTTGTTGCCGCACTCGCCGTCGCCGACGCCGTCAATGACCTGGTTCCGGCGGTCCCGGTCACACTGAAGTGGCCCAACGACGTGCTGCTGGCGGGAGGCAAGGTCAGCGGCATCCTGCTCGAGACCAGCGGCGGGGTGGTGGTGATCGGGACCGGGATCAACATTGCGCATGCGCCTGCGCGAACCAGCTACGCGGCGACGTGGATCGATCACTGGCGGTCGGAGCCGGCATCAATTGAAGAGGTTCGGAACCGGTTCCTTGCGGCACTCGCGCGCAGGGTCGATACCTGGACCGGCCATGGCTTCGAGCCGCTACGGCTCGCCTGGGTCGACCGGGCGCACAGGCTCGGGGATCCGGTCGAGGTCACGGAGAACGGATCCGACCGGGTGTCGGGCGGGTTCGGCGGACTCGACCGGGAGGGTTGCATGCTGCTCACGCTTTCCGACGGTCGGGCCAGGAGCATCAGGTCCGGGACCGTCAGGTACCTCGGGGAGGAGAGCGCATGAGCCTGCTCGCGATCGACTGCGGCAACACCAATACCGGTTTCGCCATCTTCGAGGGCGAGACCTGCCTTGGCTCGTGGCGCACCTCGACCAATGCGGCCAGGACGGCGGACGAGTACGCGGTCTGGCTCAGCCAGTTGCTGGCTCTGAACGGACTCGAACACTCGGGCATATCCGAGGTCATCATCGCCAACGTGGTCCCGGAGACGGCCTTCAACCTGCACCAGCTGTGCACGCGGCATTTCCGGGTGACCCCGATGGTGGTCGGGTCCGGCGATGTCGACCCCGGAATCGACATCCTGATCGACAATCCGAAGGAGGTCGGGGCCGACCGGGTCGTAAACGCGGTTGGAGCGCGGGAACGCTACGGTGCCCCGCTGGTCATCATCGACTTCGGCACCGCAACCACCTTCGACGTGGTCGATGCGTCGGGTGCCTATGCCGGGGGCGTCATATCGCCGGGGATCGCCCTGTCGCTCGAGGCGCTCTACCGCTCGGCGGCACAGTTGCCGCGAATTGCCGTCACCCCGCCGCCGACCGGCTTCGGGGAACCTGGACGGGTGATCGGGCGCACGACCCGCCAGGCGATGCAGGCAGGGATATTCTGGGGATATGTCGGTCTCATCGAGGGGATCACCTCGAGGATCGTGGCCGAGCTCGGCGCCCCGATGACCGTGATCGCCACCGGCGGTCTCGCCCCGGTGTTTGCCAGCCATCTCGACGCGGTTGACTACGTCGACCACGACATCACGCTCCGGGGCCTGGTGCTGATCCACCGTCGCAACGGCGGGCGGCCCGCCGGGAGCACGTCGTGAACGCGCCGTTCGGGCCCGGGCCCGACGAACTGTTGTTCGTGCCACTCGGCGGTTCCGACGAGATCGGCATGAACCTCAACCTCTACCACTACGCCGGCCGCTGGCTGATGGTGGATCTCGGCATTTCCTTCGGCGACGACTCGACGCCGGGGGTCGACATCCTCATGCCCGATCCCGACTTCATCGTCGAGCGTCGCGACCGGCTGGTCGGACTGGTGCTCACGCACGGCCACGAGGACCATATCGGAGCCGTTCCCTGGCTCTGGGAGCGGCTGCAGTGCCCGATCCACGCCACGCCGTTCACGGCCTCCATGGTGCGGCGCAAGCTCGAGGACGCCGGCCTCGCGGGGCAGGTTGAACTGGTTAGCCTGCCGGCGACGGGGACAGTCACGCTCGGCCCCTTCGAGATCGGACTCATCGGCGTGGCCCATTCGATCCCGGAGTCCCGGGCGCTGTCCATCAGCTGTCCGGCTGGCATGGTCATCCACACCGGTGACTGGAAATTCGACCCCGACCCGGGGATCGGGGAGGAGACGGATCTCGCGGCCCTGGAACGGCTGGCGCGCGGCGGTGTCCTGGCACTTGTCGGTGATTCCACCAATGCCGACGTCCCGGGGAGCAGCGGCTCCGAGGGTGATCTGCCGGACGAGTTCGTCAGGGTGTTCTCCGGGTGTCCGCGACGCATCGCGGTCACCTGTTTCGCGTCCAACGTCGCCCGGCTGCGCAGCGTTGCACAGGCCGCGGGCCGGGTTGGCCGGCATTGCGCCCTGGTCGGACGATCGATGCGCCGGATCGTCGAGATCGCACGCGAGAATGGCCTGCTGGCCGACGTTCCGCCGTTCCTGGGCGAACGCGACGCGGCGAGGCTGCCCGCGGAGCGCGTGGTGATGCTGTGCACCGGCAGCCAGGGCGAGCCGCGGGCGGCGCTGGCGCGGATCGCCGCCGGGAACCATCCGGTCATCGACCTTGATCCGGACGACACGGTGATCTTCTCCTCACGTGAAATCCCCGGCAACGAGAAGGCGATCGGTCGGGTCCAGAGCCGGCTTACCGCACGCGGCGTCAGGGTGATCACCGATCGCGATCACCCGGTCCATGTCTCCGGACATCCGGCCCGCGACGACCTCGCCCGTCTCTACCAGGTCATCCGTCCCCGGATCGCGGTTCCGGTCCACGGGGACGCGCGCAGGCTCGCCGCCCACGCGCAACTCGCCCGTGCCTGCCAGGTTCCCGAGGTCCTGGTGCCGGAGAACGGCGGTGTGTACCGCCTCGGTCCCGATCCTGTCGGGGCAGTGGGGCAGGTGAAGACGGGGGCATTGTTTGCCGACGGGACACGGCTGCGCCGGCTCGACGGTTCGGTACTCGGCGACCGGCAGGTCATGTTGCACAACGGCTCGGTTTCCGCGACCCTGGTGCTTGACCGGCGCGGACTGTGCCCGCGCGACCCGATCATCACCGTCTCCGGCCTGTGTGACGGGCAGGAAGCCGATGCCGTGAGCAACGAGCTTGCCGAAGACGTCAGGGACGCGGTCGAGGCACTGAGCGCGCGCGAACGACGGTCCGACCAGGCGGTTGTGGACAGGGCAACGCGGACGTTGAGACGCGAGCTGCGCCGCGGCTTCGGCAAGCGGCCGGTAATCGCCGTGCACGTCGTCAGGACCTGAAGGGAGGACGCCGCATGATCGGCCGACTCAATCACGTGGCAGTCGCGGTGCCGGACCTTGATGCCGCGGCGCGGGTGTGGCGCGACACCCTGGGGGCGGAGGTCAGCGAGCCGAGCGACCTGCCCGAACACGGTGTGACCGTGTGTTTCGTCTCCCTGCCCAATACCAAGATCGAGCTGCTGCACCCGCTGGGCGACGCATCTCCGATCCGGGCGTTTCTCGAACGCAATCCCTCCGGGGGCATGCATCACGTCTGCTACGAGGTCGAGGACATCGAGGCGGCGTGCCGCACGCTGGCTGCAAGCGGCGCACGCATCCTGGGCGACGGCAGGCCGAGGATCGGGGCTCACGGCAAGCCGGTCATCTTCCTGCATCCCAGGGATTTCACGGGAACCCTGATCGAACTCGAGCAGGTTTAGCAACCGGTCTGCAGGAGGATGACATGGACATTGCCGGCGGCCTGGTGGTGTATGTCCTGCTGTGGTGGTGGATGTTCTTCATGATGCTTCCGCTTGGAGTGAAACGCGCCGAGCATGTCGAGGAGGGGCACGATGCCGGTGCGCCGGAACGGCCGTACCTGTGGCGCAAGGCCATTGCCGCCACGGTTCTCGCGGCCGTGGCCTGGTTCGGGGTCGACTGGGTGATATCGGCGGACCTGCTGTCATTCCGCGGTGCGATGTAGGCCGGTTCGGCTTCAGCCGCGCATGTCGGGCCCGGCACGTCCGAGCAGCCCGGGAAGGCCCGAGATCCGGTCCGCGGCCCGGGTGACCCGGGCGAGCGCTGACTGCGGGGTGTCGAACCGGTGCGGGTTTGCCGCCTCGAAACGCTCGAGATAGACCCGCAGGGTCGCTCCCGAGGTCCCGGTACCCGAAAGACGGAACACCGCCCGTGCCTCGTTCCCGAAGCTCACGCGAATGCCCTGGCGTTCAGTGGATGAGCCGTCGACGGGGTCGACGTACGCAAATTCGTCGGCGTGCGAAACGGTCAGGCCCTCGATCGTCTGTCCCGGCAGGTCGGGGATCGCCCGGCGCAGCCTCTCGATTACCGCGTCCGCGGCTGTCGGGTCGACGCCCTCGTAGTCGTGACGCGAGTAGTAGTCACGCCCGAACCTGGCCCAGTGCTCGTCGAGCAGCCCGGCGACGGACCCACGCCGGACCGCAAGGATGTTCAGCCACAGCAGAACCGCCCACAGTCCGTCCTTCTCGCGCACGTGATCGGAACCGGTTCCGGCACTTTCCTCGCCGCAGATCGTCACCCTGCCCGCGTCAAGCAGCGTTCCGAAGTACTTCCAGCCGGTCGGGGTCTCGAAACAGGGAATGCCGAGCGCCCGGGCAACCCGGTCCGCTGCGCGCGAGGTCGGCATCGACCTGGCAATGCCGACCGGCCCGTCCGCGTATCCGGGTGCCAGGTGGGCGTTGGCGGCGAGCACCGCCAGGCTGTCGGACGGGCCGACGCAGATGCCGCGTCCGAGGATCATGTTCCGGTCACCGTCCCCGTCTGACGCCGCCGCGAAGTCGGGTGCGTTCCGGGCAAACAGCTCGGCTACAAGGCCGGCGGCATGCACCGGGTTGGGATCGGGGTGGCGGCCGCCGAAGTCCGGTTTCGGGGTGGCGTTGACCACGGTACCGGGGCCGGCTGCAAGCTCGTCTTCGAGCAGGGCCCGCGCGTAGGGACCGGTGACCGCGTGCATGGCGTCGAACCGCATCCGGAACCCCGACCGGAACAGGGCGCGTATCGCGTCGAAATCGAACAGCGGGCGCAACAGTTCCACATAGCGGGGCACCGGATCGAACACCTCCACCCGCATCGGGCCGAGCCTGGTGTTCCCCACGACTCCGAGATCGATGTCGGGCGCGTCGAGAATGCGATAGGCGTCAAGCTCCAGCGTCCTGCGATGGATCGCATCGGTCACGGGCTCCGGCGCCGGGCCGCCGTTCGAGATGTTGACCTTCAGCCCGAAGTCGCCCTCCTCGCCGCCGGGATTGTGGCTTGCCGAGAGGATCAGGCCGCCTTCGGCGCGCCGGTGCCGGATCTCGGCCGAGGCAGACGGCGTCGACAGCAGCCCGTTGCGGGCGACGGCGACACGTGCGACGCCGTTCGCCGCCGCCATCTTCAGCAGAACCTGGATCGCGCGGTCGTTGAAGAACCGTCCGTCACCTCCGAGAACCAGCGACGATCCGGCATGCGGAGCGACGACATCGAGTATCGACTGGGCGAGGTTCTCGATCCAGCCCGGCCGCATGGCCTCGATGGTGCGCGTGCGCAGACCGGAGGTGCCGGGTTTCTGGCCCGGAACCGGCACGGTCGGCACGGTGCGTAGTGCCGGTGTGGTGCGGCCCGGTGTCATCGCGGCGCGCCGAGCGCCGCGGCGGCGGCAGCGCATTCCCTGATCGCGGACCAGTCGCCGGCCCTGATGCGAGCCTGTGGCGCGACCCAGCTCCCGCCGATACAGGTCACGTTGGCAAGCCGGAGATAGTCTGATGCGTTGCGCGGTCCGATGCCGCCGGTGGGGCAGAACCCGAGCCCGGCGAGGGGGGCCGCCCAGGCCGACAGCGCCGCCGCCCCGCCGCAGGTCTCGGCGGGAAAGAACTTGAGCAACCGGTAGCCGTGCTCCGCCGCGGCCATGGCCTCCGACGGCGTCGCGACGCCGGGCATGAACGGCAGGTCCAGGGCCTGTGCACGCGCGAGCAATGCGGGCGTCAGGCCCGGCGAGACGCCGAAGCGTGCTCCGGCTTCGGCGGCACGCGAAACGTCCTCCGGTGTGCGCAGGGTACCCGCCCCGACGATGGCGTCGGGAACGCGCCGCGCGATGATCCCGATCGCCTCGAGAGCCGTGTCGGTCCTGAGCGTGATCTCGAGTACCCGCAGGCCTCCCTCGACCAGCGCCCGTGCGAGCGGTTCCGCACGGGCCGGATCGTCGACGGTCAGCACCGGGATTACCGGTCCCCGGGCGCAGATGTCGTGCATCGGGGATGTGGTCACGATCCGAGTTCCCGAAGCCGGGCAACCAGGGCCAGGGTCGAGGGATCGGCCTCGACCGCCGCTCCGTCCCGCAGTGCCGGAATCAGGCCGTCGGCGAGGACCTTGCCGTGTTCCACTCCCCACTGGTCGTGGGAGTTCACGCCCCAGATCACCCCCTGCACGAACACCCGGTGTTCGTACAGCGCGACCAGTCGGCCGAGCGAATAGGGGTCGAGGCTGCGATAGGTCACGGTGGTCGAGGGACGGTCGCCGGGAAGCAGGAGATGCGGAACCAGTCGCGCAATCCCGTCCTCGTCCTTCCCGCTGGCACGCAGGGCTGCCGCCACCTCGTCCGCGGTGCGCCCGAGCGCGAGGGCCTGCCCCTGGGCGAGGCAGTTCGCCTGCAGCAGTGCGTGGTGCCCGGGGTCGGCATCGCGTGGCCGGGCCGCGATGAGGAAATCGACCGGAACCGTGTCGGTGCCTTGGTGCAGGAACTGGAAGAAGGAGTGCTGGGCGTTGGACCCCGGTTCGCCCCAGATGACCGGCGAGGTCAAACCGCCCGTCGGTTCGCCGTCCCGGGTGACCCGCTTGCCGTTCGATTCCATCTCGAGCTGCTGGATGAAGGCGACGAACCGGTCGAGGCGCTGATCGTAGGGAACCAGCGCGACGGAGGGCCAGCCCATCAGATTGCGTCGCCAGATCCCGATCAGGGCATGGAGCACCGGCAGGTTGTACCGCAGCGGTGTGGCGCGAAAATGCCGGTCCATGTCGGCCGCACCCGCCAGCAGACTGCGGAATCCCCGCGCCCCTATGCCGATGGCGAGTGACAGCCCGACCGCCGACCAGAGCGAGTAGCGCCCGCCGACCCAGTCCCAGAACTCGAACATGTTGTCGGTATCGATGCCGAACTTCGCGACTTCCTCGGCGTTGGTGGAGACCGCCACGAAGTGCTTGGCCACGGCCGACTCGTCCTTCAGGGCGTCCAGGCACCAGCGCCGGGCCGTGCCCGCGTTGGTGAGCGTCTCCTGCGTGGTGAAGGTCTTCGAGCAGACCACGAAGAGGGTCTCGGCCGGGTCGAGGTCGCGCGTGCACTCGGCGATGTCCGTGCCGTCCACGTTCGAGACGAAGCGACACTCGAGGTCGCGGGCGCTGTAGTGGCGGAGCGCCTCGTAGGCCATGACGGGGCCGAGGTCCGAGCCCCCGATCCCGATGTTCACCACGTTGCGGATGCGCTTGCCGGTGTGGCCCTTCCAGTCGCCGCTGCGCACCCGCTCCGCGAACCCGGCCATCTTGTCGAGGACGGCGTGCACCGGCGGGACCTGGTTCTCTCCGTCCACCTCGATCACGGCGTCCCGCGGCGCCCGCAGCGCCACGTGCAGCACCGCCCGGTCCTCGGTGACGTTGATCTTCTCGCCGGCGAAC
>JAJEAR010000014.1 GCA_022822665.1 Alphaproteobacteria bacterium | reverse complement strand
CGACCAGCGACCAGAAACAGTCGAACCGTTCGTCGTCCATCCAGACGTCGAAGCCGTAGCGGCTGAACTGTTCGACGGAGTAGTACAGGCCCTTCAGGTCCAGCTTGTGGATCGCGCGGTTTGCTTCCGTCATCCAGTAGTCGGTGTCGGCCCGGGCTTCGTCGACGTGAAACAGGCCGGTAAACCGGTGCGGAAACTGGCGTTGGGCAAGCGCATTGTAGTCGTTCATGTAACCGTAGCCGAACCCGGCCTGAAGGACGATGTGGTTGACCCCGGCGGCGTTCATGTGGGTGATCATGCCCTCGGGCGTCGATTCGATCTCGTACATCGCCGCCGGCATGTACTGGACGTAGTAGTCTTCGCCACCGGCCCTGAAGTCGATTCGGCCATAGGGTCCGGCGCGAAAATCAATGTCGGTGCGCAATCCTTCCCAGGTGGTCGTACCCTCGCGAAACAGGTGCTGGGCCGACGCCGGCGCGCCGTCACGCAGACGGAAGACCCTGGCCGCAGGCCGGGTCAGGCCCTTTTGCAGGTATTTCAGGTGCAGGTCGAGCGAGGGGAGCCCGCAGGCACCGGACCACTTTTCGAAGATGTGCGCATGGGAATCCACGATCATGCCAACCCCTCCCCGCTGGGTGCACGTGCTCGACGTTGTGCAGCAGCCCGCACAGAAACGCAGGCTGCCGCCAACGAATGTCAGTTCCTGGCCAACTCGTTGAGGTCGTGATCGTATCGTTCCTGCGCGAACCGGTTGGCGACCATGTGGTCGTCCCGTATGTCCATGGCGAATTTCCGAGCAGTGTCGCCGCAACGGATGGCGCGGGCGTTGACCGTCATGCCAGTCAGCATATCCCGGTTGACGATATGGGCCCAACCGCAATCCCTGCGCTGGAACGGCATCGCGTTCAGGTCGCCGGCGGCCAGGATGTCATGATGATCCCGACTTCTGGACAGGTGGTCCTCACCCGGTTTTTCCGGCAGAACCGATGTTGACAGGGAACGTGACATCGGGACTGTCGAAGTCGCCGCCGCTCTTGACGCGGTCGGCATTGTCCCCGTGCACCACGGCAGACGACCCTTGCACCACACGGGACCGACACGGTTCATCACCAGGGCCCGGGCGCTGGCCAATGCCGGCGGACCACGAGCCGGCGACGTGATCCGTGAGTGCATTGAACCCGGCTTCACGTCCCGGACCGGCCGGGTGCCGCGCATCAACGTCTGGGCCCTGCCGGAGGAGGAGCTGCGCCGAAATGCCGCTCTGGACTGACAACGACGCGCACTGCGCCGACATGCCCGAAACCGCCGCCAACGCGGTCAAGTTCCTGGGGTCAAGGCAGCGACCCGGCGATCACCGCCGAATCATCGCACAACGCCGCATGCAGGCCGTAGACCTGCGAGGGCCAACCGTGTCCCTCCCTGTTCGACTGGGCGGTCAGGACAGGTTCCGGTGCGGTCCGTGAGCCGCATAGGCGCCATCGCCTATGATCGATGGATCGGTGTTGCGTCGCGCGGATTTTCTGAACGTGCTAGTCTTCCTGCATGGAAAGCATCAGCGACATCTCCGCCTGGCTCACCCCTGCGATCATCGTCGGGCTGTTCCTGTGGCTGCGGGCCGATAGCCGGAACACGCGGGAAGAACTGCGGGCTGATATCCGGAGCACGAGGGAAGAATTGCGGGCTGATATCCAGAGCACGAGGGAAGAACTGCGGGCAGACATCCATGCGGTGGAGGGCCGGATCGAGAAGCGTTTCGACGGCATGGACGAACGGCTGCGAGCTGTCGAGGCAGGTCAGGCCGAGATCAAGGGCCAGCTCTCCTTCGTGCGCGACTACGTTCTCCAGCGGAACCTGCGGGAGACTGAGGGCGCGACAGAGGCCGCGCCCGGCGATTGATAGGGGCTGGCCGCCGATACCAGCTGCCATCACTGTACAGGACCTGGTCGCCGCCTGCCGGGAGACCCTGCGCAAGTGGCCGCGGGCTCGGGCCGCGGTGCTGTTCGGTTCCCGGGCGCGCGGCACCGCACACATGGACAGCGACTGGGACATCACCATCGTTCTCGAGGGCAGCGACCCGAACCGCCCAAGCCCAGCCCGTTCGATCTTTCCGCAATCCGAACTCCCGGCCGATCTTCCGCGCGTCGATGTCTGGGCCCTGTCCGAGGACGACCTGCACCGCCGCAGCCGCGCTCGCCGCAGCCGCGCTCTTGGCACCCTGCCCTACGTCGTCTGCCGCGACGGCAGGGTGCTCGCGGGCGAATGGAACCGGCCGGATCCGGCACAAGTAGAACACGAGGCCACCATGAACCCGGAAGACTGGGCACGAAGGATGGACCTGGTCCTGACGAAGCTCGATACGGCCATTACGCAGATCGAAAAAATAGCTGCAAGCCGCACCTGGACCGGCTGTGCAGCCAACTGCATCATGCTCCTGCAAGACTCGGCCGATGCCGCCGGGCTCCTGGTCAAGGCGGCAATGGAACGCCGGGGCGTCCCGGCCGACCGCAGCCATGACGTTGCCGAACTGGCCGCCGCTTTCTCTGCGCAACGGCCAGGCGAGAGCGCGCTGGCACAGCGCATGGCGGACCCGAACATCACGACCCGCTCCCACCATATCGCCCTATACGAATTCCAACCTCCCGAGCCATCCAACACCAGAGTTGCAGTAAAGCGCGTTGCCGACGCGATCGGCCTCTGGGCCTCCGAGATCGAGACAACCTGCGATGCCATGACTGCGCAGCTGGCAGGTCTCGCCCGCTCTGCCGTTGATCGCGCGGAACCATGGCCCCGCCTTGTGGCAGCATCCCCCGTACCCAAGACAGACAACCATCGGCAATCGCGTGCCTCGGCCGAGGCCGCTCTCGCGTTGCGCCCGGACCCCACCAAGGCGATCGCATTATTCCGGGACCGTATGCGGCAAGTGATGGACGGCGCGATCTTCACCGGTCGCGCGGACGAGTGACGGCCGTCAACCAATTGTGTCGATGTGCGGTTGCACAACTCTATGGAACAGCCCTGGGAGCTCCGGCGTCCACGTGTGGACGCTGTTCCGTCTGTCGCGGGAGTGAACGTCGAACTCTTCCGGGAAGCCGCACGCCAGGCGGAACGCGCTTCGGCTCTCACGGCTTCTTGCGGGATCAGACCGCGCCCACCCTTCATGATGCGGACAATTCCGACGGAGTCGCTTGCAGCTGCCGGCTTTCTGCCGGCAGCCATGTAGTTGACCGAGGCCAGGACGGTTGTGTCCCCGGCCATTCGGCGCGCAACGCGACCCGTCTGACCGCGCAGCGGTCCGGCAGCATGTGGAACCATGCGGAATTCCTGACTTCAAGCACGCGGCACCTGTAGTTGGCATGCGGGTTACTGTCAGTACGCATGGAACCGGCGTTGCCGGATGGCTTCTCGAACCTGTTCGACCCGAACGGCGGACGCGGAGACGATTTGGTTTGCTGCCTGGGGCACCTTCGTTGCAAGAGACCCGGTCGCTGTTCGGCCCCCAAACGCCCGACCGTTTTCCGTCATCGTCCGGACCGGAGATGAGTTCCGGTACCAGGCCGTGCTGCAGGCTCATGCTTCTCGGGAGGGAATCGGCAAGATTTCCTGCAGGTTTGTGCCCAGAACGCGATCCATCTCCGACCCGCTCATGAAATCGCAGTAACGGCGCACGTAGTCCAGGCTCTGCTTGTAGGTACAGAAGCGTTCCACGTTGGGCATGTCCGAACCCCAGACCAGCGTCCCTGAGCCGTAGAGCCGGTGCAGGCCTCGCACCAGGACCTGAAGTTCGGGATAGGGATAGTCGTACCGACCGCCCCAGGATATGGGGTAGCAGACCTCAAGCCAGACGTTGTCCCGGCGGTAGATGGCGTCGACCGGTTCCGGAATGTCCCATTGGCCGTCGCTGGAGAAGAACTGCACGGGCGGCGTCATGACACACACCCATCGAATTCCCGGATAGCGGTCTACCAGTTTTCCGAAGCGAGCCATCACCTTCACATAGCTTGGCCGGTCGTAGTCGGGGATGGCCGAGAACTCTATGAAGACCGGACGCCCGGTTTCCTCGACCAGCGACCAGAAACCGTCGAACCGTTCATCGTCCATCCAGACATCGAAGCCGTAGCGGCTGAACTGTTCGACGGAGTAGTACAGGCCCTTCAGGTCCAGCTTGTGGATCGCGCGGTTTGCTTCCGTCATCCAGTAGTTGGTGTCGGCCCGGGCCTCGTCGACGTGAAACAGGCCGGTAAACCGG
>JAJEAR010000022.1 GCA_022822665.1 Alphaproteobacteria bacterium | reverse complement strand
CACGAACGCCTGGAGGGCCGTGACCCCGCCCCGCTCATCGTCCCGATTGTGCTGTACCACGGCCCGGAGCGATGGGCGATTCCGCGGTCGTTGTCGGAGCTTGCCGGCAGGCCCGGAGATCCGCTCCAGCACGATCTCATCGATCTGGTCAGGATACCCTACGACGATCTCCCGCCCACCGCCCGTGTGCGCAACGGCCCCACGATCCTGAAATACGCCCTGGTCGAGGACCCCTCCCGCGAGCATCTTCGGGAATCGGTGCGGACCATATCCATGCTCGACCCGGAGTTGAAGCCGCGGCTTGCGAGTTCTATGGCCGCCGTCCACCAGTTGATCCGGGAGGATCTCGAGAGCATCCTGCGGGAGGCTGATCCGGACCTGTGGGAGACAGTCATGCCGACAGTGGCAGTAGAATGGATGAAGGAAGGCGAGGCCAGAGGTGAGGCCAGAGGCCTGATGCGAGGCAGGGCCGAAGGCAAGGCGGAAACGCTGCTCAGGCTGCTTGAACGCCGCTTCGGCGCCGTGCCCGAAGATGCCAGGGCCCGAGTCCTCGCCGCGCCGGTCGGGGACCTTGATGCCTGGCTCGACGCCTTCGTGTCCGCGTCCGACCTCGACGACATCTTCAGGAACGACGCCGTTCACTGAACGGCGCCGGACAACCCGGATCCGACGCGGCCCCGTGCTCCGCTCGGTGCTGTATCGCGCACCGAAGCGTCCCGTCGTTATCGGAGCCGCTCACGCCCGCAACGCCGTCATCACCCCCGGAACCGGCGAACGCCCGCAGCCCGGATGAGTGCGGCTCTCTATCTCGGACGCGCCGAGCGTGGCGCGGGAGATCGGCGCCGCCATCGGCTGCAAGCCTGCCTCCTGGCTGGTGCCCTGCTACCGGGTCATCCTCGCGAACGGCTGTCTCCACAATGCCGCAAATCGGAACACTCCGATTTGCGCCAGCCGGTCAGCAGCAGCAGGCGAACTGCCACCACACCCACCGGATCGCAGGTTGCCGGGACACGTCCCGCCTGGCTGACAGCGTGATGCTGTCACCCGGGCGGTAACGGTCCGGCCCGCCAGGCAGCGCCGTGCCGGGTGCTCAGTGTCCTTCGGCCGCGGCGATTTCGCTCATGAAGGGCGCCGCCACGTCGGCGTTGATCTTGCAGTCGATGAAGATCGGCCCGTCCGGTGCGGCGAGCAGCGGCTCCAGCGCCGCCAGGTCGTCCAGGGTGCGCAGCGTGCGCGCCTCGTAGCCGAAGGCCTCGGCGACCGGGGCGAAATCGATGTCGGGGAACACCGACTTGGCGACCGGGAGCTGGCGCAGCCGCAGGTGATGCAGCTCCGCCCCGTAGGCGCAGTCGTTCATCAGCACGATCACCAGTGGCAGGTCCTCGCGGACCACGGTCTCCAGTTCGCCCATGGTCATCAGGAACCCGCCGTCACCGGCGACGAACACCGTAGGGATCTCCGGGCGCGCGCGGGCGAAGCCGAGTGCGGCGCCGAACCCGAGGCCGATCGACGCGAAGTCGTTGGTCATCTTGAAGTGACCCGGATCGGGGACCGTCAGGTAGGGGGCGACACCGAGGAAATTGCCGGCGTCGTAGACCATGTTACGCCGGTCCGGCAGCATGCGGTCGAGTTCGACCGCGATCGTCCGCGGATCGAGGGTACGCGCGGTGTTGGCCGGCTGGAAGTCGGTGGCGATCGAGAAGCCGTCGAGAAAGGCCAGGGTCTCGTCGGAGTGAAACAGCTTGTCCGATGCCGCCTTCTCGCTGACGGCCCCCAGCAGTTGCTCCGCCACGATGCGTGCGTCACCCACCACCGCGACGTCTGCGGTGGTCCAGCGGCCGATGTTGGCCCGCCGGGAGTCGACCTGGATCAGCGGCGCGTCGGGAAGCGACTCCCCGAAACTCATGGTGAGGATGTTGAGGCCGGCGCCGACGACGAGGACACAGTCGGCTTCCGCCGCCATTCTCCGGGCCGCGGAGTGCGAGAACGACCCGATGATACCGAGGTTGTAGCGGTGACCGCGGAACAGGTCCTTGCCCTTGGCACTGGTGGACAGCAGCGCGCCGGTCCGTTCCGCGAGTGCAACCAGCGTATCCCGGGCCCCGGACTTCCAGGACCCGTAGCCGGCGAGGATCAAAGGCCGCTTCGCGGCATCGAGTGCCGCGGCCGCGGCCCGGATGGCATGGTCCCGGGCCGGGCGTCCCGGACGCGCCTGAACCGGTTCGGCATCAACCGGGGCCGGTCCGGGCTCGTCGAGTGACACCGTCACGTCCGCCTGCTGGATGTCGACCGGCAGCAGCAGCGCGACGGCCTGGCCGGCGCGCGCGGCGGCCGCGGCGTCCGCGAGCGTGGCCCGCGCCGTTTGCGGGCTCGTGGGCACGAAGGTGCGGATCCCGGCTGCGTGCAGAACACCCTCGGCATCGAGCGCCTTGTAGTCGGGCCCTGCGGGATTACCCGGGCCGTGCGGGGCCGGCGCCTCGCCGTAGATGATCAGCAGCGGGTTGCCGGTGCGGCTGGCGAAGGTGGCGGCATGCAGCCCGTTGGCGAGCGCCGGGCCACGCCCGATGCAGACCACGCCGAGACGGCCGGTGGCAGCGGCGTAGGCATCGCCCATGGTGATCGCGATGTTCTCGTGCCGTGAGCCGATGGTCGCGACCCCCACCGCGTCGAGCGTGACGGAGAAGGCGGCGGTATCGTCGCTCATCAGTCCGAACACCGTGTCGACACCCATCGACCGGATGTCCTCGGCCAGCACCTGGTAGGTCGGAACAGTTCTCGTTCCGGTCTCCGGCCTCGCGCTCTCCTGTACCGCCATTGTCCTGTCCCCTTTCACAGACTGTCCGCCGCAGAGCCTATGTGCTGCGTCGACCGGCCGCAACAGCAGTCCCGGTCACTCGCTGTCATCCACCTCGGCACCGGCACCGCTGCGCGACTGGGGGCTCGATTCCACCAGGGTTCGCGCGGCCGCTGCCGAGATCACCGCCCACGCTGCCGGATCGACCGCGAGGCTGCCGGTTGCGGGCGAGAACCGGGGACCGGTGCGGCATCCGTCTTTTCCGGGCGGGGACACGATCACCGTGGCAACCGCGGGCAGCCGGTCCAGCGGTCCCAGCGCCGAACCGTCACCCTCGCAGATGATCTCTTCCGTTCCGCGTTCCCCGCTCCAGCGCACGGCCAGCATCCGGCCTGCCGATGCGCGCCGCGCCGCCTCGGCGACCACGAGGGCGCCGGCGCGGCAACCGGGCACCTGTACGGACCGGCCGAGGAGAGCGAGGTCGATTGTTCCCGGCGCGAGCACCAGTCCGCTCTGCCGGCCTGTGCAAAGCTGCAGGATGCCGTTCCCCATTTCGCTCAGTCGGCCCGGCACGGTCCGGAACTCCTCGCGGAGTTCCCCGGCGAGGAGGGAGACGCCATCGATGCCGCAGGCTGCGAGCCAGGTCACGTTGGCCGCCGCATCGAGGTCGAGACCGTGCGGCAGGCCGGCTCCGCGCGCCGCCTTCAGGCCGGTCTGCAGCACCTCCGCCTGCGAAAGGCGGACCGTCATGCGCCGGCGTGCCCGGGAAGGGAGGCAAACGCCCAGTCGTCGGCGTCCCCGCGGTCGAGTTCGTCGAGGAGCGGCGCGCCCTGGAACAGCGTGACCCGGGTCCAGAGATCGGACTTCGGGTCGAACCGGGTGGCGCCCAGGATGGCGAGCTTGCAGCGCAGCAGGTCGATGGGCCTGCAGCCGCGGTCGATCAGGTTGTCCCTGATCTCGGCGTAGGGACAGGATGCGAGGCTCTGGACCCGGCGGACCACCCCGCGCCATTCGGGACGCGCGAGCAAAAACTCGGCGACCGTCGCATGGGCGTCCCTGGTCTCGACGAGGACCCGGTGAAGCGCCGCGACGTCGCGGGCGACCGCGACCGGCATTTCCCGGTCGGCACCCGGTTCCTCGGCGCGGTGGCCGATACGGGGCTCCGACTTCTCCTGCGAGAAATACCAGAAGAGTGCCGTGGCGTCCGGCGCCGAGAAGTCGATGTCCAGCGCCCAGCCGTACCGGTCCTCGATCAGGGCGCGTAGCGCCTCCGGCGATGCGCCCGGGTCCAGCATCATCTCCTCCCGTGAACCGGCCTCCTCGTCGAAGCCGTCGCTCAGCTCCGGGTAGAGCTCGATCAGGATGCTGACCAGCACCTCCTGGGTCTCGGGCGAAGCACACGCCGATATCCCGGTGAACAACCGGTCCCACGGACGCACCTCGCCAGGCCCGGGCAAGCAGGCGACGAGCCGGTCGAGCTCGCGCGCAAGCGTGGCGATGCGTTCGGCCTGGCCGGCGTCGGAGGTCGGCCACTGGGCGACATGGGCCCGCGCGCGGCTCACCAGTTCGACGAACCGCTCGCGCGTGGCCGGATCGCAGTGTTCGATCTCGCGCACACGGGCGAGGGCCGTCTCCCGCATGCCGATCCAGCGGCAGATCAGTTTCGGGTGACCGGCCAGGAAGGGCGCCATGCCGAGACCGGTGGCGTTACCGACCCCGAGGCCGCGCGCAACCTCGTGGTCGAGTGGCCGGAAGGTCGCGGGAGAGCGGCGGCGCGCGATGTGCTCGACCCAGTCCAGGCTGAACTGGCGGGCCAGGTAGACGCACAGCATTTCGGCCTGGAACGGCGGGCCGAACGGGCCGGCCTGCCGGGCCCGGGCGAGGTCGGCGACGCCGAACTTGCCGTTGCCGTAGACCGCGGTCGTGCGCACCAGGTACCCGACCTCCAGCAGCTTGTCCCGGTCAGGCTGCCGGCCGGTCGCCAGGCGATCGGCAACGTGGTCGAACAGGCGAACGCTCTTGTTGGCGCGGCTGAGCACCAGTTCGTGCTCCGAGCACCGGCCCGCTTCCTGCCTGGGAACGGCGGCGGCAAGCCGGGCAAGCGTTGCGGTCTCCGGTTCGGCCTCGGTCAGCGTGAAGGTGGCGTCCCACTTCTCCGCGATCACCCGGTCGGTCCGGTCGGCGGGATCCAGGTGGTCGGCGAAGACGACGAACCACAACGGTCGCAACGGGGTCGTGACGCGGTAGACCGCGACCCCGGTCCCGGTGTCATCAAGTTCGAAGCGATCCTGGCAAACCACCCAGCCTTCGCGCGCCATCCGGCGGACCAGCGCCCGCGCGAAGCTCAGGCGCGTGGGGTGAAAGGAGCCCATCCGGGCAAGGCGCATGACGGTGGCGGGAGGGCGAAGTGTTCCTTCCGTCCGCGCCAGACCGCCGGGACAGGTATCGGGCCGTCGGGCCCTCGCGTCTTGCAGGGTGACGTGCTCAGTCCTGAGGGATCGGGCCCGGGCAGGCCTCGAACGGCGTGCGCGGCGTGGACCTCAGGTCGGTCTTCAGGTGCCTGGTGCTGTAGCCGTTGAAGAGATGGCCGAGCAGGCCGCGGTCGAGATCCGACGTTCCGAACATCCAGTCGGCAATCGGAAACGTCAGGTTCATGTTGGTCTCCATCATCAGGCCCTTGTTGTGATGGGCGACGTGATGGCGACGCAGGGTGTTGACGAAGGGCATGTTGCGCACGAATGCGTTCTCGTCGATGTGACAGCAGAAGTGCATCGCCTCGTAGGTCAGGTACATGCCGGTCGTGGTGCAGATGAACAGCCATCCGACATTCCAGCCGAACAGGTAGCCGAACACGGCGACACCCGGCAGGGACATCATGATGAAGACCACCAGTGCGTAGGGCGGAAACACGGTGACACGCCAGTCACCATGGTCACGGAACCGCACCTCCTGGTCGGTGAAGAACTGGTGATGGTTGAGCGTGTGGCGTTCGTAGATCGCGCGCAGGCCGACCACGTTGATCCGCCGGTGCATGACGTACTTGTGCAGGAACCACTCGAAGACGTTGCACACGAAGATGGTGACCGGGATGGTCAGCCACTCGTACCAGTGGACCTGCCCGATGTGCTGGATGAAGATCCACATCGCAACGAAGCCGATGATGTAGACGACACCGATGTGGACATAGCCATTGTACCAGCCCTGGATGTTGGCGCGGTACCCCTGGCGGAAGGTGCTCTGGCGCTCGCTCATGGTGGTCACTGAATTGTCTCCTGCCCCGCGACACACGACGCCCATGCTACCTGATCGGGAATGGTGATCCAAGACCGTGTCCCCACTGGCACCGGGACGGGTCAATCGGCCTGGAACCCCCGGCCCCGGCGCGGAATCCAATGCCGGCCCTCAGGCGCTCGCCCTGACAGCGCCGACGTCGGAACACCGCGAAGGACCCGGCCCCGGCCTTGTTGTGCATCACTCTGTCGTGTCACACTCGCGCGGAGAGAGGTTCACGCGAATGTACCTGCAGATGCTGCGTAGTCTCTCGCTGGGGGACACAGGCTTGGCACCGGCCTGCCGCCGGCTCGACCGGCGCGGCGGCGGGGCATGGGACCGCTCGGCCGGCATGCCGGACCACCTGACGCGGACAGTTGCCAGTACATGTGCGCCGCAGCCGTGCCTGGCAAGGACCCTGTCAGGCCCCTGAGTGCTCACGACCACAGGCCGCGATCCAGGCCCGTGCGAATACCGGATACAGGGTCGGGACTGGACCCCGGGGGAGGGTCGCCGGCTGGCGTTTCAGGCGCGCACCTGTTCAGGCCTGTTCGGATCGGGCGCGGTGGAACCGCGGTCTGATACTGCTCGAGCGTGACGGCGCGAGAGGAGGAAACAGGAATGACGGCAACACAAGGTACAAAAGAAAGTTCGTATATTCTCTATGGTTCCAACTTTCGGTGGCCGTCCGGCACCAGTGAGCTGACGTATTCCTTCAACGATTACATCTTCAACACCAGTGATGCTTCGAGGGAATCAAAGCTCGGTTTCAAGCTGTCCGAGTACTACCGGGACATTGTCCGCGAAGCCATGGATGCGTGGGAACGGGTCAGCGGGGTCAGGTTCAGGGAAGTGGCGGACGATCCCGACAACGACATTCGGATCGGCTGGGGGCAGGACAGCGACGGCGCCTACGGTACCCTGGGAACGGAATGGCGCTGGTGGAGTTCGGGTTCCTTCGGCAGGACGGTGAAGTCCGCCATCGTGTTTGACACGGCCGAATCTTGGGACCGCACCACCTTCTATGACACAGCGTTACATGAGCTTGGGCACGCGATCGGCATTGAGCACAGCAACGTGCGCGGAGTGGTGATGTCCGGAACGCCAACCACGCCGTACCACGACCAGCCTGGCATCGATGTGCTGCAGCCCGACGACATCGCCGCTGCCCGGGCCCTGTGGGGTGTGACGCCATCGGGACCGTCCCTGACTCTCACCGGTACCGTTCACGCCGAGACGCTCACCGGAGGCGACGGCAACGACACGATCAAGGGCAACTTCGGCAACGACGTGATCAATGGCGGAGGCGGTGACGACGACCTGGCGGGCAACGGCGTCTACTGGACCCACTGGAACAATCCGCAGGACAACTACTGGAGCCGGACCTACGACGGCTCGACCGATCGCGACACCATCTACGGCGGTGAGGGCGACGATTACATCAACGGCAACGCCGGTGTGGACTTTCTCGATGGCGGTCCAGGCAACGACACTATCTTCGGCGGGCAGAACGAAGGGACCTGGCAGGCCGGCAGGACGCGTACCAACACCATACACCTGCGCAAGGGAGAAGACTCTCTCCGGGGCGGGGAGGGCGATGACTTCCTGAACGGCAACATGGGCAAAGACGAGCTCTTTGGCGGCCCGGGCAACGACATCCTGCGAGGCGGACAGGACGATGACTATCTGGCCGGCGGCGCCGGGGACGATACGCTCTACGGTGACCTTGAAGGCGATATCCTCTCGCCCGGAGAGGGAAACGACGTTGTGGTGCTGGGGAATGACCCGAACTACGGAGACGGTGCGGTAGACGCCGTGTTCCTGTATACGGCGGATGCCGGCAGGGACACCATCTACGGGTTTGAGACGCACCTCGACGTGGTCTATGTCGACCTGCAGTTATCGACCCCCGCCCAGGTCGAAAACCTCGGCCTTGCGATCTTCCACTACGGGTTCTGAAGCTCGGACGCGCGCGGAGAAGCATGCTCGCGGAAAGGATGCCCGGATGCCGGTGGACACGATGGTTCCCGTACCTGTCCTGAAAGGGAAATGTCCGGAGCAGTTCTGTTCTCGCGCCCGGGCCGAAAACGGCGAGGTAATCCTGTCAGGCACCGAAGGGCTTGTTTTCCGGAAAGTTGGCTACGACGCTGTGCCTGTTGTCGCTCACCTCGTGGAATCGGTGTGCGTGCCGGGAGGTGTTGAACCTGTCTGATTTGCGCGGATTCCGGTCGGAATATTCCTGTGCCGTTTGCTGTCACGCTTGGCCGACAGGACCCGGATGTTCCGGACTGAGCATCGTCGAACCGGTCTGACGGCTGTCAGGAAACCCGGTTACAAGATGAGGCAACAGGCATGACGGCAACACAAGGCACGAAAGAAAGCTCGTATGTGCTTCATGATTACAACCTGCGGTGGCCGTCCGGCACCGCTGAGCTGACGTATTCTTTCAACGATCGTATCTTCAGCAGCAGTGATTCTGCGAGGGAGGGAGTGCTCGGATACAAGCTGTCCGAGGCCCACCGGGAAATTGTCCGCGAAGCCATGGACGCATGGGAACGGGTCTGCGGGGTCAGGTTCAGGGAAGTGGCGGATAGCCCTGACAACGACATCCGGATCGGCTGGGCGGAAGACGGTGACGGCCGTGGGAACTTCTGGGGATGGGAATGGCGCTGGTGGTATACGGGTTCCTTCGGCAGGACGGTGAAGTCGGCTATCGGGTTTGATGCGGCGGAGTCGTGGAACGACACGAACTTCTATGACATCGCGCTGCACGAGGTCGGGCACGCGATCGGCATTCACCACAGCGACCTGAGCGGGGTCGTGATGTCCGGGCCGCCCCGTACCCCGTATCACAACGAGCCGGGCCGCAATGAACTACAGCCGGATGACATCGCCGCCGCGCAGGCCCTGTGGGGAGTGGCGCCATCGGGACCGTCCCGGACCCTCACCGGTACCGTCTACGCCGAGACGCTTACCGGAAGCGACGGCAACGATACCATCAAGGGCAACTTCGGCAACGACCTGATCAATGGGGGCGGCGGTGACGACGTCCTGGCGGGAAACGGCGTCTACTGGACCCACTGGAACAACCCGCAGGACAACTACTGGAGCCGGACCTATGACGGCTCGACCGATCGCGACACCATCTACGGCGGTGAGGGCAACGATTCCATCAACGGCAACGCCGGTGTGGACTATCTCGACGGCGGTCCAGGCAACGACACCATCTTCGGCGGGCAGAACGAAGGGACCTGGCAGGCCGGCAGGACGCGTACCAACACCATTCACCTGCGCGAGGGAGAAGACTCGCTTCGGGGCGGGGAGGGCGATGACTTCCTGAACGGCAACATGGGCAAAGACGAGCTCTTTGGCGGCCCGGGCAACGATCTCCTGCGCGGGGGTCAGGACGAAGATTATCTGGATGGCGACGCCGGGGACGATACGCTCTACGGTGACCTCGAAGGCGATACCCTCTTGCCCGGAGAGGGAAACGACGTTGTGGTTCTGGGAAATGACCCGAACTACGGAGACGGTGCACGCGATATCGTGTTCCTGAATTCGACAGATGCCGGAAGGGATACCATCTACGGGTTCGAGACCCATCTCGACTCTGTCTATGTCGACTTCTTGTTATCGACACCCGCCCAGGTCGAAAACCTCGGCCTTGCGATCTTCCACTACGGGTTCTGAAGCTCGGACGCGCGCGGAGAAGCATGCTTTCGGAGCCCACCGCGGTCCAGGGCGCCCGCATCGCCGTTGCGCGTGTCCCGGGGCCGGAATGACAGGACCATGCCCGGAATTTCCGGGCGGAACCGACAGGAAATGGCGCGGGGTCCATGCACGACATCCTCGACCTTGACACCTTTCCGCTCGATCGCGCCGGCACCCGCGACTGGTGCGCCCTCGTGGACCGGTGCCGGGAAGACCTGGCGCGGGAGGGCATGTTCAACCTCCACGGTTTCATGCAGTCACGGGTTGCGGAACGCGTGGTGGCGGAAATGATGCCCCGGTTCGAAACGGCATCGTTCCTGCACGAGCGGCACCACAACATCTATTTCAGCGAGCCCGCGGGCGTGCCCGGGGACCACCCGGCCCTGCGCCGGTTCCGGACATCGAACCGGACCCTGTGCGCCGACCGGATCGAGGGATCGGCCCTGCTGCGGCTCTATGAATGGCCGGAGTTCGCGACCTTCCTGGCGGCCACGATGGACAAGCCGGCACTGCACGTCATGGAGGATCCGCTGGCGCGGGTCAACGTGATGTCCTACAGCGAGGGCCAGGAACTGAACTGGCATTTCGATCGTTCGGAGTTCACCACCACCTTGCTGCTGCAGGCACCCGAGAACGGCGGTGGGTTCGAGTACCGTACGGGCCTGCGCAGCGACGATGACCCGAACCATGAGGGTGTTGCGCGACTTCTGCAGGGCAATGATCCGGAAACCAGGATGATCACGCTCTCGCCCGGCACGCTCAATGTCTTCAGGGGCCGGAACACCGCGCACCGGGTGACCTCCGTGTCGGGAACCAGGCAACGCGTGGTCGCGGTGTTCTCCTACTTCGAACGTCCCGGGGTGGTGTTTTCCCCCGGTGAACGGGTCGGGTTCTACGGACGTGCGCGGTGAGCGGCAGGACTGCGTTCAGGGATGAGCGAAAGCTCGCGTACCTGAATTCGCAAGGCGCTGAGCGGCCCCTGAAGAGCCCGCTTCCACCCGACACGCTGACGCGGGCCCGCGCCTGGCGCCTGTCGTGGTTGCGCGCGCTGATGGACAACCACGACGTGGCGGGATTGCTGCTCTACGACCCGGTCAACATCCGCTACGCGTTTGACTGTGCGAACATGTCGGTCTGGACCAGCCACAACCCGCTCCGCTATGCGCTGGTCCTGAACGCGGGTCCGGCGATCATGTTCGAACTCAGGGGCGGCGAACACCTGAGCCAGGGGTTGCCCGGGATCGACGAACTGCGCAACGCGACCGGCTGGATGTTCATGTGCGCGGGCGACCGCTCCTCGGAGCGCCTGTCGCTGTGGGTGGACGAGATCGCCGCGGAAGTCCGGGAGCACGGCGGCGGCAACAGGCGGCTGGCCGTGGACCGCATCGAGCCCGAGGGTATTGCGGCGCTGAACGCGCGCCAGATCGACATCGTCGACGGCGGCCGGGTCACGGAGACCGCCCGCTCGATCAAGTCCGGCGACGAGATCGAGCTGATGCACTGGACCATCCGTGTCTGCGAGGCGGGCATGGCGCGGATCTACCAGCATTCGGTTCCCGGGGTCACCGAGCGCGAGTTGTGGGCCCACCTGCATTTCGAGAACGCGCGGTCGGGGGGCGAATGGCTGGAGACCAAGCTGCTGACCTGCGGCCCGAACACGAACCCCTGGTACCGGGAGTGTTCGGACCGGGAGTGCCGCGAGGGCGAGATGATCTCGTTCGACACCGACATGATCGGCACCTATGGCTACTGCGCCGACCTGAGCCGGTCCTGGACCTGCGGTGACGTGCCGATGACGGATCGGCAGAAGCGGCTCTATGAGGCGGCCCGGGCCCGGATCGAACACAACATGGCGTTGCTGGAGCCCGGGCTGAGCTTTGCCGGGTTCAATGCCCGCAGCTGGAAGATTCCGCCGGCCTATCAGCCCTACCGGTATTCCCTGGCGGCGCACGGCGTGGGAATGGCGGATGAATGGCCGGTGATCCTGCTGCATCCTGATTTCGGGGGAAACCACCACGGCCGGTTCGAAACCGGGCAGGTCATCTGCGTCGAGAGCCTCATTGCCGAGGCGGGGTCGGAGAGTATCAAGCTCGAGTCACAGGTGCTGATTACCGAGACCGGGGCGGAGCGGCTCGACAGCTTCCCCTGGGAACTGTGAGCTGTTGCGCCCGGACTTCGTCCGGATGGCACGGCGCTGGTGAAGACCGCCGCGTTCTGCCGGTTTCGGACGGGCACGTGACCGCTGACGCGCCGGCCGGGTGCCCGGGATCGTCCTCGGGTTCGCTTGCGCTGACGTTCGTCCGGATCGCGTGTGCCGGCCTGCCGCAGGGCAGGCGGTGCGTGCATCGGCGCCCGTGCCCGGTGTGCCCGGCGCACGGGGTCAGGCGGCGGCCAGCGCCCCGCGGCTGCCGCCGCCCGTACTCACCCGACCGTGGCGTCGGCCGGTGCCGCCGGTCCCTGCCCGCGGGCCCGGGCGCAACCGGGTGAATGTCCGGCGCAGCCGCGTCAGCGGTCGAAGACCACCTCGGGCAGCCACAGCGCGATTTCCGGGAATGCCATCACCAGGCCGAGGCAGATGAACTCGAGGATGATGAACGGCACCACGCCCCGGTACATGTCCGACAGCCGGATTTCCGGCGGACTGATCCCGCGCAGGTAGAAGATCGCCGGCGCCATCGGCGGCGTCAGGTAGCTGGTCTGGATCACCACCAGGAACATGATGCAGAACCAGACATCGTCGACCCCCATGGTCCGCAGCACCGCGATCGCCACCGGAATGATGATCAGCACGATCGAGATCAGGTCGAGGACGAAGCCGGCGATGAACGCAATCAGCAGCAGGATCAGCATGGTCGGCCATGCCGTCAGGTTTGCCGCCTCCAGCAGGTTCTGCACGGCACTGATCCCGCCGAGTGCGACGAACACCCCGGCGAACATGGTGCCGCCGAGCAGGATCGTGAGGATCATCGCCGTGACCTGCAGTGTCTTCAGGAATGCCTCCTGCAGCACCGAGAAGCTGAAGGTCCGGTAGATCAGCGTCATGATCACCGTGCCCGCCGCGCCCATCGCCGCCGCCTCGGTCGGCGTTGCCCAGCCCAGCATGATGGTGCCGAGCACCGCGAAGATCAGCACCAGCGGCGGCACCAGCGCGGTGGCGGTGACGTAGATCTTGACCAGGAAAGGCGGATCGTTCTCGTCCGGCGGCAGGCTCGGACCGTCCTGCGGGCGAATGATGCAGCGCCCCAGGATGTAGGCGATGTAGAGACCGGCAAGCATGAGGCCGGGCAGCAGCATGCCGACGAACAGGTCGCCCACCGACACGTCGGCGACCGGCCCGAGGATCACCACCACCACCGAGGGCGGAATGATGGTCCCCAGCGAACCGCCGGCGCAGATGGTGCCCGAGATCAGGCCCTTGTCGTAGGCGTAGCGCAGCATGACCGGGATTGCCAGCAGCCCGACCACGGACTCGGTCGCGCCGACCACGCCGCTGGCGGCCGCGAACACCACGCACAGGATCACCGTGCCGACCGCAAGACCGCCAGGCAGCCGGCGTGTCCACATGTGGATCGCCTCGAACAGCTTCTCGGCGATGCCGGAGCGCTCCAGCATCGCGCCCATGAAGATGAACAGGGGGACCGCCGCCAGCACGTAGTAGGAGGCGACGTCGTCGACCTTGGCCACCAGCTGGTGCACCAGCGCGTCGCCGAACCGGTAGTAGCCGAAGAACAGCGCCGTTCCCATCAGCGAGAAGGCGACGGGGAAGCCGATGAAGATGAAGATCATCAGCACCGGAAACATCAGTAGGCCGATGCCGAGTGTCATGTGTTCGGCTCCTCGAGACTCTTGAACCCGTGTTCGGTGATGTCGATGTCCATGAGGACCAGCACGTTCTTGATCACCTCGGCGATCGCCTGCAGGCTCAGCGCAATGAAGCCGATCACCCACACCACGCGGAACGGCCAGATGATCGGGTTCCAGGCCGACTCACCGGAAACCTCGTTGGCGACGTAGGCCTCGACCGCGTACTCGTAGAGCCCCCAGGTGACCCAGAGCGCGCCCGGAAGCATCAGCACCACGTATCCGACCGTGTTGATCAGCGCCTTCCGCTTCAGGCTCAGGCCCTCGTAGATGAAGTCGACGCGAATGTGCCCGCCGACACGCAGGCAGTAGGCCATGCCGAACATGTAGGTGGTGCCCGCCAGCATGTAGCCGACCTCGTAGGCCCAGAAGGTGGGAGCCAGGAAGAAATGCCGGGCGATGACCTCGTAGACCATCGTGACCACGAGTGGTGCCATCACCCAGGCCCCGATGAGGCCGATGAAGTCCGAGAAGCGCTCGATCGCGCGCGCAACCGCTATCATGTAAACCCCTCGACATCCTGTTGGGGAAAGGAGGACCCCGCATCGGCAGGCCGTGCCCGCCCGGTCCCGTGGCGCAGGTGCCGAGTGTGAAGGCTGGGGCCGTGCGGGTCAACCGGAGCCTGAGAGGCCTACAGCGTCAGGTACTGCTCCAGCACCCCGGGGCTGGCGCGCAGGTCGTCGGGCGTGCCGGTCCAGCGGATCTCGCCCTTCTCCAGGATGTGGCAGACATCGCTCAGTTCCATCACGAAGGAGAGGTTCTGCTCTGCAAGCACGATCGACAGGCCCGAGTGTTTCAGCGCCGCGATCTGTTCGCGCAGGTCCTCGACAACCCGGGGCGCCAGCCCCTCGGACGGTTCGTCGAGCAGGAGCAGCTTCGGGTTGTTCATCAGGCTGCGCGCGATGGTGAGCATCTGCTGCTGCCCGCCGCTCAGTACCCCGCCCGGCCGGGCCTGGATGTCGCGCAGGTCGGGAAACAGCGCGAACACGCGTTCCTCGTCCCAGCCGGCGCCGTCGTTTGCCGGACGCCGCGCGATGTCGAGGTTCTCCCACACCGAGAGATGCGGAAAGATCCGCCGTTCCTCCGGCACGTACCCGATGCCGAGCTGGGCGATCCGGTAGGCCGGCCGCGAGGTGATGTCGGTGCCCTCGAAGATGATGGAGCCGGCCCGGGCAGGGGTGAGCCCGATCACCGAGCGCATGGTCGTGGTCTTTCCCACCCCGTTGCGCCCGATCAGCGAGACCACCTGCCCCGGCTCGACGTCGAAACTCAGCCCGAACAGCACCTGGCTCAGGCCGTAGGAGGTGTGAATCTCCCGAACCTCAAGCTGCGGCATGTTCGTTCTCGCCCAGGTAGACGCGACGCACCTCCGCGTCGGTGCGGACCTCCTCCGGCTCGCCCGAGGCGATCAGCTCGCCGTGATGCAGCACCGAGATCCGGTCGGCGATGCCGAACACCACGTTCATGTCGTGCTCGGTAAACAGCAGCGTCAGCTGGCGTGTCACGGCGATCTGGTCGATCAGCGCGATTGCGTCCCGGGTCTCCTGCGGCGACATCCCGGCCGTCGGCTCGTCGAGCAGGAGCACGCTCGGGTTCTCGGCGAGCGCGATCGCGAGTTCGAGCTGCTTCTGCTTGCCGTAGGACAGTTCCCCCGCGATCTCGTCGGACTCGGTATCCAGACTGACGAGATCCAGCAATTCCGAGGTTTCCTGCCGGTTCTGGGACGCGCCGGCAATCAGCATGTTGAAGTGCTTGCCATCACGCGCGATCAGCGCCGTCTGGATGTTCTGCCACACGGTCATGCGCGGGAAGATGTTGATGCGCTGGAACGACCGGGCGAGCCCGAGCTTCACGATCCGGTGCGGCGGCATGCCGGTGATCTCGCGGCCATCGAAACGCACCGTGCCCCGGGAAGGCTCGAGATGGCCGGTGATCAGGTTGAAGAACGTCGTCTTGCCGGCCCCGTTCGGGCCGATGATGGCGTGTTTCTGGGCGTGGTCGAGCGTGAAGCTGACATCGTTGATGGCAACGAAGCCGCCGAAGTCCTTGACCAGGCCCCGGGTCTCGAGAACGCTCATGCGCCGCTCCTCCTGACGAGGCGGGCTCCGATCCGGCGCGCCAGTCCGACGAGCCCCTCGGGCAGGACCAGCACGATGACCAGCAGGATCAGCCCGGCCACCGTGGGCCAGTACTCGGTGTACTCGTTGGCGAACCGCTCGAGGATGTAGAGCACCGCCGCGCCGATCGCCGGCCCGAAGAACGAGTACATGCCGCCCAGCAGCGTCATGATCAGCACCTGGGCCGACTCGGTCCAGAACGCCGACTCGGTGTAGACCCCGCGGTTGTACATGGCGAAGATCGCTCCGGCCACGCCGGCGAATGTTCCCGCGACCACGAAGGCAAGCCCGCGCATCATGCGGGTATTCACCCCGATGAACCCGGCCCTGGTCAGGTTTTCGCGGACCGCGACCAGGGCCTGGCCGAAGGCCGAGTGGCAGATGGTCCACAGCAGCGCGATCGAACCGGTGACGATCACCAGCGTGAAGTAGAAGAACGGTACCCGGCTGTCGATGAAGGCCGGCACCGCCACGCCCACGAAACCGTCATCGCCGCCGGTCACCGAGCGCCACTTGAAGGCGATGGCCCACACCAGCATCGAGAACGCGAGTGTCAGCATGGCGAAGTAGATATCCGTCAGCCGGGTGCAGAAATACGCGACGAAGGCGGCGGCGAGGGCCGAAAGCACCACCGCGGCCGGGAACGACAGCCACAGCGGCCAGCCGTAGGTGGTCAGCAGGATCGCGTTGACATAGCCGCCGATCGCGAAATACGCGGCGTGGCCGAACGAGACGTTGCCCGAGAACCCGATGATGACATTGAGGCTGAGCGCGAACAGCGCGTAGACCATGATCTCGGTGGCGAGATCGATCAGGTAGCGCGACTCGAGCAACGGCAGGAGCGCAAGCGCGCCGACGATCAGCAGGCACACAATGAGGGTGCCGCGCGGCATGTGCAGGCCCATGTTCTCAGTGCCCCTCGCGCTCCGGCTTTCCGTACAGGCCCCACGGCCGGACCAGGAGGACCGCCATCAGCAGCAGGAAGGCGAACACGTCCTGCCAGTTCGGCACGATGACCGAGCCGAAGTTGAACACGAAGCCGTAGATCAGCGCCCCGACGAAGCTTCCCCACAGGGAGCCCAGCCCGCCGATGATCACGATCACGAAACACTCGACGATGATGGTCGCGTCCATGCCCGGCGTCGGACTGTTGATCGGAGCGGCCAGCGCACCCCCGACACCGGCCAGCGCCGATCCGATCACGAAGATGACGATGTAGATCATCGGCACGTTGATGCCGAGCGCCGAGAGCATCTCCATGTCCTGGGTCGCCGCCCTGGTCAGCCGCCCCCAGCGCGTGCGCTCGATCAGCAGCCACAGGCCGAGGAAGATCAGCGGACCGATCACCGCCAGCATCAGCCGGTAGGTCGGATAGAAGGTCACGCCGAGATCCGTGGCCCCGCGCAGCGCGTCGGGGTAGGAGACGCTCAACTGGTCGGTTCCCCAAATGATCTTGGCGAGGTCGCCCATCAGCAGCACGATGGCGAAGGTCAGGAGCAGCTGCATCAGGTGCTCCTTGTCGTACAGCCAGCGGAACAGTCCGCGCTCCACGACCACCGCGATCGCGGCGAGCCCGGCGGCCGCGGCCACGACGCCGGTCACGAAGCCGAGTTCGGCTTCCTGGGCAACCGTGAACATGATGTATGCGCCGAACATGTAGAAGGCGCCGTGCGCGAAGTTGATGACCCGGAGCACCCCGAAGATCAGCGAGAGCCCGGCTGCGATGATGAACAGGTTCATCCCCAGCGATATCGAGTTCAGGACCTGGATCAGCACGAAGGTCGGGTTGGACAGGAGCATGTCCATCGGGGCCGGAACTCCCAGGGAGTGGCGCGGGGTCCCCTCTCACCGGCCGGATGCCGGCGAGAGGGGACGGTCCGTCAGTCGATCTTCGCGGGAATGTAGGTCACGGGGTCCATGACCCGGTAGTCGACCCCTTCCTTGCGGACCATCGGTCCCCAGAACTGGCCGGTATCGGCCTGGTGGGTCTCGGGGTCGATGGTGCGCGGGCCGACCGGGGTGTCGATTGACATGCCCTCAAGCGCGGCCGCCAGCTGGTCGGCGTCGGTGCTCCCGGCCTTCTCGGCCGCCGCGGCGATGAACTTCACCCCGATGTAGGCCAGGACCGGCCACATGGCGGTCTCCTTGGTACCTGCACGGGCCGCGAGGTCGGCCTGGAACTTCTCGTGCGCGGGCACCGTGTGGTCGTACCAGAGCTCGTAGGTGTTGGACCACACATTGTCCGGGTAGTCCTTGCCCATCCGCCCCGCGATCTCGTGGCTCGCGATCTCGCCGCCGGAAATGTAGACCACCTGGTCGAACAGTCCGAACGGCTGCGCCTGCTGCGCGAAGTTAACGAAGTGCGATCCCCACAGGCCGCTGGTGACGACGTCGCATCCGGTGCCGAGGATCTGGGTGATCTGGGCGTTGTAGTCGGTCGCACCCAGCTTGGAACGCAGGTCGATCACCTTCTCCACGTCCGGAGCGTGCCGCTTCAGGCCCTTCTCGATGCCGGCGGCAAGATCATGGCCGTAGGCATAGTCGAGCTGGATGTCGCAGAGCTTCGTCTTGCCGAGCTGGGCGACGATCTGCGCCATCGCGTCACCCTCGAAATCGGTGTGCGAGGATGTCCGGAACACGTGCTTGTGAAGCTTGGTCGTGGTCATCTGGATGGTCTTGGGAATGGTCGCGATGTAGACCACGCCCTCCTGGCGCGCCACTTCCGAGATCGCCAGTCCAACCGCGGAACTCAGCCCGCCGACCAGCACGTCGACGTTGTCCTTGGTGATCAGTTCCTTCGCTGCCGCCGCCGCCGCAGCGGGCTTCAGCTTGGTGTCGCGGGCAAAGGTGACCAGCATCTCGCCGTTCACGCCACCGGCCGCGTTGACCTCGTCGACTGCCATGTCGTGGCCCTGCATCGCCGGGACGCCGTAGACGGCGCCGGTTCCCGACGTGGGGTAGAGAACGCCGATCTTGATTTCGGCCTGTGCCGCTCCGATGCCGCCCGCAAAGAGAGCGGCAGCGGCAGCTGTGATGCGCATGGTGGGTGTCATGGGTTCCTCCCGTCTCGCCGCCGCCGGTGCTCCCCGGGGATCCGTCGTCCGGCGGTCTGAATGCCGTGATGGCATGCGGCATGTCCTGGACCGCACGGCCTGACCGGCGTGGCGACCGGTTGACCGCATCGCCCGCCTGGATGAAGGTGGCGTCGATCCGCCCGCGCATAGCACGCAATGGCGGTCGGGATGTCAATACCGGGACCGGAACGGAGCGGCGGGACGTGATCGACTTGACTGGCAGATATGCGGTTGTCACCGGCGGTGCGTCGGGGATCGGCCGGGCAACGGTGCTGCGCCTGGCCATGGCGGGGGCCAGGGTATGGTCCGGCGACCTCGATCAGGCCGGCAACCAGGAGACGGCCTCGGCCGCGCCGGACGGGCGCGTCACGCCGCTTCAGCTCGACGTCGCCTCGCGCGACAGCATCGCCGGGTTTGCCCGCCGGATGGCCGGGAGCGGAGGGAACCGCATCGACCTGCTCGTCAACGTCGCCGGGTGGGACCGCATCCAGCCCTTTCTCGATGCCACGCCGGACTTCATGGACCGGGTGCTCGACATCAACCTCGCCGGTCCGATCAACGTGACCCGCTGTTTCCTGCCGGCGATGGTCGAGGCCAACGCCGGCAAGATCGTGAACGTCGCGAGCGACGCCGGCCGGGTCGGGTCGATGGGCGAGACCATCTACGCCGGGGCCAAGGGCGGCGTGATCGCCTTTACCAAGTCGCTTGCCCGCGAGACCGCACGCCACCGCATCAACGTGAACTGCGTGTGCCCGGGCCCGACCAATACCCCGCTGCTGATGGCGCAGCCCGAGAGCATGCGCGAGAAGCTCGCGCGCGCCGTGCCGTTTCGCCGCATCGGCGAGCCGGAAGAGATCGCCGATGCGATCGTGTTCTTCTGCTCGTCGATGTCCGACTACATTACCGGGCAGGTTCTGAGCGTGAGCGGCGGGCTGACCATGGTGGACTGACCTGCCGGGATGCATGGGGGAGACAGCGAGGATGCGGTTCGAGAACAGGGGCGTGATCGTAACGGGTGGTGCCGGCGGTATCGGACGGGAGACCGCGATACGGTTCGCGCGCGAGGGTGCGGCGGTGACCGTCGCCGATCGCGAGGGCGAACAGGCCCGGGAGGTTGCCGACTTCATCACCGGCGAGGGCGGGCGTGCGCGCGGCGCCACGCTTGACGTCACCGATGCTGCGGCGACCGAGGCGGTGGTCGCCGAGGCGGCGCGCGAGATGGGCTCGCTCGACGTGATCTTCTGCAATGCGGGGATCCGGGAGATCGCCCCGCCGCAGGACCTCGCGATCGAGGAATGGCGCTCGGTAATCGAGGTCAACGTCACCGGTGTCTTCATCTCGGCCCAGGCCTTTGCCCGGCACCGCATCGCCGCCGGCCGGCCCGGCGCGATCGTGATCACCGCGTCGACGCTCGGTGTGGTGGCGTCGACGGCGCGCTGTGCATACGCCACGTCGAAACATGCGGTGGTGGGCATGACCAAGGCGCTGGCGCTCGACCTGGCACCGTTCGACATCCGGGTCAACGCCGTCGGTCCCGGGGTGATCCGCACACCTCTCACCGAACGCTACTTCCAGGACCCGGAGATGGCCGAGACGGTGCGCAGCCTGCATGCCATGAACCGCTGGGGGGTGCCGGCGGAGATCGCGAGCGCGGTGCTCTTCCTTGCGAGCGACGAGGCGAGCTTCTGTACCGGGACACATCTGGTCGTGGACGGCGGCTGGACCGCCGGCAAACGCATGTAGTGATCGCGCCGGGTCCCGTTGACGCCGGCCACCCGCCCCCGGGCTCGTCCGCGACCGCCGGCTCCCGGGTCGGGGGCGCGTGCCGGCCGGGACCGTGCCGCGATCGACAACCGGTCAGCGGCACTGGACGTGTGCGGGTTTCCGGACGACCGGGCGGCGCGGTTGCTCCGTCAGGGTTTCAAGAAAGGAGACCAGATCGGACCGCTCGCGCTCGCTCAGGTCCAGGCGGCGCAGGATCCGCTCGCCTCCGGCGTGAAGACGTTCCTCGTCGATCGTCGAGTAGTGATGCACGACATCGGCGAGTGTTCTGAGGCTGCCGGCATGCATGTAGGGCGCGGTGAGCGCCACGTTGCGCAGGCCTGGCACCCGGAACTCGCCGAAGGCGCTCTCGCGCAGACGGACGTGTCGGGTCCCGGCAGCGGTGGAGCGCTGCGGATCGTCGTTGAACCGGCCGAGCAGGGTGTACGGGCTGCTGCGCAACCTGCGGATGCCGCCGTGTCGGCCGGGGTCGACCCGGCCGGCTTCGATGAAATGCGGAACACCCGCGTCGGCGAACTCCCCGTTGGTAAAGGCCGGGCCGAAATGGCAGACGGCGCAGTTGCCACGCCCGATGAACAGGCGCAGGCCGCGAACGGCGGCGGCCGGATAGCGAGCCTGGCCGGCCGCATCGTTGCGCGCCAGCGCGTCGCGGAAGTCATCGAACGGGGTCCGACCGGTGACCAGGGTTTCCAGTAACGCCGCCAGAGCCTTGGCGAGGTCGACAAGAATCAGGTCGTCGTCTTCGCCGGGTGCAGCGCCGAACGCCCGCCGGTATCCGCAGGACAGCTGTCGGTCGGAACGGACCAGGCGCGCCGCGCCGGCGGGTCCGATACCCATCTCGCGCCAGTCGAGCAGCGGGCGCAGGTTCTGCGCCCACAGCGTGTCATGGGCGCCGTCCCAGCCGAACCAGCGGTTGAACCGCAGGTTGAACAGGCTGGGTGCGTTGCGCTCGACGGTCCGGTGCCCACGACTGCGCGTCCGGCCGTCGGCCCATGCACGGTCCGGCTGGTGGCAGGTCGCACAGGAGATCGTGCCCGAGACCGACAGACGCGGATCGAAGAACAGGGTCCGTCCGAAGGCGATGGCGGCGGGCGTGCCGGAAACCCGGTTGCTCGGATCGGGCCGGGAGGCCGGTGGCCACGGTCCGTGACGCAGGATCCGGCGTTCCTCCTCGGCGGTCAGCTGCAAAGCCGGCGCCGGCATGGCGAGACCGGAGAGCAGCCAGAGGACAACGGAAAGTGCCGACAGCCGGGCGGCGGCGGACGCGCGGGAGTGCCAGGGCGTCACTCGAGCACCGTTTCGGCGATCAGCGTCTCCCGGGCAGTCTCGCCGCGGATGCCCAGAATCAGCTGCCAGAGACCCGGCATGTGGAACAGCAGGCCGTCGACCGTCCCGGACCCGCCGTTCAGGGCCACCACGGGCCGGTAGTTCATGCCGTGCCGGTGGTCCGGCATCCAGCCGCGTACGCTGACCCGGCTGACCGGGGGCCCGCACAGGTGGAACCTGATGGAAAAATGTGCGCTGACCTTGATGGGAGCGGGGTCCGGTCGCCACCATGCCGTCCACACCTCGCCGGCGGTTTTCGTGCCTCCGGTCCAGTCCGCCGGACGGGCGCACGCCGCCGCCTGGCTGGCCGCCGGCGGCAGCGCGAACGCGAGCAGCAGCGCGAATGCGGCCGCCAGCGCCGGTCTGCCGTGGCGGACCATCGCGCGCTAGCGCAGTTGCGCCAGGTGCGGCCGGATCATCGCCTCGCCGTTACGCCAGGCGATTCTCTCGGCGAGGTCGGCCGGCAGGTCGTCCAGCCACTCCCTTGTCCAGTCGGCATGCCAGGCGACATGGTGCCAGCGTTCCGGCGTGAAGGTATCGGTCCCCACCATGACGCGGTCGGGAAACGCGGAGAACAGACCGCGCCAGTCGTCGTCGACCCGGCCGTCCTGGGCGTGTTCGCTGCGGAAGGCCAGGTCGGTCCAGAGCTTCGCGTGTTTCCCGAGCATCGGGCCCACGGTATCCGGGCCGACGAAGCCGGCATGGGCCCACAGCACCCGCGCATCCGGCCACTGGGCGAAGATCCCGTCGATCGCGCCGGCGTCCGAATGGGCGTGCAGCAGGAGATTGTGCTGTCGTGCCAGTTCGATCGTTCGCCGGGGCACGGGCTTGTCGGTCTGCCCGGCGAACAGGTGGAATTCGCCGACAGCGACCCACCTGAAGCGCGCCAGACGATCCTCGAGAAAGTCGACCACCGATCCGTCGTCGACCCAGCTGCTGATCTCGCCGCGCCGCCGGTAGGGGCGCAGGCTGGGCAGGACGAGGTCCGGCGCCGCAGCGTGGAGCGCGCGGGTTCCGGCGTCGCCCGAACTCGAGACCAGCGCCCGCTTCAGGCCCGCTCCGCGCAGAATGGCGGCAGCCTCGCCGGCGGAAAGCCGCTTGGCGGCATCGTGGCTGAAATGGATATGGGCGTCGAAGATCGGCATCTGCGCACCGGCGGCGCGCGCCACCGGGGGCAGCAGCGCCATGGCGGCCGAGGTCGCGAGAAGGCGGCGGCGCGAGACGATGGCGGGACTCCTTCCGGCTGGTACACCCGGAGCCTGCCACCCGCGGCACCTGCAGGGCAAGCCGGCCGGCCGCCTCCCGGACGCGGCCTTCGGGGCGGTCCGTCCGGGTCACCGGGCAGACCATGCCTGTCGCGCCGAGGCTCTCGCATCGTCACCCGGTAACGGCCGGGGCGGAGAGCCGGGACGTGCACGCGGAGCGTCGGCGCTTCCGGGGGCCTCGACGGGAATGCGGGGCGCCACGCGACGTGCACACAGGCGGATCGGAACACGGTCACGACGGGGATCGGGTGTTTCGTCCCGGCGTCGCGCGGGGACAACGGGCGCTCCGGCGGGTTCCGCCACGCCGGTGTGTCGGTGTGCCTGCGAGGCCGGGGTCCGGCGTAAGTCGGATGACGCATCGTCGCACGGTCGGCCCGGATCCCGGTGCGGACACCCGGGTCCGGACGTCCCGACCCGATCCGCTACACCGGACCCCGCCCGCCGGGCGGGGGTGGATTGATGCTGATGCGGCGCGACACCTGTGTTGCATCTGCGCTTTCGATTGCAGGACGGAATGAATAAATAGTGGCGGAACCGAGTGCTGGAGGATGCGATCATGAGTACTGTCACAGGTGCCGCCACATCCATGCGCGACCACGGCGCGATGGACGAGGTCACTGCGGAGCTGACCCATATCGTGCGCCAGGACACCAAGCCCTATTTCCTGAGCTCAGCCCTGACCGGCGGGGATCCGGAGGTGTTCTTCAGCACCGAGGCGATCCCCTCGCGCATCGCCGACATGCGCTCGATCGCGGCCGAACTCTCCATTGACGTGCACGGGTTCGAGCTCAGGAACTGGCCGGCCGGCGACATCGACCTGTGCGACGATGACGATGTTGCGGCCCGCTACGAGCCCGACCTGGTGGCGATGCTCAAGGACATGACCGGGGCCGACGCCGTCGCGATCTTCGACCATACCCGCCGGTCGGACCGTGCGGAGGGGGCGAACAACCCCGGCGGCGCGCGCCGGCCGGCGAACAGGGTGCACGTCGACTACACGGTACGCTCGGGACCGCAGCGCGCCCGGGATTCGCTCGGCGAGGCCGAGGTCGACCGCATCCTTGGCTCCGGCGGCCGGATCGTGCAGGTCAACGTGTGGCGTCCGATCACGGGCCCGGTCCTGCGCTCGCCGCTCGCGCTCGCCGACGCCGCCAGCATACCGGCCTGCGACCTGGTGGCCACCGACCAGCGGTTCCCGGACCGGGTCGGGGAGATCTACCAGCTCGCGCACGGCGCCGGGCACCGCTGGTACTACGCGCCGGAAATGACGCCGAACGAGGTGATCCTGATCAAGGGCTGGGACAGCCTCGATGACGGGCGGGCCCGGTTCACGCCGCACGGCGCCTTTGTCCACCCCGGCGAGACACCGGACATGCCGGCGCGCGAGAGCATAGAGACCAGGACCTACCTGGTGTTCGAGGCCGGGGTCACAGGCGCCTGAGGGCCGGGAGGCCGAGCAGGATGCCGACCGAGAGCAGGATCAGCACCGAGCCGTTCGCGGCGTAGGCGCCCGCCAGCCCGAGCGAACCGATCAGCAGCCCCATCTCGAGATGGCCGAGCGGCGAGATTCCGATCGCGAGCGACCAGGCGCCCATGGCCCGGCCGCGGAGCGCGTTCGGCACGCTCATCTGCACCATCGACTGGGTCAGCACGTCGGATGCGGTCGCCATGGCGGACACCAGGAACAGGGCGGCAAGTGCCCACAGGAAACTGTCGGCACTGCCAAGCAGGATCATGCCGAGCCCGAAGACCAGGATGACGCCGATATAGAGCCGTCCCGGCCGGTGCAGCGGCCCGAGCCCGGCCGACAGCGCGATACTCGCCACCACCCCGCCGGCTGCCCGCGCCGCATTGAGGTCGCCGAGCCCGTCCGCGCCCAGTTGCAGGCGGTCGGCGGCCAGTTCCGGGACGCCGGTCTGGAACGAGAACCCGAACAGCTCGACCGCGGCGGTCAGCAGCACCAGCATGGTGAGCGTGCGGTTGACCGCGAGCTCGTGCAGATACTCCGCGAGGTTGCGCCGGATCGGAACCCGCTCGGCGGGGTTGACCGACGCCTGTCCGGCCGACTTCAGCCTGCAGACCAGCAGCCAGGCGACGGCATGGCTCGCGGCAAGGACGAGGAAGGCGGTATCGGCCCCCGCAGCCTCGGTGATCCGGCCGGCGGCCAGTGCGCCGACGAGGTGGCCGAACCGCACCGCGAGGTTGATCCGCCCGAGCGCGCTCACGATGGCGGTACGGCCGAACAGGTCGTAGACGTAGCTGACCCGGAGCGGCTGGGTCGAGGCCCGCAGGGACCCGAGCACGACGCTGATCGCCATCAGCATCGCGAGAGTCCCGAGACCGGCCGCAATCGCGCCGGCAACGGCGGTGAGCGCCACGCAGTGGCAGACCTCGAGCCCGCGGATCAGGACGCGGCGGTCAAACCGGTCGGCGGCGGCGCCCGCGAGCGTGCCGGCGACGAACAGCGGCAGGTAGTAGGCGGCAAGCGAGGTGCCGACCCAGGCCGAGGAGTCGGTGATGCGATAGACCAGCAAACCGAGAATGACCTGCTCGCCCGACATGCCGGCGCCCGAAAATGCCGAGGCGGCGGCTAGGCGCAGGAAATCGGGCGGACCGAACCCGGAGCGGAACAGACCGGACCACCGGCCGGCCATGTCGCCCTACTCCCGGGGGTAGCGCCAGGGCCGCTCGGGTTGCTCAGCGCCCTCGTCGATCGTCCACTGCGGCAGGGCGAATTCGTCCGTCACGTCCACGAACACCATCCTGACCCGGGTCCCGATTCCGACCCGGGCAATCATCTCGGGCGGCGCGAAGGCGCCATCGGCCGTCACCAGGTTGCCGGCAACCCGCAGCGCCTCGTGTTTCGTCGGCACGCCCTTCTGGGTATCAAGGTCGGCCAGGATGATCATGTAGGGAATCCTGTCGCGGAACGCCGGCTGGATCGGGTGGTGCACCTCGACGTAGGAGTGCACGGTTCCCGCCGCGTCCACCGGCACCCACTCGCTCTCGCGTTCTCCGGTCCACGGGCACGCCGTGGTCGGCGGGTAGCGGAGCAGGCCGCTTGCGGTCCCGCGCTGCAGCCTGAAGTCGCGGGCGGCGCAGTAGCGGAAGAAATCGCGGTTCTCCCGATCGAGATCCTCGATCGTGAGTGTCATGCCCATGTAGTCTCCCTGGATCGGCATCGTCTGCTCCTATCGGATGTCCTTCGCCATCACCATGGCCGAACCGGTCCCCGGCATCGCCCATCCGAGATTGGCAGTGAGTTCCACGTCGCGCACCTGCCGGCATCCCCCCTCGGCGTAGTCATGGGTGTGCAGGCGCCGGCCGTCCGGGCCGACGGGACAGCTGTCATCGACGTCGCCGCGCAGCTGGCGCGTGTTCTCGATCACCATGTTCATCCCGTGGGTGTACCCCTCGCACAGGTGTCCGCCCGAGGTGTTGTTGGGCCGCCGGCCGCCGAGCTCGATGGTTCCGTCGGACACGTAGTGGCCGCCCTCGCCCTTGCGGCAGAACCCGTAGTCCTCAAGCTGCAGCATGGTGGTGAAGGTGAAGGCGTCGTACGAGCCGGTGACGTCGATATCCTCCGGTCCCACCCCGGCGTTGGGCCACAGCAGCTCCCGGGCGTAGTGGCCGGCCACGGTCGAGATCGGCCCGTGCTGGTAGTGCATGTCGATCCGCGGCTTGCAGCAGCGTCCGACCACCGCAAGGATCACCGCCGGCGGGCTGGGACAGTCGCGCGCGCGTTCGACGCCGGTCACGATGATGCAGGTCGCATTGTCGGTCTCCACACAGCAGTCGAGCAGGTGCAGCGGCGTACAGATCATGCGCGAGGAGACCACGTCCTCGACCGTGTAGCGCCGGCGGTAATACGCCTTCGGATTGTTCGAGGCGTGTTTCGAGTGGGCGACCTTGACGGCCGCGACCTGTTCCGGCGTGGTCCCGTAGTCGTACATGTGCCGCAGGAAGGTCGGCGCGAACATCTGGCCGGCGCTCTGCCAGCCGTAGGCGCGGTGATGGATCTGGTCGCCGACGATCGGAACCGCCGACCGCGCCCCGGTGCCGCCGATCCGCACGGCCGAGTAGCCGTTCATCGCCCGGTAGATGGCCACCGTCCGGCACATCCCCGCCTCGATCACCCCCATCGCGATCCCGATCAGCGCCTCGGTCGAGGATCCGCCGCCGTGCACGTCCATGTAGAAGTTCAGCCGGATCCCCAGGTCTCCGGCGACGAAGGGCGCGAAGGTCGAGTCATTGCCGGAGTAGCTCAGCATGCCGTCGATGTCGCCCGCCGACATGCCGGCATCGCGCATGGCGTTGGAGACCGCCCAGGTCGCAAGCGACCGGGTGCTTTCCTGCGACCCGCGGCGGTAGGACGTCTCGCCCACGCCGCAGATGGCGTACCTGCCCCTGAGGTGCCGGGGCGAACTCGCGTCGTGGTCGGATACGCTGGCAAGCGTCATGGGGCCTTCCTTTCTCGTCTGCGGTTCTCGCGGGGTGAGCGTACCGGCATCCTGCGCCGGGGGAACCAGGTTTCTGCCGAACGGTCCTCGGAAATCACCGCCCGGATGCCGCCCCGCTCACGGGCCGCGGTCAGCGTGCGCCGGCGCGGTGGCGGTCGCAACCGCGCCGACCAGCAGCCCGCCCGCGGTGATCATCGAGGCGATCAGGTAGGTGCCGGTCGCATCGTGCAACAGCCCGGCAAGCGTGGGGCCGATCATCTGGCCGAGCCCGAACGACACCGTCATGATCGCGAGCGCCCGCCTGGTGTCCGAGCCGGCGAGCCTCGCCACCTCGATCAGGCCGAGTGCGGTCAGGCCCATCACCGTGCCGCCGAGCAGGGCCGACGCGACCAGCAGCATCGCGATCGACTCGCTGAGCACGCTGACCGCGATACCGATCGCCTCGCACACGCTCGCGGCCGCAAAGGCGACCCTGTTGCCCCATCGCCGCCCGCACCAGGTCCACAGCGCCACCGACGGGACGGCCGAGACCCCGACCACCAGCCAGACCCAGGCCTCGGCCGGACGCAGCGACGGGCTGGCGCGCATCAGGTCGGAAATGAAGGTGGCGGTCACCACGTACCCGAAGCCGACGAGGCCGTAGCCCAGGATCCAGCGCCAGTAGGTCGACCGCGGCACGGCGCCGCGCCCGCGATCCTGCGCTGCCCGGTCCTCCGGGCGGGTGTCGGGCAGCAGCCACGCCACCGGGATTGCCAGCAGGACCGCGATTCCGCCGCCGGCGAGCCACAGCGGTTCCCAGTCGTCCCCGGCGGTCGCAATCAGCGGCGCCACCAGCGCCGAGATGGCGATCCCCGTTCCGACCCCGGCGTAGGGCACCGCGGTGAGCGACGGCCGCCCGGCGACGGCGAGCCGGTCCATCACCATGGCTGACGCGAACACCATGACCACCGCGCCGGCAACACCGCTTGCGAACCTGAGCGCCAGGAACATCGCCATGGTCTGCACCCCGGCCATGGCGGCGGTCGAGCCTGCCGCGAGCGCAAGCCCGCCCAGCAGCCAGGTCCGTCTTTCCCCGGGCAGGGAGCCCAGGCTCACCAGCAGTGCGCCGGCGAGGTAGCCGAGGAAATTCGCCGACGCGATCAGCCCGGCGTCGGCGCGCGAAAGGTCCAGCCCGTCGGCCATGTAGGGCAGGATCGGGGTGTAGACGAAACGCCCGATCCCGAGTGCCGCGGCGAGCGAGAGACAGCCTCCGAGTGCGGCCGCGACGGGATGGTGCCTCATGCCGGACCCGCCACGCCCGGTGCCGCGGGCACGCGCACGGGCCGGGCCGGCCGAGCTTGATATCGTGTGGAACGAGCATGTACAGTCCGCACGGTGAGGAGTCCTGCTCGTAGTTTCCGCTGTTTGGTGCCTTCCGGGTGTCCGTGGCAGCAGCAACCGCGGGGTCCCGGTTGGCGGGACGGCGCGGTCCGGGTTTCCGATGAGGTCATACGTGCTGAGGCCGGGCAGACATGAACCAGGATCCGGCAGGGCGCGCCACCATACTCGAGGTCGAGGATCTGCGCACGGTCTTCGACACCCGCGACGGCGCCATCCATGCCGTCAACGGTGTCTCTTTCCACCTGCGCGAGGGCGAGCTGCTGGGAATCGTCGGCGAGAGCGGCTCCGGAAAGAGCGTGACCATGATGTCGCTGCTCAAGCTGGTCCCCATGCCGCCGGCCAGGATCGTCTCCGGCCAGGTCCGGTTCGGCGGCCGTGACATCCTCCAACTGCCGCCGGGCGACATCCGCCGCATCCGCGGCGGCGAGATCGGGTTCATCTTCCAGGACCCGATGACGTCGCTCAACCCGGTGTTTAGCGTCGGATTCCAGCTGATCGAGCCGTTGCGCAAGCATCTCGGCCTGTCGCGCCGCAAGGCGCGGCAACGGGCGGTCGAACTGCTCGAACTGGTCGGAATTCCCTCGGCCGACGACCGGCTCAACGACTTTCCGCACCAGTTTTCCGGCGGCATGCGCCAGCGGGTCATGATCGCCATTGCGCTTGCCTGCGACCCGAGGCTGCTGATCGCCGACGAGCCGACCACCGCGCTCGACGTGACCATCCAGGCCCAGATCCTGGATCTGATCCGCCGACTGCGGCGCGAACTCGGCATGTCGATGATCTGGATCACCCATGACCTCGGCGTGGTGGCGGGAATCGCCGACCGGGTCATGGTGATGTACGGCGGCCTGGCGGTCGAACACTCGACGGTCGACCGGCTGTACGCCGAACCGAAACACCCGTACACCCGCGCACTGCTCCACACCCTGCCGGGCACCGGCGGAATGCGGGCGGTCCGGCTCAACACCATTTCCGGGCAGCCGCCGCTGCTCGACGCCGCCCCGACCTCGTGCCCGTTCGCGCCGCGGTGCGCTCACGCCTTCGAACGCTGCTGGAAGGAAAACCCGGTGCTGCGCCCCGTCGCGCCGGACCGGGACCACCCCGTCCATGACGTTGCCTGCTGGTGGGACATCGACCGGGGAGCGCCGCGCAATGACGCCTGACGCGGCATCCTCCACCCTGCTCGAGGTCGAGGACCTGAAGACCCATTTCCCGATCCTCGCCGGGATCTTTCGCCGCCAGGTCGGAATCGTGAAGGCGGTCGACGGCATCAGCTTCACGCTCGAGCGCGGCGAGACACTGGGACTGGTCGGGGAGAGCGGGTGCGGCAAGTCGACCGCGGGGCGGACCATCCTGCGGCTGCAGGACGCCACCGCCGGACGTGTGCGTCTGGACGGCGAGGACATTCTCGCGCTCGAGGGCGAAGCGCTGCGCCGGGTGCGGCCGCGCATGCAGATGGTGTTCCAGGACCCGCATGCGAGCCTCAATCCGCGCATGACGGTAAGCTCGATCGTGGCCGAGCCGCTCGACGAGCACAACCTGCTCGCCGGCGCCGAGCGGCGGGAGCGGGTCGAGCAGCTGCTCGAATCGGTCGGGCTGGACCCGACGTTTTCCAACCGCTACCCGCATGAGTTTTCCGGAGGCCAGCGCCAGCGCATCGGGATCGCCCGCGCGCTCGCGCTGAACCCCGACTTCATCGTCTGCGACGAACCGATCGCGGCCCTCGACGTGTCGATCCAGGCCCAGGTGGTCAACCTGCTCGAGGACCTGCAGGAACAGCGCACGCTGACCTACCTGTTCATCAGCCACGACCTCGGCATGATCCGGCATATCGCGAACCGGGTCGCGGTGATGTACCTCGGCCGGATCGTCGAACTCGCGCCGCGCGACGTGCTGTACGCGTCGCCGCTGCACCCCTACACCCAGGCACTGCTCTCGGCGGTCCCGATCCCCGATCCGAAGGTCGAGGCCACGCGCTCGCATATCGTCCTGCGCGGCGACCTGCCAAGTCCGGCCAATCCGCCGCAGGGCTGCAACTTCTCCACCCGGTGTCCGGTCGCCACGTCGATCTGCCGCGAGGCCGAGCCGGAGTGGAGGGAGACCGAACCCGGACGTTACGTCGCCTGTCACCACGTGACGGTCGGCGACGAGGCCCGCGGACCCGACCTGCAGCCGCCGGTCGGCGCCGCAACCGGAACGGATGGTGCGTCGCCGTCCGTTCGCACAGTGTGAGGAGAAACCGTTCATGAAGCGATCAGTCCTGATACCCCTGGCAGCGGCGATGATGCTCGCGTCCGCTGCCCACGCCGAGCGCGGGAGCGACGGCCAGCTGAAGATCCTGTACTGGCAGGCGCCGTCGATCCTGAATCCGTTCCTCTCGGGCGGGACCAAGGACATCCACGCCTCCTCGCTCATCATCGAGCCGCTCGCCCACTACGATACCGACGGCAACCTCGTGCCCACCCTTGCCGAGGAGATCCCCACGGTCGGCAACGGCGGCGTGTCGGCCGATCTGCGCACGATCACGTGGAAGCTCAAGCAGGATGTCGTCTGGTCGGACGGCTCGCCGTTTACCGCCCATGACGTCGTCTTCACCGCCGACTACTGCCTGCATCCCGAAGGCGGCTGCAACGCCGCCGAGCGGTTCCAGGATGTCGAGTCGGTCGAGGCGCTTGACGACCACACCGTCAAGATCACCTTCGGCGTGGCCAAGCCGTTCCCCTACGGACCGTTCGTCGGGTCCGAGGTCCCGGTATTCCAGAAGGCGCAGTACCAGGACTGCATGGGTGCGAAGGCGCCCGAATGCACCGAGCAGAACTTCGGTACCATCGGCACCGGCCCGTTCAAGGTCCGCGAATTCCGTCCGAACGACGTCGTGCTCTACGAGATGAACGAGAACTACCGGATCGCCGGAAAGCCGCACTTCTCCTCGGTGCTGCTCAAGGGCGGCGGTGACGCGGTCTCGGCCGCACGCGCGGTTCTCGAGACCGGCGAGTTCGACTACGCGTGGAACCTGCAGGTGGAACCGGAAATCCTCTCCACCATGGAATCCGCCGGCAAGGGCGAGGTGCTTTCCGCGTTCGGGACCTCGGTCGAACGGCTGATGGTGCAGCTGACCAACCCCGACAAGTCGCTGGGCGACAAGCGGGCGACCTACCAGGCCGGCAACAACCCGCACCCGTTCCTGTCCGATCCCGCCGTGCGGCGTGCGCTGTCGATGGCGATCGACCGCCAGATCCTGGTCGATGCCGGCTACGGCCCCGCCGGCCGGGTGACCTGCAACGTGCTGCCGGCACCCGCTATCTACGCGTCGAAGGCCAACGACTGGTGCAAGACGCAGAACATCGAGGGCGCGAACAAGCTCCTGGATGACTCGGGCTGGGAGCGCGGGGACGACGGCGTGCGCGTCAAGGACGGGGTCCGCCTCTCGATCCTGTACCAGACATCGACCAACTCGGTCCGCCAGGGCACCCAGGCCCTGATCAAGCAGATGTGGCAGGAAATCGGCGTGGAAACCGAACTGCGCAACATCAGCGCTTCGGTGTTCTTCGGCGGTGATCAGTCCAGCCCGGACACGTTCCAGAAGTTCTTTGCCGACATTGAAATGTACACCAACAATTTCAACGGCACGGACCCGGAGAACTACATGCTGCGCTGGACCTGCGACAAGATGCCGTCGCCGGAAACCCAGTGGATCGGCCAGAACATGCCCCGCTACTGCAGCGCGGAGTATGACAGGCTGGCGTCCGAGCTGTCGCAGACCGCGGAGCTGAAGGACCGGGCACGCATCGCCAAGCAGATGAACGACATGCTCATCGACTACGGCGCGATGATCCCGCTGATCCACCGCGGCGGGGTTGCCGCCCGGGCCAACAGCCTCGGTGGCGGCGCCTATCCCAATGTCTGGGATGCGACCCCCTGGAACATCCAGGACTGGCATCGCAAGAAGTAGCGGCCTTCAGGCCCGGCGGCCCCCCAGACCGGCGGGCCGCCGGCCCTTCTCACCCGTCTAGCGGGGTATGTCATGTTACGGTACGCGGTGCGACG
>JAJEAR010000032.1 GCA_022822665.1 Alphaproteobacteria bacterium | reverse complement strand
CACGGCCCACCCCGCTTCAGGCCAAGGTATTCGAACTCCTAGGGGTTCGGCCGTAGTGTACCCAGTAACCCGCAACTGAAATCTGTCGAATGGCAGTCATATCAACCAGTTGCGTTTGATCAAGGCTGGAACTTCGGGTTAGCGGTGCACCGGACTCGCCGGGAGGATCCTTGCGTCAAACTTCTACGCAATGGTGCCGTCCGGACTTCATCGGGAGTTCCTGGCACTGCGCCGATTGGAACGATGGTCCACCCGTCCCGGTGCACCCTGCAGCAGCTTGACCCGGCGTCGATCGAGCCCGGGGATTCCCTGGCGGTCGTGTGCCGTCTACTGGTCCTCGTTCGACGCTGCCGCCACCTGTACCGAATGCCTGTGCCACGGCAGTCCCGTCATCCGCGGTTGCCCGGCCGGATCAGGCGTGCGAGGGGGCGGGGAAGCCGCCTGGTCGAGCTCGTCGACGGTGACCACCACCGTGACCCGGGCGGCGTCGCCGGCCAGGACCGCGCCGCGTGTCGGAGCGGCGTCGTCGTAATCGCGTCCGTGCGCGATCCTCACGTGGCGATGATCGGCCCGGGTGTTGTTGGTGGGATCAAGTCCGAACCAGCCCAGGTCAGGCAGCCAGAACTCGGCCCAGGCGTGACTGGCGCCCTCGGGGGTCTGTTCACCGCTGACCCCCTCCAGGTGCAGGTACCCCGACACATAGCGACTGGGGATGCCCCAGCTGCGCGCCAGCGCGATCATGACGTGGGTGTAGTCCTGGCAGACCCCTTTGCCGCTCTCGAGGATGACGTCGATCTCGGAGTCCACCGTGGTGGCTCCGGGGGCATAGGTGAACAGCCGGCACAGCGCGCCGCAGGTCTCGAGCAGGGTTGAGAGCGGGTCCGGACCTGGTCGGATGTTGTTGCGCTTGAGGAAGCCGTCCAGCGCCGGGCTCGGGCGGGCGAAACGGCTCGGCGCAAGCCAGGTCCACAGCCCGGGTGCGCGTGCCGCTGCCGCGAGCCGGTCCCAGTCGGCCGCTTCCATTCGGTCGGGAAGGGCAGGCGGATCCGCGGTTTCGACCACCGCCGACGATCTCAGCATCGCCCGGTCGTGACGGCTATGGATTGTGAACAGGTGGCACAGGTTGCCGAATCCGTCTTCGGACGGCACCGGCGCCACCTCCGGTTCGATCCTGATCCCGAAGGCGTGCAGCCGCTGTCCGCGTTCGTTGAACGGACAGAGCCGGGCGAGCATGACGCAGCCCGGAATGGTCTGTTCGTAGGAGAAGACCGATTCGTGCGTGATCGAGTAACGGCGGCTGTTGCTCATCGGGACTGTCCGGCAGACAGGTCCAGGACCGCGTACCTGAAATATGCCTGTTCGAGATCGGTGTGGAACCCGAGACAGGCCTGCAGGAGCACTTTCAGCATGTCCCGGGTCGCGGCATCATCGTATGCGTCGCGGGTCGGCCAGTCGTAGGCGATCAGGCCCTGGGCCCGGCCGACGCGGCGGCGCACCCTACGGGCGGGTTCATCCTGCCTCTCGCCTCCGATGACAGAGCAGGCGGCCGCAACCGTGGCCAGCGCGTGGGCGATCGAACCCGAGTGCGCGGGGTCCGCGACCAGGAAGTCGACCGCCGTTTCGGGCGGATACTCGTTCGAGTGGACCCGGCGGAATGCGCCGCGGGCCTCGCAGACCCGAAGCAGCGATCCCCAGTCGAAGACCCAGTGCCGTTCCCCGGTCGGGAACAGGCCGATGTGGGCATCGAGCAGCGCCAGGTGACGCTGGGCGCGTTCGATGGAACGGCCGAGCAGGAAAAAGTGCCAGACCTCGTCACGGTACATGGTCGCATCGGCGATGCCGCCGAAGGTCGTGGTGATCGAGGCGGCATCGCGGAAGAAATCCTGCGGCTGGCCGGTCCAGATATCCTGGAGCCTGACGCCGCGCATTTCAAGAAAGGCCACGTTCAGGCACGCCCACATCTCGTGGCTGATGACGCTGCGAACCTGGCGGGCATTCTCGCGCGCCTGTGCCAGGCAGGGCATCAGCGCATTGGGGTTCGACGGTTCGAAGGCCAGATCGTCGACCAGCGTGAAGGCATCAAGCAGCATCTCGTCGACATCTTCGCCGCCGGCGATCAGTTCGCCACCGCCCGGAGAGCGGTTCATCGCGGTGTAGATGCGCTGCCAGCCCCGTTCGATGGCGCCGAGCGGGCGGTCCTGCACTGCCTGCAGCTGTTCCAGCACCAGTCGGGCGACGTGGCCGGCCCGTTCCATGTACCGGCTCATCCAGTAGATGCCCTCGGCATCGCGCGACAGCATCAGACCGGCTCGTCCAGCACCCAGAGATCCTTGCCACCCCCGCCCTGGCTTGAATTCACCACCAGTGATCCGGGGGTCAGCGCGACCCTGCAGAAGGCGCCCGGAACGATCCGTGTCTCCCGGCCCTGCAGGATGAACGGCCTGAGATCGACGTGCCGCGGGGCGGCGCGTCCGTCTGCAAGGCACGGAGCCCTGGAGAGTGCCAGTGTCGGCTGGGCGATGAAGTTTGCCGGGTCCTCCCGGACCTTCGCGGCGTAGGCGTCGCGTTCCGCCCTGGTGGCATGGGGCCCGATCAGCATGCCGTAGCCACCGGACTCGCCCACCATCTTGACCACCAGCGCGTCGAGGTTGTCGAGCACGTAGTCCAGGTGTTCCGGTTCCCGGCACAGGTAGGTCTCGACATTGGCCAGGAGCGGTTCCTCGGAGAGGTAGTAGCGGATCATGTCGGGAACGTACCGGTAGACCGACTTGTCGTCGGCAACCCCGCCACCCGGCGCGTTGGCGATCCCGACATTGCCAAGCCGCCAGGCATGAAACAGCCCCGGAACGCCCAGCTGCGAGTCGGGCCGGAATACAAGCGGGTCGAGGAAGTCGTCATCGATGCGCCGGTAGATGACGTCGACCTGGCGCAGTTTTCCGGTGGTACGCATGAACACGTGCCCGTCATGCACCAGCAGGTCGCTTCCCTGGACCAGTTCGATCCCCATCTCCCGGGCCAGGAACATGTGCTCGTAGTAGGCCGAGTTGTAGATTCCGGGTGTCAGCAGCACCATGCAGGGATCGGAGTTGCCGCGCGGTGCGAGGTCGGCAAGCGTCTGGCGCAGCATGCCGGTGTAGTGCTCGATGCCCCGGACCGAGTGGCGCCGGAACAGGTCGCGCAGTCCGGTCTTCACCGCCTGGCGGTTCGCCAGCATGTAGGACACGCCGGACGGGGAACGAAGGTTGTCCTCGAGCACCTTGAACCCGTCGGTATCGCGGATGATGTCGGTGCCGCACACGGAGACATGGATGCCATGCGGCAGCCCGATCCCGCGCATCTGCACCCGGTACTGGGGGCATCCGAGCACCATGTCGACGGGAATGACGCCATCGTCCAGGATGCGGGCGGCGCCGTAGACGTCGACGAGGAACATGTTCAGCGCCTTCACCCGCTGTGCCAGCCCGGTCTCGAGCTGGTGCCAGTCGCGGGCGCTCAGGATACGGGGCAGGAAGTCGATCGGGATGATGCGTTCCTGGGCACCATCGTCTCCGTACACGGCGAAGGTGATGCCGTCGCGCATGAACGAGCGCTCGGCGTGTTCCTGCATGGTGACGATCTGATCGGCGGGCATGGCCCTGAGTGCGGACCACAGTTCCCGGCACTGCGGATGCGGCTCGCCGTCGCTGCGGAACATTTCGTCCGGGAACTCGGGTTCGATCTCGTAGTCCGAGAAAAGGTCGTCGGTGTGACCATCCTGCGCCATGATGCGCTGATACTATCGTTGCGCGCGGAACGCCGGAAGTGCCTTGCGCCGCGCCGGTTCCGAAGGCCGATTTACCTTTTGACACCCCTCCAAATTGCGGATATGCCCGCGCCGCATTCAGGACGGGTCAGGGACGGGGAGACGGGGAGTGGCGAAGCCGGAGTGGGGATCGAAGCGGTTCTGCCAGAACAAGGAGTGCGAGGTTTACTCGTACTACGACTTCTACAGGGAACCGGTTCGTTGCCCGGCATGCGGCACGGAATACGATCCGGAAACCGTGCTGAAGAGCAGACGGGCGCGGAACGTCCCGGCCGAAGACCCGAAGGAGGAGGCAGACGAGGAAGTCGAGGACGATCTCGACGATGACGATGACGATGATGACGCGGAAGCGGAAGGCGAGGCCGGGTCCGGTGACGACGACGCGGTGCTCCCCGACGAGGACGAGCAGGGCGAGGTCGTGCCCAAGATTGACGAGGACCGGCTGGGAGAGGCCGATGACGACGATGACATTGTCGACAATGACGATCTCGACGGTTCGGAGGACTCGGGCGAAGAGGAGGACGACCTGTCATACTGACGCATAGCCGGTGACGGTTCCGTGAGTGTGCTGGTGTGCGCCGCCGACAGGGCTGCTGCGGGGAACATGCTGCCGGACGGCCCGGATTGACCGCGGCGCGAGAAGATGGAAACATGCGGGCGCACGGGGAAGGCGCCGGAACCGGGCACCCGGAGAACCGTGAAGCCGGTCCTGGAGTTCGGCGCGGCCTTGTGAAATGTGACGTTTGAAGGAAATCCCGAATCAGGGATCAGGCGCCTGCCGGACGGCAGGTGTCCATCGGGGCCATAGCTCAGCTGGGAGAGCGCTACAATGGCATTGTAGAGGTCAGCGGTTCGATCCCGCTTGGCTCCACCACCGGCCCTTTCCGGGATACCGGAAAGGGCCGACCTGTTTCAGGGCCCGGTGCCCGCAGGGCGCGTGCACATCCCCAGGGAGAAGATCATGACCTGCTCCATTCCCGTCATCGACCTGGCTCCGTTCCGGTCCGGGAACGCGACTGGCGGGGACCATGTCGCCGCGGAGCTCAACGAGGCGCTCAGGACGCTGGGGTTTGCCGTCATCAAGGGCCATGGACCTGATCCATGGGTCGGCGAGGCGCTGCACGGGGCGGCCCTGCGGTTTTTTGATCTTCCGCGGACCGAGAAGCTGCGGGTCCGCCGCCCGCGCAACGATCAGAACCGCGGCTACATCCCGTTCGGAGAAGAGACCCTGGTGCGCATGGCGGGCGGGGACGGCCCGCCCGATTTCAAGGAGGTATTCGCGATCGGCCCGGAAGGGTTTCCGCCGGACGACCCCTATTTTGTCGGTCCGGCCAGCTACCCGAGCTTCGCCCCCAACCTGTGGCCCGAGGCTCCCGCAGATCTCAGGGAGCGGATGCGTGCCTACTGGGCCGGGATGGAGGACCTGATGCGAACCGTTGCCGCGGTGATTGCCCGCGGTATCGGGATGCCGGACGACACATTTGCCGACATCCTCGGGCCGGCCCACACCAGCCAGTTGCGCCTGCTGCACTACCCGCCCGTCGACCGGCCGGTCGAGCCGGGTCAGCTGCGGGCCGGCGAACATACCGATGTCGGCATGATGACGATCCTGCGCAACGATCCCGCGCCCGGCGGACTACAGGTACGGGGACCGGACGGGGAGTGGATCGAGGCACCTGCCATTGCCGATACCTGGATCCTGAATATCGGCGACCTCCTGATGCGATGGACCAACGACCGGCTGGTGTCGACACCGCACCGGGTCGTGATTCCCCCGGCTGACACGGGAACCCGGTCACGGCGCCTGTCGATGGGGTTCTTCGTCGCTCCGCGCTATGATGCCGTCGTGTCCTGTCTGCCAAGCTGCCACGACGACCGGGACCCGCCGCGCTATCCGCCGGTGACCGTGCATGACTACCGCACCGCCCGCTTCGCGGCCGGTGCCGGGGACAACCGGCCGTTTCGCGCCGCCTGACCCGCAGGCTCCGCCCGCCTGGCGACAATCTGGAGATGATTCGATGAGAGTTGGGATGATCGGTCTCGGGGGCATGGGCAGGCCAGTCGCAGAGTGCATCCTGCGTGCGGGTTTTCCGCTCGTGGTCACGGACCTGCGGGAAGAGCCGGTCGCGGCACTCACCGCTGCCGGCGCCGCAGCGGCGGCGTCCCCGGCCGGGGTGGCGGAGTTGTCCGATGTGGTGATCGCATCCCTGCCGTCGAATGCCGCGAGCGAGGAAGTGGCCCTGGGCCCGGACGGAGTGCTCGCCGGGGCGGGTCGCGGCGACGTGTACATCGATACCAGTACGATCTCGCCGGAGCTGATCCGGCGGGTTGCCGAACGGGCGGCGGACAGTGGCGTTGGCGTGCTCGATGCCCCGGTCAGTGGCGGCGTCCGCCAGCGCCGCGAGGGCGACCTGACGGTGATGGTGGGCGGCGGGACGGCCGACTTCGAGCGCGCCGGACCGGTGCTCAGGGCCTTCGGGAGCACCGTTCTGCATGTCGGCGGCATCGGGGCGGGAGCGACGGTCAAGCTGGTGAACAACCTGATCATGGCCTGCAACGCGGCGGCGGCGATCGAGGGGGTGCTGCTCGGCGTGAAGGCAGGGCTTGATCCCCGGATCATCCACGAGGTGGTGAGCGTGAGTACCGGCGGGAGCCGGATTTTCGACAACGTGGTCGGCCGCATGCTCGACACCCCCGCCGCACCGAAGCCCGGCACCGTTGCGGCCCAGGGACTGCAGACCGTCAGCAAGGATGTCCGGCTCGCCATGGAGCTTGCCCAGTCCAACGGCGTTCCGGTCCCGATGGGCGCCGCCGCCGCCCAGATCTGGCTCGCCGCCGAGGCCCGGGGCCTTTCGCGCCACGAGATCTGGTCACTCGCCGAGGTCCTCGAGGAACTGACCGGGGTTCGCGTCGCGCAACGCTGAATCCGGGGCGGTTTTCAGCCCCGCGCAAGCCTCGCGGTGAGCCGTTTCAGCGCCGCGACGGTCTCGTCGCTCAGATGGTGCTCCAGGCCTTCGGCATCGGCCTCGGCGGTGTCCGGCGCAATGCCGAGCGCGTGCAGGAAGTCGAGCACCACCCGGTGCCTGGCCCGGGACCACTCGGCGAGTTCCCGTCCCCTGCGGGTCAGGAAGATGGCACGGTAGGGTCGGGAATCAACATAGCCGTCCTTCTGAAGTCTCTGGACCGTTGCGTTGACGGTCGGTGGCGTGACTCCGAGCAGGGCGGCAAGGTCGACGAGCCGCGCCTCGCCATGGTGCTCGATCAGGTCCGAGATCAGTTCGACGTAGTCCTCGGCGATCTCGACACTGTGATCGTCGCGGACCCGCTGGAACAGGGCCGCACGCCGTCCGGAGTCGGCGAGGTCGATCACCGGTGTCCGCGAAGTCTCGTCCGGCGAACCGCTGGGGCCCCGTTTCACCAAGGCCACGCGTCCCGGAGTCCCGACGGCTTGACGCATATTATTTGCATGCACTAACTTTCTTCATATGTTACGAAGTTGATGCGGATATACAAAGCAATGCGTGCGGATCGCCTGACAGTGCTTGACGAACCATGAGCCTACACCACATTCACACCCGGCGTCGAACCCGCATGGCCCGGCCCGGTGCGGTATCGTGGCGGGCTGTCGCCTGGGTCTGCCTGTGGCTTCTGGCCGGCGCGGTTCCGGCACAGGCCGGACTGTCGGTCGTCGTCACCATCGCGCAGATCGGCGAACCGCTGCGCGAGATCGTCGGCGAACATGGCGAGGTCATCAACCTGGTGGGAGAAGGGGTCGATCCACACCTCTACCGGCCCACACGGTCCGACATGGCGCGCCTGGTCCGGGCGGACGCCGTCTTCTGGAACGGACTGAGGCTCGAGGCGAAGATGGAAGCGGTCCTTCGGGACCTGGCGGCCAGCCGGCCATCGGTGGCACTGGCCGAGGAACTGCCGCCGCACCGCATACGCGGCGCCACGCTGCCTGATCCGCACATCTGGATGGACCCGGGCCTGTGGCGTGAGGCACTCGCGCGGGCGGTGGCCGTGCTTTCTTCTCTCGCGCCCGGGGCCGCCGACGAGTTTGCCGCGAGGGCAGAGCGCTACTTCTCCGGGCTCGAGGCGCTCGAGGCGCGGGTCGAAACCATGACCCGGACCGTGCCGCCCGGTCGCCGCGTGCTGGTCACCGCGCACGATGCCTTCGGGTATTTCGGAAGCCGGTTCGGTTTGGAGGTGGTCGGGATTCAGGGTCTCAGTACCGACAGCGAGACCGGGCTGCGGCGCATCGAGCAGATCGTCGACATGCTGGTCAGCCGCAATATCCCGGCGGTTTTCGCCGAGACCTCGGTATCGGAGCGTGATGTCCGGGCCCTGATCGAGGGTGCCGCCGCGGCGGGACACCGGGTGCGATTCGGCGGCCGACTGTTCTCCGATGCCATGGGTGCGCCGGACAGCCCCGAGGGCACCTATGTCGGCATGATCGAGCACAATGCGAGAACCATCGTCGGCGCCCTGGGCGGCTCTGTTCCCCGGCAACACCTTGCGGGGGGTGCGCTCCGTGATCGGTCCTGAAGCGATCCCGCCGGCCGGGCGCGTGTTGTCGACAACCGATCTGCCCCTCTACGTGCAGGGGCTCAATGTTGCCTACGGTTCACGCCCGGTGCTGTGGAACGTCGAGTTCAGTGCCACGGCCGGTTCCCTGACCGCGGTGGTCGGTCCGAACGGTGCGGGAAAGTCGACATTGCTGCGGGCGGTGATCGGACAGGTTCCGCGGCTTTCCGGGCACGTGAGGGTCTTCGGCAGGGGGTTCGAGCCCGGCGACGGAACCGTTGCCTACGTTCCGCAGCAGGGCATCGTCGACTGGGAGTTTCCCGCCTCGGCCCTCGACGTGGTCGCGATGGGCCTGTACGGCCATATCGGCTGGTTCCGACCGGTGCGACGCAGGCACAGGGCCCGGGCGCTGGAGATGCTCGACCGGGTCGGCCTGGCGGACAGCGCCGGGCGCCAGATCGGGCAGTTGTCGGGCGGGCAGCGCCAGCGGATGTTCATCGCGCGTGCCCTGGCCCAGGACGCCGAGATCTACCTGCTCGACGAGCCCCTGGCCGGGGTTGACGCCGTGACCGAGACGCGGATCATGACGATCCTGCGTGACCTTGCGGATGCGGGCCGGACCATCGTCGCGGTCCATCACGACCTCGAGACCCTGCAGGAGTACTTTACCCACGCGCTGCTGCTCAACGGCCGCGTGGTCGAAGCCGGACCCGTGGGAGGTGTGGTGGCCTCAGCATCCATCGACCGGACCTACGGCAGGTTCGCGACCGCCGGAGCCGGCATCGGCGCCGGCTGATGGAAGGCACCGGGCTGGCCGAACTGGCCCGTATCCTGGTCCTTGACGCCGGCTACAACACGGCGCTGGTCATGGCGGGCTCGACGGTTTTCGGGGTTGCCGCCGGTGTGATCGGCTGTTTCACCATGCTGCGGCGCCGGTCGATGATCAGCGACGCCATCAGCCACGCCACCCTGCCGGGCATTGCGCTGGCCTTCCTGTGCGGACTGGCGGTGTTCGGATCCGGGCGCAACATCGTGCTGCTGTCGACGGGTGCTGCGGCAACCGGAGTTCTCGGTATCCTGGCCGTGCACTGGATCAGGGAGAGGACGCGCCTCGGCGAGGATGCGGCGATCGGCACCGTGTTGAGCGGTTTCTTCGGCGCCGGAGTGGTGCTGATGAGCCATGTCCAGACCCTGCCCGCTGCCGGCCAGGCCGGTCTCGACGGGTTCCTGCTCGGAGCGACCGCGACCATGACCGCCGATGAGGCCGTGGCGATCACGGTGGCGTCGGTCCTGGTCATGGCGGCGACCCTGGCACTGCTGCGGCCGTTCGCCGCCGTGTGCCTCGACGAACACCACGCGTCGAACCTGGGGCTCGCGGTCGTGACGACCGACATGGTGATGACCGCGCTGTTGCTCCTCGTCGTGGTGACCGGGCTGAAGACCGTCGGACTCATCCTGGTGATCGCGCTCGTGATCATTCCCCCGGTCACGGCGCGGTTCTGGACCGAGCGGCTGGGAGTGATGCTGGCAATCTCCGGCCTGGTCGGGGGAGGCGCCTGCTACGCGGGAAGTGCCGCGTCCGCATTCTGGCCCGACATGCCGACCGGAGCGGTCATTGTCATCCTGGCCGCGATGGCCTGTGCGTTCTCGGTTGCGGTGGCGCCGGTACGCGGCGTGGTCTCGCGACTGGTGCACGCGCGACGTTTTCGCCGCCGTGTCGTCTTGCGCCAGGCTCTGCTTGCCTGCTCGCGCGGTGATCGGCCGGACGACGACGCGCTGCGCATTCTGCGCTCGGCCGGCCTGCTCGGCGCCGATGCTGAACTCACGATGCGCGGACACGCGAAGGCCGCGGCGACCGCCAGTGACTGGCGCCTGTGGGAACTCTACCTCGAGTGCTACCCGGAACGGGCGCTCGCAACACCCGAATGGGGCAGCAGGCCGATCGACGAGGTGCTGCCCGCCGACACGGTTGCAGAGCTTCGAGCGAGAGCGGGGTCCGGATGACGGTGCAGGAATTCCTCGTGCTGGACCTGCCGGCCATCCTGACCGCCATGCTTGCCTGCGTCGCCTGTTCCCTGGTCGGAAGCTTCCTGCTGTTGCGTCGCCAGGCCCTGCTGGCGGACGCGGTCAGTCATGTCGTCCTGCCGGGCATCGTCGGCGCGGTACTGGTGACCGGCGCACTGACCGGTGTCGCGATCATGGCCGGCGCGCTGGTGGCGGCCCTCGTGGCCGTGGCGGCGATCGAGCTATTGCGCGTGTTCGGACGGCTCGAGGCCGGCGCCGCCATGGGGACGGTGTTCACCACCATGTTTGCCGTGGGCGTCGCGATGCTCGAGTGGTCCGATGTCGCCGGTGGCTACATTGATGCCCGGCACGTCCTGTTCGGCAGCCTCGAGACCGTGCTGTGGATGTCGCCCGGAGACCTCGCGACAGTGCCGCGGCAGATCGTCACCCTTGCGGTCGTGCTTGCAGTTCTCGCCGGTCTATGCGGCTGCTTTCACAAGGAACTGGCAGTCTCTACCTTCGATCCGGCACTCGCCGCCCTGCTGGGGTTCCGGCCCCGCCTGGTCTCGATTGCACTCGTCACGGCGACCGGAGCGGCTGCCGTTGCGGCGTTCGAGGCGGTCGGCTCGATCCTGGTGGTCGCGATGTTCGTCGGTCCGCCATGTGTCGCACGCATGCTGACCGATCGGTTGTCCCTGCAGGTCTGGATTTCGGTCCTGGTCGCCGCTGTCGCGGCCACGGCCGGGTACGTCCTCGCAGCCTTCGGCCCGGGACTCTACGGAAGCACGAACTCCCTGAACGCGGCCGGCACGATTGCCGTCACGGTCGGGATCCTTCAGGTGGTGTCGATGCTGTTCGCCCCGCGCTACGGAGCGCTCTCGGCAACCCGGCGGCGTCAGTCAAGCCAGTCGGCGACGAGGTAGCATGCCCTCGAGGCGGGGACCTCCGGGTGATGGTGCCGAAAGACCGAGACCGCCGACTTGAATGAAACCTCTTCCGTCGCGCCGCACTCGCGCAGTCGCCGGTAGGCCGTGGTTACCGCCCGGTAACAGACGTCGGTGGACGCGCAACCCGGATCCTGTCGTGCATCTTTCGAACTCATTTCAGACTCCCGGCAGGACGATGCCGCACTGTAGCGAACCGGTCACGGCATGCAACGCTTTTCTTGAGCCGCGACACAGGCCGGCGTCCGCGTCAGGCGAAGCACTGCAAGGGGGCACGCGGTGACCGGACGCCTGGGCGGTTTCAGCCGGCGTCCGATACCAGGCGCGCCGCCGCGATGGTCGCATCGAACGGCAGCATGATCGACTGGTGACGGTTGGTGAAGACTCGGGCCGGCTCAAGCAGGGCCAGGTCGGACCAGTCGCCGTCCGGCGGGGGACCCTCGCCGGCAAGCATCGCCCGCATGGTGTCGCGAATCTGGCGAACCTCGGCCACCTTCTTGCCGATCACGGCACGAGCGAAGATCGATGACGACGCGCTGCCAAGCGCACAGGCATCCACGGTCTGGCCATAGTCGACGATCACGTCGTCGGCGAGATCGATGTCCACCGTTACCGAGCTGCCGCAGGAACGGGACACGACCGTGGCGGTGGCGTCCGGGTCGGCAAGCCGTTCGGCGCGCGCAATCTCGCCCGCAAGGGCAAGCAAACGGTCCTGGTAGAGCTCGTCAAGCGCGGTCATGGATGTCGGGCAGGCTCCTCGAGTGCAAGGCGGGCCCGGGAACGGATTGCTCCCAGCATGGCGCCCAGCCCGTTCTTGCGGGTCGGGCTCAGGTGTTCCTCGAGCCCGATCTCGACGATGAAATCCGGATCGGTCTCCAGGATTTCCCTCGGCGTCCGGTTCGAGTAGACCCGCAGCAGCAGCGCAATCAGCCCGGAGACGATGGCGGCGTCACTGACGGCACGGAAGACCAGCCGGTCCCCGGTCCGTTGGCCGACGAACCAGACCTGGGACTGGCAGCCCCTGAGCTTGAACTCGTCACGCAGGTACTCGTCCGGCATCACCGGCAACTTGCGGCCGAGGTCGATCAGGTACTGGTAGCGGTCCATCCAGTCGTCGAAGAACCCGAACTCGGCGATCAGCTCGTCCTGGGCCTCACGGATGGTCTCCTCGGGCAGTGCGGGGTCGGCAACGGCGGCCATGCTGTCCGGCTCCTCCCGGCGAGGGTCGTCATCGGTTGCGGCAGACATGTGGATCCGCGTCGCCGCTGTCAATGGTGCCGTCAGAAGCCGGCACCGCGGGCACCGACCGGCCAGATCGTTTCCACGGTTCCGTTGCGGATACCGACGTACCAGTCGTGGAGGTTGACCGTGGGGTCGCAGTGACCTGGCACCAGGCGCAGCTTCTGTCCGAGTACGAGTTCGGGGGCCCCCGGTCCCAGGGTCAGTGTCCCGTGCTCGTCGGAGGCACCGACGTAGGTGACGTTATCGAGGTCGGCGGGTCGCGGCAGGCCCGAGTCCACCGAGAAGGCCTTGAGTCCCGCGTCGACCACGGCGCGGTCGCGGGTGGGGCGGCTCATCACGGTTGCCAGCACGAACAGGCTCTGGCCGAAGGTGCCGTCCTCTTCGCCGTCGGCATCGAGATTGAGCAGGTAGTCGGCATCCATGAAGCAGTAGGATCCGGCCTGGATTTCGTTCCAGACCCCGGTTTCAGCCTCGAACGGGTAGGTTCCGGTCCCCGCACCCGTTACCAGCCGGCACGCGAGACCCGCTCCCTCCAGTGCGGCCACCGTCTCGCGCACAAGGTCGGCCGCGTGCAGGATTGCCTGGCGTCGCTCGCCGTGGCCACGGATGTGCTGTGCCCGGCCCTGGTAGGCCTGGAGACCCGCGAAGGTCAATCCGGGTGCGGCCGCCACCTGCTGCGCCAGTGTGACCGCCGGCGCACCGGGAGCGGTACCGCACCGCGCGGCGCCGATGTCGATCTCGACCAGGACGTCCAGCCCGGTACCGAATCGCCGGGCGGCTTCGCTCAGATCGGCGACGTTTTGCGCATCGTCGACACAGACCGCGATCCGGGCCTCGCGGGCGAGTGCGGCAAGCCGGTCGATCTTGCGCTGCCCGATGATCTGGTTCGACACCAGGACGTCCTGGATGCCACCGGCGACCAGGACCTCGGCCTCGCCCACCTTCTGGCAGCACTGTCCCACCGCGCCGGCAGCGACCTGGCGTCGGGCGATATCGGCCGACTTGTGGGTCTTGGCGTGGGGGCGATGCGCGATGCCGAGCGAGCGGACGGTTTCGGCCATGTGCGAGATATTGGCCTCGAACACGTCAAGATCGATGATCAGTGCAGGGGTGTCGACATCCTGCTCAGCCATGCCGATTTCTGCGGGTGGTCGCACGAACATGCCGGTCTCCTCCGCTGTGTGTGGTGTCTTCCGGACCGGTATACACCTCCGGTCCGTCGCGGTCAGTCGGTTCCTCCGCCGGGTATCGTTCCGAAGGCGGCAAGCACGCGGGCGGCGGCCACCCGGGGCGGCACCCTGTTCTCGGCCACGGCCGGTTCGACCTGATCGAGAACCGCCCGGACCGACCTGTCGTGATCAAGTGCATGCATGAGCTGGTCGCGGATGGTCGACCACATCCAGCGAACCCGCTGGTCGCGTCGCCGTTCGTCGAATTCGCCGGTTGCGCCGAGAGCCCGGCGATGGTCGCCGATCCGCTGCCAGATCGTTTCCAGCCCCGTTCCGGTCAGCGCGCTGCAGGTCTCGACCGGCGGGCGCCATGCCGGGCTGGCGGGGGTGATGATCTCGAGCGCCCGGCGATACTCCGCGGCCGCACGCCCCGCCGCCTCTGTCATGGCGCCGTCAGCCTTGTTGATTGCGATCATGTCGACCAGTTCCAGCAGGCCCTTCTTGATTCCCTGGAGCTCGTCGCCGGCGCCCGGCAGCATCAACGCGAGGAAGAAGTCGACCATCCCGGCGACCTCGGTCTCCGACTGGCCGACGCCGACGGTCTCCACCAGGATCACGTCGAACCCGGCCGCCTCGCAGATGACCATGCTCTCGCGGGTCGCCTGGGCGACCCCGCCGAGCACGCCTGAGGTCGGCGACGGGCGGATATAGGCATCGGGATCACGTCCGAGTTCCTGCATCCGGGTCTTGTCGCCCAGGATGGAGCCGCCGGTCCGTGCGCTGGTCGGATCGACGGCGAGCACCGCCACCCGATGCCCCGACCCGGTGAGCATCCGCCCGAAACCCTCGATGAAGGTGCTTTTGCCCACTCCTGGTACCCCGGTCACCCCGACCCGAGTCGCGGCGCCGGCATGGGGAAGCAGCGCGGTCAGCAGCCCGTCGGCGGCCCGTCGGTGGTCGGGATTGCGTGACTCGACCAGGGTGATGGCGCGTGCGAGCGTGGCGCGGTGACCGGCGCGGACCGCGTCGGCGAGCGCCCCGACATCCGCAAGCGCGACGCGGCGCGCGCCTTCGCCCGGCATGCCGGGCGCTACCCGCCGGCGTCGATTGCGGCTTCCAGTCGATCGAGGAGGTCGAGAGCCGCCTCGGCGATCATGGTGCCGGGAGGAAAGATCGCGGCGGCTCCGGCCGCCAGCAGATCGTCGACATCGTCCGGCGGGATCACGCCGCCCACGACGATCATGATGTCGTCGCGCCCGTGTTCGCGCAGGTGATCCCGCAGTTCCGGCACCAGCGTCAGGTGGCCGGCGGCAAGCGAACTGGCGCCGATGATGTGGACATCGTTCTCGACCGCCTGGCGGGCCGCCTCTTCCGGGGTCTGGAACAGCGGGCCGATGTCGACGTCGAACCCGAGGTCGGCAAAGGCACTGGCGATCACCTTCTGACCGCGGTCATGGCCATCCTGGCCCATCTTGGCGATCAGGATCCGGGGTCGCCGGCCCTCCCGGCGCTCGAACCGGGCAGAGCGCTCGATGACCCGCGCCGCGGCCCCTGCATCAGTGCCGACTTCCCCGGCGTAGATGCCGGATACCGTGCGCGTCCGGGCTACGTGTCTTCCCCAGACCTTCTCCAGCGCATCCGACATCTCGCCGACCGTCGCCATGGCGCGCGACGCCTCGACGGCCAGGTCAAGCAGGTTGCCGTCACCGGTCCCGGCGCAGCGGGTGAGGCGGTCGAGTGCCTCGTCCACGGCGGCCTGGTCACGTTCGGCGCGCAGCCGTTCGAGCTTCTCGATCTGCTGGCGGCGCACGGAGGCGTTGTCGACCTTCAGGACCTCGATCGGGTCGTCGTCGTCCGTGCGGTAGCAATTGACCCCGACGATGGTCTGGCGCCCGGAGTCGATCCGGGCCTGGGTGCGTGCGGCCGCCTCCTCGATACGCATCTTCGGAATACCGGCATCAATTGCCTTCGCCATGCCGCCGAGTGCCTCAACCTCGTCGATGTGGGCGAGCGCGCGGACCGCGAGATCGTGCGTCAGCCGCTCGACATAGTAGGAGCCGCCCCAGGGATCGATCACCGAGCAGATGCCGGTTTCCTGCTGGATCAGCAGCTGGGTATTCCGGGCGATGCGTGCGCTGAAATCGGTTGGCAGCGCGAGTGCCTCGTCGAGAGCGTTGGTGTGCAGCGACTGGGTATGCCCGTGGGTCGCGGCGAGGGCCTCGACGCAGGTCCGGGTCACGTTGTTGAACACGTCCTGGGCAGTCAGGCTCCAGCCGCTGGTCTGGCAGTGGGTGCGCAGCGAGAGCGACCGCGCGTCCTGCGGAGCGAACTGCTTCATCAGCCGTGCCCACAGCAGACGTGCCGCACGCATCTTGGCGATTTCCATGAAGAAGTTCATGCCGATCGCCCAGAAGAACGAGAGGCGCGGCGCAAAGGAGTCGATGTCGAGGCCCGCGTCGACCCCAGCCCTGACGTACTCGATGCCGTCAGCGAGCGTGTAGGCGAGCTCCAGGTCGGCGGTCGCCCCGGCCTCCTGCATGTGATAGCCGGAAATGCTGATCGAGTTGAACCGGGGCATCCGCGCCGAGGTGTGGGCAAAGATGTCGGAGATGATCCGCATCGATGCAGCCGGGGGATAGATGTAGGTGTTCCTGACCATGAACTCCTTGAGGATGTCGTTCTGGATGGTCCCGGCCAGCGCCCGTCTCGGCACACCCTGTTCCTCGGCGGCGTGGATGTAGTGCGCCAGCACGGGCAGGACCGCACCGTTCATGGTCATCGAGACGCTCATCCGGTCGAGCGGAATTCCGTCGAACAGTTCGCGCATGTCGAGGATGGAATCGATCGCGACACCGGCCATGCCGACGTCACCGGCGACCCGCGGGTGATCGGAGTCGTAGCCGCGGTGGGTAGCGAGGTCGAACGCGACCGACAGCCCCTTCTGGCCGGCCGCCAGGTTGCGCCGGTAGAACGCGTTCGAGTCGGCGGCCGTCGAGTAGCCGGCGTACTGGCGAATGGTCCAGGGCCGTGTCGCGTACATGGTCGGATAGGGGCCGCGCAGGAAAGGCGCGATGCCGGGCCAGCCGCCAAGGAAATCGAGCCCCCGGGTGTCTTCCTCGGTGTACAGCGGCTTGAGCTCGATCCCTTCCGGAGTGGTCCACCGGCCGTTCCCGGCAGGTGGCGGATCCGGTTCGGTGTCGGGACCGTGAAGGGGGAGGGTGCTGAAGTCGGGCAGGACGCTCATGGCAGGGTCATCCCGAGGTCGGTTGCAAGTCGCGTGAGTGTGGCGAGCATGTCGTCGCCGGCATGGACGAAGACGTCGACGCCGCCCGAGCGCAGTGTCGCCTCGTCACCGCCGGGTCTGCCGGCAAGCAGCACTCTGGAGGCGCCCGACGCCTTCAGGCTGGCGGCGGCCACGGCAGCGGAGGTGGCATAGACCGTGTCGGACGAGCACAGGACCACGAGGTCCACATCGTGTGCGGCAAGCGTGTCGCCGGTCTGCTCGGCGATCTGCACCGGAACCTCGATCGCTCCGATCCCGGCGGTGGCGAGGTAGCTCTTCGCGAACACGCTGCGCTCGGTGTACTCGGCCGGTGTGCCCAGCTGGATCAGCAGGGCGGTCGGACGCCGGCCACGGCTGACCTGCCAGCGGTCGCTTGCGTCGCGCAGTGCCTCGAAGGCTTCCCCGAGCCGATGCTGGTTCACGGCGGTCATGATCGCGGGCTCGCCACGAAACGGTGCCAGCAGTGCGGCGAGATCCGCACCCTCGGCCGCGGCCCGGGCAAGTGCTTCGGGATCGCGGGCTACCGGGACATCGCACCGGGGCGCGGCGTTGACCGGGGCGGGTGTCGCGACCTCGGCCAGCGGGACGGCGGCCTCGTCGAGGTCGGGGAACCGCGAGACCCCGGTCACCACGTCGCGGCCACGTGCAAGCGCGCCGAGACGCCGCTCCCACGCCTGATCAAGCATGGTTGCGATGCGGCCGTCCGCCAGCGCGCGGGCGATGCCTCCGCTGCCCTCGAGGTCCTGGAACAGTGACCAGGCCTGCTCGGCATAGTCGCTCGTGAGCCGTTCGGCATAGTAGGAACCGCCGGCTGGATCCGTGACCCGGGCAAGCCCGGATTCGCGCATCAGGATTGTCTGGGTGTTGCGTGCAATGCGCCGGGCGCGGGCTTCCGGCACCCCCAGGGCATGCGAGTAGGGCAGCACGGTCACGCTGTCCGCACCGCCCACTCCCGCGGCGAGACAACTCGCGGTGGCCCGAAGGGCATTCACCCACGCGTCGCGCCGGCTCATCATCCGCGCCGCGGTGGTCGCGGCCAGGGTGGTGATGCGCGCCTGCATGCCACCACCGGACGCCTCTATGATCCGCGCCCAGATCCGGCGCAGGGCACGCAGCTTGGCTATCGCCTGGAACACGTCGGTGCCCACCGAAAGGCAGAATCCGATCTGGCGGGCGGCGTTGTCGACCGACATGCCGGCTTCGGTAAGAGCGCGCAGATAGGCGACACCGGTCGCTGCAGCGAACGCAATGTCCTGAGTTTCGGTGGCGCCGGACGCGTGGTAGGCGCCGGTGTCGATCTCGATCGCGCGCATGCCGGGCAGGTGGTCCGCGCACCAGCGTGCGAGTTCGCCGGTTGCCTCCAGCTGGTCGGCTACCGGCCCCGGCAGCCGTCCGTCGCGGGCGAGACCCGTAAGCGGGTCGGCCCCGAGCGATCCCGTCAGGCTCGATGGCGGCACGCCCCGGCGGTCGGCACAGGCGAGGAACTGCGCCGCCGCGGCCGGCGTCGATGCCCCGGCCCGCAGCCCGACCGCCACCGCGGCGAGATCGACGCCGTGGAACAGGACCAGCCAGTCCTCGAGCGAGCGCAGCACGATGCCATCGGTGCCGCACTCGGCCGGTTCGCCACGCCGGGCTTTCGAATCGAGTCCGAGCAGCACCGCATGGGCGCCACCTTTGATGTCGGCGCGGATATCGGCATTGCCCCGCGACGGGTCGGGATGGCAGTGCAGCTGGCGAATGTCCCAGCGGTCGCGGTCATCCGGACACGGGATAGCCGCCCGTGCGGCTGCCGCACCCGGGGTCAGGTCGCCTGCCCGGTAGAGCGGCTTCAGCCTCACACCCTCGGGCGTGTCGGTCGCAAGCGTCTCCTCGACCGGCCGTCCACGCAGCGCCCTGGTCGCCAGCTCTTCCCACTCGGCCCGGTCGGGCGTCGCGAAACTGTCGGCGAGTGGAATGTCGGGTCCGGTGCTCATGACCCGTTCTCCGCCCGGGATGTCCGGGAGGGACGCATCCCCGCCGCCTTCTCAGTCCTCGCCGGCGGACATCGCCGATCCGCGTTGCCCTGCCAGCGGATCGCGCGCCGGAACCGTGATGTCGGCCGCCGCGTGGTGCAGGGAGCGTGACGACTCGTCCTGTTCGGTCTGAACGATGTTGCGGCCGAAGGCGCTGATCACCGGAATCTCGTGTTTCTCGAGCGGCCGCATCCGCGGCTTGCGGGCGAGCGCCGCCTCGATGAACGGCGCGAGCTCGGTCGACTTCCGGGCCTCGCGCTCGGCTTCCCTTTCCTTGAAATGCGGCATCACCTCGGCGGCGAACAGCTCCATCGCCTCGCAGATGTGCTCGTGACGGTTCTTTCCGCCCTGCTGGATGAAGATGACCTGGTCGACCCCGGCATCGGCAAACCCCTGCAGGTGGTCCCGCACCTCTTCCGGCGTGCCGATGCCGCTGCCCTTGCCGACGTCGTCCATGCTCTCGCGCGCCTGCTCGAACTGCTCCCACAACGGGGTCACCCCCGGCTGGTGGTCGCCATAGACGTAGTAGTGGCCGAGTGAGTACCCGAAGTAGCGGAATCCGTCGGCACCGCGGCGTTTCGCCTCCTCCGCATCGTGATGCACCGAGAACCCGGTGCACATTGCGATGTTGGCGTTGACCGAGTGGCCGATCGGGACACACTCGTCCGACTTGATGATGGCGTAGTACTCGTCCACCCACTGGCGCGCGACCTGCGGGTTGATGAAGGCGAAGGTCAGTGCACCGATCCCGGCGCGGGCGGCGGCGTGGATCGTCTCCATGCGTGAACAGGCAACCCACAGCGGCGGATGCGGTTGCTGGTAGGGCTTGGGCAGCACGTTCCTGCACGGCATCGAGAAGAACCGGCCCTCGAAACCGGGATAGGGTTCCATGGTCATCATGTTGGCCGACTGTTCGGTCGCCTCGGCCCACATCGCCTTCTTGTCTTCCATGGTCACGCCGAAGGCGTCCATCTCGACCCGCGACGCACTCTCCCCGGTGCCCCAGTCGACCCGGCCATGGCTGATCAGGTCGAGTGTCGCGATCCGCTCCGCGACCCGGGCCGGATGGTTGTACGGCGGCGGCGAGAGCACCACGGCGTGGCCGAGCCGGATCTGTTTCGTGTTCCGCGCGCAGGCCGCCAGGAACACCTCGGGTGCGGAGGAGTGGGAATACTCCTCGAGGAAATGGTGCTCGTTCTCCCAGACGTAGTCGAACCCCAGGCGATCGGCGAGTTCGACCTGTTCGATCGCCTCATGCAGCAGGTCGTAGTCCGATCTTTCCGACCAGCTGCGTGGCAGCTGATGTTCGTAGAGAAGTCCGAACTTCATCCGGGATATCCCCTGTCAGTCATCGCCGCTGCCGGCGGGTTCGAGTGCGGTGCGCTGCCTGCCGGGCAGGGCGGCAACGGCAAGCGTGATAATCACCGCCGCCCCGGCTGCAACGGTAAACATGGTCGGAAAGCCGCCGCCACTGTCGTACAGCCACGAAATCGACGGGACCGCGGCGGCGGACACGGTGAACGACAGCACGTACTTCACCGAAAACACGCGGCCCCGCCACGCGTCCGGCGTGTGGCGGGCGATCAGGGTGTCGTTGATCGGGATCTGTCCGAACACCATCACCATCACCAGCACGGCGATCGCGACCATCATCCAGCCTTCGGAGTTGATGGCGGCGTAAAGCGCGATCGCCTGTCCCGCCATGAGGCCGAGGAAGATCGGCTTGATGGCGAACCGGTCGATCGCCCGACCGACCGCGACCTGCGTGAAGGCCGCCGCGGCGTAGACCAGTGACGCGATGGCGCCGACATCGGTGGCGGACAGCTGGTAGATGGCGAGGCGGTCATCGAGCACCTTGGGCATCGAGATCGTCATCGAATTGAAGATGAAGCCTCCGATGGTGGTGGTGATGAACACCACGGCAAGGACACGATTCCAGTCGAGCGACGGCGAAGCATCGCGCTTGCGCACCGCCGCCTCTCCGGCGAGCCGGTCGGTGCGCGTCAGGCGGGTCCAGCCGATGCCGAGAACGATCGAGACCAGGCCCGCGGTCAGGAACGCCTCGCGCCAGCCGGCGAAATCGGCGAACAGGCCGATGGAGATCGCCGAAGCCGCGACGCCCATGTTGCCCCAGACCCCGTTCACTCCGATGCGGCGACCGACATCGCCGCCGCCGCGGGCAACCATTGCAAGGCCGACCGGGTGGTAGATGGCGGCAAACATGCCGACCAGGGTCAGCGTGACCGCGATGTGCCACGACTCGGTGACCAGGCCGGTCAGGATCATCGCGCCGCCGATGCCGATGAAGAAGATCGACATCATGATCTCGCGGCTGAACCGGTCGGCGAGCCACCCGGCCGGCAGCGAGAAGGCGCCGAACGCGATAAAGCTGCCGGTCGCGAGCGTGAGCAGTTCCCCGTACCCGGCGCCGAGGTCCGCGGCCGCGAGAGCTGCCACGGCCGGGAACATCAGCATGAACAGGTGATCGATCGCGTGTCCGACGTTCAGGTAGAGGAATCGGGTACCGGTCATCCGCCATGTCCCCCGCACGGATGCCGGTCTCGCGGGACCGGCTGCTACACATGCAGCATAGACCAGAACACGCCGTGCCGGAACTCCGGGCACAGTCCCGACGCAGGCTGCAGGCGGCGCCGGAACCGGTCCGGCGCCGGATGTTCCGTCATCGCCCCTGCCGCAGGCCGGAGCGCCGTTCGACCGGATGTACCCGGTGGCGGACCCGGGCCGGGACTAGACCCGTTCGATTATGGTCGCCATCCCCTGGCCCACGCCGATGCACATGGTGCACAGTGCGTAGCGTCCACCCGTTTCCTCGAGTTCCTGGGTCGCGGTGAGCAGCAGGCGGGCTCCGGAGGCGCCGAGCGGGTGGCCGAAGGCGATGGCGCCGCCGTTCGGATTGACCCGCGGATCGTCATCGGCGACACCGAGTTCGCGCATGGTCGCCAGGGCCTGGCTGGCGAAAGCCTCGTTCAGTTCGATCACGTCCATGTCGGAGATGTCGAGACCCGCCCGTTCCAGCGCCCTGCGTGATGCCGGGGCCGGACCGATGCCCATGATGCGGGGCTCCACCCCGGCCGTGGCGCATGCCACGACCCTCGCACGCGGCCTGAACCCGTGTTCCCGGGCCGTGGCCTCGCTGGCAACCACCATTGCCGCCGACCCGTCGTTGACACCGCTTGCGTTGCCTGCGGTCACGCTGCCGCCCTCCCTGCGGAACGGGGTCGGGAGCTTGGCGAGACCTTCCATGGTGGTGCCGTGGCGCGGGTGCTCGTCGGTATCCACGATGGTGACGGCGCCGCGCCGGCCCTTCACCTCCACCGCCACCAGTTCGCGGGCGATGCGGCCCGATCCCATGGCGGCTTCCGCCCTGTGCTGGCTGCGCAGGGCGAAGGCATCCTGGTCCTCGCGCCGGACCTGGTACTTCTCGGCAACGTTCTCTCCGGTCTCCGGCATCGAATCCGAACCGTACATGCCGTCAAGCTTCGGGTTGATGAACCGCCAGCCGATGGTGGTGTCGTAGATCTCGGCCGACCGGGCAAACGCGGTCTCGGCCTTCGCCATGACGAAGGGTGCCCGGCTCATGCTCTCGATCCCGCCGGCGACGAAGAATGACCCCTCGTCGGAACGGATGGCGCGGGCGGCGGCATTGACAGCTTCCATCCCCGAGGCACACAGCCGGTTGACGGTCGCGCCGGGTACGTCGGGCGACATCCCGGCGAGCAGCAGCGCCATCCGGGCGACGTTCCGGTTGTCCTCGCCGGCCTGGTTCACGCATCCGTAGTAGACATCATCCACCCGGGTCCAGTCGGCGCCGGAATTCCGCTTCATCAGTTCGGCAATCGGCACCGCCGCGAGATCGTCCGTGCGGACCGATGAAAGGGACCCGCCATAGCGGCCGATCGGCGTGCGGACGGCGTCGCAGATGAATGCCTCGGTCATTTCGTGTCCTCCAGCAACCGCGGATGGTGCAGTGCGGAATGTCGCACGAGGGCGGAAGCGAGGTCAAACCGGCGGGTATCCGCACGCGAGCCTGCCGGCTGGTGACCTGGGCCCAGTTCGGATGCGCGACATCGCATCGGTGCCGCGTGGCCGGGGCCGGGCCGGGAGGACCGTGCGGCGGACAGGCCGCGCGCACCCGCGGGCGCGTTGGCTTCGCCTTGAATCCCGGTCGACGCATTGGGTATGGTCTTCGCCTGTGCCCGGGCAGAGTGCCCGTCACGGCCGGGAACGCTGCGTGGAGACAGCAAGATGATCTATCCGGGATGGCGTGCGTGTGTTGCGGCAGTGGCCACGGCGGCCGTGCTGGGCCTTACCGCTTCGGTTGCCCTGGCCCAGGACAAGGTCCGGCTGGGAGCGCTCAGGTTTACCTCGCATTCGGGTGCCTTCGTGGCTTTCGAAAAGGGGTACTTCGAGGAAGAAGGTCTGGATGTCGAGTTCCACTTCTTCCAGGCAGCCGCGCCCATGGCGGTGGCGATCGCGTCCGGTGACATCGACTACGGCGTGACCGCGATCTCGGGAGGCCTGATCAACCTTGCGGGCAAGGGTGCCATCAAGGTGATCGGTGGCGCCCTTGTCGAGGAAATCGGCGTCGATGGCCAGAAGATCCTGGTATCGAACCAGGCCTGGGACGACGGTGTGACCACACCGGCAGACCTTGCCGGCCGGTCGTTCGGCATCACCCAGACCGGTTCGTCGTTTCACTACATGATCTCGCAGATCGCCGCGCAGGAGGGATTTGCGCTGTCAGAGGTCAGCCTGAAGCCGCTGCAGAAGGTCGGCGTGATCATCGGCGCGCTGAAGTCCGGCCAGATCGATGGCTGGACCATCGTTCCGCATATCGCGAAGGCGCTGGCCGGCGGCGGGGCAGTCAAGATCATCGGCAATGTTGCCGACTACATCGACACCTACCAGGTGACCACCATCTTCACTTCGAGTGCCAACGCATCGGACAAGCGCGACCTGACCGAGCGGTTCCTGCGTGCCTACTCGAAGGGGATCGCCGATTTCAACGCGAACATGGTCGACCGGACCGAGGGCGAGGCGGGTCTGGAGAGCACCACGCGGCTGATCCACAGGTATGTCTACACCTCGCGCCCCTACGAGAAGGCGGCACCATCCATCCGCAACGGCTCGATGCGGCTGCAACCGGGCGCCCGGCTCAATCTCGCCTCGGTCAGGCACCAGCTCGAGTGGTTCAAGTCCGAAGGACTGGTAGACGAGGAGATCACCATCGAACAGCTGGTTGACACGAGCTACGTAGAGATCGACGACTGAGCAGAAGGCGGACCGTGGCGGATGCAGCTGCGGATCGAGGGCCTCTCGCACCGGTACGGCGACGTCGCGGTTCTTGACAACGTCTGCCTTGTCGTGGACGCCGGGCGCATCGCATGCATCGTGGGACCGTCGGGATGCGGCAAGTCGACACTGCTCAGGCTGGTCGGCGGGCTTGAAGAGCCGGGTTCGGGCCGGATCCTGCAGGTCGGTGAGCCGCCCAAACGGTCCCTGAATCCGCTCACCTACATATTCCAGGATTTCGCCCTGCTGCCGTGGCGAACGGTGGCGGGCAACGTCAGCCTGGTACTGGAGGACCACGGGCTGACGCGCCGGGACCGCGAGGCCATCATCGGTGATGTGCTGGAACGCACCAGGCTTGCCGAATTCCGTGATGCGTTCCCGAGGCAACTGTCGGGCGGCATGAAGCAGCGGGTGGCCATCGCCCGCGCCCTTGCCGTGCGCCCCGCGGTCCTCCTGATGGACGAGCCGCTCTCGGCACTCGACAGCCAGACCCGCGAACTGATGATGGATGACCTGGTCGACCTGTGGAAACGGGAAAACCTGACCGGGATATACGTGACCCACAACCTGCACGAGGCAGTGCGTCTCGGGCACCGGATCGTCGTGATGTCACGCCGGCCGGGCCGGATCCTCGAGACGGTCGAGATCGACTCGCCGGTCTGGGACCGCGATGCTTCCGACCCCGCGCTCGAGACCACGCGACGACACCTGTGGACGGCCATGCGCGACGAAGCACGCGCGGTCGACCTGGAGCTGACCGGTGACTGACACCCGGGAACCCGCCCGTCCGGTCCGTTTCCGCGGCGGAGGGTTCGCGCCCAGGCCGGTGCGCCTGGCCGGTCCGGCCGTGTTCCTGGTCCTGGTTGCGGCCTGGGAGGCGGGAGCCCGTACCGGCGTGATCTCGCCGCTGGTCCTGCCGGCTCCGAGCGAGGCGATTGGCGCCCTGGTCGAGCTGTGGGTATCGGGGGAACTGTGGGAGCACCTTGCCGCATCCCTCAGCCGGCTGCTGCTCGGATGGGTGAGCGGCACGGTACTTGGCGGACTGATCGGTCTGGCCATCGGACTGTTCTCGCTGGTCCGGGCCGGGCTCGCCCCGCTGGTCGCGGCGCTGTTTCCGATTCCGAAGATCGCCCTGCTGCCGCTGTTCATCATCTGGTTCGGTATCGGAGAGGAATCCAAGGTCGCGCTTATCCTGTTCGGAACCCTGTTTCCGACGGTGATTTTCACCTATGGCGGAGTTGACAACGTCGATCGCACCCTGATTCGCATGGGTCAGTCGTTCGGTCTCGGCTGGTTCTCGATCGTGCGCAAGATCATCCTGCCGGGAGCTCTTCCGGCCATCCTGTCCGGCATGAGGGTTTCCTCGGCGATCGCCATCATCCTGATCGTTGCTGCCGAACTGATCGCAGCGGAACGGGGCATCGGTGCCTACATCCAGATCGCCGGGTCACTGTTCGCCACCGATCAGCTGATCGCCGGCGTCGCACTGCTCTCGGTGTTCGGCCTGACGGTGAACTGGCTGATTGCGCGGGCCGAACGCCTGCTGCTGCGGTGGCGGCCGTGACCGGGGCTCAGGCATTCCGGCCGCGGACCAGGAACCAGCCATTGCGAAAGTCCGGCTTGCCATAGATGAAACGGGTGCCGTCGAACCGTTCCACGTTGCCGCCCGCCGCAAGCACGATGGCGTGGCCCGCTGCCGTGTCCCATTCCATGGTGGGGCCGGTGCGCGGATACAGATCGGCCTCGCCGGAAGCGACGAGGCAGAACTTCAGGGCCGAGCCGCGGGCAACCGAGGCGACAACGGGCAGACCCGCAATGTAGTCCTCGAGTTCGGGACTGCGATGCGACCGGCTGGCAACCACGGTGAGCGCGTCCGGCTCGGCAACCCGTACCCTGATCTCTTGGCGTGAGCCCCGCCGCGGCTCGGTGAAGGCGCCGGTGCCGGAGACCCCGGCCCAGATACGTCCGTCAACCGGGGTCGCCACGACACCGAGCACCGGCTCACGATTCCTCACGAGTCCGATGTTCACGGTGAAGTCACCGTTGCGGCTGATGAACTCCCTGGTGCCGTCAAGCGGATCGACCAGCCAGAACGGCCCGTCGGCGATCCTCGCCGCGTCACCGGCTTCCACCCGTTCTTCCGAGATGACCGGGATGTCCGGGGTGAGCGCAACAAGCGCGGGCACAATGACCGCGTCCGCCGCATGATCGGCCGCGGTCACCGGAGAGCCGTCTGCCTTGTTCCTGATTTCCGCGCCGGAGCGGTAGTGCACCATGATCGCCTCGCAGGCCTCGCGGGCGATGGTGATGACGGGTTCCAGTAGGTCATCGTCGGACATCCGTTCGGCTCGCTCGCATCCGGTGGGGAACAGTGCGCATCCTACCGGTCGCGGTCCGAGTGTACAGGGCAGGACTGCGTGCAAACGGGGTTCCGGTTGGGCCCCGATCCGTTAAGCTGTCGCCGGCCGGCAATGTACCGGCGCACGGCACGGCCAGGCAGTTCCAACCAGAAGAAGGTACGCCCCATGTCACGGAAACGTTTCGTTGCCGCGCTCATGCGCCACGAGACCAACAGCTTCTCCCCGGTCCCGACACCGCTGTCGGCGTTCGGACGCATCGGGTCGACCGGCGCGCCGGCCCGGGGCGAGACCGCGATCAGGCACTACCGCGGCACCAACAACCCGCTCGCAGCCTACATCGACATTGCCGAGCGGGAAGGGGCCGAACTGGTGGTCCCGGTTGCCGCGAACGCCCACCCGAGCGCGCCGGCGGCCGACAGCGTCATCGAGTACGTGGCGAACCTTGTGCTGGAGGAGATCAGGCGCGGATGCGACGCGCTGTTCCTTGATCTGCACGGCGCAATGGTGACGGAAGGATTCGATGACGGTGAGGGCGAACTGCTGCGGCGGTTGCGGGCCGAGGCCCCCGACCTGCCGATCGCGGTGGCCCTCGACTTCCACACCAATCTCACCCGTGATCTCGCGACCCTGCCAAGCGTGCTGGCCGGCTACCGCACCTACCCGCATGTCGACATGTACGAGACCGGCCAGAGGGCCGGCGAGGCCCTGCTGCGGGTCATGGCCGGGGAGCAGGTGTCAACGGCCTGGCATTCGCTGCCGCTGCTGCCGCACATGAACGTGCACGCGCCGTCGCGGCCGCCAATGCAGTCGATCATGGACCGCGCCCGCGCCGCCGAAGCCGGCGGCGAGGTCATGCTGGCATCGGTATTCGGGTGCTTTCCGCTCGCCGACATCGAGCATGTGGGCATCTCGGCCGTGGTGGTCGGACCCCGGGACCGGGCGGAACGGCTCACCTTCGACCTGATGCAGGAGGCCTGGGACAATCGCGAGGGGTTCATCTTCGAAATCGAACCCATGGAACAGTCGCTCGCACGGGCCGCGACCCTGACCGGGGGGCCGGTGGTGCTGGTCGATCACGGTGACAATACCGGTTCCGGCGGCAACCAGGACGTGATGGCGGCACTGCGTGAGGTGCTCGCGCTCGGCCTTGAGAACGTCGTCGCCGGCCCGATTGCTGATCCGGAGGCGGTCGCGCGGATGATCGAGGCGGGAGTTGGCGCCGATGTCGAGATCGAGATCGGCGGCAAGACCGACATGCCGGCCATGGGCCTGGCGGGTGAACCGCTGCCGGTGAAGGGCCGGGTCCGGAGGATCACGGACGGTGTGTTCACCGTGACCGGTCCGATGATGACCGGGGTGACGCTCAGCATCGGGCGCACCGTGGTGCTCGATACCGGCTCGGTGGAGATCGTGGTGTCGGAGGACCGCTATGAGCCGTTCGATACCGGCTGCTTCACCCACTGCGGCATCGATCCGTCGGGCAAGGACTTCGTGCTGATCAAGTCACGTCAGCACTTCAGGGCCGGCTTCGAGCCGATTGCGCGGCACATCGTGATGGTGGCCGGACCCGGTCCGACGGCATCCGACTACAGCCTGTTTCCGTGGAAGAATCTCCGCCGTCCGCTCTATCCCCTTGACCCGCACATTCCGTCCAACCTCCCAAGCCAGGCGTGAAGGAGGCGCCCTGACCATGACGCTGACCATGCTGCAGCACGTCAACATCGTGACCGACAAGCTCGACGAGACGGTCGCGTTCTACGAGGACATTCTCGGGTTCACCAACGGTGACCGCCCGGCGTTCGACTTTCCGGGCGCCTGGCTCTACTGCGGCCCCGAGGCGGTGATCCACCTGATCGGTGTCGACGACCAGTCCGAACGGGGCTCGGGCGTAATTGACCACGTGGCGTTCGCGGCCGACGGCTTCGAGCGGTACGCCGCCTTCCTGTCCGAGAAGGGGTACGAGCATGAGACCCGGCTCGTGCCCGGTGGAAAGCTGCGGCAGATTTTCGTGCGCGATCCGAACCAGGTCCTGATCGAGCTCAACTTCAGGGCCGACGAGTAGTCACCGCTCAGTCCTGCGCCACGGTGATCACCAGCTTGCCGAAGTGGCCGGCCGCGCGCATCGCGTGGTAGGAGGTCCGGGCGTCCTCAAAGTCGAAGCACCGGTCGATGACCGGGCGCATGCCGTGGTGGGTGATCGCCCGGTTCATGTCCTCGAACATGCGCCGGCTGCCGACATACACGCCCTGCAGGCGCAGGGACCTGCGCATGATCAGGGTGGGATTGACCTCGCCGCCGGTCAGCACCCCGATCAGCCCGATGGACCCGGCTATACGGGTTGCCGCAACCGAGCGGGCGAGCGTTCCGGCTCCTCCGACCTCGACCGTGTGATCGGCGCCGCGCCCGTCGGTGAGCCTGGCCACCTCGCGTTCCCACTCCGGGGTGCGGCGGTAATTCACCGTCGCCCAGGCGCCGAGTTCCCTGCACCGCTCGAGCTTTGCGTCGCTCGACGAGGTGATGATCGCCCGCGCTCCCAGCATGCCGCAGAACTGCAGTGCCATGATCGAGACTCCGCCGGTGCCCAGCAGGAGTACCGTGTCGCCCGGGCCGACCCGGCCGACCTCGACCAGGGAATGCCAGGCGGTGAGAGCCGCACAGGGCAGCGTCGCGACCTCCCGGTCCGACAGGCCTGGCGGAGCGTGGACCAGCCCGTCCTCGGGCAGGACCCGGAGTTGGGCAAGCATGCCCTCGGCCGTACCGCCAAGCGCCCGGCCCATGTCGCGGGGGGTGATCGGGCCGTCGATCCAGCCCTGGAAGAAGGTGGCGCAGACAAGGTCGCCGGACGCAAACCGCGTGACACCGTCACCGGTTGCGATCACCGTTCCGGCTCCGTCGGAATTCGGGATCCGGGGATACTGGATGCCCCGCGGTGCCGGGTCCTCGATGGTGGCGAGATCACGGTAGTTGATCGAGGAGGCGGTGATCCGTACCAGGACCTCGCCCGGTCCCGGTACCGGGTTCTCGCGTTCGGACAGGGTGAGGGCGTCGATGCCGCCGTCACCACGAATTTCCCATGCCTTCATCGCTGCCGGCCTCCCGTGGTGCGAGTGACGGAATTCTGGTGCAGGCGCCGTTGCCGCGACTACAGGTGTCCCCCCGCACCGTCGGACGCCTGGAACTCGTTGCGTGACAGCCCGAAGATCTGCCGGGCCTCGGCCGAGTCGGCCACCGAGCCGCCGATGCTCTCGATGATGGTGACGGCGCGTTCCACGAGTTGTCCGTTGCCGTTCGCGAGCTGGCCGCGCGCGATGTAGAGATTGTCCTCGAGACCGACCCTGGCATGACCACCGAGGGTTGCTGCCTGCGCCACCATCGGGAACTCGGCCCGGGAGATGCCGAACCCGGACCAGGGTGCGCCCTCCGGCAACAGGCTCTTCATGAAGCTCATGCCGTCCGGCGTGGCCGGGGCACCCCACGGAATGCCGAGGCAGAGCTGGAACAGCGGGGGTTCGGTGATCAGGCCCTCGCGAATCAGCTGGTTGGCGAGCAGTACATGCCCGGTATCGAACACTTCGAGCTCGGGTTTCACCCCCATCTCGCGGATGCGACCCGCCATGGCGCGCAGGTGTTTCGGCACGTTCACCATGGCGTGTTCGCCGAAGTTCATGGTCGAGACGTCGAGCGAGCAGATGTCCGGGCGCAGGTCGTCGACATGCTCGAGCCGGACTTCCGGTGAGCGCATCGTCGAACCGGGCGCCATGTCGACCGGCTCGGTATCGCCGGGAATGAACCTGGCGCCGGGCCCGGTGGTCAGGTTGATGACAAGGTCGGATCCGCTGTCGCGGATGCGGGCCACCACCTCGCGGTAGAGTGCCGGGTCCATCGAGGCCTTGCCGGTTTCCGGGTTGCGCACATGGACGTGGACCACCGCCGCACCGGCCGAGCCGGCCTCGAGACAGGAGTTCGCGATATCGGCCGGGGTAACCGGGACCGCCGGGTTCCTGTCCGCGGTATCCGCACCGCCGGTCACGGCGCAGGTAATGATGGTCTTGCCCGACATGTCGATCCCCTTCGCTCCCAGATGCCTGCCGGCACGCGCGCAGCGAGCCTAGTCGCTGAAACTACGGGTGCAAGTCCCGTTGGCGCAATTCCCGGTTTGCCGCAAATATCCTGCGCGAAGCGGGTGCTGCGCGGGAACGAACCCCCGGCGCTGCCGGGGGGTGGCGACCGCAGGGCGGCGCCGGTTGCCCGCATGCCACTGAATGAAATGCCCGGGTTCACGGGCCACCCGGAACCCGGCTGTCATGCCGGGCGGGCCGCTGATGGCCTGCCGGGTCACGGTTTCCACCGTCGGTGAGCTTCCATCTCGGAAGCCTGGCGCCGCTGGCCTGGCCGACCGCTGATACTCCCGGAACCGGCGTGTACGGGCACGGGTGCGCGGCCCCTCCGTCTTGCTGAACAAGGCTGCCTCCGGACCTGTCAGGCGCCCGACCCCGGTGCCTTCACCTGCACGGTCACGATGTCGAGATCGTGGTATTGCTGGTGACGAACCGACGAGGCGAGGTGGCGCAGCAGCCGGAGCGAGACTTCCTGCTCGACGGACGCGTCATCGCCGGGGGCGCCGAGCACTGCCATCCGCTCCTGCACGTTTTCCCCTCTCGGCGAGACAATGAACTCGAGTACCGCACCGCCCTCGCCCTTCGACGCCGACAGCCTGAGGCGTCGCGGGGTCCCGCTCTCTTCTTCCGGGCGCACAAGGGTCAGGAGGGTTTCTTCGGCGACGGCGTCGAGCCGGTTCTCCATGGTGTCGTCCCAGCCGTTGCGCGATGCGAACCGGTGCAGGAACTCCCGGATTTCCGGGAGTTGCGAGATGGAAAACCCGGTCTCCATGCGGGCTGGACGGGGTCCGGACAAACCCACGATCAGGGTCATGAAAATCGCCGCGAGGCCGCCGGAGGTGATCCCGTTGGAAAATATGCCGCCGGCGAAGCCGGAAACGATCTCCGGGAAGATCACACCGTTCTGGAAGCCGACCCCGAGCCAGAAGGAAACGCCGACGATCGTGCCCTTTCGAAGGTCCATGCCGTCCTGCATCACCATACCGATCCCGATGATGAACAGCAGGGCGATCAGGACGAGGAGATAGGCGCCAACGACGGGGCCCGGAATGGCCAGCACCACCGCCAGCGCCTTGGGCAGGAACGCCAGGGCGAGAAAGATCGCGCCGGTGGCAATTGCCACCGCCCGCGCCGCGACTCCGGTTATCCCGACGAGCGGTGCTGCAAGCGAGTAGGTCGTGTTCGGAACGGTTCCGGCCAGGCCGCACAGCACGTTGCTCAGCCCGTCGACCGTGACCGCGCCCTGTACCGCCCTGAAATCAACCGGTCGCGCCCGGCGCCACGAGATACGCTGGAGTGCCGTGCTGCTGCTGATCGCGCGGATCGACCCGATCACGGCGGTCAACAGGAAGGCGGGAAGCAGCGCCCAGAACTCCGCTCCGAATTCCAGGTCCAGGCCGGGAATCGAGATGCCGGGCAGCCCGACCCAGGAAGCTGCCGCGATTCGGTCCAGGTCGTAGAGGCCGAAGAATGCCGCAAGCGCCGTGCCCAGGACGACTCCGATGACCGGCGCCCAGAGCCGCAGCATCGCCGTTCCCTTCAGTGAGATGCCGAGGGTGGCCGCGAGCGTGACCAGCATGACCAGGGGTGCCGCATGGGCCGGGCTGCCGTCCGGCGCTTCATTCAGGATCCGGAACACGATCGGCGCCACCGTAACCGGTACCAGCATGATCACGGTCCCGGACACTGTCGGGGTCAGGATTCGGCGGAACAGGGCGAGCCTGGAGGACAGCAGGAGCTGGAGGAGTGCTGCGGCGACGACCAGGGTCGCCAGCAACGCGGGGCCACCCTTCGCCACCGCCGTAATGCTGACCCCTATGAACGCCGCCGAACTGCCCATGACGAGCACATGGCCGCTCCCGATCCTGCCGAACCGGACCGCCTGGAGCACCGTGGTGAAGCCGCTGATCGCGACCGCGGCGAACACCGCCCAGGCCAGATGTGATTCGGTGGCGCCGCCGGCGCGCATCACCGCTGTCGGGATCAGGATGGGAACCGCGACGGTGATCAGGGCCAGTTGCAGTCCGAGACCCAGGGCAAGCGCGTCGGGCGGGCGCTCGTCCGCCTGGTAGCGAAGACCGGCACTGCCGGCCGCGTGGTTCGTGCTCATCTCGGCGCAGAACCCGGGCAAATGCCCGGGCACCGGATCGATGCCTGCCTGGCCATCGGTTTGCACCCTCTTGTCGATCCCGCCGGGCAGGCCGTCCCGGCGGTTCCCGGTGCCACCGGGTCACGGCAAATCCGTATGCGTTCCGAATTCTGACATTTCATATTTTTTGTGCCCATATAGTCGAGTCTACAGTCCAGACTGAAACCGGCCTGGTGACCGCGGTGCGGAATTGCGTCTGGCCGAGTCAGCCGGTCAACGGCCTAATGGGAAAGACGGACCCGAATGATGGATCGAGACGTACCCATGAATACCACCGATGCTGCTGCGATCGACACCGTCGACGGCAAGGACAGGTTCACCGCCGGCGGTGAACCGATCGCAATCGTGGGCATGGCCTGCCGGTTCCCCGGGGCGGACGACATCGCCGCGTTCTGGCGTCTGTTGGAGGACGGCAGGAACACCGTGCAGGAAGGCGTTCCGGGTTCCGGCGTTGGCCGCATCGGCGCCCTGTTTCCCGAAGATACCGGCCAGATCGAGGCCTGCCGATTCGGCGCCTATCTCGACGGTCTCGACCGGTTCGACGCGTCCTTTTTCCGCATTTCCCCGGTCGAGGCGCAATTGCTGGACCCGCAGCAGCGGCTGCTGCTGGAGACAAGCTGGCGGGCGCTCGAGGATGCGGGCATCGACCCCGAACTGCTGAAGGACAGCCGCACCGGCGTCTACGCGGGCATCAGCAACAACGACTACCGGGGGCTGATCCTGGAGGCCGGCCAGAGTGCGGGTCCGGCCGAACCCGCCGCCAGCCTCTATGCCGTCACCGGCACCTCTCTCAACACGGCGATCGGCCGTGTTGCTTACGCACTGGGCCTCGGCGGCCCGGCAATGGCCGTGGACACGGCCTGCTCCTCGTCGCTGGTCGCGACGCACCAGGCAGTCACGGGCCTGCAGCGGGGCGATGCAGACCTCGCTCTCGCCGGCGGGGTTAACGTCATTCTCTCCGGCCGGCTTCTCGAGTTCCGCGCCAACGCCGGGATGCTCTCGCCGGACGGGCAGTGCAAGACTTTCGACGCGTCCGCAAACGGATATGTGAGGGGCGAGGGGTGCGGCATCGTGGTCCTGAAGCGGCTAGCGGATGCGCAGGCCGACGGTGATCGGATCTGGGCAGTGATCCGGGGTACGGCGCTGAACCAGGACGGGGCGAGCCCGGGCCTGACGGTGCCGAACGGGGCGGCGCAGCAGCGGGTGATCGCGGCGGCACTGGAACGCGCCGGGGTCCAGGCATCGGATATCGACTATCTGGAAGCGCACGGGACCGGCACGGAGGTGGGTGACCCGATCGAGATCGACGCGACGGCGGCGGTCTACGGTCCCGGACGCGGCGAGGACCGCCCGCTGCTGATCGGCTCGGTAAAGACCAACATCGGCCATCTGGAATCGGCGGCCGGCGTCGCGGGACTGATCAAGACCGTGCTTGCGATCACCCGCGGACACATCCCCAGGCACTTGCATTTCCACAACCCGAACCCGGTGATGGACTGGGAGCGTCTTCCCCTGCAGGTGACGGCAGACCCGACACCCTGGCCCGACCATGAAGGTCGTCCGCCGCTCGCGGGCGTGAGCGGGTTCGGCTGGTCGGGGACGAATGCCCATATCGTGCTGGAAGGATATGGATCGCCTGACGGCGGCGCACCGGATCCGGACGAAACTCCATGGCCGACCGGCGCTTCCAGGCCGATTGCCGTATCGTTGTCGCTGCCCGTCACCTCCCTGCAGCCGAAAGATGATCCGGCCCCGCGAGCAACGCGCCTGTTGCCGCTCTCCGGGAAGTCGGGCGAAGCGATGCGTGATGCGGCGGAACTCTATCTCGAATGGCTCGGCCGACAGGAGACAACGCTTGCCAATGGAGGTCCGGCCTCCGATCCCCTGCTTTCCGACATGGCCTGGTCGGCCGGCATCGGCCGGAGCCACTTCGACCATCGGGCGGGCGTGGTGTTCCGGGACGCCGAATCGCTGCGCGGCGGCTTGCAGGTGATCGCGGAGGCGGACGAGCGGCCGGCGTTGCGCAAGGCGTCAAGAGTGGCGTTCGTCTACACGGGGCAGGCCAGCCAGTGGCCGGGCATGGGCGCGGCGCTCTACGAAAGCGAACCGGTTGTTCGCGCGGTGCTCGACCGGTGCGACGCCATGTTCGGCGAAGACCACGGCGCCTCGCTGCTCGACGTGATGTTTGGCCGGTCCGGCGCCGCGCAAGACCTGGACGATCCGCACTGGAAACAGCCCGCGATCTATGCCCTTGAATGCGCCCTCACCGAACTGTGGTCGAGTCTCGGCATCCGGCCGGACGCGGTGCTCGGGCACAGCCTGGGAGAGATCGCTGCGGCGCAAGCCGCGGGCGTGTTCAGTCTTGAGGATGGCTTGCGCCTTGCGGCCGTGCGGGGTGCGCTGGTCGGTGCGCTGCCCGGAGAGGGGGCGATGGCGGCGGTTTTCGCACCGCCCGTCCGCGTCGGGGAGGCGCTGGACGAACACAACGCTGGCGCGCGGGGTATCGGCCTGTGCATCGCCGCTGACAACGGGGCGCATCAGGTGATCAGCGGCCCGGGGGAGGACATCGCCGCGATCCTCACGCGTCTGGAAGGGGCCGGCATTCGGGTCGCGCGGCTGCGCCGCAGCCCCGCGTATCACAGCGCTATGATCGAGCCTGCGCTCGACGATCTGGAGATAGCCCTCTCACGGCTTGATTTTGCCCCGCCGTCGGTTCCCTTCGTCAGTAATCTCACCGGAATGGTGATCGGTTCGGGCGAGGCGCTGGATGCGGCGTACTGGCGCCGGCAGATGCGGGCGCCGGTGGCGTTCCGCGCCTGCGTCGAGACCCTGGCGGAAATGAACATTGACGCGATCGTGGAGATTGGGCCGCACGCGGTGCTTGGGCCGATGGTCTCGATGGCCTGGCCGGCCGGTGCTCCGGAACCGGCGGTCGTCTCAAGCCTGAGGCGGCCGGCAACCGGCGAAGAGCCGCCGGCGCCGGGATCCGGCGGTGGTTTCATGGAGGCGGTTGCCGGTATTTACGAGAGCGGACTGCCGTTCCGCTTCGACGGACTTTTCGCCGGCGAGTCGCGGCGCCGCATCCCGTTGCCCGGCTATCCGTTCCAGCGTGAACGCTACTGGGTGGAGGCGTCGCAGCGGCGGCGCCAGGCACAGGGCCATCCCCTGTTGGGCGACCGGCACGAGTCCGCCAGTGGCGAGACCGCCTTCGACACGGAGGTCTTCCCCACCGACCCGGCGTGGCTCGCAGATCATCGCGTGTTTGGCAGGTCCATCGCGCCGGGTGCGCTGTTCGGTGCCCTGGCAGCCTTGGCCTGCCGCGCCGGGGGCGACAGCGCGGTCTCCGTCGAGGATTTCTGCATCCAGAACGCTCTGGTCTTCGCCAGGGAGAACACGGACGATGTCGCCGGCGATCCGGGCCGGCGTGTGCAGGTCCTGCTTGACGCCGTCGGGGACCCCTCGTCGCGTCGGGTGCGCATTCTCAGCCGGGGAGCCGACGACGAGGAATGGACCCTGCACGCCGACGGGCAGGTCTCGAGCGGCGCGGCCGGCCCGACAGGCGCGGCGCCGCGGCTCGATGCCGACGGTCTCAAGGCCGGGCTCTCGCGGGTTGACCTGCCTGCCTTCTACCGCGCCAAGTCCGCGGTCGGGATCGATCTCGGCTCCTCCTTCCGCACGGTGACTTCCCTGTGGGCGCGTGACAACGAGGCACTGGGCGAAGTGGCGCTGCCTGTCGGGAGGGAGCAGGGCACGGTCGACGTGCATCCGCTCGTGCTCGACGGCTGCTTTCAGATCATGGGAGCGGCGCGCGACCCGGACGGAACCGGGGAAGGGACCACCTACCTGCCGTTTGCCTGGGAACGGCTCTGGCTCAGGGACGGGCTGCCGGATCGAATCTTCTGCCATGTGACGATGCGGGAAAGCCCGCGCGATGCCGGGGCCGATACCGGGAATGTCGAAACACCGGAAGTTCATGCAGCGGACATGCGCCTTTACGACGGAGGCGGGGAGCTTGTCGGCGAACTCACCGGGTTCACTGTCAAGCGCGCGACGCGCGCAGCACTGCTCGCAGCCGTCGAAGGCGTCGAGGAACTGCTCTACGAGGTCGTATGGCGTGACTGCCCGGTGCCGGCGGGCATGCAGCCGGCGGATTTCCTGCCGGGTCCGTCGGCCGCAGCCGCCCGTTCGCATCCCTTCTCCCGGTATCTTGCCGATGAAGGGGTCGCCGTCGCGGCAGAGGTCGACCTGCAAGTGGAAATGGAAAGGGTTTCATGGTGCTACGCACTCCTGGCCCTGGAAACGCTGGGCTGGGAGCGCAGTGCGGGCGCGGTCGTGGACCCGGAAGAGCTGCGCGAGCGCCTCGGGGTTTTGCCCGAACACACGCACCTGCTCCGACGGCACCTGGAGATACTGTCGCGTGCTGGCGTTGTGGAGGAAAGGGACGACGGTTTTGCTGTCCTTGTGGGAGAGGATGAAGCGTTGCCGGATGGCATACCGCGCGACAGCGAGGCGTTTCTCGCCGAGGTGATGGAGCGTTTCCCACACGCCGCAAACGAGATCGGGCTGTTCCGACGCTGTGCCGGCGCTCTTCCCGAGGTGCTCCGTGGCAGGGAAGACCCGCTCGCGCTGCTGTTCGGCAATGTGGAGCCGTCGGCGGGCGCCCTGTATCGGCTGGCGCCGGTCTGGCGGGCAGCAAACCGGATGATCGGCGAGGTGGTCAGGACACTGGTGGACGACTTGCCGGACGGAAGGCGGCTGCGCGTGCTGGAGGTGGGTGCCGGCATCGGATCAGCGACCGAGTACATCCTGCCCGAACTTCCGGCCGGGCGGTTCGATTACATGTACACCGACATCTCGGCCGGCTTTTTCGCCGACGCAGAATCGCGCTTCAGCGCTCCCGGCACGTCGATCGACTACCGGATGCTGGATATCGAGAAGGACCCGGTGGACCAGGGTTTCGAGCTCCATGCCTACGACATGGTCATCGCGGCCAACGTGCTGCACGCCACCCGTCACCTTGATCAAACCCTTGCTCACTGCCGGGCACTGCTGGCGCCGTCGGGGCTGCTGGTGGCGCTGGAGAACCAGCGCGGCCGGGGCTGGATGGACCTGATCTTCGGCCAGCTGGACGGATGGTGGCGCTTCGAGGATCGCTACCGCGCAAACCATGCCCTCGCAGGACCCGACGTGTGGCGCGCGGCGCTCGCCGATACGGGGTATGCCGAATCCGAGGTTCTCGGGGTGGACCGGTCGAAATCCGCCGGCCTGCCGGATCGCGGGGTGATCGTGGCGCAGGCTCCGGCGAAGATCGACCTGCCGGAGGGCATCTGGATCCTGGCCGCCGACCGGGGCGGAATGGCCGTGTTGCTGGCGAGAGAACTCGCGGCACTGAACCAGCGGGTGGTGCTGGCAGGCGAGGATCCGGAGACCACGGGCGTGGCCGTGGATGGCGGGACCGGGTCGGATGCTGCAATCGTGGTGGCTGCGGTCGAGATGGAGCAGCGCGAATCGTGGCGGGCGCTGGTCGAGGGTCTTCCCGCGGATGTGCCCTTTGCCGGTGCGGTGCATCTTGTCGGGCAGGACGGACACGGGGCGGAATCGACGACTGCGGAACTGGCGGGGGATGCGAAACGGACGGCGGGAAGTGCGCTTGCGCTCGCGCAGGGCATCAACGATGCCGACGCCGCGCCAGGGAAGGGCCTGTGGTTTGTCACCCGGGGCGCGCAGGTGCTGGAACGGGAGCGGACCGGTGAACTGGCCAGCGCCACCCTCTGGGGCCTGGGCAAGGTACTGCTGCGGGAAACGCCGCAGTTGCAGGCGCGGATGCTCGATCTCGACCCGGAGGCGGCGGACCCGCAGGCCGTGCTTGCGAACGAGTTGCTGTTTCCCGATCCGGAAAACCACATCGCGTATCGCCGGGAGCGGCGCCAGGTCGCACGGCTGGTTCGGACCGGCGCCGGTGCGGCGCGTCTTGCCCTGCCGGAGGATGCGGACTGGGTGTTGGCGCCGGACGAGGGCGGGGCGATCGAGACACTGCAGGTGCAACCGCTGGAGCCGCGGGCGCTGGAGCCGAACGAGGTGCGCGTCGCGGTCGATGCCTGCGGGCTCAACTTCCTGGACGTGTTCCGGTCCATGGGGCTGGTCGAGGAGGGATTGCTGGGCGAGGAGTTCTGCGGCCGGGTCGTCGAGGCCGGTTGCGACGTGACAACCGTCTCCCTGGGCGACCGCGTCGCCGGCTTCGCGTTCGGCACGTTCGGCCCCGAGGTGGTGACGCACGAGGAACTGGCCGCACCGGCGCCACCGGGCGTGTCGTCGGCGGCGCTGGCCACGGTCCCTTCGGTATTCGTGACGTGCGCGCTGTCCTTCGAACTGGCCGGGCTGAAGGCCGGGGACCGGGTGCTGGTCCACGCCGGGGCGGGCGGCGTCGGGCTTGCCGCGATCCAGCTGGCCAGGGCGGCGGGTGCGGAGGTGTTCGCCACCGCCAGCGCGCCCAAGCAGGACTATCTTCGCGCACTCGGAGTCAGGCATGTCTTCGACAGCCGCTCGACCGCGTTCGGCGGGGAAATCCGAGACGCGACGGCCGGCGCCGGGGTCGACATCGTGCTGAACAGCCTGACGGGCGAAGGCTTCATCGAGGCGAGCCTTTCGTGCCTGGCCGAGGGCGGCCGATTCGTGGAACTTGCCAGGCGGGATATTCTCAGCGAAGACGAAATGGCGTCGCTGCGGCCTGACGTCGCCTATTCGATCCTCGATCTCTATGTCCTGAAACAGCAGGACCCGGCGCGGCCGGGCGCGGCCCTGCGAGAGGTGCTGGCGCGCATGGAGACAGGCGAACTTGCGCCGCTCAGGCACACGAGGTGGCCGCTGGCCGAAACTAGCGCCGCGATGGGCTTCATGCGCGCGGCACGGCACATCGGCAAGATCGTGCTCACCACGCCTCCCCTCAGCGCCGGAGGTCTGAAGCAGGACGGAACCTGTCTGGTGACGGGCGGTCTGGGCGGTATCGGGATCGTGCTCGCCGAATGGCTTGCCGAGCACGGTGCCGGAACGGTCGTGCTGAACGGTCGCAGGCCGCCTGACCCGGCAGCGGAACAGGCGATCGAGGCGCTGCGTGCTCGCGGGTTCAGGGTCGATGTCGAGATCGCGGACGTGACGGACCCGGCTGCGCTGGATGCGATGCTGGCGCGAATGGATGAGGCACTGCCGCCGCTCACCGGCGTGATCCACAGCGTCGGCGTGCTCTCGGACGCCGCGCTTGGCAACCAGAGCTGGGAGAGCTTCGAGACCGTGCTGTGGCCGAAGGTTCTGGGGGCCTGGCACCTTCACCGGGCGACGGCGGAACGCGACCTTGACATGTTTGTACTGTTCTCAAGCGTCGCCGGCGTTCTGGGCAATCCGGGCCAAGCCAATCATGCGGCGGCCAACGCGTTCCTCGATCAGCTGGCCGCCCACCGGCGTGCACTGGGTCTTCCCGGACAGGCCATCGCCTGGGGCGCCTGGGCGGAACTCGGCGAGGCGGAGGAACAGCGCGCGCGGATCGCCGGGCGCCGCGAGGCATCCGGCACCGGCTGGTTTGATCCGGAGCAGGGCTTCAGGGCGTTCGAGCGCCTGGTGCGCCAGGACGCGACCGGCACGGCGGTGGCGGTGGTGGACTGGCCGGCGTTCGGAAACGCCCTCGGCGACCGCCCGCCCCTGCTGGAGGACTTGCTGACCGGAGGAACGGACGGGGAAGAGGATCCGTCCTCGTCGGAAGACCTGCTGGTGCAGCTCGATGCGACGCCTGTGGCGGGGCGCGAAGACCTGTTGGCCTCCTTCCTGCAGCGGGAAGTCCAGGCGGTGTTGAGGTTGCCTTCGGCACCAGCTTCCACGATCGGTTTCTTCGACCTGGGGATGGACTCCCTGATGGCGGTCGAACTGCGCAATCGCCTCAACCGTGCTTTTTCCGAAACCTACGTCGCGCCAAACACACTGGTGTTCGACTACCCGACCATTACCGATCTCGCGTTGCATCTGGTGGACGCGCTCGGCGAGCCGGACACGTCTCCTGACGCGGGCCAGGCCACCGAGGCCGCGCCCGGTCCGGATGCGCAACCGCCGGCGGCGCAACCGGTCGAAGGGCGCCGGGACGAGGGAATTGCGATCATCGGCATGGCGTGCCGGTTCCCGGGTGCTCCGGACATTTCGGCGTTCTGGCGCCAGCTTGAAACCGGCAGTGATGCGGTGACGAACGGGCGGCAGGACAGCGGGTCGTGGACCGGGGTCGCGGGCGACCCCGCGACGGGAGACAACATCTGGGGTCGGGGCGGTTTCGTGGAAGAGATCGACCGGTTCGATGCCCGATTTTTCGGAATGACGCCCATCGGCGCGCGCATGATGGACCCGCAGCAACGGCTGCTTCTGGAAACCAGCTGGCGGGCGATAGAGGACGCCGGGATCGATCCCGAAAGCCTGAGGGGAAGCCGGACAGGTGTCTATGCCGGTATCGCGACCAGCGAGTACCGCGATCTGATGAGCGCGAAGGGCGACGGTCTCAACTATCTCGGAACCGCGAGCGGCATGGCGGTAGGCGGCGTTGCGTTCAAGCTCGGCCTCATGGGGCCGGCAATTCCGGTGATGCTGAACTGCGCCGCGTCTCTGGTCACGGTGCAACAGGCAGTTGCCGGCCTGCGGGACGGTGCGGTGGACCTGGCCCTGGTCGGCGGGGTGAACGCGGTCCTCTCGCCCGGACTGGGCAGGGAGATGGCGGCGCTGGGCATGCTGTCGCAGCAGGGGCGCTGCAGGACCTTTGACGCCGCGGCGGACGGCTTCGTGCGCAGCGAAGGCTGCGGGATGGTTGTCCTGAAGCGGCTGGCGGAGGCCGAGGCCGACGGTGACCGCATATGGGCGGTAATCCGGGGTGCGGCTGTCAACCAGAGCGGAGCGACCGCGGGGCCGACGGCGCCGAACGGCCCGGCGCAGGAGCGTGTGATCGAGGAGGCGCTGTCCAGGGCGGGTGTCCAGCCGTCGGACGTGGATTACCTGGAGGCGCACGGAACGGGATCGGAACTGGGCGACCCGATCGAGGTACAGGCCGCGGCGGCGGTGTACGGCCGGGCGCGCGGCAGCGAACGGCCGCTGCTGATCGGTTCGGTGAAGACAAACCTCGGCCACCTGGAGTCGGCGGCCGGCGTCGCCGCGCTGATCAAGGTGGTCCTGGCCATGCGCCACGGGCTGATCCCGAAGCACCTGCATTTCCGGGAACCGAATCCGCACCTGGACTGGGCCCGGCTGCCGGTGCGCGTGGTGGCGGAAGCGACGGAGTGGCCCTCCATGCCGGACCGGCCGCCGATCGCGGGGGTCAGCGCCTTCGGAATCTCGGGGGCGAACGCACATGTCGTCGTCGAGGGTTACGGCAGTCCGAATGGCGAAGCCCCCGCTCCGGACGGTGGTCCGAAACCGGTCCCGGTTTCCGTGCCGGGCGCTCTTGAGGCGCTGCCGCAGCAACACGATGGCCTTGCCGCACGCGGAACGCGGCTTCTGCCGCTCTCCGGAAAAACGGCGTCATCACTTCGAAATCTGGCAAGGCGGTACCTCGCATGGCTCGACGGGCGGGACCCGGCGATTGCGTCGGACGAGTCGGCGGTGGGCCCGGCGCTCTCGGACATGGCATGGACCGCCGGCGTCGGGCGTAGCCACTTCGACCATCGCGTGGCCGTGGCGTTCGAGGACTGCAGGTCGCTTCGCGAGGGTTTGCAGGCGCTCGTGGCGGCGGATGCCGGGTTCGAACCCGTGACGCAGGCCAAGTGTGCGTTCGCCTATGCCGGGTGGGGTAACGGCTGGATCGGCTCGGGCCAGGCGCTGTATGCCAGCGAACCGGTGGTGCGGGCGGTTTTCGACCGTTGCCAGGACCTGCTTGCCGAAATGCGCAGTGCCTCGCTGCTGGATGTCCTGTTGGGACGGACGGATTCCGAGGACGCTCCGGTCGGTTCGCAACGGGCGGCAGTCTACGTGCTCGAATGCGCGCTTACCGCGTTGTGGTCGGCTGTCGGGGTACGACCGGGCGTGGTGCTCGGGCACGGGATCGGTGCGCTTGCCGCTGCGCAGGCCGCCGGTGTGCTCACCCTGGAGGATGGCCTGCGCCTGGCCGTTGCCCTGGATGATCCCGGTGCGGTTCCGGACGAAATCTTGACGGGTGCGCAGACACTGACGCTGGTTGACACCGTCTCGGGGCGCGCTGTTTCGCCAGACGATGTCCGGGACGCGGCCTATTGGCGCCGACAGGTGGCGGGCGAGGCGGGTTCCGTTGGGATCTGCGCGCAAACCCTGGCTTCCGCTGATATCGGAGTGATTGTCGGGATCGGGCCGGACACGGCGTTGGGGACGAAGCTGGCGGCAGCGTGGCCGGGGGCCGGAAACACGGCCGCGCCGGTCATCCTGTCAGGCCTTGGACGGTTGGAGAGTCGCGGCGATGCGGCGAAGCCGGGGCCGGACGGCGGCTTTGCGCACGCGGTGGCCGGGGCCTACGAGGCGGGGCTAGCGGTGTCCTTCGCCGGGCTCTTTGCCGGCGAGACCCGTCGCCGGGTATCGTTGCCGGACTATCCGTTCGAACGTCGACGTCACTGGATCTGACCCGCTGGAAACCGGGTGCGACGCGGGCCTAGGACAGGTCGCCCCGGTCGAGAACCTCGCGGACGGCCGCTGCACACTCTTCCGGCCTTTCGAGCTGGAGGAGGTGCGTCGCCTCGGGGATGAAATCGTAGTCCACCTTCATGACGTTGCTGAAATCGAAGGTCGGCAGGTACGAATAGGGAAGGGTCGGATCGGCTCCGACGATCTTGGTCGGGCAGGAAAGCAAGTCCAGATCGATGATGGGGAAGAAACTCCGCGCATAGTCCATGAGCTGCGCTTCGTATTCACGCGGACATCGCAGCTCGTACGCCTCATCGTCCGGCGTCCGGCGGAGTGTCGTCCGGGCCATGAGGTTCCGCACACCGGGAACGACCCGCGAGAAGGTCGGCACGTATTTCAGAAAGTCGGCAAACTCTTCTCTCGTCCTGAACCGGTGTCCCCGCCGCCGGATCCTCTCGGCTGCCTTTTCGGCGGCCTCATGAAGCTCGACTTGACTGGCACCGGGCTTGCACAGGGGCGGGTCGAACAGCACGAGCGCCGAATAGGATTGTGTTAGCGACAGAAGCGGGATAATCGAAGAAAGGGAATGAAAAATCCCGATCGTCAACTTGTTCCCGTAGATACTGTCGATCGCCTCGAGCACCAGGTCATGGTCGTGAATCAGGATAGGAATGTTGTGGTGATTGGGTCTACCAACGCTGTTCCAACCATGGTTCCTGATGTCGTAGACGATCAGTTCATAATCATCTGCGAGCAGGGACCAGAAGGGATAATAGAGATCGATTGCGAGGCCGTTGCCATGGCTCAGGACCAGTCGCGGACCCGACGGGTTGCCGTGTTGTCGTATGGTGGTGACAGTGTGTTCATCAAGACGCACGTCCTGGAGCGAAAGCGGCTCGGGTATTTCCCACACGACTTCTGGTGTCATGACACGACGTTCGATTTCTCCCGGGGAATATACCTCAAGCGGGAGCGGGAATTTACAGCATCATTGCACAGCACGAAACACCGGCCGCCCCATGAGAGGGAGGCGACCGGTCAAGTTCATACACCAGCTGGAAAAGTCGGACAAGCGTCTCGACCGGCGGGTGCGTTCAGCCCGCGTTTGCGTCAATATAGTCCGCAAGCAGCTGCAGCGTCTTGAACTGCAAGCACTCTTCAGCCTGCAGCGAGAGGTTGAACGCCTGGTTGACTTCCTTGAAGAACGCGACCGCATCCACCGAGGACACTCCGGCATCGGCCAGCTGGGCACTGAAATCCGGGTTGGGGCCAAGTCCCAGATGTTCGTCGGCAAGCTTTTGCAAACGTTCCTGCGTTGAGCTCATAAGAAGGTTCTCCTTTAGGATAACGATTCAGCGGGGCGAATTGGAAAGAAGCCCGAAGATGGCTGTGTTACAGGAACCTTTGGGCAACACGTTTCCTGCCAGCAGGCCCCATTCGATTTGACTAGCACAGGATCACTTTCCCGTCAATACACCTGTTCCGCAACGATACGGGATCGGTCCATTGATATTTGTTTCCGCTGACTTAAAGATATAAATGCCTTGACGCAGGCGGTTTGAGGGAGTGTTCTGGGTTCGTCGGACGAACGGAATTGCTGGTTCGTTGCAATAGTCCGTCCTTCGGGCAAGAGTCCCGTTCAGACGGTGCAATTTTGTCTCACTTGCGGTCCAGGTATCATGTGACACTTTGTCATGTTGAGCGGCGGTTTGGAGCATAAGGTCACGGACCTGCACCGTTTTCAGCTTCGCCGACCTTTTTCAACGGTGTAAAACGCCGGTTTCCTGCGTCCAGGCCCGATACGGGACGCACCCGACATGGTTTCGAGCGCCCGCGTCGCGGCTGATGCCGCTCCGCTGGCGTGTCGGGACCGCGACGGGGTTCCGATGTCGGCGACACCCTGGCGCGAAGGCGGGGAATGATACGTCACGATCCCGGTGTCGGAGGTCGAGGACATTGGCCACGCGATCGGAATCAACATGAATACGGGCAGTGTCACGACCAGTGGCGGCGAGGTCATCCCGGGCCTGGGGTCGGCAGGCTGCAGACACGCTCGAGGCGCTATCGCGGGCAGCTTGGGCCAACTCGAAATGACCAGCGTCCCACCGGCGAAGACCGCGCTGCAGATCGCGACGGGGTGGCACAACTGGCATCACCGAACCAGCCCAATGGTTGCGAACGCGCCCGGCAACGTTGTTGTCGAGGACCTGCAGGCGGCCCGCTTGACGGGGCGAGAAAGGGGAACGGCCGCGGAACTCGTCCGGGACGTGAGCGTCAAGGCCTGGCTGAACCGGGAAATCCTCGCCACAAGCCGGGGAAAACCTGCGCCGGAACCGGAGTACAGGGCGCACCGCGTGGTTGCAGTGCCCTGCACCTTCACCTCACAGAGTTGCGCAACCTGCCGGGCCACCGGCGCCCGATCGCGCATGATACGGGACCGGGTTCACTAAGTGGCCCGGGGCCACGCCTATGCGGTGGCGAACACTCTGGCTCCAGGGACCGGCGCCGCTGCGCGGGGAGGTCGCAGGGTTGCCCGGCTTCTGGACCGTGAAATGATCCGAGGTCGATGGCATGCCGCTGTCTGTTGTTGACGTAACGCCGGTCACATTGATCTCCGGCCCGGAGCCGACTCCGGGAATGCCGATTGACACCAGGACTTCTCAAAGGTATCGCCCTCCCGGATGGGCGTGCAAAGTGACGCGATGACAACCGGGGCCGAGCGGATTACCCGGCACTAGGTTGAGGACTTCCTGTTCGAAGAGGCGGCCCTTCTGGATGAATGGCGTCTCGACGAGTGGTTCGGGTTGTTCACACCGGACTGCGGCTACTACGTCCCGGCTACGGACGTTCCCGCAGGCGACCACCGCACGGACCTGTTTCTGATCGCTGACGACCACGACCGCCTGAAATCTCGAGTCAGCCAGCTTGCAGGGCGGTTCGCCCACGCCGAGCGCCCCAGATCACGCACGCGACGCCACATCTCCAACGTACGCATCCGTGGTGTGTGCGGCGATACGTTGCGCGTCACCTGTAACTTCATCGTGCACCGCATCCGTCTGGAGGTGACCGAGGCTTTTGTTGGCCGCTACGAGCACACCCTCGTGCACCGGGACGGAACTTTGAAGATCGTGGAACGCCGGGCGATTCTCGATCTGGACGCATTGCGTCCTCACGGCAAGATCAGCATCCTGCTATAGAAATTGCGTGGCGATGCCGCAACACTCAAGGGCGGACACTCCGGCGACCCGTGACGGAACTGGCGAGGAAGGGGCCTGTGGCGGATTGTCCCGAGGCGTCCAGAATCCCTTGCTTCAGCCCCGAGGACACCGAGACGACCGTAACGGTGGTGATGATCGCTCGTTCGGGTGACGATCACGACGGGGCCATCGTGGTGACGCTCTCCAACCCGGTTGACGCGGCCCGGGACCATGCGGCGATGAAGGATCGCATCCAGGGCGACGACAACCCCCCAACGGGTTGCCGTGACCCACAGGGGCGAAGCTGGCACACCGTGCGGGTGTGTCCGGAGTTCCTGATCGGGCGGGATCGGTGCCGGAGACGGAAAGGAGAACGACCTCCTGGCATTGCTTCTGACTACGCAACCAGGCCGATCCGACATCGCGTCCCTGCAGGTATCCGGCTATTCGAGGTCGAGAACGAACGGCAATTTGACCGCAGTGGCGTGCCTGGTGTGCCGTTGCTGCGGGTTTCCCCCTGTCCCTACCTGCGGGTGCACCGGAACCGTCATGTGGTTGAAGTCTAGCGCAAGGACTCGGGCCGCACCGGCCGCGTGCCCGACCTTCTCACTTCATTCGATCGGGACAGAACCGGCCGTCCGTCGTCATTGCAGGGCAGGACACCCGGCCCCTGTCCTCACTACGGTTGCAGACAAACACAAACCGCGCCCGGAGTCGCCACCCGCAACGTGTGCCCGCTTCGCGCGCCCATGGTTCACGGCGGCTTCTTCCATGACAGGACAAGACACTGGCCAGGAAACTCCACGAAGCAGGCACCTGGATCGCCACGCCCGACAGACCCGCGTTCGGGCCCCGGGGGCTTGCTGCACGGGGGCGGGCGGACCGGGACCATTCAGGGACCGGGGGCGGCGTGGATCGAGACCGGTTCCGCAGCATTCATCAGGCGCGCCCACTGACGCCAGAATGCCCGGATCTGCAGCTCGTCGCGCTCCGTAGGCGAGGTACTCTTCATCCCTCGCGACATGTCCGAGTACTCCACCTCCCTGACCGTATCGAAACCGCGCTGACAGGCTTCCACGGCTTCTATGTCGTCGGGAGTTGCAAAGCCGCCAGGGCCGAGGAACGAGATGAAGTTGTCGAGGCGCAGCGCGCGCTCTTCCGGCTCCTCCTCCTCCGGTCCCAGGCACCAGGAAGATATATCCACAAGGCCCGGCTCGACCGGGTAGTAGGTGCGAATGTTGGTAGACATCAGGTCGTTGATGAGGAGATTGGGGAATATCTGGACATTGCCGCCGCACACGCACACCTGGTACGCGCGCTCCGCGCCGAGTCGTTCTACCGCCTGGCGGTACATTTCCCTGAAACGGGGCTCGCGCTCCTTCCCGAAGTACGGAATCCAGTGAGCCATGGGGCGGCCCCATGTCGTGCGCCCCCTGCCAGGGGTGGAGTGACCGTTGCCGAGGTCCCTGGGTGAGAAGCGGCTGGAATCGTTCCACGCGCGCTGCAACCCGGTCTCCATCCTGTCGAGGGCATTGGCGTCCATCAGCCAGTCAAGGTATCGCTTGTGGCTGATCGGCAAGTGGTACAGGTCGATGCTGTTCTCCACCAGCAGCTTGTAGTTGGCGCGTACGGTGTAGGAATGCGTGCCGTTCGTAACCTCCATGTTGCCCGCTGACTGGTCCGCCACCAGATCGATCCAGTCCCTGGCATCCCACAGGTAGTCGGTGAGGGAAACGTCATTGGCCGGGTTGAAGTTGACGAAGATGAACTCGCGATACACGGACGTTCCGCCCGGCGGTTCCCGCAGCCGCAGTGCGTGCCTGTCGAACGCCTCGCTGTACGCGGCCTTGCCGGGGATACCGTTCAACTCGCCCTCGGGCGTAAAGCTCCACCCGTGGTAGAAGCACTGGAAAACCCTGGCGTTACCGCTCGGCTCCTGACAGACCGCTGCGCCCCGGTGCGTGCACGAGTTCAGCAGCACCCGCATCTTGCTGTCCCGTCCTCGCGTGATGATGACGGGCCGGCCCGCCACGCGCCGGGTGACGAAGTCGCCCGGTTCGCGCACTTCGGATTCGTGGCCGGCGTAGAGCCAGCAGCGGTCGAAGATACGCTTGGCTCCCTCGCCAGGATGTCCGGGTCCGTGAACACGGAGCGGTGGACACGGAAGAGGCCGCGCTGTCGGTCGTCGATGACCAGTTCCGGCGAGCGCTGCCGGTTTGCCGTGTCGTTCATTTGTGGGTCTCCGCGCGCTTGCCGGGTCGGTTCGCGGTCCGGTTGCGGCGCTGGCATCCTGTGACTCCGCTCGCGCAGGTGACTGTGTCCGCCCCGTCGCTTGTCTCAGACAGCCTCAACGCCAACTCGATGTCACGGCCCCCAGTCTCTGCCCTGCCCGCCTCCGGGAACGCAACAGTTTCCGGATCCCGAGACCTTAGTCCGCCTCAAGAGCATGTAAAGACTTCAATTTTCAAGACCTAACATCGTGCTGAAAGGGGACACTGCCGCAGGGCCGTCTGCAAGCCTCCACACCAGAGCCCGGAATCCCGGCGCGTGGCCGCTGATACGAGACCTTGTGGCATCGCAGCCGGGGGGACAGGCCTTTCGAACTGACAGTCGGTTTCGATTCCTCCCAAGAGGATCGATCGGCGTCGTTCCAACCAATCTCTGCAAGCAAGTTTGCAAGAGGTCATTCAGCCATGACTTTCGTGACATGGACGGACCGGCTATCCGGTCGGAATGGCCTGCGTGCGACGCGAAGGTCTTCAATCCGACATCCTGTAGGCGAACGCGGCGGCAAACCGTTGCTCACCCAGGTCGATGAGGTGCCAACTGTCCGATGGAGCGTGGGGAAACCGAAATACACCCGACCGGTCGCCCCGCAGCATTGCCTCGGGCACTTCGAACCCGGACGGGTTCAGTGAGAACCCGGAACCCAGGGCCTTGATGAGTGCCTCCTTCATGCTCCAGAGCCGGAAAAACAGGTGTTCCTTCTGCAGTCCGGAGGCGAGCGACAGCATGCGGCGTTCCAGCGGGCCGTAGACCAGGCTGGCGATGCCGTCCAGATCGCGCCCGGGAGTGCGCTCGGCCACATCGATGCCAATCCTGTCATTCGATGCGAACACGAGCAGGCCGTGCAGACCACAGTGGCTGACGTTGAATCCGGTATGCACGCGCTGGCCGTCGACGAGAGCGTAGGGTTTGCCGTGTTCACCGTACCTGAATGAAAGCCGGCTGTTGGAGCAGTCAAGTCGTTCGGCAAGGTTGATGCGGAGCGCCGCCCGGCAGAGGGCGAAACGCCGTCCGGCGCCGGGGACGAGAAAGCGGTGCCAACGGGCCTTCTCTTCACCGTCAAGGAGAGAGAACGCACACGCCTCGTGGTCCGCGTGCGGCGCGAGATCCACGTGGAACATGGCGGCACCCGCCACGGTGTGCCAGGGCCTCCACCACAGGGATGCTGTCGTTGGCATCCGAAACTCGTACCAGCCTGATGTCAGTCGCGTCCAGCGCGGGGGCAGTTTCGGGACCGGTCGAGAGGTGATGCCGGCACTGCCCGTGCCCGGGAGGCATGGTGGTGGGCGCGCAGGGAGAAGGCCGGACAGAAGAACCGGTCAGGCGCAGTTTCCTGCTCCTGCATGGGGACCGGCGTGACGGTACCCGTCGCCTGCAACACCCCGGCATTGACGCCGTTGGCGCGCCCGCGGACTGGGGGCCTGTCCGCCTCGGGCGTGCGTATATGTACATGACCTGCCGCTGGCATGGTCTCCCGTGTAACCCCGCGCGTGGCGAGTGGCGCATCTCTTGCAGCGGTACCTGCGCGGGCAAACACGATTTGTGCCGGTCCGGAGTCAGGGCGGCCCGGGACCTTCGTCTGGTTCGTACCGTTCTTCCTCGCGCCCGACCCGGGACCGGCCACGCGGGTCGCATTGCCGTGCGCCCCGACCATGTCGGGATGCGCGATCCCGCTGCGTGTTGCCGTGGACAGCGCTCCGGGGCTACTTTCATGACGCTGGACATCTGACCCGACAGACAAATCGTGAGTGGTTGATCCGCGCGGTACTGCTAGTCTCCGCGACGGTGCTCGCCATGCCCGGAAACGATCGGATCGGCATGGACATCCTGGAACCGCTTATCGGCGGAACGGTTCCGGTCACGCCAGGCGCGGCAGCGGCATGGCTGTTCCGCCGCATGGTACCCGCCCGCTGATCTGGAGAGACTGACATGCGCGACCTGCACCGGCCCGGCCGTTCCCCGGTCATGGCACCGGACGCGATGATTGCTACCAGCCACCCGCTGGCGAGCCAGGTCGGGATCGACATCCTCAAGTCTGGCGGCAATGCCGTCGATGCGGCGATCGCCGCCTGTGCGACGCTGTGTGTGGTCGAGCCCGCCATGACCGGGATCGGGGGCGACTGCTTTGCGCTCTACGCACCGGACGGGGCTTCGCAGCCCGTCGCCATCAACGGCTCGGGCCGCGCACCGGCCGCCGCCAGCGTGGACGCGCTTCTCGAACGCGGGGTTTCGACCATTGAGGTCCAGAGTCCGCATGCCGTCACCGTACCGGGAGCGGTCGCGGCCTGGTGCCGGCTGAATGCCGATTACGGCCGCAAGGGGCTCGATGAACTGCTGGCGCCGGCCATCCACTATGCCGAGAACGGGTATCCGGTGGCGCAGCGGGTCGGTTCCGACTGGGCCGGGCTGATACCGAAGCTGATGGCCGATGCGGTCTCCTCGCGCAGGATGACGCTCGACGGGTCCGCGCCCCGCATCGGGACGATCTTCCGCCAGCCGGAACTCGGCACAACCCTGCGGCGGATTGCGGAGCAGGGCAGGGACGGGTTCTACACCGGTCCGGTTGCCGACGACATTGTCGAGCGACTGCGCGGTCTCGGCGGCCTGCACACGCTGGATGACTTCGCCGGCTGCGAGCCCGAATACGTCACTCCCATCTCGACCGACTACCGCGGATTTCGCGTGTACGAGTGCCCGCCGAACGGGCAGGGGGTCTGTGCCCTGATGCTGCTCAACATCCTGTCCCGTCACCAGCCAGGCGGCATGTCGGAGGTCGATCGGGTCCATCTGATGGCGGAGGCGGCCAAGAGGGCCTACCGGCAGCGTGACCGCTACGTGACCGACCCCGGGTTCTGCACCGTTCCCGTTGACTGGCTGCTGTCCGGGGAACATGCGGCCTGGCTTGATGCCCTGATCGATCCCGCCCGGGCGACGGAGATGGCGGAGACGGATTTTCCCGATCACGAGGACACGACCTATCTCTGCTGCGTCGACGCCGACGGCAACGCGATTTCGTTCATCAACTCGCTGTTCGCCGGGTTCGGATCCGGCATCATGGCGGAAAGGTCCGGCGTGATGCTGCAGAACCGGGGCAGTTCATTCCGCGTCGACCATGACCATGCCAACCGGATCGAGGGCGGAAAGCGCCCGATGCACACCATCATTCCCGGCATGGTCATGAAGGACAGCGCGACCGTTGCGCCGTTCGGGGTCATGGGCGGCCATTACCAGCCTGTCGGCCACGCGAGCCTGCTCAGCCATGTACTCGACCGCGGGCTGGACATTCAGGAGGCGATGGACCAACCACGCAGCCTTGCAATCAACGGTGTCCTGCAGGTTGAAAACGCCTTCGCGCCGGAGACCTATGTCGAACTCGAGCGGCGCGGCCACGTGCTCGAACATGTCGCGACACCGCTCGGTGGCAGCCAGTGTGTCTGGATTGACCGGACCGAAGGTGTGCTGATCGGAGGATCGGACCCGCGCAAGGACGGGTGCGCGATCGGCTACTGACCGACCGGGCCGTCCCTTGCCGGGAGTGGCGTCCTGGCCGTAGGGATCGTGCTTGCCGGGTTGGCGGGGGATACCGACAATCCGGTGTCTTTGCCGGCAGGAAAGGATCACGTCATGGCGCGACGCTGGGTCAACAGGCCGGAAGGGTCGAACTGGGGTGAGTTCGGCCCGGATGACCAGAGAGGCCGTCTCAACCTGCTTACCCCGGAACGGGTTCTGAGCGCCGTTCGCGAGGTCGAGACCGGGGAACGGTTCTGCCTGTCACTTCCGCTCGACTATCCGGGCGGGCGCCTGCTCAACCCGCGCCGGTTTCCGCCGCGCCTGTTTGCGACCCAGCGTGGCGGGCTGGCGAACTTCAACATGCCGCTTCACATCACCGATCCGCGGCTGACCGACGTGGTGTGCGATGATGCTGCCCTGATCTGCCTGCAATACTCGACCCAGTGGGACAGTCTCTGCCATGTCGGTGGATGGTTTGACGCCGACGGTGACGGGGAACCGGAGATCGTCTACTACAACGGCTGGCGTGGCGGCGAACATGTGGTCGGACCGGAGACGGACCGCTCCGGGGACGAGTTCACCCGTTTCGAGGGGTCGCAGGCCCGCGCACTGGGGATCGAGAACATGGCCGAGGCCTGCGTGCAGGGCCGCGGGGTCCTCGTTGACCTCGAGCGCCGTCACGGACGCGCCCGGGTGCAGGTCGGCTTCGAGGAACTGATGCGGATCATGGAGGAAGACGGGATCGAGGTGGAGGAAGGCGACATGGTGTGTTTCCACACCGGTTTCGCCCAGGGGCTGCTGGACATGAGGCGCTCCCCCGACGAACACAGCCTGCACCATACCTATGCCTGTCTCGACGGCCGTGATGCCCGACTGCATGACTGGATCCGCGACAGCGGCGTCGCCGTGGTGATCGGCGACAACTACGGTATCGAGGATACCTCCGTTCCGCTGCCGCCTGGCGACATGCCTCTCGCCATGCTGCCGCTGCACGAACTGTGCATCTTCAAGCTCGGTATCCACATCGGCGAAATGTTCTACCTGACCGGTCTGCGCGACCGCCTGGCGGAACTCGGACGCCACCGCTTCCTGCTGACCGCACCGCCGTTGCGCCTGCCGGGAGCCGTGGGAAGCCCGCCGGCCCCGATCGCCACGCTTTAGGCCGCAACCCATTCCGGAGAGTGACCGGTTCCATGACCACGCACGCCCCCATTGCCAGACGTCCGCTGACCCGGCTGCTGGATCCCCGTTCGGTCGCCGTCATCGGGGCGTCCGACAACCCGGCGCGAATCGGTGGACGTCCACTCCACTACCTGCTCAACGGCCGGTTCGAGGGTGAAGTCCACGCGGTCAATGCGAACCGGAGCACCGTGCAGGGAGTGACGGCCTATCCGTCGATCCTCGAGGTGCCCGGCGAGGTCGACGCGGTGATCGTCGCGGTCCCCGCCCCTGCCGTGGTCCAGACCATCGCCGACTGTGCGGAGAAGGGCGTGGGCGCCGCGGTGATCTTCAGTTCCGGATTTGCCGAGCAGGATGAACAGGGAGCCGTCTGGCAGGCGGAGCTCACCGCGATATCGGCGCGGACCGGGATCAGGCTGCTGGGACCGAATTGCCTCGGCGCATTCAACGCCAGCACCGACTGGCTGGCGACGTTTTCCACCAGTGTCGAACAGTACCCGGTCCAGCCCGGGCCGATCGCGATCGCGAGCCAATCCGGCGCCTTCGGCAGCCATCTCTACACGGTGGCGGCCAAGCGCGGCGTGCGGTGCACCTACTGGGTCACCACGGGCAATGAATGCGACATCGAGATTTCCGAGTGCATCGCGTGGTACGCCGACGCACCCGATGTCGGTGTGATCGCGGTCTACGCCGAGGGCGTGCGCAACGGGCCGGGGCTTCGTGACGCACTCGAGAGGGCCTACGCCGCCAACAAGCCGGTGATCTTCCAGAAGGTCGGGCGCAGCGGTGCCGGTGCCGAGGCCGCGGCATCGCATACCGCCTCGCTCGCCGGCGCCGATGATGTCTACGATGCGCTGTTTCGCCAGTACGGTGTCTGCCGGGTCGACTCGATCGAGGAACTGCTCGACATTGCGCTTGTGTGCCAGTCCGGTGCGATGCCGCGCGGCGACAAGCTCGGGATCATGACCATCTCCGGCGGCGCCGGCGTCCAGATGGCCGACACGGCCGAGGCATGCGGACTTGATGTCGCGCCGATGCCGGCCGATCAGCAGGCGTACCTGAAGGAACTGATCCCGTTCGCCGGGGTGCGCAACCCGGTCGATATCACGGCCCAGGCACTGAATGACATGAGCCTGATCGGCAAGTTCATGCGCAGCATGATGGACGAGGGCGGCTACGATGCCGTGGTGGCGTTCTTCACCGTGGTTGCCGGTTCGCGAATGGTCTCCGCAAGGCTGATCGAGACCCTCCGGGATATCCGCGAGCAGTATGCCCACGCACCGATGGTGCTCTCGATCGTGGCACCGGACGACGTGGTTCGCGCATACGAGGAGGCCGGCTACACCATCCTCGAGGATCCGGCGCGCGCGGTCCGGGCGGCCGCGGCGATGGCGCATTTCGGAACCGCATTCGAACGCGGCGCCGGGGCTGCGCCGCCGTCACTGCCGACGGCCGCCATCACGGTTCCCGACCGCACCGTGGACGAGGAGGAGGCCCGCCGCATCCTTGCCTCGGCCGGAGTACCGATGGCCGCGAGCAGGCTTGCTACCACGCCCGGGGAGGCTGCCGAGGCGTGGACCGCGATTGGCAGGTCTGTGGCGATGAAGATTGTCTCGCCGGACATCCTGCACAAGACCGAGATCGGCGGTGTCAGGCTCGACGTGGACTCGGCGGCGGAGGCGGCGAAGGTCCATTCGGAAATCACCGCTGCTGCGCGTCACCACTATCCCGATGCGCAGATCTCAGGCGTCATCCTGTCGGAGATGGTCACCGGCGGGGTGGAGACGGTGCTCGGCGTGATCAGCGACCCGGTTTTCGGGCCGGTGGTGATGTTCGGCCTTGGGGGCGTGTTCGTCGAGGTGCTGGGCGACGTGACCTTCCGGATCGCTCCCTTTGGATTGGACGAGGCCCATCGCATGATCCGCGAGATTCGCGGCATCAGGATGCTGGAGGGCGCGCGAGGCCAGCCTCCGTGCGACATCGACGCTCTCGCCCGTACCCTGGTCAACCTGTCGGTGTTTGCCGCCGCCAATGCCGGCCGGTTCTCGAGCATCGACATCAACCCGTGCATCGTGCTGCCCGAAGGACAGGGTGTCGCCGGGGTGGACGCGCTGATCGTGCCGTCCTGACCGGCGACGACCATGGCCCGGAAGGCACGCGTCGGGACCCGGCCGACGGCCCTGGCTGCGGCAACTGACGGACAGGTGCAGGAGGACCTCGCCAGAGCGGAAAGGGGGCGTGATGCCCCCCGGTTGTCGTCGGCCTGGTCAGGGGGTTGGGGTACCCGCGTGGTGCGTTGGCCAACGTTGACGTTGATGCCGTGTTCGGGGCGACTGTGGAAGCCATGCACGTCGCCCCGCGCTGACTTTCTTCGGTGATGTCTGTTCGACTGCCGGCACCGATCGCGGGAGTTTCGAAGCGGGGTCCCGTTGAATGGTGTTTCGGGAACACCAGGTCGGGACGACCGGGCGGGACCTTGCGGCTTTATCGGTCGGAACTTCGCCGGTATCACCGTCGGTCAGGGTCCGGCAGGCGTCCTCAAGCAGGGCATCGACCCTGACCCGTGCGAAGGCTTCGGTCTGCTGCTTACACCGCCGTCCACGGATTGACGATCTCGATGTCGACATCGTCGAAGTCCCTGACGTTGCGCGTCGCGACCGCCATATCGCGCGAGCGTGCGATCGCCGCGATCTGACAGTCTGCCGGCGGAACCCTGCGGCCGGCTGAACGGCGCATGGCCGCGATATCCGCATAGGCGCGGGCCGCCCTGCTGTCGAACGGCAGCACGCGGCCGTCGAAGGCGTCGCTCAGCATTCGCTTGATATCCGAGACCAGCGACACTCGCCGCCGGCCCGCCGGCAGGATGGCCGCGCCGTATCGCAGTTCTGCTTCTCCGATCGCCGAGAAGAACAACTCTTCCAGGGCGTGATTGGCGGCCCATGCCTCGACGGCCGGATCGGGCGCCTTGCGGATCAGTTCGGACACCACGTTGGTGTTGAGCAGCACGGACATGACCGCAACTCAATCGAAAGACGGTGGCTCACGCCCGGTCTCACGTGGCGGCAACTCGAGGTCCACACCGTTGTCCGGTCCGAAATGCGAGCGGACGACACTCGCGAGGTTCCGCGAACCAGGCTTGCACCCCACCGCGTCGCGCAGGATCACCCGCGCCTCCTGCTCCATGGAGCGGTGGTGCTCGGCGGCGCGCACGCGCAGGCGCGTTTTCACGTCGTCGTCGAGGTTGCGGATCGTGATGCTCGCCATGGCCAGGCCCTCCGACTTCCGAGAACCCTATCTGCACAGCGATTGCGACGCAATCAAAACAGCGCAGGCGAGGTCGCCCCTAGTCCGAAGTTCCAGCCTTGATCAAACGCAACTGGTTGATATGACTGCCATTCGACAGATTTCAGTTGCGGGTTACTGGGTACACTACGGCCGAACCCCTAGGAGTTCGAATACCTTGGCCTGAAGCGGGGTGGGCCGTGTGG
>JAJEAR010000020.1 GCA_022822665.1 Alphaproteobacteria bacterium | reverse complement strand
GGGATGAAACCGATAACGGATCGTCAGTTCGGATGCGTGAAAATGGGCAGTGTATCGCGATGCTGGCCTACTGCGTGGAGTGGAACATGCGCCGGAAGCTCAAACCCATGCTGTTCGACGACGAGGATGCCGAAGGCGCCGGGGCCCTGCGCCGGTCCGTCGTCGCTCCGGCGACGACATCGACGAGTGCCCAGGCCAAGGCGGCGACCAGGCGAACCCCCGACGGCGATCCGGTGCACAGCTTCCGCACCCTCATCGACGATCTCGCCACCATCACCCGCAACACCGTGATGCCCCGGCTCCCCGGCGCCGAACCCTTCCAGGTCACCACACGCCCTACACCGCTTCAGGGCAAGGTACTCGAACTCCTGGGAGTTCGGCTGTAACGTCCCCAGTAACCCGCAACTGAAATCTGGCAAATATTAGTGAAATCAACTACTTGACTCTTGGCCAAGGCTGGAACCTCGGCCTAAGCTTGTCTCGCGCCGAATGATTGAGTAGTGTCGCGCACTTGCAATTTCGGGCAACGAAAGGCGTTGCCCGACGTGTCAGGGGAGAAGACCATGAATTCAGCGACTATGCTGAAGTCGGTGGCAGTCGGCACGGTCGTGGGGGCATTCGCCTTCGCAGCCGCAGGTGATGCCATGGCCGCCAAGCGCGTCAAGTGGAAGATGCAGAGCGCGTGGAGCACGCAGGTCCCGTATGCGGGCGAATCCGGTGTGCGGTTCGTCGAAGCCATCAGCAAGATGTCGGGTGGCAACTTCGCGATCAAGTTCTTCGATCCGGGCGCACTGGTTCCGGCACTCGAGACCTTCGATGCCGCGTCCAAGGGTGCGATCGAATCCGCGTGGACCACACCCGGATACCACGCCGGACGCTACCCAGGCCTGTCGTTCATGACCACGGTGCCGTTCGGCCCCAGCCTGACCGAATTCCTGTCATGGAAGTGGTTTGGCGGCGGCAACGACATTCGTGACCGGGTCTATGCCGGGCACGATCTGAAGGCCTTCGACGCCTTCTCGCACGGTCCGGAAACCTCCGGTTGGTTCAAGGAGCCGATCACCAGTCTCGATCAGCTCAAGGGTCTGAAGATGCGTTTCTTTGGCCTCGGCGCCAAGGTCCTGACCAAGATCGGCGTGTCGACCCAGCTTCTTGCCGGTGCTGACATCTACCCGGCGCTCGAGCGCGGCGTGATCGACGCCACCGAGTACTCGATGCCTGAGAACGACATCAAGTACGGCTTCTACCAGATCGCCAAGAACAACTACTTCCCGGGCTGGCACCAGCAGTCTTCGGTTTCGGAATTCCTCATGAACAAGACCAAGTTCGAGGGCCTTTCGGAAGCCTACCAGGAGATGATCCGCCAGGCGGCCTTCGCCCAGGTGATCTATACCCATGCGGATGCGGACTCGCAGCAGTTCATCGCGATGCAGGCGCTGCAGGATGAACATGGCGTGACCATCCACCGCTGGCCCGACGAGCACCTGGCCGTGTTCGAAAAGGCCTGGCGCGAGGTCATTGAAGAGGAGTCCGCCAAGGACGAGCTCTTCAAGGAGTTCGCCGACAGCTACTTCGCCTTCCGCAAGGCGTTCAAGCTGTGGGGTGATGCCCAGTCAATGAAGCCGACCTACCTCGACTGAGGACCGTACCTCCGGCTCGCCGGAACCTACGGCACTGCCTCGGAGCCCGGATCGCACTGCGGTCCGGGCTCCCGCTTTTTCAGCCTGCAATCGGGATCAGCCGAAGACCGGCGCGTTTTCCAGGTCGTCCTCGAGGGCCTCCGCGCCCTCGGTCGGCAGCACCTTCACGTAGTTGAGTGCCGCGTCGATATCGCCGCCCCACACGGTGCGTGGAAGCTCGTAGAGCAACTCGACCCCGTAGCCGTTGGGGTCGCGGATGTAGACACTGTGTGTCATCCCGTGCTCGACCCTGCGCCCGAACTCCACCCCCTTCTCCTGCAGGAAGGCCAGCTGCTGCACGAACGAGTCCCGGTCCGGCAGTGTCACCGCGACATGGTTGACCGCCGTCGGCCCGCTGCCGGGCCCGGGCAGCGACGTATCCTCGACCAGCGCCAGGTCGTGGTGGTTGTGCCGGCCGTCGCGCACGCCGCTGTAAAAACGCATGCGCGGGGGATCGGGACGTTCCGCGGTGGCATGCAACGTGCCCACATGGGCAAATCCGAGGATCTCGGTCCAGAACCGGTGTGATTCCTCGAGGTCACGCACGTTGAGCACCAGGTGGTTCAGGCCGGTGGGTGTTACGGGAGCACCCGGTCGGCTGCTCTGCGCCATGATTTCCTCCCGTCGTCAGGTACCCTCGTCGCCGGTCAGGCTATCAGCCGTCAGGCTGTGACGGCAACCGGTTCCCGGCCTGCCCGTCCTCGAGCCGCTGCTCCAGCACGTGACGCTGGATCTTGCCCGACACGCTGCGGGGCAGCTGGTCGAGGTCGATGAAGTACACCTCCTTCGGCAGCTTGTAGCCCGCGATCCGGCCCCGGCACATGTCGAGCACGGCATCGGTGGTCAGCCCCGGATCGGAGGATGCGGCAAACAGCACCGGCACCTCGCCCCAGCGCGCATCGGCGCGGCGCACCACCGCGGCGTCGAGGATCCGCGGGTCGGAGAGCACGTGCCGTTCGATCTCCGCCGGATAGATATTCTCGCCGCCGGACTTGATCATGTACTTGACACGGTCGACGAAATCGAGCAGCCCGTCAGGACGGCGGCGGAAGGCGTCACCCATGTGAAACCAGCCGTCGCGGAATGCCTCGCGGTTGGCGGCCTCGTTGGCCCAGTAGCCGGAGAACAGGCTCGGACCGCGGATCGCGCATTCGCCGGGCTCGCCATCGGGCACGTCGCGCCCGTCGGCGTCGACCAGTCTGACCTCGCAGAACCCGCTCTGCCGCTTGGGCAGGTCAACCGGGGCCTCGCCGACGGGGATCGCGTTCGCCGAGGCAGGCGGCATCCCGGTCTCGGTCGACCCGAAGGTGTTGAGATATGGCGCGTTGAGCAGCGTGGTCACATCGGCGATCACCGACCTGGGAACCAGATCGGCCATGGCGCCAACAACACCCACCGGCTGCGGGCGCACGCCCGATGCCCTGAGCTCGGAAACGAAGTCCTCGACCATTCCCGGGATCGCGATGAGGTAGCTCACCCGGAACCGTTCGATCGCCTGGATGATCGGGCCTGGCTGATACCCGTCGATCACGACCACCCGGCCGCCCCGCAGCAGGGTGGCGAGCGCAAAGTCGTTCGCACCCATGTGGAACAGGGGTGCCCAGGCGATGAAGGTGTCGTCCCTGGGTACCCGCAGCTCACTGGCGAAGATCAGGGCACGGCAGAGCATGGCGCGGTGACTGATGACCGCTCCCTTGGGCAGGCCGGTGGTCCCGCTGGTGAATATGATGACGAGCCCGTCCTCCGGCCCGACCGGGACAGGGACCGGTGCCTCCCGCACCCGGCCGAGCGCCGCCTCGTAGTCGGGACCGATCACCAGGTCGGGGACGTGCCCGGCCGCGCCGAGGGCATCGACAAGGTCCGGACCGGCGACCACGAACCGCGGTCCCGTCAGCTCGAGACCATGGCGCAGTTCCTCGATCGAGAACCGCCAGTTCAGGTTCACGCTGACCGCGCCGACGGTGGCCGCCGCAAGCTCGGTCTCGAGGTAGGCGGCGCAATTGCGCGCGAGCAGCGCGACGCGCTCGCCATGTCCGACGCCGGACGACTGCATGACGGCCGCAAGCCGCCCGACCCTGTGCGCCAGTTCGGCATAGGTCATGGTCCGCCCGCCGTCCACCAGCGCCGGCTGCTGCGGGTTCAGCCGCGCGGTCTCGGCAAACTGGCGGCCGACATCGACGAACCCGGCCCTGAGAATCGCGCCACCGGCGCCGGCGTCAGTCATCGGCCTGCTCCTCTACCAGGGCCAGTGCCCGCAGCGGACTGCCCGATCCCTGGCGGATCTTCAGCGGCGCGGTGATCAGCAACGTGCCATGGGGTGGCAGCTGGTCGAGGTTGCACAGGCCCGGCAGTCCGAACCGGTTGTTGCCGTGCATGTGATGGTGACAGGGGAACGGGATCGGAAAATGCGGCGCCTGGCCGGCGTCGGTTCCCACCGCCTCGGAGCCGAACCCGATCACGTCGCGTTCGGAAATCAGCCAGGGAATGAGGTCGGGATGCGGTCCAGGCGTGTTTGCGCCCTCGTCTCCCATGTTGAGAAACGCCTCCGGGTCGGTCCTGAGCGACCAGTCGGTGCGCATCAGCAGCCAGGACCGGGGCGGAATCGGACCATGGATCCCCTCCCACTCCTCGACCCGGTCGACGGTCAGCAGGTAGTCGGGGTCCGCACGCGCGTCGCGCGAACAGTCGATGACCGCGGCCGTGGCAAGGAACTTCGCCGGCGGAATGGTGTCGGTGGTGTTGTCGGGCAGGTCACGCCCGGAGATCCAGTGCACGGGCGCGTCGAAATGTGTCCCGGTGTGCTCGCCGCAGGAGAAGTTGTTCCAGTAGGTTGCCGGTCCGCGCCGGTCGTATCGCGAGATCTCCTCGATGCGGAACGGCCATGTCTGGCCGAGTTCCGGGGGCAGTACGATGGTCGGCGTGCGCTGGTCCAGCGTCACCGTGAGATCCACGATCCGGATTCGTCCCGACAGGAGCCCCTCGAGCAGCCGTGCCAGAATCCCTGCCTCGCCGGTGCGACTGTCCATGGGATCTCCCTGCCCGCGACCGGTCCCCGCCTACAGGCGGATCGACCGTTCGATCTCCTTCGGGTTCTCGGCAAGCCGGTGCGCGATTTCCTCGGCGACAGCTCCCACCGCGATGTCCTCGAGCCCGCGCTCGAGCCCGCGCACCACCCGGGCGGCGACTGTCGCGGGATCAAGCTTCGGAGGCGGCACCAGCTGGTGCCACTCGTCATCGAGCGGTCCGGCGAACACGTTCACCACCCGTACGCCTCCCGCCGCCAGTTCCGCCCGCATGCAGTGCGACAGCGAGAGTGCTGCCGCCTGCGACGCGCTGTAGGTCCCCAGTTCCGGGTTGTTGACCAGCGACCAGGCCGAGAACATGTTGACCCATGCCACCGCCCCGTAGGGACCGTCGGCGCCGCGCGCGCGCATCACCGGACCGAAGTAGCCGGCAAGCCGAAGCAGCCCGTGGTAGTGGATCTCCATCTCCTGGCGGGTGATGTTGAAGTCGAGCCGGTCGAGTGCACCGCCCATGCGCACGTGGGAGCTGTTGTTGACCAGGATCTCGACCTTGTCGCCGATGAGTGCCGCGAGCTTCTCGACCGCGTCGGTATCGGTCACGTCAAGCGGGTAGACCGATACCCCTTCCCGGCCGCGCAACGCCGCGAGGTCGGGACTCCGGTTCCACGGGCGCGAGAACCCGGCGAACACCTCGCGCGCACCGGATGCGAGGAAGGCCTCGACAAGATGGCGACCCAGACCCGTGGTGCCGTCCACCACCAGGACCCGGCGTCCCCGGGGGTCGAACACCATCTCGCGCAACCGCGGGTCATCACGGGACGCGTCGCGCTCAGGGCTGGCTGCGACCACCGCGTTGCCGGCACGGTCGAGGTGCAGGGCAAGTCTCACCCTGCGGCCCCTCTCGCACCCTTCGGCCAGGTGCGCCACGATGGACGGGCCCGCATCCGAACCGACCAGTCCCAGCTTCCACGGCAACCGCTCCCGGAAGTACAGGTCGTTGGCGTGGCGCACCGTGGTCTCGGCGAGTACCCGGCCGCCGTCGGCCACGTCGCGCCACTCCAGCTCACCGTCGAGGCAGCGCTCGCACAGCTGGCGCGGCGGGTAGTGCACATGTCCGCAGCGCCGGCAGCACTGCAGCGCGAACCGGCCGGCGGCGGCCATGGCCGCGAGTCCGTGCGCCTCGCGCGACCGGTTGCCCGGCGGCGTGACCGGAAGCCGGGTGCGCCGGGTCGGATCCTTGCGCCGGGGCGGTCCCACCGGGCCGGTCAAGCCCCGCTCCGGCCCAGGATCGCGGCGGAACTGCACAGGCCGCGGTCATATGTGATCATTCCGAAACACGAGACGAGCCCGTGGCGTGCGCCCTCGACCGCCGTACCCAGCACCTCGTCGGTCAGCTGGCGCAGGGTTTCCACCAGCCCCAGGAACCCGCCGGCGGCGCCGGCCTGGCCGGCCGAGAGCTGACCCCCGCAGGTATTGAACGGGAAGTCACCGGCCGTGGTCAGGTCGCGTTCACGCACCAGCGCCGGCGCCTCTCCCCTGGCGCAGAAGCCGAGATCCTCGAGCTGCATGAAACAGATCACCGGGTAGTCGTCGTAGGCCTGCACCAGGTCCATGTCCCCGGGGCCCAGCCCGGCCATGTCATAGAACGAGTCGACTTCCCGCGCCCAGCCGCCACGGACCTGGATCGGATCATCCGGAAAGGCGTTGTGGCGTTCCATGGTCGACAGGATCGCGGCATGCGGCAGGTCCAGTGCGCGGGCCCGCTCGGTGCTCATCACCAGGAAAGCCTCGGCGCCGGCGCACGGCATCACGCAGTCGAACAGGCGCAGCGGATCGGCAATCAGCCTTGCGGTCAGGTAGGCCTCCATGGTGAGCGGGCGCCTGAGCATCGCGTGCGGCAGGGCGGCCGCGTTCCGCCTCTGCGCGATGCACAGCCTGCCGAAGTCCTCGCGCTCTGCCCCGTGGCTGTGCATGTAGTGATCGGTCAGGAAGGCGAAGCTCGCATTGGGGCCGCCGGAACCATAGGGATAGACCGCGTCATTGGCGAACTGGCTGAAGGTCGCGATGGTGCGCCTGAAGCTGTCGACGTGGTTGGTATCGGCACCGATGCAGGCGACGATCTCCGCGTCACCCGCCTGGACCGCGCGCGCGGCGCGGCGCAGCGCCACTGCCCCGCTCGCCCCGCCCATCGGCACATGGTCGAGCCAGCGCGGCGAAACCCCGAGATGCTGCATCAGCCCGACGGCGCTGTCGGGCTCCAGCGTGAAGCTCGAGACGCAGAACCCGTCCACCTCGTCCTTGCCGATACCGGCCCGTGCCAGCAGCCCGGCGAGGGCCTGACCGCAGAACCAGTGGGCGCTCCGGATGGAGTAGCGCCGGTAGGGAACCGTCACCGGCGCACAGACCGCGACACCGTCGTACCCGGTGCGCGGTGCTGTCCCCCCGGGCGGGCGGGTGCCGGACATGCACTCCCTCCGTTAGGGTTTCGAGCAATCCATTGCGCGCCGACCGGACCCTGTCAAGCAGTCCAGCCCTCCATCACGCTCCGGGTATCGGCCGGGAACCGTCAATCCCGGTTTTGACATCGGCCCTCCCGGCGGCAATAGATCGCGCCGCAGGCGCAGGTTTACACGTACCCGGACCCGATCATGCAACTGGAACGGCTGGACTGGCGGGTGGTGCTGACGCTCGCCACCGTCTCGATGCTGTTGCAGCAGGCGTTCTCCTACGTCTGCCAGCTGGCGATGCCCTTCCTCGCCGACAGGCTGGCCGAGGAGTTCGGAATCTCGCGCGCCTGGCTCGGCGTCTACCTGTCGCTGCAGAACATCGCCGCGATCTGCGCGGCACTCGGCTGCGGCGCCCTGATCGTGAAGGTCGGCGCGCTCAGGATCAGCCAGTGGTGCCTGCTGTGCATGGGAGCGAGCCTCTTCGTCACCGCGACCGGCTCGCTGTGGCTGTACCCGCTGGGCGCCATCCTTCTCGGCGCCGCCTCGGTCTCGACGCCCGCCAGTTCACACATTCTCGCTCGGTTCTGCCCGCCGCGGCTCGCGCCGCTGGTGTTCTCGATCAAGCAGACCGGTGTCCCGGTGGGCAGCCTGATCGCCGGCGTGCTCTTCCCGGCCCTGCTCGGGCTCGGCATCACCATCGGGTTTCTCGATCTTGATGTCGAACTCGATGCCTTCGCGACCGCGTTCGTGGTCGGCCTCATCGTCTACGCCATGGCGGCGTTGCTGGAACCGCTGAGGTCCCACTTCGATTCCGACCGCAAGCCGGACACCGGGATCGACCTGGCCGGGGTGCTGCGGACCATGCGCCACGTAGTCCAGACACCGGAACTGCGCGACCTGTCGATGGTCGCCTTCGCGCTTGGCGGCCTGCAGTCGGTCTGGGCCGGTTTCTTCATCCTGTTCGTGATCGACGGTCTCGACCGGAGCGAGATCGAGGCCGGTACCATGTTCGCGACCGCGAGTCTGACCGCGATCGGCGCCCGCATCCTGTGGGGCTGGCTCGGAACCGCGCTGGTTTCGCCCCGGCGCATCCTGGCGGCACTGTGTGCCTTCGCGACGGCGGCGGCACTTCTGACCGCGCTGTACCAGCCGGACTGGGCAGCCTGGCTGATACTCGGTGTGGCCATTCTCTACAACGTCACGTCGCTCAGCTGGCACGGCGTGCTGCTGGCGGAAACCGCCCGGCTCGCACCCGCCGGCATGGTCGGCGGCGTTACCGGTGGCGTGCTCGCATTCACGTCGGTCGCGATGATGCTCTACCCGGCGTTGTACGGCGGACTGCTTGCGATTACCGGCTCCTACGGTGCCGGGTTCGCCGCCACCGCGCTGCCCGCGCTGTTTACCGCCTTCGTGCTTGTCCTGCCACCGCGACAGGGATCATGGTTCGGCCTGATCGCCCGACCCGCCCGTACCAGGCTTCGCCGGCCGCGCGCGGCGGCCTTCGGGACCGTCCTGCTCGCCGTCGTGGCCCTGCTCGTCCTGTTCGCGATCCTGTCCGCTTACTCGTAGCTGCGGGCGTCCTCGATCACCTTGCCGTCGTTGGCGAGGCTGCCGGCGGGCCCGAACGCCACGTCACCGCGCAGCTTGGTCACCGACTGGATCGACTGGCGAACCGCGTCGGCAAGGGCTTCGCCCGCGCCGTCCGCGACCTCGGCATGCAGGGTCATGACGTCGCGGCCCGTTCCGCCGCTGACCACGAGGCGCGCCCGCGCAATCTCGGGATGGCGCTTCACGATCTCGGCAACCTGGCCCGGATGGACGAACATGCCGCGGATCTTGGTGGTCTGGTCGGCCCGGCCAAGCCAGCCCCTGATCCGCAGGTTGGTGCGCCCGCACGGGCTGGTGCCCTCCATGATCGCCGACATGTCCCCGGTTGCAAACCGGACCAGCGGATAGGAGGGGTTGAGTGTGGTCACCACCACCTCGCCCACCTCGCCGTGCGGAACCGGGTCGCCGGTTCCGGGCCTGACGATCTCGACCACCACGCCCTCGTCGATGACCATGCCCTCCACCGCCGGGGTCTCGTAGGCAACCAGCCCCAGGTCGGCGGTGCCGTAGCACTGCAGGACGGAGCAGCCAAGGTCGGCGAGTTCGGACCTGAGGCTGAGCGGCAGGGCTTCGCCGCCCACCAGTCCGCAGGACAGCGACGAGGCATCGACCCCCAGTTCGACGGCCTTCTCGAGGATGATCCGCAGGAAGCTCGGGGTGCCGGCGTAGCGGTTGGGGCGCAGGTGTCCGATGGCCTGCACCTGGATCTCGGTATTGCCGATCCCGCCGGGGAACACGGCGCAGCCGATTGCCCGGCAGGCCGTGTCCACCATCATGCCGGCCGGTGTCAGGTGATAGGAGAAGGTGTTGTGGACAATGTCGCCGCGGCGGATACCCGCGGCGTGGGCGGCGCGGGCAAACCGCCAGGGATCGGCCTCCGGCCCCTCGCCTTCGTAGATCGGCCCCGGAGACATGTATATGCGGGAAAACGCGCCGGGCTCGAGCGCGCCGAGCCCGCCGAACGGCGGGTCGGACGCCTGCATGCCGAGCAGGTCGGACTTGCGGATCACCGGCAGGCCGGCAAGGTCGGCCGACGAGCGGATCGATGACGCGTCAACATCATCAAGCAGCCGGGCCAGTGCCGCGGTGGTCGCCTGGGCGTGGGCAATCTGGCGCGGGAGCTCCTTGGCCAGGTCCCGTTCCCTCTCGTCGGCGCTGCGGATCTCAAGATCGTCGTAGAACTCGCCTGGCATGTCCGTTCTCTCCCGTCGTCGCAGGGCCCGCCGTCACTCCACGTCTGCTGCCACCTGCATGCGCACGATGCTGTCGGGCTGGCGGGGCGGTTCGCCGCGGGCGATCATGTCAACGAACTCCATGCCCTCGACCACCGAGCCCCACACGGTGTACTGGCCGTCCAGGAACCGGGCGTCGGCGAAGCAGATGAAGAACTGGCTGTCACCGCTGTCCGGGTTCTGCGCACGGGCCATCCCCACAGTGCCACGCACGAACGGGACGCTGGAGAACTCGGCGGGCAGGTTGGTGCCCGATCCACCGCGGCCGGTCCCGGTCGGGTCTCCTGTCTGGGCCATGAACCCCTCGATGACGCGGTGGAACACGATCCCGTCGTAAAACCCCTCGCGGGTCAGTTCCTTGATGCGGGCGACGTGGCGCGGCGCGACGTCGGGGCGCAGGTCGATGACAACGCGGCCATCCTTCAGGTCCAGGTAAATCCTGTTCTCGGGATCAGCCGCCATTCCGGTTCCGGTGGTCATGATGAGAAGCAGTCCTCCGATCAGGATAAGAAGTCGACGCATCGCGCAGGCTCCAGGGTTCAGGTCATTCGTCGCGCCACCATACTGACGCGACTTCACCGTGCAAGGGCGAACAGCCGGTCGATGTCGCAGTGTCCGGCGAGGTGTCCGGCGAGGCGGTCGAGCACGGCATCGACCTGTGCGGCGTGACTGCCACGACCGGACAGGCCGCACCCGAGAGCCGCCAGCGCCGCCCTGCGGTAGCCGTCGGCGGCGAACAGGCCGTGCACGTAGCACCCGGCAATGCGGCCGTCGGCGGACCTCGCACCGTCGTCAAGGTCCGGATCAATGCGCAGCACCGGTCGGGCGCAGTCCGCCCCCCGGGTCCGGCCGAGGTGAATCTCGTAGCCGCTGACCGCCTCGCCGTGCACCCGGTCGACGCCGGTGACCCGGCGAACGGTCTTTTCACCGCCGAGTTCGGTTTCGACATCGAGCAGTCCGAGCCCTTCGATCGTGCCGGCAGGACCTTCGACCCCGCTCGGATCCGAAATCCGTCGCCCGAGCATCTGGTAGCCGCCGCACAGGCCCAGCACGTGGCCACCACGACGCACATGGGCCCGGATGTCGATATCCCAGCCTTCCGCACGCAGGGCCTGCAGGTCGGCGACGGTCGACTTGCTTCCCGCGAGCAGAACCAGTGCGGTATCGCCGGGAATCGCCTCGCCGGGCCTGACCACTGTCACGCACACCCCGGGTTCGGAGCGCAGCGGGTCGAGGTCATCGAAATTGGCGATGCGCGGAAGCGCCGGGACGGAAATTCGCAACCCGCCTTCCCGACTGGCGGGCGACGAGGCGAGCCCGAGCGAGTCCTCCGCCGGCAGCAGGACCGCATCGGCAAACCAGGGCACGACACCGAGACACGGCCAGCCGGTCCGTTTCTCGATCTCGCTCACCCCGTCCGCGAACAGGTCCGCATCCCCGCGCAGCCGGTTGATGATGAAGCCTTCCACCAGGGCACGGTCATCGGGGCCCAGCACGGCGGCGGCGCCGACCAGGCTCGCAATGACACCGCCGCGGTCGATGTCGCCCACCAGCACTACCGGGACCCGGGCGGCACGGGCAAATCCCATGTTGGCGATGTCGCCAGCCCGCAGGTTGATCTCGGCGGGGCTGCCCGCTCCTTCCACCAGGACCAGGTCACAGCCGGCGGCAAGCCGGGCAAAGCTCTGCATGACCGCGGCCAGCAGCTCCGTCTTGCGGCGATGGTAGTCGCGGGCCATCGCCCGGCCCACCATGCGGCCGTGCACCACCAGCTGCGCACCGCCCCCGGCCTCGGGCTTCAGCAGCACCGGGTTCATGTCGACGACCGGTTCGCACCGGGCGGCCTGCGCCTGCAGCGCCTGGGCGCGGCCGATCTCGCCGCCGTCAAGGGTCACCGCGGCATTGTTCGACATGTTCTGCGGCTTGAACGGCCTGACCCCCAGCCCGCGTCCAGCCGCCAGGCGGCACAGTCCGGCCACCAGCAGCGACTTGCCGACATCCGAACCGGTGCCCTGCAGCATCAGGGCGCGCGCCGTCAGCCCGTCGGCCGCCGCGGTCATCCCGGTGCCCTGGCCCGACGGGACGGGCGGCTCAGTCCTCGAAGACGGCAACCACCCGGGTTTCGATGCTGCGCCGGGGCGGTGCGTCATCCGGCACCGCCGGGTGGTCGAAGGAAGTATGCGGGCAGTAGACCACCCGTCCCGGACGCTGGTCCATCTGTTTCAGGATGACCATTTCCTCTGTGGTCATCTCCGGGAAGTAGCACCAGCGATGCCGTTCGTTGTAGACCGGCGCCGCCACGATGTTGTCCCGCCCGGGACCGGTGTAGCGGTAGTCGATCACGTCGCCGGCCGCCAGGGTCCGCGCGTCGATGAAGGCAAGAGGGTTCCTGATCGCCGGGAAGTCGAACGGCTGCCACGTATTGTACCAGGCATAGGACTGTCCGGCATGTGGTTCGGCGCCGTGCTCGCGCAGAACGTCGTGCGACAGTTCCTCGATGCGCTTCGCGTTGTAGTCGCAGTGCACGAACCGGGCGTAGCCGTCGTTGAAGCTGACCGGTGTCTCGGTACGGATCAGGTAGCTGTAGTGGTAGGTGGCATCGGCCCCGGTCGCACGGCGGACCTGGTCGAGCATCTCGGGCAGGTAGGTCTCGCGGATCACCTCGTCGTCGTTGAAGTCCGGACAACCCGTGCGATGCCCGAGCAGGATGAACCCGTTGACGTCGAGACCGAGTTCGCCGGCGACATCATCCGGCCGCGCGTCATGGATCTCGACCGGCTGGTACGAGGTGTTGGCACGCCGGGTCTCGCGTGACCCGATGCTCGGTCCCGTCTCCCGGTCCCGCCATTCCGAGTTGATATAGCGCACCCGCGCCGCCACACTGCCGGCTGCAGTCATGAACAGCCCCTCTCCGGTTGTTTTCGGCCGCGCTGATTATGCTGGACCCGGCCGGTGTGTAAACCGCACTCGGCCGGCTTGTCACACCCCGCGGACCCGGTAGACCCTGCCACCCGCCTCCCCCAGTTCCCGGATACCCGAAACATGGACGACAGCACGAAGACGGAACCCCGCTCGCATGTCTACCTGGTCGACGGCTCAGGCTTCATTTTCCGGGCATTTCACGCCCTGCCACCCATGAATCGGTCGGACGGAACCCCGACCAACGCCGTGCTCGGCTTCACCAACATGCTGATCAAGCTCGTCGATGACCTTGGCGCCGACTACTGCGCGGTGATCTTCGACACCTCCCGGGCGACCTTCCGCTCCGCCATCTACCCGGACTACAAGGCCCAGCGCCCGGAAGCTCCCGAGGACCTCGTCCCGCAGTTCGACCTGATCCGCGATGCGGTCCGGGCCTTCAACATCGCCTGCGTCGAGCGGGACGGGTTCGAGGCTGACGACATCATCGCCACCTACGCAACGCACGCACTCGAACGCGGCGCCCGGGTGACCGTGGTCTCCTCCGACAAGGACCTGATGCAGCTGGTCGGCCCCGGGGTCGACATGTACGACCCGATGCGAAATCGCGAGATCGGTGTCACCGAGGTCGTCGAAAAGTTCGGCGTGGGCCCGGAACGGGTGATCGACGTGCAGGCGCTCGCGGGCGATTCCACCGACAATGTCCCGGGCGTGCCGGGAATCGGGATCAAGACCGCAGCCCTCCTGATCGGTGAGTTCGGAGACCTCGACACCCTGCTCGCGGAGGCCGGGACCATCCGGCAACCCAAACGCCGCCAGAACCTGATCGAGTATGCGGACCAGGCCCGGGTCAGCCGAGAACTGGTCACGCTACGCCGCGACGTCGAAGGGATACCGCCGCTCGACGAGCTGGCGGTCCGCCCGGCGGATCCCCGGACCGTGCTCGGCTTCCTGCGCGAACAGGAATTCAAGCGCCTGATCGGCCGCTTCGAGCGCGATGCCGGGGCGGAACCCGAGGAGCGCGACGACGGGGCCGGCCTCGCGGAGGCGTCATACTCGCTCGTCCAGGACATGCCCACGCTCCTGCACTGGATCGCCCGCGCCCGGGACGTCGGAGTGGTGGCGTTCGATACCGAGACCAGTTCGCTCGACGCGGTCTCCGCGGAGCTGATCGGCATCTCGCTGGCCATTACGCCGGGCGAGGCCTGCTACGTACCGCTGCGCCACCAGCACAGGACCCTGCTCGAGGACGGCGTTCCACCCGGACCACAGATCCCGTTCGGCGACGCGATCGAAGCGCTCGCACCGTTGCTCGAGGATCCGGGAGTGCTCAAGGTCGGCCACAACATCAAGTACGACATCCTCGTGATGCGCCAGCCGCACAACGGCGGGGTCACGCTCAAGCCGGTCGACGACACCATGTGCCTGTCCTATGTGCTCGGTGCCGGTCTGCACAAGCACGGTCTCGACGATCTCGCGGCCCTTCATTTCGGTCACTCGACAATCAAGTACGAAGAGGTGTGCGGCAGGGGAAAGGCGCAGATCGGCTTCGCCGAAGTGGGGCTGGAAGAGGCCTGCCGGTACGCGGCCGAGGACGCCGACGTCAGTCTCCGTCTCCATCGCCTGTTCAGGTCCGACCTGCCGAAGGCGCGCAAGACCGTGGTCTACGAGACGCTCGAGAGGCCGCTGATCCCGGTGCTCACCGAGATGGAGGCCACGGGCATTCGGGTCGATCCCGGGATCCTGCGTTCGCTCTCGTCGGATTTCGAGCAGCGTCTCGAGGTCGCTGAGCGGGAGATTCACCAGCTGGCCGGCGAAACCTTCAACGTGGGTTCCCCGCGCCAGCTCGGCGACATCCTGTTCGGGAAGATGGGCCTGGCGGGAGCGCGAAAGACCCGGACGGGGGCCTACCAGACCGCCGCCACGGTGCTCGAGGACCTCGCAGCCGAGGGCCACGAGCTCCCGGCCCGGGTGCTCGACTGGCGCCAGATGTCCAAGCTCAAGTCGACCTACACCGACGCCCTGGTCGACGAGATCAACCCTGGCACCGGCCGCATCCACACTTCCTATTCCATGACCGGCGCCGCCACGGGCCGGCTCAGTTCCAACGATCCGAACCTGCAGAACATCCCGATCCGCACCGAGGAGGGACGGAAGATCCGCACCGCCTTCGTCGCCGAACCGGGGTCGCTGCTGCTCTCGGTCGACTATTCCCAGATCGAGCTTCGCCTGCTGGCGCATATCGCCGGCATCGATAGCCTGCGCCAGGCCTTTCTCGACGGTCTCGACATCCATGCGCAGACCGCTTCGCGGGTATTCGGTGTCCCGGTCGAGGGCATGGATCCCATGGTCCGCCGCAAGGCCAAGGCCATCAACTTCGGGATCATCTACGGAATTTCGAGCTACGGGCTTGCCCGGCAGCTGCGCTGTCCCCAGGGCGAGGCCCGCCACTACATCGACGCGTATTTCGAACGGTTTCCGGGTATCCGCACCTACATGGACACGGCGCGCGAGACCGCCAGGGAACAGGGGTTCGTGGAAACCCTGTTCGGACGCCGTGTTCATGTCTCCGGCATCCGGGATGCCAACCGGGCGCGGCGGGCATTTTCTGAACGCGCAGCGATCAACGCTCCGATACAGGGATCGGCCGCGGACATCATCAAGCGCGCCATGATCCGGATCCCGGGCAGGCTGCAGGACGAGGGGCTTGCGTCGCGCATGCTGCTGCAGGTCCATGATGAACTGCTGTTCGAGGTTCCGGAAGCCGAGCTCGAGCGAACCGTCGCGGTGGTCCGTGACATCATGGAACAGGCCGCACTCCCCGCCATCGATCTGTCGGTGCCGTTGATCGCCGAGGCCGGCTGGGGAACGACCTGGGCCGATGCGCACTGAGGAGGCCGCGATGTTCAGCCACGTGACCGTCGGAACCGCGGACATTGACCGGGCCACGGTCTTCTACGACGCCGTGCTCGTCGGGGTCCTGGGCTGGGAGCACCTGCACCGGGACCGGCACCGGGCCGGCTACGGCAGGTGGAACGGTCCGCAGTTCTGGGTGCTGCCGCCGTTTGACGGGCAGCCGGCCAGTTCAGGCAACGGCGTGCACGTCGCCTTCCTGGCATCGAGCCGCGACCAGGTGGACAGGTTCCATGCCGCGGCACTGGCACACGGAGGCGCCGACGAAGGCGCCCCTGGCCCGCGTCCGCACTACCACGAGAACTACTACGGCGGGTATGTCCGCGACCCGGACGGCAACAAGTTGCAGGCGGTCTGCCACAGCCGCCGGCACTGATCCGTCAGGCCAACGGGCCGTTCCACTCGCTGATTACCGTTTCCGGTGCCGGACGGTCGCGCTGGGTGGGAGCCTGGGTCGGGGTGCCGATGTAGATGAAGCCGATGATGTCGGTCGACGGATCGTGACCGAGCATCCTCTTCACCTCGTCGTCGAATGCCGGCCACTCGGTCAACCACTGTGCGCCATAACCGAGTGCATGGGCGGCATTCAGGATGTTCATGCACAGTGCGCCACCCGACAGCCGCTGTTCCATTTCCGGGATCTTGTGGGGGACCTGCAGGCGCGCGGTGACCGCGAGCAACACCGGCGCGCGCTGCAACCGGTCACGCTCGAACTCGACCATCTTCGGGTTGGCGCGCTCGCCATGTTCGGCAACGAACCGCTCGGCACACAACTCGCCCAGTGCCGCCTGGCCTTCCTTGCCGATGACCTGGATCCGCCAGGGCCCGATCTTGCCGTGGTCGGGAACCCGCAACCCGGTCTCGAGGATCAGCTCCAGCTCCCCCGGCCCCGGACCGGGTTCGCCCAGATGGCGTGCCAGGACGGACCGCCGGGTCCGTAACAGATCAATCGTCTCCAATACCTGTCTCCCTGCCTGCGTAACCAGTCAACTCACCCTCGGCCGATGAACGGCATCTTGGTCGCCATTACGGTGACGAACTGCGCGTTGGCCTCGGGAGGCAGGTTCGCCATGTAGGCGATGGTCCTGCCGACATTCTCAACGTCCATCACCGCCTCGATCCTGGTGCTGCCGTCTGCCTGCGGCACACCACGGGCCATCCGCGCCGCCATGTCGGTCAGCGCGTTGCCGATGTCGATCTGGCCGCAGGCGATATCGTACTTGCGCCCGTCCAGCGAGGTCGACCGGGTCAGCCCGGTGACCGCGTGCTTGGTCGCGGTGTAGGGTGCGGAGTTCGGCCGCGGCACGTGCGCCGATATCGAGCCGTTGTTGATGATGCGTCCGCCGCGCGGTGTCTGGTCCTTCATGATCCGGAAGGCCTCCTGGGTGCACAGGAAGACACCGGTCAGGTTGATGTTTACGACCGTGGACCACTGCTCAAAGCTGAGTTCCTCGAGCGGAATGCCCGGAGCGTTGGTCCCGGCGTTGTTGAACAGCAGGTCGAGCCGGCCATAGGTCTCGAGGGCGGTGGCAAACAGCGCCTTCACCGCCGCGGGGTCGCTGGCGTCCGTGGGCACCGCCAGGGCGGCGCCGCCGTCGGCCCGGATCGTGGAGGCAACCTCCTCCAGGGGCTCGGGCCTGCGGCCGGCCAGCACCACTGTCCAGCCGTCGGCCGCCAGTGCCAGTGACGCCGCCTTGCCCACACCCGTGCCGGCACCGGTAACCAGTGAAATCCTGTCCATGGCCCGCTGTCTCCTCGTCCCTGGTCGGGTGACCGACCCTATACGCGTCGGTTGCGATGGTGCAAGCCGGCTCGGGAGCGTTGCACCCGGCGGCGGCCGACATGATACTGGCCCCGGGTGTGGCGTTTCGGGACCTGGAAAATGACACGTGAAACGGCAAGCGGGTTTGACCTGACCGGTCTCGTCGTCCTGGTGATCGGGGCGGCGCACGGGATCGGCCGGGCGGTCGCGGAGACCTGTGCGGCACAGGGTGCGACGCTGGTGCTCGCCGACATCGAGGATCCCTCGGGCCCGGCCCGGATTCTCGAGAACCGATACCAGACCAGCGTGGTAACACGGGCCTGCAACATCGCCGAGCGTTCCTCGGTCGAGGAGCTCGCGGAGGACCTCGCCCGTTCCGACCTCAAGCCGAATTCGGTGGCGCTGACGGCCGGCGTGACCCGCTACAACGACTGGATCAGCGGCGACCCGGAGACCTGGGAACAGGACGCCGACCTGATCTTCGACGTCAACATGCGCGGACCGATCAACGTGGCGCGCGCCTTCCTGCCGGGAATGCAGTCCGCCGGCTGGGGCCGGCTGGTGCTGATCGGTTCCATTGCCGGACGCATGGGTGGGGTGACGTCGCAACCGCACTACGTCGCAAGCAAGGGCGGGGTCCACGCCATGACCCGGCTCCTGGCCGCGACCTATGCCCGCTCCGGCGTCCTCGTCAATGCGGTCGCACCCGGACCGACCCGCACCCAGATGACCGAAGGGCGATCCATCGACGTGACCGCCTATCCGCTGGGCCGGCTCCTGGAGCCCGAGGACATCGCCTGGCCAATCACCTTCCTGCTGTCGGCGGCCTGTTCCGGCATGGTGGGCGCCGTTCTCGACGTCAACGGCGGTCTCACATATTCCTGATTATCCGCACGGGGAATGACCATGGCAGGCTTTGCCGAATACGAAGACCATGACGGACTGGGCCTTGCCGGCCTGGTGAAGTCGGGGGAGGTTTCCGCCGGGGAGGTTCTCGAGGCGGCCATCGAACGCATCGAGGCACGCAACCCCGCGGTCAACGCGGTGGTCCAGGAACTCTACGACGAGGCACGCACGCAGCTCGCCGACGGGCCGACCGACGGGCCGCTGTCAGGCGTTCCGTTCCTGCTCAAGGATCTCGGCTCGTCGCTCGCGGGCACCCGGACCACCCGCGGCAGCCGCTTCTTCGCCGGACTGCCGGCGATCCCGTTCGACAGCCTGCACGTCACGCGCATCAAGCAGGCGGGCATGGTGATCCTGGGAAAGACGAACACCTGCGAACTGGGTCTCAGCCTGACCTGTGAGCCGCAGCTCCACGGCCCGTCGCGCAATCCGTGGGACCTGTCGCGCACGCCGGCCGGCTCGAGCGGCGGTGCCGCCGCCGCGGTCGGAGCGAGGATGGTGCCGATCGCGCATGCATCCGACGGCTTCGGGTCGATCCGGGCGCCGGCCGCGTCCTGCGGCCTCGTCGGGCTCAGGCCGTCCCGCGGCCGTCACACCCTGTGGCCGGTCGCGGGCGAAGGCATGAGCGGCTATTCCATCGAACACGCGGTCTCGCTCACCGTGCGTGACAACGCCGCACTGCTTGACGCGACCCGCGGCCCCGGCCCGGGTGACCCCTATACTGCCCCGCCGCCGGCGCGGCCGTTCCTCGAGGAGGTGGGTGCGGACGCGGGGAGACTGGCCATCGCCTGGAGTGCCCGGGCCCCGAACGGTGCCCGGATCGAACCCGACTGCCTGAAGGTTCTCGTCGAGACCGCCACGCTGTGCGAGGAACTCGGCCACCGGGTGGTGGAGGCCGACCCCGAGATCGAGGGCGAGGCAGTCGTGCCGACCTTCAGAACCGTGAGCGCCTGTTCGATCCTGAACGGCATCCGCAGCCATCCCTCGGGCCGCCTGCCGGAGCCGGGCGAGGTCGAGACCGTGGTCTGGAACACCATGCGCTGGGCCGAGCGGATCGACGGCGCGACACTGCTCACTGCCGAGCAGACCGCCCACCGGATCGGCCGGCAGATGGCGGAGTTTCACACGGAGCACGATGTGCTGCTGACCCCGGCGCTCGCGACACGTCCGCCGAAGCTCGGCTGGCTCGACATGATGATGGAGGACCTCGACGAGTACTGGGAACGGGTGTTCGCCTTCAGCCCGTTTACCGTCTGGTTCAACACCACCGGCCAGCCGGCGATGGTGATCCCCATCGGCCAGGCGGACGACGGGTTCCCGATCGCGGTGCAGGCGGTGGCGCGCTACGGTGACGAGGCAACCCTGTTCAGGCTTGCCTCCCAGCTCGAGGCGGCGCGGCCGTGGTTCTGCCGCAAGGCGCCCGCCGCCGCATGATCAGGCGCGTCCGGCCGCGATCGCGCCGCGCCGTCGCACCTCGATCACCGTCAGCATGGTGATCACCATGGCTATGGCACAGCCATGGAACACGATGCGCGGGTCACCGCCGTCGAGCAGCCAGCCGAGCAGCAGCGGCATCAGCGACGAACCGAGGTCGAGCCCGGAATAGACGAAGCCGAACACCCGGCCGGTCGCACCACCGGGGGTCGCCTTGCGCACCAGCATGTCGCGAGACGGTGATGTGGTTCCCGACAGGAACCCGGCCATGGCGATGGCGGGAACGAGCAGTCCGCCTCCCGTCATCTCGGCACCGATCGCCACCAGGACCACGGCGGAGAGCATGACACCTGACATGGCGATGACGTCGTGGCGCTCGGTGCGGTCGGCGGCAAAGCCGCCGACGAAGATGCCTGCCGCACCCCCGACCAGGAACGCCGTCAGTGCGATCGTGGCGTGGTGGAGCGTGACGGAATAAATCGCCTGCATCGCGGTGAGCCCGAAGGTCTGCACCCCGACCAGGGCTGCGGACAGGAAGGTGAAATAGGCGAAACACGACAGGATCGTGGGCGAGAACAGCAGGCGGACGTCACGCAGGACCCCGGCGGTTCCCCTCCTCACCGGCACCGGCGCCGGCGCCTCGGCCAGGTCCTCGCCGCCCCAGACCACGAGCAGCACGACGACTGCAAGCCCGGCCACCCCCGCAGCGATGACCGCGACCCGCCAGTCCGCCAGGGAGGCAACGGCAACCACGAAACCGGGCGCGATGGCCCAGCCGAGGTAACCGCACAGGGCATGGGCGCCGTAGGCGCGTCCCAGCCGCGAGGGAGAGACCTTGCTGGTCAGGATCGACAGGTCCGCGGGATGGAAGACGCTGTTGCCGAGCCCGGCGAGCACGGAGAGGACGAGCAGCATCCAGAACTCGGTGGCAAGTCCGTAACCCATCACGCTGACCGACAGCAGGATCAGGCCGCCGAGCAGGATGCGCCGCGCTCCGAACCGGTCGACGAGGAAGCCGGCAATGGTCTGGGCGATGCCCGAGGCGCCGTAGAACAGGGTGGTGAGCAGGCCGAGAGCCGCGTAGCTCAGGTCGAACTCGGTCCTGAGCAGCGGAAACAGCGGCGGCAGCACCAGGTGAAAGAAGTGACTGGCAGCGTGCGCGGTGCCGACCAGTCCCATGACCTTCAGGTCGCGCCCGAGCGGCGCCAGGGCCGTGGTCATCAGCCGGAACCGGCGGGCCGGTCACCTTCGAGCGTGACCCGGTGCATCACCCGGCGATGTCCGTGGTAGTCGTTGAGAGCGTTGTGCTGGGTACAGCGATTGTCCCAGAAGGCGAGGGTGCCGGGCTCCCAGCGGAACCGGCAGGTGAATTCGGGACGCGCCAGGTGCGCAAACAGGAACTCGAGCAGCGGCCTGCTCTCCTCCTCGCTCATGTCCTGGAACCGGCTGGTGTGGGCGACATTCACGTACAGTGACTTGCGGCCGGTTTCCGGGTGGACCCTGATCACCGGGTGCGAGGCGGAGAGCGCGTCGTCGGCAAGCGCGGTTGCCGCCGCGCTGCGCATGGCCGAACGCGTGGCCCGTGCCCGGCCCTTGCCCGACACGTTGACCGCGACCAGGGGCTCCAGCAGGCGCTGCATGCCGGCGGACAGCCGCTCGAAGGCCAGGTACATGTTGGAGAACTCGGTATCGCCACCGACCGGCGGGATCTCGCGTGCATACAGCAGCGAGCCGAGCGGCGGGACTTCCTGGTAGGCGGTATCGGAATGCCAGATGCCGCCGAAGTTGACCCGGTCTTCCGCTTCCTTGATCACCGGGGTCACCTCGGGACAGCCCTTCACTCCCTTGATCATCGGATAGATCATCGGGGTGCCGAACCGCCTGGCGAATGCGAGCTGGCTGTGCGGCTCGAGCCTCTGGCCGCGCATGAAGATCACGAGGTTCTCCAGCAGGGCGCGGCGGACCTCGGCAATGATCTCGTCCGGGACCGGCCGTGACGCATCGACACCGGCGACCTCGGCCCCGAGGGCGCCGGCAACAGGCCGGACTTCGATGTGGCGATAGGTGGTCACGCGTGGTCGTCTCCGCTGCAAACCCGATGCCGCCGACGTTGCCCCGTTGACACGCAGCGGTCAACCGCAGTAGGTCGCCAGTCCTCGTGCCGGTTTAGCTCAGCTGGTAGAGCATCTGATTTGTAATCAGAGGGTCGGGGGTTCGAGTCCCTTAACCGGCACCAGTCCTCCTTGCGGATACAGCCGCCGGGCAGCAGGACCTCTTTCCTGGTCGAACCATGTCGTCGGCTGGGCAGTCCGTTCCCCTGCACCCTGTCCCCCTGCCACACGCCTGTTTCAGGAACGTCGTCAGGACCGGTGTGCCGCATCCGGACGCTGTCCTGCCAGGTCATCGAGATCGGCATCCCCGAACGTTCTTCCAGGCTGTTGACGAACGAGACCCGGGCTGTCGGCCTCGCACCGACGGAAAACTGGTATATTAATGTAGATTATATAGTCGGGAGAAACCGGATGCTGTCCTTCAAGGTCACCAGGATCGGCGCGTCGTCCGGCGTGATCCTCACCAAGGAGGCAATGGCGCGACTGCGGGTGAAGAAGGGCGACACACTTTACCTGACGGAGGCGCCGGACGGCAGCTACCGGTTGACACCCTACGACCCCGATTTCGAGCGGCAGATGAGGTTGGCCGAGGAAATCATGCACGATGACCGGGAGGTGCTGCGGGCACTGGCCAGGTGATCGAACCGCCTGGCAATCCTTGGCGTTGGGTCCCGGCAAGGATCGTTTTCGCCGTTCACGATAGCCAGATCGCAGAGCACGGTGGCGCCGACGGCCTGCAAGACCATGGCGCCCTGGAATCCGCTCTGGCGCGCCCGGCAAATCTCGACGCCTGTGGCCGACCCGACATCGCAGACCTGGCGGCGGCATACATGTGGGGCCTCACAAGGAGCCACGCCTTTACAGACGGCAACAAGCGCACGGCCTGGGTTACAGGCCGCCTCTTTCTGGCCGACAATGGGGCTCACCTGGAATTCGATCCATATGATGCGATCCGCCTAATCCGAAGTTCCAGCCTTGATCAAACGCAACTGGTTGATATGACTGCCATTCGACAGATTTCAGTTGCGGGTTACTGGGTACACTACGGCCGAACCCCTAGGAGTTCGAATACCTTGGCCTGAAGCGGGGTGGGCCGTGTGG
>JAJEAR010000007.1 GCA_022822665.1 Alphaproteobacteria bacterium | reverse complement strand
ACCTCGACGAATTCGTCTTCCGATTCAACCGGAGGAGAACCAGACACGCCGCCTTCCGTTCACTGTTCACCCTCGCAATCAACGCTGAACCTCTGACCTACAACATGTTGATCAAACCGGAGCCAAGTGCATAAGCGGTTTGGCTAATTTTGGACGAAACGCGCTAGAGCACTTTCTGTACATACGCGATCATATCCTGCAGCAACGAAGTAGTTATGGCACTCGGTCGGGGTGAAGATGTCTGTGGCCTGGCCGATAGCCTCCCAGAGTTCGGAGACGGTGCGGGCGGCGCGGCGCTTGAGGTAGGCCTTGAACTTCGAGAATGCCATCTCGATCGGGTTGAAGTCGGGGTTATAGGGCGGCAGGAAGCGCAGCTCGGCACCGGCCCGGCGAATGGCGTCGCGGACGGCGGCACTGCGGTGGGCGGGGAGGTCGTCCATCACCACGATGTCGCCGGGCTTGAGCGTCGGCACCAGCACCTGCTCGACATAGGCCAAGAAAGCGGCCCCGTACATGGCGCCGTCGAGCACCATGGGGGCGGTCATTCCGCTCAGCTTCAAGGCGCCGACGAAGGTGGTGGTCTTTCAATGCCCATGAGGCACCGCCGCCCGGCACCGCCGTCCGCGCAGAGCCCGGCCTGAGCGCCGCGCCATCTTGGTGGAAGCGCCGGTCTCATCGACGAAGACCAGCCTTTCGGGGTCGAGGTCGGGCTGGGCTTCGACCCAGGCCCGCCGGCGTTGCAGCACGTCAGATCGTTGCTGCTCGCTGGCGTGCGCGGCTTTTTTTTTGAAGGTGATGCCGCGGCGGTGGAAGAAGCGCCACACCGTGCTCTGGGACACCCGCACCCCGTGCTCGTTCTCCAGATGGGCGGCGATCTCCGCCAATGCCATATCCGGGGTCTCCTCGACCAATGCCAGGACCACTTCGGCCCGCGCTTCGATACGGCCGTTGGAAATACCAGCAAGAAATAACGGTCCCCTGCATACGCCAGATTGACGAAAGCGATAGGAGAGAGAGATCGGGTCAACTCAAACAAGACGGATATGACCGAATGGTTATTTCTGGCCGATGAATACCTCGAAACGCTGCCGGAAACGGATTGCGCCATTTTCTTCGCGAACGTCGAGGTCGGGGGCATCATCACCGAGCCAGCCGGCGATCATTTCGCGGGCCTTTTCAGCGACGGTATCGTCGATTCCGAACTTTCCAAGCCATTCACCGACTCCATAGTCGAGCTCAATTTCTTCACGCCCGGTAATGGTGATGTCGACGTCTTGCAAAAGCTTCTCATACCCTTCGATCGTCAGAAGATCTTTGTGGTCCGCTTCGACCAACTGAAGTAGTTCGTTGTGCTGCCGGCGGCCATCTGAATCCGTCGTTCCCACGATATCGGCGACGCAAATCGTGCCTCCTGGCACAAGGACGCGGAACATTTCCGACAGAACAGCTGCCGGGTTTTTTTGCTTTCGAAAGCCCGATTGGCAAACGACAACATTGAAGCTCTCATCGGAATAGTTGGGCATATGCTCCAGGTGAGGCAGGTCGTCGGCACCAAGGCTGAACGTATAGGTCGCGGCGATGCCTTCCCGGAAAAAAGCCAGCAATACCGGATTGTCATCGACGCCGGTGATGCGCTGACATCTCGGCTCCACGTAGCGGCTGAAATAACCGGCGCCACAAGCGACATCCAAGACTTTGTGCCGGCCCGTGACCTTGGCGAGATCGAAGATTCGCTCGATAATCGCTTCTTCTTTCGCATCCGGGACCGGGATGAAAACGCCGCTCTCGGCCATCAAGTCGTCTCGGGCCTTCATGAGTTGTTCTTCAAGCACGACCATGGTCAGCCCTCGATGTGATCGACATACAGTTTGTCGCCGACTTTCAGGGTGGTTTCCCCCATGACCTGCACGTAAACACCAAATAGGATCCCGCTGGCATAACGTTTCTCAATTTGGCGGTAGGTGGACAGGGTTTTCAGGGGCTCGCCCGGATCAGGCCGTGTGCCGGTCTGCTGGTGGGTTGTCACCATGATGCACCGCTCGCAACTGAGGCTATTGACGAGATAGGCATCGTCGTTCGCGAAGTTGTGAATATCGTCTTCCTCATATGGGTCGAGACCTTCAACGACAATATTTGGGCGGAAATTGTCTATCGAAATCTTGTGGTCCAGTCGCGTATTCAGGTCGTCCATTGACGCCTGGTTGCACAACAGGACTGGCATGACGTCGGTCAGGTGCTTGGTGGGCACATCATGAGCGGCAACCGCATAGGGGACTTTCGACTTGCGCAACCATTGTTCGGCGGCGCTTACCAGGCGAACATCCTTGCCGATGGCTTTGGAGAACCATTCAGCGGCGACGTCACCTTGGTCGTAGGTTTCGATATCGTTTCTGAGCAATCCAACCGTCGAGGTCGGGCCGTCGGTGACCAGCTCATGAGTGAAATCATCAAGCTCATCGTGATGCATGACAAAACGCCCATCCCCGAGAAGCGTTACGGAGATCTGGGCCATTTGCGGATCGCTACGTTGCGCCAAGGTCTTGCCATTGTAGGCGACCATGAGTGTACGATCGCCGGCCACCCCGTATCTGTCGATTTTTGCCTCATCGAGACTTACCTTTCGGCAAGACTTGACGGGAAAAATGTTCAATTCAGTGATGACCGCTTCTTTCATGAGTCTTCGCCTTGTCTGGTTGAATATTACCGAGTGGATATCTCTCGGTCAGGTTTCGGTCGTACCACCCTGAGTGCATTGAAAGTTCGTCTAGACGCTAACTGAGGTGAAAAATGACTTCTAACGACGGTTGGCCAATTATTGTCGAAAATAAGTCACAGTCTCGTCCCGCAGTCTCCGGGGGCCGGCACACGGCCCTGAGCTATGGGCAAAAGTTGTCGCGGTAGGGAAGCCGGTTACCCGGCTCCCCTACCGCGATAGGTTGCAGCCAGAATCACTGCAAGAGGCTCTGATGATCCGTATGGTCCGGATTTCGGGGCGATGCGATGGCGCGCTTCACTGCGGGCTCATCGGTCCTGGGGGCCTCATACGAATTACCCCTCGGGGGCCTTCCGGGATGCTCTCGGCTTGAGTGCGGAGATCCCGAACAGGCAAGTCCCGAGGGGGAGAAGTGGAGAAAGGGTCAGGGGTCTCATCATGGATGTCAACCTCTGACGCGCCGGGCGGCGAAGCTGTTGGTGATGTCGTGCAGGGAGACCGCATGACGGCATGGCGGACCTCAGGCTTTTTCAAACTGACCCACGACCGGACTCTGTCAAAGCGGGGAGACCCCCAAGCACACCTCGGGGGCCGCGGGTGTCAGGATCGGGCCGCGGCGGTGACCATGTCAGCGGCGTGCGCATCGCCTATCCTGCGGCGGATGCCTGCTCGAGCCAGCGTTCCGCCTGCGCGAGGTCAGGGGGGCGGTTCACGTTGAAGAACGGATCGAACCCCTCTGCCGGGAAGTCCACAACCACGGTCCGGTAGCGGTCGGTCCAGTCTTCGACCTTGCGGATGCCTTCATCCACCAGGGCCCGGCGCAGGTCGTGGCGCGTTTCGACCGGCCAGAGACCGAAGACGGGATGGCGGCGCCCGTTACTCGCGGCACAGGCCATCCGGGCCCCGGCGGCGGTGACGGCTTCGAGGAGCCGCTCCACCAGGTCGGCCGGCAGGAACGGGGCATCGGTCGCGAAACTCGCAACCCAAGGGCATCCGGGTACTGCCGCCGCCGCCCAGTCGAGGCCGGTCAGGACACCCGCCAGCGGGCCGGCCCGCCCCTCGACCACGTCGGCACAGATCGGAAGATCCCAGCGCGCGAACCGGGCCGGGTCATCGTTGGCATTGAGCATCAGGTCCCGGACCTGGGGCCGGGCCCGGGCGAGTACGTGATCAAGCACCGGGCGGGCGGCGAGCGGCCGCAGGCACTTGTCGCCGCCGCCCATGCGACGGGACAATCCACCTGCCAGCAGCACACCCGCAACCGGTGGGGAACCGTCAGGCACGGCGCGTGTTCCGTCGCGGAACATCCACTTCGGCCCGGGCGGGATCGGCGTCGTACACGATCCGGTGTTCGCCGGAGAGCGCGATGAATCGCTTGCCGCGGGCACGTCCGACCAGGGTCAGGCCGGTCTGGCGCGCGAGTTCCACCCCCCAGGCGGTAAACCCCGAGCGCGAGACCAGGATCGGGATTCCCATCCGAACCGTCTTGATCACCATTTCGCTGGTCAGCCGGCCGGTGGTGTAGAAGATCTTGTCGGCTGCATCGATGCCATTCACGAACATGTAGCCGGCGATCTTGTCGATCGCGTTGTGCCGGCCGACATCCTCCATGTAGACCAGCGGCCGGTCCTCCCGGCACAGGACACAGCCGTGGATGGCGCCGGCCTCGAGGTAGAGGCTGGGCGTGGTGTTGATCCGGCGCGTAAGGCCATAGATCCACGATGTCCTCAGGACGGCGTCGCCGGGCAGGGTCACCTCGTCGAGCGTGTCGATCAGGTCGCCGAACACGGTTCCCTGTGCGCAGCCGGAGGTGCGGACCTGGCGGCGCAGCCTTTCTTCGTAGTCGGTGGACCGCTCGGTCCGGACCACCACCACCCCGAGATCGTCATCGTGGTCGACTCCGGTGATCCGGTCGGTGGGCAGCAGCATGTTCTGGTTGAGCAGGAACCCGATCGCCAGCATGTCGGGGTAGTCGCCGATCGTCATGGCGGTGACGATTTCCTGGCTGTTGAGGAAGATCGTCAACGGCCGTTCGACCACCACCGAGGTGGTGACGGGTTGCTGTTCGTGGTCGACACCCTCGACCCGCCTGGTCAGCAGCGGGTCGCGCGGATCAGGTTCGACCAGATAGTCGCTGGACGCCTCGTGCATGCCGGCACTGTGGCGAAGATCGCACCCGCGCGCAATAATGCCTGCCTGCGATGGCACAGATGTGGACGGGAGAGGGTAATGGGCTTCGACCTGGTGGTCAGGAACGGCATGGTGGTCGACGGATCCGGCATGGCGCGCTACCGCGCCGACATTGGCGTGAAGGACGGGATCATCACCACGATCGGCAGGATCAACGAGCCCGCCGACGAAGTGATCGACGCCGAGGGACACGTGGTGACCCCCGGCTTCGTGGATGGCCATACCCACATGGATGCCCAGATCTTCTGGGACCAGCTCGGCAGTTGCTCCTGCTACCACGGTGTCACGACGGCCGTGATGGGGAACTGCGGGTTTACCATCGCACCCTGCAGGGAGGCCGAGGTCGACTTCGTGTTCCGCAACCTCGAGCGGGCGGAAGACATCAGCCGGGCGGCCATGCTCGAGGGCATTACCTGGCAGTGGGAGACCTTTCCCGAGTTCATGGACGTGATCGATCGCCTGCCCAAGGCGATCAACTACGCCGGCTACATCGGGCACTCGGCCCTGCGGACCCACGTGATGGGTGAACGCGCCTTCGAGGACCAGGCCAGCGAGGACGACCTGCGCGCGATGGCGCACCAGGTCCGGGACGCGGTCCGTGCCGGTGCGCTCGGGTTCTCGACTTCGCGCAGCCCGAGCCACCTCACCTCCGATGACCGGCTCGTGGCCAGCCGCGTCGCCGACTTCGAGGAGGTGCGTGCCCTGGTCAACGCGATGGGCGAGATCGGGGCCGGGATCTTCCAGCTTGCGATGGAACGCGGGTCGATGGACCACATGCAGGGCGTCTACCACCAGCTCGCCGACCTGTCGGTCGAGTCCGGCCGTCCGATCACTTTCGGCAGCCTGTCACGGCGCAAGTTTCCCGGGCAGTGGAAGGTGCTCTACAACATCATCGAAGAGAGAAACCTGACCGGTGCGCGGATGTTCACCCAGGTGCACAGCCGCGAGATCAACTCGATCCTCTCCTTCGAGACCAACATGCCGTTCGACAGCTGGGACGTGTGGCGCGATGTCCGGAAACTGCCGCTCGAGGGGCAGATGGCGGCGTTGCGCGACCCGGACACCCGGCGCAGGCTGATCGATGTCGCAAGCCGGCCCTACGAGGGCCCGGAGGTGGTGGGTGCAGAAGCCCAGCCGCCGGAATGGGACATCTTCCACGTCGTCGACAAGATTGCCCTGCCGCACCCGACCATGGCCGCCATCGCCGCCGAACGGGGCGTGTCACCGGCAGAGGCGCTCATCGACATCGCGCTTGAGAACGACATGAAGGTGTTCTTCCGCCAGCCGCTGGCCAACGAGAACATGGACGACGCGCTGGCCCTGATGCGGCATCCGCACTCCTGCGTCACCTTCTCGGATTCCGGCGCCCACGTGTCCCAGATCATGGACAGCTCCATGCAGACGCACCTGCTGAGCCACTGGGTGCGCCAGGAGCAGGAATTCACCCTGGAGGAAGCGATCCGGTTCATTACCTACGACACGGCGACCCGGTGGGGCTTCCATGACCGCGGCCTGCTCAGGGAGGGCATGGTGGCCGACATCGTGGTGCTCGACCCCGATACCGTCGGCGCGCAGATGCCGACGGTTGTCACCGACCTGCCAGGCGGCGCCCGGCGCCTCAAGCAGTACAGCACCGGCATCCGGGCGACGGTGGTCGGCGGGAGCACCGTGCTGGTCGACAACGAGCACACCGGCGCCCTGCCCGGCCGGTTCCTGCGCGGTCCGCTGGCCCGGTGAAGTCCGGGGATCGATGACCGCGTTCCGGCCGCACCCGGTCGCCGGGTGATCGCACGGTCCTTGCCCGGGAGCGGTGCATGATGGCCCGTCGCACCCGACGCGTGTTGCGGGCGCCGGCCGGTCCCGACGGGAGGCCCGGGTGACCGCGGGAGCGCCGCCGCTCTTTTCCGGCGAGGACATCGCCTGTCAACGTGGCGGCCACGAGCTGTTTCGCGGGGTCGGGTTTGCGCTCTGGCCCGGTGACGCGCTGCTGCTCACCGGGCCGAACGGCAGCGGCAAGACCAGCCTGCTGCAGGTGATGGCGGGCCTGCGCCCGCCGTCGGCCGGCCGCCTCGACTGGCATGGCCGGGACATCCGGGAGGATCTCGCCGCACATGCCGGTCGGTTGCATCACGTCGGGCACCGTACCGGCTCCAGGGCGATCCTCACCGCCGAGGAGGATCTGCTCTTCTGGTCGAGGGTCCGCGGCCCCGCATCGCGACAGCGCTGTCTGCTGGCGTTGGCCAGGTTCGACCTGCTTCGCCTGAAGGACCTGCCGGTCCAGGCACTCTCGTCGGGCCAGCAGCGCCGGCTGGCCTTGGCGCGTCTCCTTGCCACACCCGCCGACATCTGGTTGCTCGATGAGCCCGCGGTCGGTCTTGACCGGTCAGGCCTCGCATCCCTGGAAGCTGCGGTTGCACGTCACCGTGGGTCGGGAGGCATCGCAGTGATCGCGTCGCACACGCCCGTGGAGCTTGCCGAGCCGGTCCGCGGACTCGCACTCGAGCAGTCCGGCGAACGGGTGCCGGAGCACGGGTCGTGACCCGGTTTTTCGTCATCATCCTGCGGGAGCTGCGTATCGGCCTGCGGCACCTCAGCGACATCTCGGCGGTCCTTGCCTTTTTCGCCCTGGTCGCCACGCTGTTTGCCTTCGGGGTCGGGCCCCTTGCGCTTGGCGACCTGGCGGGAGGAGTGCTGTGGACCGCGGCACTGCTCGCGGCCATGCTGTCGCTCGACCGGCTGTTCCAGCCCGATCATGACGACGGCGGCCTCGTCCTCCTGGTCCTCTCGCCGGTCCCGCTCGAACTCGTGGTGCTGGCCAAGGTGATCGCGCACTGGCTGACCGCCGGGGTCCCGATCCTGGTACTGGCCCCGCTGCTCGGGTTCGCGCTGCAGCTTCCGGAGGGCTCGTTGTCCGGACTGCTGACGGGAATGGCGCTGGGCACGCCGATCCTGAGCCTGCTCGGCGCACTCGGGGCGGCATTGGTCCTCGGCGCGCGCCGTGCCGGTGTCCTGACCGCGCTGCTGATCCTGCCGCTCGTCATTCCGGTACTGATCTTCGGCGTGGCGGCGACCGATCCCGCGAACGGCGCGGCCCCGGTGCTGTTTCTCGCCGCCATGCTGCTGGGCGCACTCGCGCTCTGTCCGTGGGCGACGGCTGCAGCCTTGCGGCAGTCAGTACTCTAGGGCAGAACCTGCACCATGCACGCCCTGGCAAACCCGACCCGGTTCATGCGGCTCGCCGGCACGATCCTGCCGTGGACGATCGCGGCTGCGGCGGTCTGTCTCGCTGCCGGCCTGTGGCAGGCACTCGTCGTCTCGCCGCCCGACTACCAGCAGGGCGAGACGGTGCGGATCATGTATGTCCACGTGCCGTCGGCGTGGCTCGCGATGTTCATCTACATGGTGGTTGCCGCGGGCAGCGCGAGTTTCCTGATCTGGAAACATCCCCTGGCCGACGTCGCCGCCCAGGCAGCCGCACCGATCGGAGCGGCATTTACCGCAATGGCGCTTGCCACCGGGGCGATCTGGGGCCAGCCGACCTGGGGGACCTGGTGGGTCTGGGACGCCCGGCTCACCTCGGTTCTGGTGCTGCTGTTCCTCTACCTCGGCTACATCGCGCTCGTGAACGCCTTCGACGACCCCGAGCGCGGTGCCAGGGCCGGCGCGGTGCTGGCGCTGGCCGGCGTGATCAACATTCCGATCATCAAGTTCTCGGTCGACTGGTGGAACACGCTGCACCAGCCGGCCAGCCTGACCCGCCTGGACGCACCGGCGATCCATTCATCGATGCTGGTCCCGCTGCTGTTGATGGCCGCGGGACTGTTCATGTATTTCCTTGCCGTGCTGATCATTCGCATGCAATCGGCCATGCTGGTGCGCCGGAGCAGGGCGCTGGGCAGGGTTGCCTGCGGCACGGCCGGTCCGCAGGCCTGAGAGCACGGCCCGCCGCGGTTCGGGCGGGTCGCATCCACGGGAGAGGGGTCATCATCGGAACAGTCGATCTGGGCGGCCACGCCGGATTCGTCTGGGCCGCCTATGCCGTGGCAGTGACCGTGCTGATTGGTCTGCTGTGCCTGTCGCTGCGCGAACGGTCGGTGCGCCGCCGCCAGCTGTCCAGACTCGAGGCCGCGACCGGCGGGCGCCGTCGACGCCGGCAAGGCGGCAGCCGGTCGTGAAGGCGAAGCACAGGCGGCTCACCTTCGTCGGTGTCGGCCTTCTGCTGCTCGCCGGGGCAGCGGGACTGGTGCTGGTGGCACTCGAGGATACGGTCGTCTTCTTCTTCGCTCCGAGCGATCTGCAGGCGCAGGAACGGGCGCCGGAAGGCAGGATCAGGATCGGCGGGCTGATAGAACAGGGGAGCCTTGAGCGCGGCGGCACGCCGATCCGGTTTCGCATCACCGATCTCAAGGCCACGGTCCAGGTCAGCTACCGGGGCCTCCTGCCTGATCTCATTCGCGAGGGACAGGGCGTCGTCGCCTCGGGCCTGCTGGTCGACGGCCTGCTGGAGGCGGACGAGGTCCTGGCCAAGCACGACGAAAACTACATGCCAAAGGAGGTGGCGGACGCCCTGCGCAGAGCCGGCACATGGCAGGGGGGCTCATGATCATCGAACTCGGGCACCACGCCCTGGTCCTCGCTTTCCTGGTCGCCCTGCTCCAGGGCACCGTCCCGCTGGTGGGCGCGGCACGGCGCGACCTCGCGCTCATGGAACTCGGGAGGTCGGCGGCACTGGTGCAGCTGCTTGCGCTCGCGGGCGCCTTCGCAGCACTCACCCACGCCTACGTGACGTCCGACTTCTCGGTCCTGAACGTCGCCGAGAACTCCCATTCCATGAAACCCATGCTCTACAAGGTCACCGGAGTATGGGGAAACCACGAAGGCTCGATGCTGCTGTGGGTCCTGGTGCTGGCGGCCTTCGGACTGGCGGTCGCCCTGCGCGGACACGGGCTGCCGGCGGTTCTGAAGGCGAGGGTGCTCGCCATTCAGGGACTGCTCGGGGCCGGGTTCCTCGGCTTCATCCTTCTGACCTCGAACCCGTTCCTCAGGCTCGACCCGGTCCCGGCGGACGGACGCGATCTCAACCCGCTGCTGCAGGATCCGGGGCTCGCGTTCCACCCGCCGATGCTCTACCTCGGATACGTCGGGTTTTCGGTCGCGTTCTCGTTTTCCGTCGCGGCCCTGATCGAGGGCAGGGTCGACCCTGCGTGGGCGCGCTGGGTCCGGCCATGGACGCTCGCCGCCTGGTCGGCGCTCACCGCCGGGATCGCACTCGGCAGCTGGTGGGCCTACTACGAGCTCGGCTGGGGTGGGTGGTGGTACTGGGACCCGGTCGAGAACGCGAGCTTCATGCCCTGGCTCGCCGGCACCGCGCTGCTGCACTCGGCCATCGTGGTCGAGAAGCGGGATGCGCTGAAGAGCTGGACCATCCTGCTCGCCATCATCGCCTTCGGCTTCAGCCTGATGGGGACCTTCCTGGTGCGGTCCGGGGTGCTGACCTCGGTGCACGCGTTCGCGGTCGATCCCGACCGCGGCCTCTACATCCTGGTGCTGCTGGCCGTGACCATCGGCGGTGCCTTGGCCCTGTTCGCGTTCCGCGCTCCTGCAATGGCCCAGGGCAGCCTGTTCCGGCCGATCAGCCGCGAGGGCGGGCTGGTTGCCAACAACCTGCTGCTTGCGACCGCGACCGCCACGGTTTGCGTCGGAACGCTCTACCCGCTGTTTCTCGATGCGGCCACCGGCGAGAAGGTCTCGGTCGGACCCCCGTTCTTTCACGCCACCTTTGTCCCGGTCATGCTGCCGGCTGTCCTGCTGGCGGGTATCGGGCCCATGCTCGCGTGGAAGCGGGCCGACCTCGAGGGCGTGTTCACCCGGCTCCGCTTCGCGGCCCTGGTCGCGGGTGCCGTGGCCCTGCTCACCTGGCTGCTGCAGCACGGCCACCACCCCGGACCGGTCATCGGCCTCGCGCTGGCGGCCTGGCTGGCCGCTTCGACCCTGATCGAATGGACCGGGCGGGTCGGACTGTTCCGGCGCCGCGGCATCGTGGCCCGGATCATCGGGCTGCCCCGTTCCGCCCATGGCATGACGCTGGCCCATCTCGGTCTCGCCGTCTTCATCTGCGGGGCTGTCGGCGACAGCTTCTGGCGGCGCGAGGTCGTGGTCGATGCCACGCCCGGAGCGGTCGCGGAACTCGCCGGCTACCGGGTGGTGCTCGAGGACATCAGGTCCGGGAACGGTCCCAACTACGAGGCCGAGGTCGTGCGCCTCAGGGTGGAGCGTGATGGCGAGGCGATAGGCGAGCTGCGGCCCGAACGCCGTTTCTACCCGGTCCAGGGAACGCGAACCACGGAAGCGGCCATCCGCAGCCGTCCGCTCGGCGACCTGTACGCCGCCGTCGGCGAGGGCCGGACACCGGAGCATCGCACGCTGCGGCTGTGGCACGCGCCGCTGGTCCCGTGGATTTGGGCCGGCGCGCTCATGATGGTGACCGGCGGCCTGGTGTCGCTGTCCGATCGCAGGCTGCGTGTCGGCGCGCCGCGGCGAACCCCGGGACCGGTGACACAGCCCGCCGGCGGGGACTGACCGCACATGGCGCGTGTCGTCTTCCTGCTGCCCCTGGTGCTGTTCGCTGTGGTCGCCGGGTACTTCGCGGTGCCCCTGCTGACCGGGCGCGACCCCGGCGAACTGCCGTCGGCCCTGATCGACCGGCCGGTTCCGGACATGGCGCTGCCGCCTTTGTTCGAGGGCGCACCGGGTCTTGCGTCGGATGATCTGCGCGGCGGGGTCACGCTGGTGAACTTCTTCGCCTCGTGGTGCCTGCCGTGCCGTGCCGAACATCCGGTGCTGACGAGACTGGCGAAATCGGAAACGCTGCACGGCATCAGCTACAAGGATGACCCGGCCAGGACCCGGGCATGGCTTGCGGAACTCGGTGATCCGTTCGAGCGGATCGGTACCGACACCAGCGGTCGCACCGCGATCGAATGGGGAGTCTACGGGGTTCCGGAGACCTACATCATCGACCGGGACGGCCGGATCCGGTACCGCCACGCCGGCCCCGTAACCCGGGCGGTACTCGAGGACGAGATCCTGCCGCTGCTCCGGAGCCTGCGCGAGGCGGCGTCGTGATGCGGTTCCTCGCGATCGTCGCGTTCCTGTTGCTGGCCCCGCTCGCAGCGGCTCCGGTCCATGCTGTCCAGCCCGACGAGATCTTCGCCGACTCGGGGCTCGAACAGCGAGCCCGGGAGATTTTCCGCGGCGTGCGCTGTCTGGTGTGCCAGAACCAGTCGATCGACGACAGTGACGCCGCTCTGGCGCAGGACCTGCGAACGCTGATCCGTGAACGTCTTGTGGCCGGCGAGAGCGACGAGCAGATCCACCGGTTCCTGGTCGCGCGCTACGGTGAATTCGTGCTGCTTGATCCACCCTTCAGGCCGGGCACCTGGCTGCTCTGGGCGAGCCCGGTCCTGGCCCTGCTCGCGGGCATCGCCATCGCATGGGCAGCCCTGCGGCGTCGTAGAAGCCCTGTTGAACCGGCCGCCCTGAGCGACGACGAACGCGCACGGCTTGCAGCACTCGCAGCCAGCGACGAGGAAGGGCAATGACGCTGTGGCTGCTCGCCAGCCTCGTCTGCCTGCTTGCCGCCCTGCTGTTGCTGCGACCGCTGTTGGCCCGCACGCCCGGGCGGATTGCGGGTGACGACCGGGCCCGGCGTATCTACCGCGACCAGCTGGCAGAACTCGAACGCGACCATGCCGCCGGACTGATCTCCGGGCCGGACCATGATGCCGCGCGCCTGGAGATCGAGCGGCGCATCCTTGCAACCGGCGACGAGCCGCCGGCACGGGCCCGTCGCGGTCTTCGGCTCGCGGCCGTGGTCATGGTCCTGCTGGTGCCCGCAGCCTCGCTGCTGCTCTACGGCGGATATTTCGGATCTCCGGACCGTGTGGACGGTCAGGGTGTCGAACACCGTGAGGTGCCGGAAAGGTCACTCGCGGACCTCGAGGCCCGGACCCGCGACGCTCCTGAAGACGCCGAGGCCTGGACAGCACTCGGGCACGCCGCCCTTGGCGCCGGCTTGCCGGAACGTGCGGTCACCGCGCTGCGTCGGGCGGAAAGCCTTGCGCCCGAGGACCCCACCGTGCTGTCCGCTCTCGGCCTCGCGCTTGTCCGCACGGAGGACGGCCGGGTCGGCGATGCGTCGGAGTCGCTGTTTCGCCGTTCGCTTGCGCTGAATCCGCTGGATCCGGTGGCCCGTTTCCACCTTGGCCTTGCCGCCTACCAGCGCCAGGATCTGGCGGCGGCGCTGCTGATCTGGCGTGCGCTCGCCGCCGATACTCCGGCAGACGCGCCATGGCGGTCGGAGCTCGACGAACGGATCAGCATCGCATCCCGGGAACAGGTCGACGGGGTCCACGAGCGTGTCGTCGCCATGGTCGAGGGCCTGGCCGACCGGCTGGAGCAGGAGCCCGATGATCCCGACGGCTGGGCGCGGCTCGGCAGGTCCTACCTGGTGCTCGGCCGGCGCGAGGAGGGTCTTGAGGCCTATGCGAAGGCGAGCGAGCTTGCGCCCGACCGGATCGATATCCTGTCCGCCCGCGTCCGCGCTCTCCACCCGCTCGAAACGCCGGACGCCGCACTGCCCGCCGAACTCAGGCCCCTGGTCAACCGCCTGCTCGAACTCGACCCCGGGCTGCCTCTCGCGCTCTGGTACGCGGGCATGATCGCGCGGACCGACGGCGAGACCGGTCAGGCACGGCAGTACTGGAGCCGACTGCTGGAGACCATGCCTCCCGACGAACCGGCGCGCGCGGTCCTGCAGCGGGAAATCGGGAATCTGGGCGGGGAGTGAGCCTGGCCGGCGGCCGGCCACAGGGTACGGCACCGCCGGCGGTGTCCTGCACGCTCGGGGCAACTCCGGGGGAGTTGCGGGCCGTCACCGGGTCGGTGCATGGTTGCGTCGACGTGCACGGCCTGCGGTGGCGCGGGACGGGTGCGGACGTCTCCGGACGCCGGTTGTCGGTCCGCGTCGCCGGGCCTGCGTGACCTCGAACGACACGCCGGTCCTTGCCGCGACCGGCAGGGCTTCCGGGTTGGATGGAATTCATTGACGGGTGGCGCCCCGGTCGGGGCTGGCCCGGGTCCGGGGCACTGACATGACTTCATACCAGCATATTTCGGTTCAACCGATTTCCGGGTGCGTCGGCGCGGAGATCGGAGGTGTCGACATCGCGGATGATCTCGACGACGCTGTCATCACGGAGATTCGCCGTGCGCTGCTCGACCACCTGGTGATCTTCTTCCGCGATCAGGATCTTCGCGACATCGAACGCCACAAGGCCTTCACCCGCAGGTTCGGGCCGCTGTTCGTGCATCCCAACTTCAACCAGGGCCAGTCCAACCCCGAGATCGTCTACCTGAACCGGGAACCCGGAGATACCGCGGTCGCGGGTGAGAAGTGGCATGCCGACACCACCATGATGGAGGCGCCGCCGATGGGGGCAATCCTCCATGCCCTCGAGGTACCCGACCATGGCGGCGACACCCTGTTTTCCAACCAGTACCGTGCCTACGAGACGCTTTCAGATGGCATGAAGCGCATGCTGCAGGGACTGCGTGCTGTCCACAACGACAGCCGGGTGGCAGGGCCGAAGGCGGGCCTCAACGCCCGGCGCTCCACCAAGGTTCGCGAGGATCCGGACTGGCGCATGACCGAGAACGAGCATCCCGTGGTCCGGGTTCACCCGGAAACCGGGAGAAAATGCCTGTTCGTCAACGCGGTTTACGTGCACCGGCTTGCCGGGATGACGGCAGAGGAAAGCGCGCCGCTGCTGAACTACCTCTATGCCCACGCGGCCCGTCCGGAATTCACCTGCCGGTTCCGCTGGCGTGCCGGCTCGGTCGCGTTCTGGGACAACCGCTGCCTGATGCACCTCGCGATCAACGACAGTCACGTGGCGGCCCGGCGGATGCAGCGCACCCAGATCGCCGGAACACCGGTCCTGCATTCCGGCACCGCTCAGGCATGAAGCGCGCAGACCGGGGCCGCCGTCCGGCACAGGCCGGTCAGGTCAGCGCGAAACCCTCGTAGTCCCGGGATGCAACCTCGTCGCACTTCGCAACGTAGCGCGGAAACCCGCCGATGTAGGGCATGAACACCCGGGGCTTGCCCGGAACATTGGCACCGACGTACCACGACGCACAGGTCGAACGCAGAGACGCCGCGGCCACCTCGTTGACATGTTCGCCCCAGGCGAGTTCCGCTTCGGGACTGGCATCGATCACCTCGTGTCCGCGGTCTCTCAGCCAGGCAAGACAGTCGGCGATCCAGTTCACGTGCTGTTCGATCGAGGGCAGCATGTTGGTCAGCACCGAGGGACTGCCCGGACCGGTCACGGTGAACAGGTTGGGAAAACCTGCCGTGGCAAGGCCGAGATAGGTCTGCGGACCGCCCTGCCACTTCTCGCGCAGGGAAATCCCGTCGAGGCCGCGGATATCGATGTCGAACAGGGCGCCGGTCATGGCATCGAAGCCGGTGGCGAACACGATCGCGTCGAACTCGTGGGCGATGTCGTCGTGCAACAGCCCTTCCGGTGTCAGGCGGTCGATCGGGACGCGCGAGACATCGATCAGCCGGACATGCGGCAGGTTGTAGGTGGCATAGTAGTCGGTGTCGACGCACAACCGCTTGCAGCCGATGATGTTGGTCGGACACAGCAGTTCGGCGGTTTCGGGGTCGTGCACGGTTTCGCGGATCATGTCCTTGACGAAGTCCGCGGCCGTGCGATTGGCCTCGGCGTCGAACAGCAGGTCGCCGTAGGCCGCGAGAAAGTTGACGCCGCCTGCCTCCCAGCGTTGACGGTACTCGGCGCGGTACTCCTCCCGCGATACCTCGTGGACCGATCCGGTATTGTAGTTGATGGCATAGCCCGTCGGCAGCGAACGCGCCCGCGCCCGCAGCTCCGGGTAGCTTGCCTTGATCCGCGCAACGTACTCGGGGCTGAGCGGCGCGTTGCGCGCCGGGATGGTGTAGTTGGCGGTGCGCTGGAACACCGTCAGTGTCCGGGCCTGGCGAGCGATCTCCGGGATGGACTGGATCGCCGAAGACCCGGTTCCGATCACGCCCACGCGCTGGCCGGTGAAGTCGACCCCGTCGTGCGGCCAGCGCCCGGTGTGATAGGTCGCGCCCCGGAAGTCGTCGATGCCGGCAAAGTCCGGCGTGTTCGACAGCGAGAGGCATCCGGTCGCCATGACCACATGCCGGGCCGAGATCCGCTCGTCACCGGCGAGCGTCACCTCCCAGAGGCGGCGATCCGCCTGGTAGTGGGCAGCCGTCACCCGGCAGTTGAAGCGGATGTCCCGGCGCAGGTCGTACCGGTCGGCAACATGGTTGGCGTAGGCGAGGATCTCGGGCTGCGGGCTGTACTTCTCGGACCAGGTCCACTCCTGTTCGAGCTCGCGATCGAACTGGTAGGAATACTGAACGCTCTCGACGTCGCACCTGGCGCCCGGATAGCGATTCCAGAACCAGGTCCCGCCGACATCGCTGCCGGCCTCGATGACCAGCGCCGAAAACCCGAGCCGGCGCAGCCGGTAGAGCATGTACATGCCGGCAAAGCCCGCACCAACGACCAGGACGTCGAAATCGACGGCATGTTCCGGGCTGCGCGTGAAGGATTCGGGCATGGTGTGCATCCGCTTGCGTTGAAAGGCGCCAATCTTTACCGATCCCGACACGGGTCCGGCAAGTCTGGCCGCCATCATTCCCCGTCAAGAAAGCCCTCGAGCGCGCCCAGCGTCTCTCCGGGCGCCTCCTCGGGAAGGAAGTGGCCGCAGTCGATTGGCCCTCCAGTGACGGGTTCCGCGCACCAGGACTGCCAGACCTCCAGCTGGTCGAAACCGCCGCGCCGGCTGGCCCCCCACAGTGTCAGCGTCGGACAGGAGATCAGCCGTCCCGCTTCCCTGTCGGCCCGGTCGAGTTCCCAGTCAACCGTGGCCCCGGCCCGGTAGTCGGCGCAGCTCGCGGCAATCACCGAGGCCTTGCGGAAGCAGCGCCTGTATTCGGCCATCGCCTCGTCGGTGAAACAGCCGTCGACCCGCGCCCAGGAGTGAAGGGTGTGCTCGAGGTAGTCGTCGGGATCGCGGCCGATCATGCGTTCGGGCAGGCCGCGGGGCTGGGCCAGGAACTGCCAGTGATACCCCGATATGAACGCGGCAGCGTCAAGCCGTTCCCACATCTCGCCGGTCGGGATCATGTCGAGCACGCCCAGCCGGGTGATCCGGTCGGGATGGTCGAGGGCGAAACGGTAGGCGACCCGACCGCCGCGGTCATGACCGATCACGGCGGCGGACCCGATCGAAAACTCGTCGAGCACGGCCACAAGGTCCTGCGCCATGCTGCGCTTGGAGTAGTGGCGGTTTTCCGGGTCGGGGGCCGGGCCGATGCTGTCACCGTAGCCGCGCAGGTCCGGCACGATCACCGTGAAGCGTCCGGACAGCGCCGGTGCGACCCGGTGCCAGCAGACGTGCGACTGCGGGTATCCGTGCAGCAGCACCACCGCCGGGCCCCGCCCCCGGTGACGAACAAACACCCTTGCCGCGCCGGCATCGACGTGCCGCACCTCGAACCCGTCAAACACCTGGATGCCTCCGATCAGGTCTCAGCAACCGGCCGTGGTGCGCCGTGGCCCCGGACCTGGGTGCGCTGCATCACCCGCCGGGCCTCGGGGTCGAACGGGTCGCGGCGGTGCATGGTCGCCCGGTTGTCCCACAGCAGCAGGTCTCCCGGACGCCATCGATGCGCGTAGGCGAGTTCGGGGCGGGTTGCATGTTCCCACAGCCGGTCGAGCAGCGTTTCGGACGCCTCGAGTTCGAGCCCCATCACGTAGGCGTTGCGCCGGCGCCCGAGGTAGAGGACCGGCCGCCCGGTGCGCGGGTGGGCGCAGATCACCGGGTGCGGCTGACCGACCGAGGTTGCCGGGTTGGAGTCCTCGCGCACTCCCTGGCGCAGGTATCCCCCGGAATTGAAGGTGCCGTCGTGCTTGATCGTGAGATCCGCGATCTGCTCGCGCAGTTCCCCGGGCAGGTTATCGTGCGCCGCCGCCATGCTGGACAGCCAGGTGTCGCCCCCGCTCGCCGGGACCTCGATCGCGTACAGCATCGAGAAATCGGGCGGGTTCTCGAGGTAGGACATGTCGGTGTGCCAGACCGCTTCGCCAGCCCCCAGGCTGCCGATCGGCTTGCCTTCGGCATCCAGGACGTTGGAGACGATGTAGATTTCGGGCCAGCCCTCGACCGCGGTCCGGCCTTTCTCCATGACCGGCGCGTGATCGAGTTCGCCGAAACGTCGGCTGAACGCGACCAGATCGGCGGGCTCGAGGGACTGGTCGCGGAACAGCAGTCCGCCGTGGCTGTCCAGTGCCGCGCGAATTCCGTCAAATGATGTATCGTCAAGCCGGTCCAGTCGAACGCCCTCGATCTCGGCGCCGACGGTGTCCGTGAGTGTCCGGACCCTCATCCGCCCCTCCCTGAAACATCCCGGTGGTGTGGCTCGATTCTGCAGCCGACTTCGTGGTGGTGCAAGCCCCGAGGAGGCTTCCGCAGGGTCACTGGAGCCGGCGCCTATCATGACCCGTTCTCCGCAGTCCGCCTCCCGTTGCTTGCCGGTTGGCGGCCGTGAGGAGCAGGTCGAGGCAGCCACTCGGTGACGTGGCGCTCAGGCGACCGTTTGCGGTGGCCGTCATGGTGGCGCCTCATTCACGTGGGCGGTCCCGAGCAGGTCGCGCAGAAATTCCTGCATCCAGATCGGCGGGGCAGGGAACCCGGCCCGCAGATCGTCGCGGATCACCTGCCCATGCCGGGGATCGGCGCTCAGACGGTGCAGTGGTTCCCGGACGCGTCGGCATTCGCTTTCCTGCGGCAGTATGTCCTGTATCCGGTGCAGCGTCTGAAAGGACCTCATGGTCCGGCTGGGCGTCAACCTGCTGGCCCGGCCTGCCGAGCGATTCGATGCGGCGAACTCCTGGTCCGGTAAGGGAACCGGAGAGTGAGCGGGGCGCGCTGCGGGCATCACGCAGTCTTCGTTGTTGGGCGCTGCATCCTGTTGCGGGAAATGAGTACACTGCCTGGACCGCCGCTGTCGCGGCGGACGCCTGAACCCCACGAGCCAATTCTGCCAAAAGCACAGCATGGGTTCCGTTGCAGACAGGATAACAAGGAAGCTCCTCTCCTCCCGAGGCTCAAAGGTCGTCGATCTGGAGAGCTGGCGGGAGGGCAGGAAGATGGCCCTTGAAGCCGGCTTCGGTGGCGAGGATCCGGTCCCCGGCAAGTTCGCGGACCTTGACCCTGACCTTGCCATCTATGCGTTGGCGCAGAACATCACCTCTCTCATGGCCGAATCGATTTCCGGAATGAGAGAGGTGAAGGGCTTCGTCAGGACCGTCGGCAACGCGGAGGACGAATACTTGCCGTCCGGGCCGCCGATGAGCCCGTTGACACGCAGCTATTTTGCGATGTGGGCGTTTTTCGACGTCCGGTTCGGAAGCAGCCGGGAGACCATGGGGAGCTGCATTCTGCGCATCGCGGCTGAGTTCGATCTCCCGTCCTGGCTGATCGACAGCATTGAGCGGATGCAGCAGTCGAGGATGGGCTTCTACGTCCATTGCGGCAGCCAGGACACCGAGGTCCTGCTACGCGAGGTCGGCACACGGGAGATCATTTCCTGCATGGTGCCGGTTGGCTATACCGGCCGCGAAGGGGAAATCTGGTTCGTGCGCGTACTTCCTCCGCCCCACCCCCTATCCCGGCGGCATATCGTGTTCATCACGCCATACGTCATCGAGGACTATCCCGAACGCGCCTTCATCGACTACATGGAGCGCGAACTGGCGCGGATGAAAGCGAACAGACTTTCCCGGACTGACAACGCGCGCGGCCACCTGATGAAGTATGGCCTGAGCCTCAACCACTGGAACGAGTACATATTCAGCGCTTATACGGGTCATCAGCATGAAGCGATCTTCCTGACCGGGATCCCGGACATACGGGAGAGTCTTCCCCATGGCTGAACCCGTCGGTGACGCTGGCGGACTGGTGCTTTGTTGCATGTCTCGATATCTGACAACTCGTTCGTAGGGTGCAGGTCGGCGGACGCCCATCGACGGAACAGACGGTATAGACCAATGTCGGGGCGAGGCTTGCTTGCCTCGGAGGACTGCCGTGGGCCGGGCCGGCGAAGAGAAAGTGCGCGGGCTGGAAGGTGTCCTGCATGAGGCGGCAGGCCGCCTGAGCCCGGCGCATGTGGCGGCTCTGGTTGCTCGCCCCGACGCCGTGCGCTCGGCGCTGGCGGCGGCCGACGTGCTGACGCTGGACGACGCGGGCCGGCCGGCGCTCGAAATTGTCGGGGGCGACCGACCGCGGCGGGTGGACGGGAAAGTGGCGGCCGAACGGCTGGCGGCGCGCACGAGCGAGAGCGCGCCAGAGACGCTGCTGACCTCCGACGAGCTGACGGCGCGGATCGGGCTCAACACACGCCAGTCGGTGCATGACTGGCTGAAAAGGGGCCGGATCGTGGGCTGGCGGGGCGCGAGACGCGGCCATGTCTTCCCTGCGGGGCAGCTCGACAAGCGAGGACGTCCGCTCAATGGTCTCGACCGGGTGGCGGGGCTGTTCGACGACGGCTATGCCGCCTGGGTCTGGCTCACGACGGAACTGTCCTCGCTCGATGGCGCGCCGCCGCTGACGTTGCTGGCCGGGGGCGAGGTCGACCGCGTGGCGAAGACCGCGGAGGGAGACCGGCAGGGCGACTTTGCGTGACGGGCGGCTACGACCCGGACCGCTTGCGCTCGCGGCTGCGTAGCGTCCGTCTCGGACGCGTCTTCCGCGTGATCCACCGCGACCGCCGCTCGACCCCACTGGGACCGGCAGTTGCGCCGAGCCGGTTCAGCGATCCACAGGAGCGCTACGCCATGCCGTATCCGTCGGACACGATACGCTGAGCACTCCGGGAAACCCTGGCGCGCAACCGTTTCGCCCGTCGCCGCCGGCATGAACTCCCGCGAAGTGACGTCGAGGCCCGTCTGGTGGTGTCGGTCGGCTTCACCGGACCGCTTGAGGATGAGCATTGGCCCAATCCGGGTCACTGTTCTAGGCAATTCCATGTGAATTCAATGTGAGTGAAACAGGTTGGGGAAGACAACAAACCAAAAGAACAGGAAAACCAGGATGCAAAAAGCCACCCAACAGTAACCCACTATCGCACCTGTCAGGGCCAGACGCCTGTATTTTCTCGGTGATTCGGGATGTTTCTTGATCTTGTTCAGTGCAATATGTCCGAAAACCGCTCCCAAAATCGGTAGCGGCACCCCAATGAACATCATGATGTCGTGTGCAAGCACGCTTATCAGGTCGAACGAATCGAGAATGATCGCTATTGGGATAACCACGAAGACGAGAAGTGAAAAAGAAAGGCTCGCGACGGCATAAATTTTGATCCTGCGACCCTGATCTTCCTTGCTCTGGCTTTCGGTCATTTTAATTCTCGGTCAGACTGCGTCTTTCTTCAATCTTTCCCTCAGACCGTCAACGGCTGAATCGGCGGGCCGAACTGTTCAAGGCCCCATCCTTGAGCAGTAGGAGCGCGGCGTATGCTTGGTGGTATCCAAGCGTTGCTGCGCGGACAAGGCCTTGCCGCCGGCCCAACGGGAAAGCCCGATGCGCCGTTTCGGTCCGGTTCCCGGGCGCTCAGTCGCGACGGGCTTCGAACTCGAAGATCAGTTCGACCTCGTCACCGACCCATCCGTTGGCCACGGCGTAGTCCATGCCGAAGTCGCTGCGCAGGATGCGGGCGCGCGCCGACAGGCCGATGGCCTCGTGGTGGTCGCCGAACGGATACGCGCCGGTCTTGTTCCACACCACCTCGACAGAAACAGGTCTGGTCACGCCCCGTAGTGTCAGATCACCGGTGATCACTCCGGTCCGTTCACCGGTGGCGCGAGCCTCCCGCCCGGTGAAGGTGATGACCGGGTACTTCTCGGCCCACAGGAAGTCGCGGCCGCGCAGGTGCTCGTCCCGGGCCTTGTGATTGGTGTGAACACTGGCCGCCCTGACCGTGATCGTGATGTCCTCGACCCGGCGTTGCTCGGCGTCGAAGACAAAGCTGCCGTCAGCCTCGTGGAACATCCCCAGCACGCTGGCGAACCCGATATGGTCGACCAGAAATCCGACCGACATGTGCTCGGGATCGATGCGCCAGGTGACCGGCTCGGCCGCAAGCGGCTGTGGTAGCAGGAACAATCCCAGCGCGAGACTTCGCAACAGTCTGCGGCAGTGTCCAGTCATGCTGGCCTCTCCCCGCTGGCGTCACCCGAGGGCCCAAGGGTAGGACGGCGAAGTTGCGACAGGCAAGCGGATGCCGGCCCGCCATGGCGCACCCTTCGGGCAGACCCGTCGCTCCGGCAGGGACGGGGCCTGGAGTGTCATCGGGTGTCGCGGGTGGGGTCATGATGTGCATGTTCCGCGAGTTTGGCGCGTGACGTGCTACCCGGCGTCGTGATCAGGCCGGCGGGAGCGGATCCGGCTCACCTCTCCCGGGTACCGCGCGGGCGCCATGGACACGGAGCCCGACGAGGGTGACAGTGGGCGTTTCGCTTGGGTGACGACCGGAACCGGCGGACCCCGCAACGGAGCACGATGACGGGTTTGACGGGGGCGGGTCACGGCGGAGGCTCGGGGAGTGTGGCACGTCCGATCAGGGTGATGACGTAATGTCTGAGCAGTCGACAGCAGGACCGAGCGCAGAGGTGCGCGCCTTCTGGGTGATGCGGCCGGGCTGTGGCCGGATCCGGTCGCAGCCGGTGCCGCCTGTCGCGCCCGGCGAGGTGGTGGTGCGGTCGCGGTACGGCGGGGTCAGCAGGGGAACCGAGACCCTGGTGTTTCGCGGCGAGGTGCCCGACAGGCTGGCCGCACGCATGCGCTGCCCGTTCCAGGAGGGCGAGTTCCCGGGTCCGGTCAAGTACGGCTACTCCACCGTGGGAACGGTCATCTCGGGTCCCGGCCATGGCCAGGAAGTCTTCGCCCTGCACCCGCACCAGGATCTGATGATTCTGCCCGAAGACGCGGCCCGGCCGCTGCCGCGGGGCGTGCCGCCAGCCCGGGCGGTCCTCGCACCTGGAATGGAAACCGCATTGAACGCGGTGTGGGACGCGAGGCCTGACCGGGACCAGCAGGTCTGTGTCGTCGGCGCCGGGGTGATCGGCCTGCTGGTCGGCTATCTCGCCCGCCGGCTGGCCGGGGCCCGGGTCGAGGTGGTCGATGTCAAGCCGGCCCGGGGCGAGATCGCCCGTCGGCTCGGTCTCGGCTTTGCCGGGGAACCGCGCCACGCCAGCACGCTGCTGTTCCACGCAAGCGGCAACCCGGCCGGGCTGCGGGCGTGCCTGGCGGTGGCCGGATTCGAGGCGCGGATCGTCGAGCTCAGCTGGTACGGCACCCGGCCCGTGACCCTGCCGCTCGGTGAGGACTTTCACGACCGGCGCCTGTCGATCCTCTCTTCCCAAGTGGGTGTCGTCGCGCCGCGCTACCGCGCGCGCTGGTCGCGCGCACGACGGCTTGACAGGGCGCTCGAACTGCTGCGCGATGCGCGCCTCGACGCACTCATCGACAGCGAGGGCGCCTTCGAGGGCCTGCCTGCGGACATGGTCGAACTGTCGGCCGGGCGCCGTGCCGCCCTGTGCCACAGGGTGGTGTATCCTGCCGCCTGAATTTGCTGGGGAGCCGGCTCGTGTTCAGTCTCACGATTCGTGATCACATCATGATCGCGCACAGTTTCCGGGGCGAGGTGTTCGGACCGGCCCAGGCGGTGCACGGCGCGACCTTCCTGGTCGATGTCACCTTCCGCCGCCCGGACCTCGATCCCGACATGATCGTGGTCGACATCGGCCGCGCCAGGACGGTCCTGCGCGAGGTGCTGGACGGTTACGACTACCGCAACCTCGACGATGTCGAGGCGTTCCGCGGCATCAACACCACCACCGAGTTCCTCGCCCGCGACATCCACACGCGGATGACGGACGCCATTGCCGCCGGGCGCCTCGGACCGCACGCCGGAGGCATTGCCGCACTGCTGGTCACGCTTCGGGAATCCCACATCGCCTGGGCCTCCTACGAGGGACCGGTTGGCCCGGACCGCAGCGTGTGACGACCCCGGGGCCGGTCCGCCTGGTGGTGCCGGGTCCGCTGGAAACACGCACTGGCGGCTTTATCTACGACCGGCACATCGCGCTCGGCCTCGAGCGCCTGGGGCGACTTCATGATATCGTCTGCCTCCAGGCCGCCTACCCGGAACCCGATGCGGGCGAGCTGTCACGGGATCTCGCCCGGCTGGGTGAACAGCGCGGGATTGCCGTGATCGACGGGCTGTGCTTCACCGCGCTGGCGGCCGCCCGGGACTACCGGCCGTGGCCCGGACCGACCGTTGCCCTGGTCCACCACCCGCTCGCCGACGAAACCGGACCGGAGGAACAGGTCAGGGTCCGGCTCCTCGAAGCCGAACGCCGCGCGCTGGCCACCGCGTGCGGGTGCATCGTCACCAGTGCCGCGACCAGGCAGCGCCTCGCCGATTTCGGCTGCGGGCCGGCCCGGGTGCGGGTGGTTCCCCCCGGGCTTGAGCGCCCTGCCCCAGGCCCGGTGCGATCGCCCGGCGGCCCGCTGCGCCTTCTGTGCGTGGCCACCCTGGTCCCGAGGAAGGGCCATGACGTCCTGCTCGCGGCGCTTGCGGACGTTGCCGATCTCGACTGGACCCTGGACCTCGTCGGCCCGGCGCGTGACCACGACTGGGCCCGGCACGTCGAACGGCTGGTCGCCGACCACCCGTGTTGCGGCCGGATCCGGTTCCACGGCGAAGTCACCGATCCCGCGTGCTTCTACCGGCATGCGGACCTGTTCGTGCTTGCATCCCGCCACGAGGGGTTTGGCATGGCCCTGGCCGAGGCCCTGGCCGCCGGCCTGCCGGTGGTCTCGTGCCGGATCGGCGCCATCCCCGGGACCGTGCCCGATGACGCGGGTATCCTGGTTCCGCCCGGCGATCCGCCCGCGCTGGCCGGCGCGTTGCGCCGGGTGGTGGCGGATCCGGCCCTGCGCTCGGAGATGGCGGTGGCGGCACACCGCGCCGCAAAACGGTTCGCGGACTGGGAGACGACCGTCCGCCGGTTCGCGGCCGCCGTCGACGCGCTGGTGGACGGCGGGTGAGGGGGTTTTCCGCCGGGTGGCTCGAGGCGCGGGCCGACTGGGACCGCGCCGCGCTCTCGCGCAAGGTTCTGGCCCGGCTCGCCTCCTGGTGCGGGGAGCACCGGGAACCGCTGGCCATCGCCGACCTCGGATGCGGGACCGGCAACGGCTTTTCCGTTCTTGACGGGGTGATCACGGTCCCGGCCAGCTGGCACCTCGTCGATGCCGATCCCGGCCTGCTGGATCACGCACGGCGCCGGTGGACTGGGCGAACCGGGTCGACGCTGCGGCTGACACGGTGCGACCTTGCGCGGGCGGATCTCGACCGCCTGCTTGCCGGAACGGACCTCGTCACCGCATTTGCCCTGCTCGACCTGGTGTCGGCTGCGTGGCTTGAGCGTCTGTGGCGGGCACTCGGCCGCTCGGGCACCGCGGTGCTGGCGGCTCTCACCTATGACGGGCGGCTCTCGTGGTCACCGACGGACCCGCTCGACGGCGTGGTCCGCGACGGCCTCAACCGGCACCAGCGGCGCGACAAGGGTTTCGGCGGCGCCCTCGGTCCGCGAGCTGCGTCGGCACTGGCGCACCGTGCCCGGGCCGCCGGCTGGACGGTCCTGGTCCGGCGCAGCGACTGGGTCCTGCACTCCCCGGGCAACCGCGCCGGCTTCGAAACGCTGTTCGATGGCTGGGTGTCGGCAGCCGGGGAACTGCACCCGGGCCTGGGCCCTGAACTCGCGGCGTGGCGCGAGCGCCGGCTCGGTGAGAAGCACCTGGTCGTCAGGGTGGGTCACCGCGACCTCCTGGCCCTGCCGCGTTGAGCCTGCAGGCAAACAGCACGTCGCTGCCCAGCCTGTAGGACCTGGCGGTGAAGGTGAGTGCCTGCTCGATGCGGTCGATCGGGTCAAGCTCGAACCCGGATCGTCCCGAACCGAGGATAAGCGGTGCCACCATGACGTGCAGTTCGTCGACGCACCCGGCGTCAATGAAACGCGATACCGTCGTGGGGCCACCCTCGATCAGCACCTTGTCGAGTCCGAGCTCACGCAGCGCGTCGAGGATACGCTGCGGCCCGAATCCGTCGGCTGCGGACACGAGTTCGATGTGCCGGACCGACGGGTGGAGGCCGGAAACCGGGATGCCGGGCCGCGTGATCACGATGGTCGGGGCCGCGCCGTCAGTGAGGATCCGTGCTTCCCGGGGGGTCCGGCCGGAGGGATCGATCACGACGCGGACCGGGTCGGGGCCCCGGACCCGGCGGGTGGTCAGGCGCGGATTGTCGAGAACCGCGGTGCCGCAGCCGATGACGACCGCGTCGACCAGGGCGCGCAGCCGGTGCAGGTGATCGAGACCGGACGGCCCGTTGATGGTGTGCGAGTGACCGGTCCGGGTGGCGATCCGCCCGTCGAGCCCCTGCCCCGCCTGCGCAAGGACCAGCCGGGGACGACCGGAGATGGGCCGGTAGCACTCTTCAAACAGCAGTTCCCGTTCGTCGTCGGCGATGCCGGCCGAGCGCCACTCCTCGATGAGGTCCGGCATCAGCGCTCCGGCGCCGGGAGTTGCGCGGCGAAGATCGTGGCCAGGGTACCGCTCCAGAGGTTGGCCGCACCGGGTGCGGTCGCGGAGACCGACACGTGGCCGGATCCTCCCCCGATCCCTTGCGGCTGTCCATTCTGGCGGGGAAACGTGTCACAGCTCAAGTCACCCCCGCCGGAATGTGGCCCGTCCCGGGACGGCTGCAGGCGCCTGTCCGGACCGCCGCCCGCGCGCGCACCCGGATTTCCGCTGCGGCTCCCCGGCGCCGGTCCCGGCGGTTCCGGCGAGAGGGCGGCCACGCCGGGGTTTCGGCGGACGGGCGGGTCCTGCGGGCAATCAGCGGTCCATCACCAGTGCGATCATGCTACAGACGCGGTGCGGACACGGTCGCGATCGGGCATAAGGTGCATCCGCATCCGGACACGGGGGGACATCGCATGGAAATCGTCGGTCTCGGGTTCTGTTTCGAGGACCTCCCGGTCGGGAGACGGTTCCGCACCATCGCACGCACGGTCACCGACGCCGACATCACCGGCTTCGTCAACGCCACCGGCATGGTCGAGAACCTGTTCGTCGACCTCGAGTACCTGAAGACCGAGAGTGACATTGACGGGCGGGTCGCACCGGGGGCGCTGGTCTACAGCTTCGCCGAGGGCCTGCTGGTGCAGGCCACCATGCAGCGGACCGGCCAGGCCTTCCTCAACATGGAACTCGACGTGCATGCCCCGACGCTTTCGGGTGACACCATCCATGTCGAGTGCGAGGTGATCGAGGCCCGCCTGACGCGCCGGCCCGGGCGCGGATTGGTGCGCACCCGGAACCGGATCGTCAAGCAGGACGGCACCGTGGTCATTACCTACACCCCGCTTCGCATGGTGAAGTGCCGGGACGCCACGCTGCGCCGGAGCGGGGACGGGTCATGACCAGCGGGCGGTCCGGACCGCTCGACGGCGTGCGCGTGATCGACCTGACCATCAACGTTCTCGGGCCGGTGGGCACCCAGATCCTGGGCGACATGGGGGCCGAGGTCATCAAGGTTGAGGCGCCCGGCGGCGACCCGATGCGCTGGATCGGGCCGAGCCGCAGCGGCGAGCTCGGGCCGTTCTTCCAGACCACCAACCGCAACAAGCGCAGCATCGTGCTCGACCTCAAGCAGCAGACGGCGCACGCGGCACTGTGCGAGCTGGTATCCGGCGCCGACGTCTTCGTCCACAACATGCGCCACGCGGCGGCCGGTCGGCTGGGTATCGGCTATGCCGATATCAGCGCCGTCAACCCCGCGATCGTCTACGCCTCGGCAACCGGCTACCACGCCGACGGGCCGTACCGCGACCGGCCGGCCTACGACGACGTGATCCAGGGAGAGTGCGGCCTGGTTGGCCTGATCGGGCGGACCGGCGGCGAGCCCGGGTTCGTGCCGATGCCGATCGCCGACAAGTTCTGTGGCTACGTGCTCGCATCATCCATTGCCATGGCGCTGGTCCACCGCGAACGCACCGGCGAGGGCCAGGAAGTGCACGTGCCCATGTTGGAGACCATGCTGTCGCTGACCATGACCACTCACCTGTGGCAGGGGGTTGCCGACGGCCCGCCCGGGTATCCGCGCGCGGTTTCGCCGTGGCGCCGGCCGTTCCGCACCCGCGACGGGATGATCTGCCTGCTTGCCCATACCGACGCGCAGTGGGACCGGCTGCTGCGGGCCGTGGACCGTCCCGATCTCGCCGAGGACCCGCGGTTCGCCCGCATGGCGCAGCGCGCGGCCAATATCGTCGAACTGCAACAGCTGCTCGCTGCCGCCCTTGCCGAGCGAACCACCGAGGAGGTGCGCCGCCGGCTCGAGGAGGTCGACGTGCCGGTGGGACCGGTCAACGATCTCGAGGGGATCCTGGAGGATGCCTACCTCGAGGAGACCGGGTTCTTCCGCACCATCGACCATCCGCGCGAGGGAACGGTGCGGACCACCGCGATCCCGGTGTCGTTCTCGGCCACGCCCGGTACCATCCGCCACGGTGCACCGATGCTCGGTGCCGATACCGCAGACGTGCTGCGCCGTGCCGGGGTGCCCGAGGCAACCGTGGCCGAGCTTTCTCCCGGGGACGGCGGGTAGGTCCGGCGCATGGCTGCAGACCGGCTCGTCGATCACCTGGCCTACGCCGACGCGCAGCGGCTGTGCAGCCGCGACGCCCTGTGGGAGCTGTTCGACGGCGACAGGGAGCGGCTCAACATCGCCCACGAATGCCTGGACCGCCATCCCCGCGACCGGGTGGCGATCAGGATCGCCCATGGCGATGGCCGCATCGAGAGTCACAGTTTCGGGGAAGTGTCCAACCTTGCGTCACGCACCGCCAACTGGCTCGCCAGGCGGGGCATCGGGGCGGGCGAACGGGTCGCGATCATGCTCGATCCCTCGCTTGCCTTCTACGCCGCCCTGTTCGGGGTGATGAAGGCCGGCGCGGTCGCGGTGCCGCTGTTTACCGCCTTCGGACCCGACGGACTGGCCGCGCGGCTCTCGGACTGCTCTGCCTCGCTGCTGATCCTTGCCCCCGGCCTGGGGCGCCTCGCGGGTACCTGCGGGGTGACCACGGTGCTGGCGGACGACGGGTTCCTTGCCGAACTCAGCAGACAGGACGCCGTGTTCGCTCCGGCGACCGCGGCCGGCGACATGGCGCTTTTCCAGTATACTTCCGGAACCTCCCGGGCCATGCCGGAGGCGGTGCGTCACCGGCATCGGGCGGTGGTCACGGTGATGATCGCGGCACTCTACGCAACCGGCGTGAGGCCCGGCGACCGGTTCCTGTGCCCGTCTTCGCCGGCCTGGGGCCACGGGCTGTGGCACGGGACCATTGCGCCGCTCGCGCTCGGTGTCGAGATCACCGGGTGGGCCGGAAAGTTCGACCCCGACCGGCTGCTCGACGTGATCGAGCGCCTGGGCATCACCACCCTGAGTGCCGCGGCGACACACTACCGGATGATGCGCACCCGGTCCCGTGCCGCGGACCGGAGTTTCGCGGTGCGCAAGCTGTCGTTTACCGGCGAACCGGTCGACGCGGCGACCGCCGACTGGGCGGGCCGCACCTTCGGTACCGACCTGTGCAGCATCTATGGCACCACCGAGGTCGGCGTCATCATTGCCGACTATCCCGGCGCCGATGACCACGAGGTGCGTCCGGGCGCGCTCGGCAGGCCGCTTCCCGGTTGCGAGGTCTCGATTCGCGACCGCGACGGTGCTGCCTGTCCCGTCGGTGCCGTCGGCGAGATCTCCGTTCGCCGCTCCGGCGGCTGGATCGGGGTCAAGGACCTCGGCCGCATGGATGCCGACGGCTATTTCTACCACCTCGGCCGCGCGGACGACGTGATCCTGTCGGCCGGCTGGACGCTCAGCGCGATCGAGATCGAGGATGTGCTGCTCCATCATCCCGATATCGAGGAGGCGGCCGCGATCGGGGTTCCCGATCCCGAACGCGGCCAGGCGGTTGCGGTGTTCATCGTCACCCGGCGGGCGGGCGAGGACGGACTGGCCGGGGAGGTCGCGGGCTTCGTCGCCGACCGACTCGGGCGCCACGCACGGCCGCGCCGGGTCGACTGCGTCGTCGACCTGCCGAAGACCCCGGCGGGCAAGGTGAACCGCCGTGTGTTGCGGGAACGGGAGGCAGCGGCATGACCGGCAGGTTTCCGAGGATCACGGACGAGGCGCTTGCACAGCTTCGCCAGCGGATCGGCGTGCGGATCTCGCGGGACCCGGAACCATGGTGCCACGAAGCCACGCGCGACGCCATCCGCCACTACGCCCACGGGATCGGTGATGACAACCCGTTGTGGTGCGACCCCGACTACGCCCAGAGCTCGTGTCACGGCGGCATCATCGCTCCACCGTCGTTCCTGTTCGCGACCAGCCGGATCGCGTCGGGCTACGTCGGCGGCCTGCCCGGAATTCACGCCATGTGGGCCGGCGCCGACTGGACCTGGCACCACCCGGTGCGGCGCAACGACGAGATCACCACCGAATCCCGGCTCAAGGACCTGGTCGAACACACCACCCGGTTCGCTGGCCGTGCCATCCGCCAGATCTACCACGTCGACTTTTTCAACCAGGACGGAGTACTGGTCGCCGAATGCGACAGCTGGTGTTTCCGCACCGAACGCGACACCGCGCGCGAAAGCGGGACCAAGTACGCCGGCCTTGGCGGCGAAAGGCGCTATGATGACGAGGAAATCGAGCGAATCTTCGCGCTGTACGCCGCCGAGGAGATCCGCGGTGCAACCCCCCGCTGGTACGAGGACACCGCTGTCGGCGAGGCCCTGCCGGGCATGGTCAAGGGGCCGATGACGGTAACCGGGTTCATCGCCTACGCCCAGGGCTGGGGCGGCCTCTACATCCGGGCGAACAAGCTGGCGTGGCGCCAGGTCAGCCGGCATCCGGGTCTCGGTATCGCCAACCGGTTCAACATCCCCGACTGCCCGGAACGGGTACATTGGGAGCCGGAGTTCGCACGTGCGGTCGGGGCGCCGGGGGCCTATGATTACGGACCCGAACGCTGTTCCTGGATGACGCACCACATCACCGACTGGATGGGGGACGAGGGTTTCCTGGTCGAGTCGTCGACCCGGATCCGCCGTCACAATCCGGAAGGCGACACCCTGTTCATCACCGCTACCGTGACCGACCGGTTTGAGCGCAACGGAGAGGGCCTGGTCAGAATCGCCCAGGAAGCCCGCAACCAGGACGGGGAACTCTCGGTCACGGGGACCGCCGTGGCCAGGCTGCCACGGCGCAGATCAATGGAGTGACCATGACGCTTGATCCTTCACAGTACCGGCAGCTCAAGTTCGACCGCCCGGCGGACAAGGTGCTGCGTATCACCTTCGACCGCCCCGAGACCTACAACTCGCTCGACGAGACCGGGCACCGCGAACTGGCCTATGTCTGGCGCGACATCGACGCCGACAGTTCGATCAACTCGGTGATCCTCACCGGGGCCGGAAAGGCGTTCTCATCCGGAGGCGACTTCGGGATGATCCGCTCCATCATCGATGACCACGAGGCGCGCGAGCGCGCCTGGAAGGAAGCCCGCGACCTGGTCTACAACGTGATCAATTGTTCGCGCCCAATCATCTCTGCCATTAACGGTCCCGCCGTCGGGGCCGGCCTGGTTGCCGGTCTGCTCGCCGACATCTCGATTGCCGGTGAGCGGGCGCGGATCGTCGACGGCCATACCCGGCTCGGTGTCGCGGCGGGCGACAGCGCGGTGATCAACTGGCCGCTGCTGTGCGGCATGGCCAAGGCCAAGTACCTGCTGCTGACCTGCCAGCCGATCGATGGCCGGGAGGCAGAACGGATCGGGCTGGTGTCCCTGTGTGTGCCCGACGACGAACTGCAGGACAGGGCGCTCGAAACCGCGGTCTCGCTGGCACAGGGAGCCCAGGGCGCCATCCGCTGGACCAAGTACGCGCTCAACAACTGGTACCGGATGGCGGGCCCGGCCTTCGACGCCTCGACCGCGCTCGAGATGCTCGGGTTTACCGGCCCTGACGCCCGCGAGGGGCTGGAGGCCCACCTCGAGAAGCGCACGCCGAAGTTCTCCGGGGAGAGCCCACTGTGACCGCACGCCCCGTGACACCGGTTCCGGCCGCGACCGTGATGGCGCTCAGGGATACCGAACAGGGGATCGAGGTGCTGATGGTGCAGCGCACGCGCAAGGCCGACTTCGCCGCCGGCGCCCTGCTGTTTCCGGGTGGCAAGGTCGACCGGGCCGACCACGACGTGGTCCGCGCCGGGCGCTGTGCGCTCGGCGGGAACGTGCCCGACGACGAACGCGCGATCAGGGTGGCCGGCGTGCGCGAGGTGTTCGAGGAGGCGAACCTGCTGTTCGCGCGGGAACCGGGTGCTGGCGAACTGATCGGCAGCGACAGGACGAGAAGGATCAGCGCCCGCTACCGCGCCGGCCTGCTGGACGGTTCGGTGAGCCTGCTCGACATCGCCGAAGCGGAAGGGCTCGAGATCGCCAGTGACCGGCTGGTGCGGTTCGCACACTGGATCACGCCGGAGGGCGGGCGGCGCCGATTCGACACCCACTTCCTGGTTGCCCGCGCTCCCCGCGGCCAGCTTGCCCTGCACGATGGCTGGGAGACGCTGGAGACACTGTGGATCCGCCCGGAAACCGCCATCGCCGAGGCCGAGGCCGGGATGCGCCGGGTGGTGTTTCCGACCCGGATGAACCTGCTCAAGGTGGCGGGTTCGGCAACAGCCGACGAGGCGGTGCGCACCGCGGCCGCCACCCCGGTGGTGACCGTGCAGCCCGATGTCCGGGAGATCGACGGCAAGCGGCACCTGAAGATCCCGATCGAGGCCGGCTACGGCATTTCCGAGACCGTGGTCGACTACTCCGCGTCCGACCAGCCGCCACCAGCCAGCCAGGGATCGTCGTGATGCAGTTCTCCCTGACCGAAGACCAGCAGACCATTCGCGAGACCATCCTGCGGATCGCGGGGCGCTTCGATGACGCCTACTGGCTCGAGCGCGACCGGGACGGAGGGTTTCCCGAGGACTTCTACCGGGCCTTCGCCAGTGACGGCTGGCTCGGTATCGCCATGCCGCAGGCCTACGGCGGCGCCGGTCTCGGCATCACCGAGGCGGCGCTGATGATGCAGGCGGTCGCGGAGTCCGGGGCGGCGCTGAGCGGCGCATCCGCCCTGCACATGAACATCTTCGGCCTGAAGCCGGTGGAGCTGTTCGGCACCGAGGACCAGCGCCGCCGGTTCCTGCCTCCCCTGATCGAGGGCCGGGAAAAGGCCTGTTTCGCGGTCACTGAACCCGATGTCGGCCTCGACACCACCCGGTTGAAGACCCGGGCGCGGCCCGAAGGCAACGGCTACGTCATCGACGGGAACAAGATCTGGATCTCGACGGCCCAGGTGGCGGACAAGATGCTGATCCTGACGCGGACCAGCGACCTCGAGGAGGTGGAGAAGTCGACCGAAGGGCTGACGCTGTTCTACACCGACCTCGATCGCTCGCGCGTCGAGGTCCGCGAGATCGACAAGATGGGCCGCAAGGCGGTGGACAGCAACATGCTGTTCATCGACGGTCTCAGGGTGCCGGCCGAGGACCGGATCGGCGAGGAGGGCCAGGGCTTTCGCTATATCCTGCATGGCCTCAACCCGGAACGGATCCTGATTGCCGCGGAGGCCGTCGGGATCGGCCGCGCCGCGGTCGACCGGGCCTCGCGATATGCGGCCGACCGCCGGGTATTCGGGCGCCCGATCGGCCAGAACCAGGGCATCCAGCACCCGCTCGCCCGGTGCTGGGCGGAACTCGAGGCAGCGAACCTGATGATGCAGAAGGCCGCGTGGCTGTTCGATGGCGGACAGCCCTGCGGGGCCGAGGCCAATGCCGCCAAGTACCTTGCCGCCGAGGCCGGGTTCGAGGCCTGCCAGACCGCGGTGATGACCCATGGCGGGTTCGGCTACGCGAGCGAGTACCAGGTCGAGCGCTACCTCAGGGAAGTCATGATCGCGCGGATCGCGCCGGTCAGCCCGCAGCTGGTACTCAGCTTCCTCGCGGAACGGGTCCTCGGACTGCCGAGGTCGTACTGACCGGTCACGTCCGGCGGCGCTCGCGGTAGAGCACGTAGCAGCCGGCGGCGACGATCACTCCCGACCCGATCCAGGTTTCCGGATGCGGGATGTCGCCGAAGACCAGGTAGCCCAGTATCACCACCCAGACCAGCTTGGTGTAGTTGAAGGGCGCGATCAGCGACGCCTCGCCACGGCGGAATGCAGCGATCACCAGCATGTGGGCGAGTGCCCCGAGAAACCCGGTGCCGAGGAACACCAGCCAGTGGTGCGCACTGGGCTGCGTCCATACCAGCGGCGCCAGCAGGCTGGTCCAGAACAGCGCCCCGAGCCCGGTATGCACGAGGGTGGTGTCGCTCGACTCGGTTCGCGCCAGCATCCGGGTGACGATCTGGAACATGGCGAAGAACATGGCGCTGACCAGCGGCATGATCGAGTACCAGTGCCACAGTGCACCGCCGGGCTGCACGACGACGAGCACGCCGGCGAGCCCGACCGCCACCGCAGCCCAGCGGTGCGGCCCGACCCGCTCCTTGAGCATCACCACCGACAGCGCCGTGATGAACAGCGGTGCGGTGAAGCCGATGACGGTGACCTCCGCGATCGGCAGGTAGGTGAGCGCGAGAAACAGCGTCGAGACCGAACCGGCCAGCAGCGCCGGGCGGCAGATCTGCAGCGCCCGGCGCCGGGTTGCGAACAGCACCCCCAGGCGCCGCCGGCGCGCCGTGAAGTAGCCGGTGATGGTGATCGCCACCCCGAGAAAGTAGCCCCAGACCAGCTGGAAGGCGTGCAATTCGTCGGTGAACGCCTTGCAGGTGGTATCGACCACCGCGATCAGCAGGATGGCGAGCGAGAACATGCCCACGGCCGCGAGCGGTTTCTGGCTGATGGTCTGGATCACCGGATCACTCCGCACCGGTATGGCGAGGGGGCTCCCGGTCGGGTCTTTCGCGCACCGGCGTGTCCACGTATATGCTTGTCCCGCACCGTGCCGTCCACATTTCCGGAGCCGTCCCAGTGAGCGACCTGCCCTCCCATGCCCGAGTCGTTGTCATCGGCGGCGGTGTCGTCGGATGCAGCATTCTCTACCACCTCGCCAGGCTGGGCTGGAACGACATCGTGCTGCTCGAGCGCGACGAACTGACCTCGGGATCGACGTGGCACGCGGCGGCCAACATCCACGGGCTGCACGATACCAACAACATCTCGCACCTCCAGTACTACACGATGCGCCTCTATGACGAACTCGAGCGCGAGACCGGGCAGAGCTGCGGGATCTTCCGCCCGGGCGCGCTGTACCTGGCCCAGACCCGCGAGCGCGAGCACCAGCTGCGGATCCAGGCGGCCAAGGCGCGCTATTTCGGGGTCGAGTTCCACGAACTCTCGCACACCGAGGCCCGGGACATGCACCCGCTGGTCGAGTTCGGCGACATCCGCTGCGTAATGTTCGAGCCCGACGGCGGCAACGTCGATCCGTCCGGTGTCACCCAGGCCTTCGCCGCCGGCGCCCGCGCCAGGGGGGCGGCCATTCATCGCTTCACGCCCGTGACCGGCACGCTGGCCCGGGGTGACGGCAGTTGGGAGGTCGTCACGCCGAAGGGAACGATCCGGACCGAGGCGGTGGTCAATGCTGCCGGGCTCTGGGCGCGGGAAGTCGGTGCAATGGCCGGGGTCGACCTGCCGCTGGTCCCGATGGAGCACCAGTACTTCGTGACCGAGACCATCCCCCAGGTTGCCGCCCTCGAGCGCCGCCTGCCGTCGGTCTCCGACCGGGACGGCGAGTACTACCTGCGCCAGGAAGGCCAGGGGCTCCTGGTCGGTGTCTACGAGCGTGACGGACGGTTCTGGGCCGAGGACGGCACGCCGCAGGACTTCGGGCACGAACTGTTCCCCGACGACCTCGACCGGATATCCGAGAACGTGATGCGGGCCTGCGCGCGGGTCCCGGCACTCGAGACCGCGGGGATCCGCCGGGTCATCAACGGCCCGATGATCTGGTCGCCCGATGCGGCGGCACTGCTCGGCCCGGTTCCGGACCTTCCGGGCTACTACTGCTGCGTCGGCATCATCCCCGGGTTCAGCCAGTGCGGCGGCCTCGGGCAGGTGCTCGCACAGTGGATCGTCGAGGGCGAGCCGGAGCTCGACCTGTTTCCGTGGGACGTGGCGCGCTACGACGGCTGGACCACCAGGGAATTCGTCCGGGCCAGGGCGCTCGACTGCTATTCGAACCGGTTCAGGATCCACTTCCCGCACGAGGAACGCGAGGCGGGCCGGCCGGTCCGCGCGCGTCCCGCCCGGGACGAGCAGCGCGACCGCGGCGCGGTGTTCGGGCTCAACGCCGGCTGGGAACACGCGTTGTGGTACGCCGGACCCGGCGTCGACCCCCGTGACAGCGCCGGGTTCGAGCGCCAGCACTGGTTCGGGTCGGTCGGCGAGGAATGCCGGGCGCTGCGCGAACGGGCGGGTATCCTCGATATCTCGAGCTACGCCAAGTACGAGGTCAGCGGCCCCGGGGCCCGCGACTGGCTCGACCGGGTGGTGGCGAACCGGGTCCCGGCCCAACCGGGCCGCTCCTGCCTCACCCCCGTGCTCGGACTGCGCGGGGGCGTTGCCGCGGACTTCACCGTCACCTGCCTGGAGGAGGACCGCTACCTGGTGATCGGGTCGGGCGCGGCAGAAGGGCTTCACCGCCGGCTCCTTGGCATGGTGCCGAGGCCGCGGGAGGTCGAACTGCGCTCGCGCAGCGCCGAACTCGCCGGCTTCAACCTTGCCGGGCCGGACTCGCGCAGGATCCTGCAGCGGCTGACCAACACCGACCTGTCCAACGAGAGCTTCGGGTTTGCCCGCGGGCGGCAGATGACGGTGGGAGGGCTCGATGCGATCGGCCTGAGGATGTCCTTCAGCGGCGACCTCGGCTGGGAGATCTACGTCGCCGAGGAGGACCAGCGGGAGCTGTTCCTGGCCCTGCTCGAGGCGGGCGGGGATTTCGGTGTCCGTCCCGTCGGTTCGCGCGCGCTGCTCTCGCTCAGGGTCGAGAAGGGGTACGGAAGCTGGGGGCGCGAGTTTTCGCCGGAGTACTGGCCGCACGAGGTCGGGCTTGAACGCCTGGTCCGCGACGACAAGCCGGCGTTCCTCGGCCGCGATGCCTGGCTGGACCTGCGCGACAGGGCGCCGCGCGAGAAGTTGGTGATGCTCGAGGTGGAGGCAGACACCGCGGATGCGGCCGGCGGCGAACCGATCTTCCTGCCCGACGGCGGAGCGGCTGTCGGGCAGGTGAGTTCCGGCGCGTACAGCTGGCACGCCGGCGCATCGCTTGCGCTCGCCTTCATTGCCACCGACCACGCGGTCGCCGGTGCCGTCTTCGACGTTGCGCTGCTTGGCCTTGCGCACCGGGCGGTCCTGCTCGAACGCCCGCCGTTTGATCCCGACGGTCTCAGGCTGCGCGCGTAGGCCGCGGTCAGTCCACCTGGTATTCGGCGAGGAAGTCCGGCCTGAAGTCGAGGCCGTGGCCCGGGCGTTCCGGCGGTGTGACCATCCCCGCATGCGGCAGGACCGGGTCGATCCAGGCATCGTCCATCCAGTTGACGTATTCCAGCCAGCTCGGGTTGGGGATCGAGGCCATGATCTGGATCATGAGTTCGGGGAACAGGTGCGGAGCGATGGTCATGCCGTAGGTGTCGGCGACCGTCGCGATCTTGCGCAGCTCCGTCAGCCCGCCGCGCATGACATCCGGTTGCAGGATCGGGATGCGCGGGTGCTCGAAGAACGGACGCAGGTCGAACCGGGTGAAGTGGCTCTCGCCGCCGACGATCCTGAGATCGAGCGCATCGGCGATGCGGGCGTAGCCGGCGAAGTCCTCGCAGACCACCGGTTCTTCCAGCCAGTAGAGATCGAAGTCCTCGAACCGCCTGCCGGTGACGATGGCTTCGTCCGCGGTCCAGCCCATGTTGCAGTCGATCATGATCTCGACCCGGGGCCCGAGCGCCTCGCGCATCAGGGCGACGTTGTGCACGTCCTGGTGCCGGTCGTACAGGTGGGCGCACTGCATCTTGATGGCGTCGAACCCGTCGTCGACGTAGCGCTGCGCCCGCTCGACCATGCCTTCCGGGCCGTAGCCGCGCCAGCAGCCGCTGCCGTAGGCGCGTACCGAGTCGGTGCAATGGCCCCACAACCGGTGCAGCGGCAGCCCGGTCCTGCGGCCGAGTGCGTCCCACAGCGCGATGTCGACAGCCGAGAGCGCCATGACCGTCACCCCCATGCGGCCCATCCAGTAGGTGCGCTGCCACAGGTGCTGCCAGATGCCCTCGATGTCGGTGGCGTCGCGTCCCACGATCTCGGGAATGACCAGTTCATGCAGGCAGGCGGTCACGGTCGGCACCCCGCCGCGCAGCAGCAGCAGGTAGCCCATGCCGGTGATCCCGTCCGCGGTCTCGACCTCGACCACCAGGATGTCGCGCGTCTCCGGCGCCACCGGTCCGAACCGGGGCGGTTCGGTCCACGGCGCGCGGAGGTGACGGGTGCGAACGGTGCTGATCTTCATGGAACTCTCTCCCTCGTGTCCCGCATCCGGTGTCCCGGAGGGCTCGCTCCCACGCGATGTCCCCGGTTCGCATTTGCCCTCCATGGTTTCTGTGTTCGCAGCGAAACGCCAGCCTCCGGTTCCGGCACCGGTCGGTCCACGACGCGGGGCAACCCATCCCGGGCATGCCATCGGGCTGCCCCGCGGGACCCCGCCAACTGCGCGGGCCATCCGGACCGGACTGCGTGCGCAAGCGCGCGCTCGCCATGCTCGACGGGCCCCGGAAGCGCTCCCCGCCGGATCCGGAGTTCACTCCTGCAAGCGTCGGAATTGCCCAGGTCCAGGCAGGGGTCTCGCATGCACGAAAGCAGCGCAATGCCTCGGACTGAACCTCTTGCCAGGGTCCGCTTGCCGACCAGCTCAGGCTGGTCCCGCGCACTGGCGCCTGCTGGCTGATGCTCGCCCTGCGTGACACCATTCCCGGTGCCATGCCGCTCGCCCAGGCAAGGTTCGCTAACCTCGGGTTGCGCCTCCGCAAGGTCGGCGCCCGCGTCATCGAAAAGGCCGCCCTCGTCCGCATCCACTTCACATCGACCTGTCCGGACGCCGCTCTCTTCCGCCTGCTCGCAGACCGTCTCGGCGCAGCAGGCCCATGACCGCCGGGGCGGTGTGCTCCGATCACCCGGGCTCGTTCAACCCTCAATCAAATGACCGCCATCTTCAGTTCCCGACGCCAAACCGCGTCATGTCCCGACTCGCCTGGACAACCGAGCCTCCGGTGCAAGGCAGTCCATGACTCAGGTCGGGTTAGCATGGCGACAGCCACACCATCGCACTCGGGCATGGCCCCGCGCATCTCGGTGCCCGCCAGCATCCTGTAGCCGAGATGGTAATAGCGGACAGTGAACTCCTTCGACCTCTTGCCCTCCTGAGACCCGCCCGCGGTTGGCCACAGGACAGGCGCGCAGACGTCAGTGAGGGGCTTCGGCGACGCCGTGCGGCGGGCAACCGACACCGGAGAGTGCGACCGCGAACGGCCGACCCGCCCTCACCGCGGCTGCGATGCCGATCCGGCTCAAACCGACGTCGGCTGAATGGCAGCTCAGGTCCCCACTACCTTTGCGCGGCCGTCTTCATCCCAATCGTCCCACACCTGGAACTGGAGCGGCGTGTCTCGCTTCAGGCTCCTCAGCCGATCCTTCCACTTCTCCCGATACCGCAACAGACGCCGATTATTGCTGTCTTCATCCGAATAGATATAGCCGTGCCCCTGGATGCCGAAAGCCACGAAGGGCGGCAGGACGAGGTAGCCCATGTAGTGAAGAGAATAGTGGGTTGACCAGAGAATCCGATCGATATCCCCGCCGCGGGACCCGGGGCCGAACGCGATTTCAGGGGCTCCGGTCGTAACCGAACACACCGCCCTTTTGTCGCGAAAGCAGCCGCGATCGTAGCGCATTGTGCTGTTGTACAGGCCTCCGTTCACAAAGACCCTGTCGAACCATCCCTTGAGCATGGCCGGCTGGCTATGCCACCAGATCGGGAACTGAAACACCACCAAGTCTGCACTCTTCAGTCGGACTATCTCTCTTCGGACGTCTTCAGGCAACGTGTTGGTCTCGACGGCATGACGCTGCTCTCCCAAGGGGCAGAAAACGGCGCTGTCTTTGCGGTTCCTGTAGTGCTCCGGGCGTTCGCACGGGTCGAACTTCTCGCGATAGAGATCGGAAATGTCGACGGAGAATCCCAGCTCCCGCAATGTTGTCCGGGTCACTGCCGTGAGTGCCGCATTGAAAGACGCCCGTTCTGGATGGCAATGGACGATCAGCGCATGCACCGAGCCGCTCCTTGTTCCTGGACGACGCTTCCGTCCCAACATATGATACCCATTCGTGCAAGACCATATGGCATATTGGCAAGGGGAGATTGCAGTAATGTACAGCATGCTTTCCTGGGACGACATGTGTCTGGTGCATGCCATCGCGGATGCTGGAACGCTCTCCGGAGCGGCGCGCGCGCTTCGTGTCAGCCATCCAACCGCGTTTCGGAGATTGAACAGGCTTGAGCAGAAGATGGGAGTGCGCTTCTTCGACCGGGCTCGCGACGGCTACACCGCGACGGCAGCGGCCGAGGAGGTTTCCGCGCTCGTGCGCGTGCTGAAGAACGACGTCCTGGCGGTGGAGCGCCGCATAGCCGGTCGAGACTTGCGACCATCGGGAACGTTGAGGGTCACAACCACGGACACGCTGCTGTTCGGCTGGCTGTCGCCGGGTCTGGGGGAGTTCCGGAGTGCTTACCCCGACATCCGACTTGAACTGGTGGTTTCGAACGATGTCTTCAGCCTCTCCAGGCGAGAAGCGGACATAGCCGTGCGCCCGGTCCACACGCCGGACCAGAGCCTCGTCGGTCGAAGAATCGGAACCATTGTACAGGCAACCTACATGGCGAAGACGCTGGCCGCGCAAGCCGACGTTGAGCCGAAGTCCTCCATAGACTGGATCGGTCCAGACGAGAGCATGGCATATCCGGCGTACGAACGCTGGCTTGAACAGGAAGGGCTCGTGGATCTGTGTCGAACGCGCGTGAACTCGGTGTACGGGATGCTCTCTGCCACCAGAGCCGGGCTCGGCCTGTCAATCCTGCCCTGCTATCTTGGCGAAAATGACCCGCAACTGATCCGTGTAGGCGGAGCAGTACCATCGTTGGCCACCGATCTCTGGATCCTCACACATCCCGATATACGCAAGACCGGGCGCGTGCGAGCATTCCTGGATTATGTTGCGGGATTTGCAGAGACATCGCACTTCGATCTGGTAGAATAGCACGCAAGTCTGTTGCGCGATAAAACCCGGGTTTCCATCTCAATTTCCCCGATACGCACCTTCTCAGACGAAGCCGTATCTGAACTGATAGGGTAGGAAAACGGCAGCCTGGTTGGGTAGACAAAGGCGGTCTGAAGGGCAAGTATTATGTTGGACATATTGGCGAAATAACTCATGCTGTCGGCGGGTTTCGCATGCTGCCCGACATAGCGGTCTGCCCGACATTGGATAGGACCTCCTCGGTCGTGCGCAGCAGGACTGACAAGCTCGTTGAGCTGGGCCGCGTGGCACGTCGGTGACGCAGGGCTACAGGGAAAGCAACCGCAGGGTGTGCGGTCGATCAGGCTGGGAGGTCGCCGCCGAATGCCCTCGAGAGAAGCGGTGTCGATGCCTGATCCGCGCCGGCGGCGATCCTGACGTGTGATCGGTTGCCGGGTCGGTCATCCGGGCCGCTGCCTTGTTCGCCACTCCGGGCCGGAACACGATCTCTCGTTGTGCGCAACGCAACGCCAGCCTCCGGTACCGGTCCGTCCACGACGCGAGGCAACCAGGCCCGGCCATGGTACCGGCGTCGCCCGGCACTCCACCTCACCGGATAACGCCGCTTTGTGGTATTCGGAACCGACGCGTCATCAAGTGGCGGGAGGCCGCGATCATGAACCTTGCCGGAACCCTGGTGCGCGCGGCGCAGGCCAATGCCGCGCGGCCCGCCGTCTCGCACGGCAGCCGTGTCGTCCTCGACTACGGCGAACTGGCCGAGAAGGTGGGCCGGCTCGCTGGCGCCATGCGCGGCTCCCTGGGTCTGGAGCGGGGCGACAGGGTGGCGCTGGTCATGACCAACTGCGTGTCCTATCTCGAGGTCCTCTACGCGTGTTGGCATGCCGGGCTTGCGGCGGTGCCGGTCAATGCCAGGCTGCATCCGCGCGAGTTCGCCTACATCCTGGAGGACAGCGGCGCACGGCTGGTCGTGGTGTCGGAAGACCTGGTCGCCGCCGTGGGCGAGGCGGTATCCGGACTGTCCCCCGAACCCCGGGTCCTGGTCGCGGGGTCCGACGAGTACCGCTCGCTGGCAGAGGGTGAGCCCGTGAAGCCGGTCGAGGTCGGGCCCGACGACCTCGCCTGGCTGTTCTACACCTCGGGGACAACCGGGCGGCCGAAGGGCGCCATGCTCACGCACCGCAACATGTACTCGATGACGATGAACTACCTCGCCGACGTCGATGTCATCGACCCGGCCGACTGCATGATCCACGCCGCACCGATGAGCCACGGCTCGGGCCTGTACGCGCTTCCCCACGTGGCGCGCGGCGCGAACAACGTCATCCCGGAGAGCGGCGGGTTCAACGTCGACGAGGCGCTGGATCTGGTCCGGACGTGGCCCGGATGCAGCTTCTTCCTGGCGCCGACCATGGTCACCCGGCTGGTGAATTCCGATGCCGTCGCCACGGCGGACCTGACCAATCTGAAGACCATCGTCTATGGCGGCGCTCCGATGTATCTCGCCGACACGCTGCGCGCGCTTGAGGTCATTGGCAACCGCTTCGTGCAGATCTACGGCCAGGGCGAGGCGCCGATGACCATCAGTGTGCTTCCGAAACGCCTGTTCGAGGACCGCGGCCACCCGCGCTGGCACGAGCGCCTGGCATCGGCGGGCATCGCGCGGACCGATGTCGAGGTGCGAATCGTCGACGGGGACGGAGAGGCCCTCGGGCCGGGCGAGGTCGGGGAGATCACCTGCAGGGGCGATGTGGTCATGGCCGGTTACTGGAACAACTCCGGGGCAACGGCAGCAGCGCTGCGCGACGGCTGGCTGTGGACTGGAGATGTCGGCGCCTTGGACGACGAGGGGTTTCTCACGCTCAAGGACCGCTCCAAGGACATGATCATCTCCGGCGGGACCAACATCTATCCGCGCGAAATCGAGGAGGTGCTGCTGACCCACGCCGCGGTGTTCGAATGCGCGGTTGTCGGCCGGCCGCACGCCGACTGGGGCGAGGAGGTGGTGGCCTTCGTGGTACCGGTCCCCGGCGAGACGGTGACCGCCGACGAGCTCGACCGGTTGTGCCTGGCATCCATCGCCCGGTTCAAGCGCCCGCGGGACTACCGTTTCGTCGAGGGCCTGGCGAAGAACAACTACGGCAAGATCCTGAAGACGGTGCTGCGCGACCGGCTTGCCGCCGACGACGGGGGCCGCCCGGCGCCGTAACCCGCCTCAGCAGCCGGCGGCCACCGCGTCCAGCCACTCGAGCAGCGGCCGGCGGAAATGCGCGATGTTCTTGTAGCCCTGCATGGCGGCCGGCAGGCTGCGGATCGACCCGGCCAGTGCTGCCGCCGCTTCCGGGTGGCGTCGCAGCGTGGCGATCGGGTCGACATGCGTCTTGACCGTAAACAGGACCCAGCCGCTCGCGGGCAACCGGCGCAGGGTCTGGCGTTCACACCGCAGCCACAGCCGTTCCCCGACGTCGTTGCGCGTGATCGGGGCGGCATCGGGACGGGTGTGGCGCACGGTCTGGAACAGCGTCGGGTCATCCGTGACCGACCAGTTGACCCGCCAGACCGGGCGGGCTTCCGACAGGTGGGTGAAGAAGCGGTCGACCGGCCGTGACAGCCGTTCGGCGTAGCCCGGCACCGGGTCGTGGATGTCCGCGAGCACGTGGCCCATCTTCTCGGCCAGCCGCCAGCGCGACGGAAAGCACAGCGAGGCGGCCTCCAGCACGTATCCCCGGTCACCCGGGGACAGGAGCAGGAAATCCTCCTGCACCAGCCGGCCAGCCAGGTCGAGGGGAGCGTCGCGCCAGTCGTCGAGGACATAGGTCCTGCCGGTCGGCGGAAGTGTCACGCTGTCCGCATGCCGGACCAGCAGGCCCGGATGGTGGCGGACCATGTGGTCGACCAGCAGGTCGAGGGTCTCCTGCTGCGCGGGGCGACTGCCGGAACGGCCCTGGAACACGTCCGAGCGGCGGGTCGCAAGGAGCCGGTCCTTCTCCTCCAGTTCGCCGGCCAGGTTCTCGTCGGGCTCGATCCAGTCGGCCGGGTCCAGGGACTGCAGGCCCATCGCCATCCGGTACTGCCCGGAAAGGAACGGCAGGTAACGCGGGCGCAGCATCCCGGCTATCTCCAGGCGGATGCCAGGTCCTCGGCCTGCCGGACCTGTTCCGGGGTCAGGGACTGGCGCAGGGTGTCGCCGAACGCTTCCGCGGCGGCCACGCCGGCGCGCTCCGCGAGCAGCGCCCACGCCAGCGAGCGGACCAGGTCGGGGTCATCACCGTCTCCGGCCAGCCTGGCCAGGTGCAGGAAGGCGAGGCCATAGCCGGCGCGCGCGGTGGCCACGAACAGCTCGCGTGCGCGTGCGCGGTCCACCGGACCGCCGGTGCCGTCCTCAAGCATCACCGCGAGGTTGTAGCCCGCCTCGGTAAGCCCCTGGGCGGCGGCAAGGCCGTAGAGGCGGCGCGCCTCGGCGAGGTCGGCCTCACCGACGGTTCCGAACTGGCGGATCAGCCCGAGCTTGAACTGCGCCATGGCGTGGCCGCCCGCGGCCGCGCGCGCATACCACTCGACCGCCGTTTCCGGGTCCAGCTTGCCCTGGGCGCCGTTCTCGAGCGCCAGGCCGTAATAGAACTGTGCCTTCGGGTCTCCGGCCTCGGCCCGCTCGCGGTACCACCGCATCGCCTCGCCGTAGGACTGGCGTTCGACCTTCCTGTCTGCCGCCGAAGTGCTGACGGAGTGCACGGCCAGCGCGAGCATCACCGCCGGTATCAGGAAAAGCGCGAGTCTCATGACGGGGCAGATACTCGCTTGCGGCGCACGGGTGCTTTCTGCATGTCCCCGGGCCGGACGCGGCGACTGCGGTGTCGGCACCGGCGTTTGTCAGCCTCCACGGGTCGGAGCCTCCATCCGGTTTCCCGCCGCACGGGCCGACCCCGGCCCGACCGCCTCGTCGGAGAGCCGGTTTATGACAGTTTGGCTGCGATCGAGTCAATCCGTCGCGCGGATGCCGGGTCCCGCTTCACCGCGCGCATGCCGGTTCCCTGGTAACGCGGTGGAACAGGTCAAGCCAGGCATCGACCACCGTGCGTTCGCTGAAGGACGCGTGGCAGGCCGCGGCACCCGCCGCGGCGAGGCGCGAGGCCAGGTCCGCGTCCCCGAGCACAGTCCGGATCGCGCCTGCAAGCGCCGGCGCGTCGTCGACCGGACAAAGCAGACCGGTGCGTTGGTCATCCAGCAGATACCGGGCACCGGCACTCCGCGTCGCCACGACCGGACGGCCCTGCGCCCAGCCTTCCAGGATGACATTGCCGAGCGGCTCGTGGCGCGACGGGCTGACCAGAAGGTCGGCCGCGGCAATGATGTCCGCCGTGTCGTTCCTCCAGCCCAGGAACCGGACCCGGGCCATAGTCCCGGTGGCCGCCGCCAGCTCCTCGAGCCGCTGGCGTTCCGGCCCGTCGCCGGCCAGCCACAGGACCGCGTCGGGAACGAGGGCCAGCGCGTGGATCAGGGTGTCGAACGCCTTGTTCGGATGCAGGCGGCCGAGTGCCACCAGCACCGGTGTACCCGGCGGTGTCTCCAGTGTCGAATGGTCGACCGCGGTTCCGGGCCGGGTATCGACGAAATTCGGAATGTAGTGGGCGCGGCCGGCCGGCCATCCGCCCGCAACGATGTGGCGCACGATGTCGGGCGTATTGCCGACAAGATGGTCGCAGCGCCGGTAATACTTAAGGTCATAGTACCCGCCGAGCCGGGCCACGTGCCGCCACGGACCTGCCGGCATCCTGATCGTCGCACGGTTCATCCAGGTGAGCACGAGGTCCGGCCGGTACGAGCGTGTGAGCATCCGCATCCGCAGCGGCGTGAGCAGGTCGAACGGTCCCCCGAAGGCCAGCTCGTGCGGCCGGAGGCCGCCGCCGCGCAGGGTGTCGGCCCGCTCCCGGTCGCGGCGGATCACCACCTCCTGCTCGAGGCCGGCGCGGTGCAGCGCAAGTGCCAGGCGGGTGAAAAAGGCCTCAGCGCCGCCGTGGCGGGCGCCGGCCATGGCCTGGAGGATCCGCGGCACGGGATGCCGTCCGCCCGGCGGGGCCGGTCAGTCCTCGGGACCGAGGAACTCCAGCACCGACGCGTACTCGGGCAGCCGGACCACGATGCTGCCGGCACTGGTTGCATGCGGCGGCGGGGTATCGAGCCCGGACAGGATCGAGGCGAGCGGAGCGAGCGACGCAGTCCTGAACACGATCGAGCCGAAGATCTGCGACCGTCCGGCCAGGTCCGAGGCCAGGTCGCCATACTGTGCCCGGTAGCCGGCCGGCCGGCGGAAGGTCAGCCTGGCATCGGCGGTCTCGACGGTCCGCACGCCGTCTCGGACCATTGTCACCTCGCCGTCCAGCAGGCGCGCGAAGGAACCGGCGACACCCTTGACATCCTCGGTGACGACCACGACCTCCTCAATGGTGAGCACGTCGTTGTCATGCACCAGCCATTCCGGCCGCCACACCAGTTCGGGCGTGTTGTGTTCGCAGAAGTAGACCCGTCCGGCCGGGAACACGTCGGATCGTACGGTCACGGTGCGGAACCGGGCGTGATGCTCCTCGCCGTCGAGGTGCACCGGCCGGCTGAAGGCGTGCGGCGGCTCGCCGTCCATGTCCAGGGAGACCAGCTGCGCAAACACGTTGTCGACGTCCGGGGTCTTGAACACCAGGCCGTTGATGCCGGGAGCCGCCGCCATCAGGTCGGCCCGCTGCGTGGCTCCGCCCTCCGGGATGCCAATGAGCTCGAAGTAGTTGGTCTCGAACATCATCAGGTGATTGATCGAACCGAGCGTGTGGTACCCCCGCGGCGTGACCGTGAAGCCGAGTGAGCGGCACAGCCGCTCCGCCGCATCCATGTCGTTCCGCACGTTGATGACCACGTGGTCCAGCCGCGCCGTACTCTCCATGGTTCCAGCACCCCCCCGTCCTGTCCTGCCCGGTCCCTGCTGCCGGACGGATTCCCGCCCGGGACCGTGTCTCACCGCGCCGCCAGTCCGGGCCCGGTCCTGAATGCCGGTGCGACCTCGGTGGCGAAGCGGCGCATGCCGGTCTCACGCATCGCCGCCGGCCAGCCTTCCCGCGCGAAGTTCATGATGAAGTGGTCGAACCCCATGTCCCGGTACTGTTCCAGCCGCCCGGCCACCGTCCGGGGCGAGCCGATCAACTGGTTGTCGAGGAACGGGTCGAGGTTGGCCGGGTCGGACATGGTCCGCAGCATTCCGAAGCTCCGGGAGAACTGCTGGTACCCCTCGATGTCCTTCCAGTGGTCGGCATCAGCCTCGTAGTGGTCCGCCTGCAGCGCGAAGAACGCCGCAAGGTAGTGCCGCGCACCCTCGCGCGCCTCCTCGTCGCTGTCGGCGATGACACAGTTGGTCGACAACGGGCGATATCCGCCCGGATCGACCCCCAGCCCGTCGGCGCGTTCCCGCCAGGCATCGATAATGGACCGCAGCGCGTGCGGCGGAAACTGGGTGTTGAGCAGGACGGGAAGTCCCATGTCGGCATTGCCGGCGGCACTCTCGCGGCTTCCGACGGCGCCGTAGAAGTGAATCCTGTCCCGCACCGGTTCCGGACGCAGCCTGACCGTGCGCCCGATCCGGTAGTGTTCGCCGTCGTGGTCGAACGGTTCGCCCTCAAGCGCGGTGTGGATCACCTGCATGGCCTCGCCGAGGCGCGAGCGTGCCGATGTCATGTCGATGTCGTAGGCATCGTACTCGAGCTTCGCGGTCCCTCGGCCGACGGCAAGGTGAAGCTCCGCGGTACAGAAATGGCTCATCATCGCGATTTCCTCGGCAAGCCGCAGCGGCGAGTACCACGGAACCACGATGACGCTCGAGCCGAGCGACAGCCCGGGACAGGCGGCGGCGAGATGCGCCATGACCAGCAGCGGGCTTGGGGTCGGAAAGTAGTCGGTGAAGTGGTGTTCCAGCACCCACGCGCAGTCGTAGCCCAACGAGTGGCCCAGCCGGCACTCCCGCACCATCCGGGAGTAACGGTCGGCGTCGCGCCGCGTCGGCACATCGTCGGCCGCGGCTGCAGCGGTGAATCCGAAGGTCAGTGTCCGGCTGCGCGACATCGCCCCTGCCTATCCCCCTGCGTTGCCAGTGAGCGCCACAGTGTCCTGCCCGCAGCCGCCGGGTCAAGCATGCCCGGACGTACCGGGCCCTCCGCTGACCCTGACCGTCACCACGTCGGCGTCGTGGTACTGCTGGTGCTTGACCGAGGAGGAGACGTTCCGCAGGAGCCTGAGTGACACCTCGCCCGCGTCGGTCGGATCGGCCCGCTTCTCCCCAAGCACCGTCATCAGGTCCTCGAGGTTCCGGTCGCCCGGGGCGGCGATGAACTCGAGCACCGCGCCGCTGCCCTCTGCACGCAGCGTCAGGCTCAGGCGGCGCGGTACCTGCCCGGGCAGGGCGGTCAACAGGTGAACCGTCTCCTCGATCGCGGCGTCGAGCCGGTGGGCCAGGCGGTCGTCCCGGCCTGACCGCCGGGCGAAGTCCCGGCCGAACGCCTGCAGTTCGCGAAGTGCTGCCATGTTCAGCACGGTCTCGATGCGCCGGGGCCGGACCAGGGTCGCCGTCTGCGCCAGGCTGAGCAGCAGTGCGCACAGGCCTCCCGCGGTCATGCCGTTCTGCAGAAGGCCGCCGGCGAAGTCTGCCGTAAGCTCCGGGAAGATCAGCCCGTGCTGAAATCCGGTGCCCACCCAGAACGACACGCCGATGACCACGCCCTTGCGCACGTCGAGGTCGTCGTTGACGACGATGCGCACACCGATGACGAACAGCAGTGCCAGCAGCACCGTGAGATAGGCGCCCGCGACCGGTCCCGGTATGGCAAGCACCACCGCCATTCCCTTCGGGAAGACGGCAAGCAGCAGGAAGATGACGCCGATGGCGACACCGACGCTGCGGGCCGCGACACCGGTCATCTCGGTGACCGAGATGCTGGTCGAGTAGGTGGTGTTCGGGACAGTGCCCACGAGGCCGGACAGCAGGTTGCCGACGCCGTCGGCGGCCACCGCTCCCTGGACCGCCCGGAAGTCGACCGCGCGCGGACGGCGCCAGGAAACCTTCTGGATCGCGACCGAGTCACTGACGGTCTCGATGGCGCCGACCAGGGTGACGAGGACGATCGCCGGCATCAGGCCCCAGAACGCCGGACCGAACCCGAGATCGAAACCGGGCCACACCAGGTCCGGCAGTCCGATCCAGCCGGCCCGGGCGATCCGGTCGAAGTCGTACAGGCCGAACAGGGTTGCGACCAGCGAACCGCCGACGACACCGACCACCGGGGCCCACAGGCGCAGGACGCCCCGTGCGCGCAGCGAGATCCCGGTAATGATGGCGAAGGTCGCGACGGCGCAGACCGGCGCGGCCGCCGCATGGGTTCCCTCGGGCACGTTGTCGAACATTTCGAAGATGATCGGCAGCACCGTCACCGGGATCAGCATGATCACGGTTCCGGTCACGCTCGGGGTCAGCACCCGCCTGAACCAGGTCAGCCGGGACGCGAAGACGAACTGGAACAGCGAGGAGATGACCACCAGGGTTGCCAGCAGGGCCGGGCCCCCCTGGGCAACGGCGGTGACCGAAATCGCGATGAATGCGCCGGATGTCCCCATGAGCAGGACGTACCCGGCGCCGATCCGCCCGACGCGCACAGCCTGCACGATCGTGGTGATGCCACTGACCAGCACCGCCCCGAACACCGCCCAGACGATGTACTGCTCGCTGCCGCCCCCGGCCCTGATGACGATCGCGGGCGTGAGCACGATGCCGGCAACCGAGAGGATTGCGAGCTGGAGTCCGAGCCCGAGCACGAGCAACCGCGGCGGGCGCTCGTCAACCTGGTAGCGGACCGGACTGCCGGCGTCATCCGTCATCGTGGGCCTCGCCGGAGACTGCCGGCTCCGGACCACGGCGGCGGACCGCATCCGTCGGCCGGTTGCGGGTCGCGCGTCACCGCGGTGTCACGGCCCGGGCGCCGGCCGGGGCCGGACATGGTCGAAGGAGCTTCGATCAAACACCTACCTGCGCATGGCTGTTCCGGCCGGGTCGCGCGGCGACGGGGGGATGACCCGGGCGCCGCAGGCCTCTCCGACCACGTGAACGACAAGGTCCTGGCCGGTTTCGCTGAACTCCGGCTCCACCAGGGCCATGGCGAGGCTCAGTTCGACCGTGTGGCCGTATCCGCCGGACGTGACGAACCCGACGCGCCGGTCGCCGGCCCAGACCGGTTCGTACCCGGTGGCGTCGGCGTCCTGTGTATCCAGCGCCAGCGTGACCAGGCGATGCGACGCGGTGTTCTGCTCGCGCTCGCGCAACGCCGCGTCCCGTCCGATGAACGGCTTGGAAAAGTCGATCCAGCGATCCAGGCCGGTCATCCCGGGGGTGTAGCCCTGGGTGTACTCGGCCGACCAGATGCCGAAGCTCTTCTCCAGCCTGAGCGAGTTGAGCGCGTAGTACCCGTATTCCCGCAGGCCGAGGCCGGACCCGGCCTCGAGCAGGATCTCGCGCAGGGTGTGATGGGCCCCGGCGGGACAGTTGATCTCGTAACCGTGCTCGCCGGTGACCGACAGCCGGCCGACCCGGGCGCGGACCAGTCCGACGTCGAGGCTGCAGCAGCCCATGAACGGAGGCAGGGCGTCACCGTTCGCCCGCTCGACCAGTCGCTCGAGCACCGCCGCGGAGTTCGGGCCGGAAAGCGAGAAGCCGACCATGCCGTCGGAGATGTCATTCACCGCGACCCGGTCGACCGCCGGATCCATCCGGTCGGAAAACCAGCGCATGTGCCAGGCCCGCAGATAGTACGATCCCATCAGCCACCAGGTGCCGTCACCCCAGTTGAAGACGGTGAGGTCGCCCTTCAGGCGCCCCGACGGGGACAGCATCGGGGCGAGCCTGATCCGGCCCGGCCCCGGCAGCCTGGCGGCGAGCAGCCGGTCCAGCCAGGATTCGGCATCCGGGCCGGTGACCTCGAAGCGCGAAAACCCGGTGATGTCCAGCAGTCCGACCTGCTCGCGCACGGCCCGGCACTCCTCGGCAACGATCGAAAACGCGTTCGACCGGCGCAGCGACGGGGTCTCGGCGAAACCCGGCGGTCCGAACAGCAACGGAACCTCGAGTCCCCAGCTCGCGCCCCACAGCGCTCCGGCCCGGTCCATGGCCTCGTAGGCCGGCGCGCGGTTGAGCGGCCGGCCCGCCGGCAGCTGCTCGTTCGGGTAGTTCATCACGAACCGGCGCGAATAGAACTGGCCCGTGGTCTGGCGGATGTACGAACGGTTCGAGGCGAATGCGCCATAGCGCGCGATGTCCATTGACCAGGTATCGGTCTCGGCCTCCCCGTGGATCATCCATTCCGCGAGCGACTTGCCGAGCCCTCCCTGCAGGAAGCCGGCCATCACTCCGCAGGCGAGCCAGTAGTTCGGGACCTCCGCCACCGGCCCCACCAGCGGATTGCCGTCCGGCGAGAAGGTAAACGCGCCGTGGACCCAGCGCTTCACCCCGGCGGTCTGCAGCACGGGGTAGCGGTGGAAGGCCATGGTGAGCTCGTCAGAGATCCGGTCGATGTCCGGTTCGATCAGGTCGAACCCGTAGTCCCAGGGCGCTCCGTCGACGTTCCAGTGCGCATGATCGGTCTCGTAGATGCCGACCAGGATGCCGTGCTGGTCCTGGCGCATGTAGGTGAAGCCCTCGAGGTCGACCGACATGGGCAGTTCGCGCCCGAGGGTCTCGAGCTCGGGAATGGTCTCGGTCACGAAATAATGGTGCGACAGCGGCGCGACCGGCAGCTCGAGCCCGACCATGCGTCCGACCTGCTTGGCCCACAGCCCGGCCGCGTTCACCACGTGTTCGGCGCGGATGGTGCCCGCCTCGGTCACCACGTCCCACGACAGGTCCGGGCGCTGCACCAGCTCGGTCACCCGGGTATGCTCGATGACGGTGGCCCCGCGCCTGCGAGCCGCTCCGGCGTACGCGTGAACCGTTCCGGTGGTGTCGACGTAGCCCTCGCGATCGGCCCACAATCCGCCGAGCAGGTCGCCGGTCTCCATGATCGGGCAGGCCTCGCGCACTTCCTCCGGCGACATGAGCCGGCAATCCTCGATGCCAATGGTCTGGAATGTCCGGTATGCCGACTGCAGCCATTCCCATCTCTCGGGTGCGCAGGCCACCGACAACCCGCCGGTCAGGTGCATTCCGATGTCCTGCCCGCTTTCCTGCTCGATTTCCGACAGCAGCCGGATGGTGTAGGCCTGGACCGCCGCCATGTTGGGATCGGCGTTGAGCGCGTGCACGCCTCCGGCAGCGTGCCACGACGAACCCGCAGTCAGGATCGAGCGTTCGACGAGGGCAACGTCGGTCCAGCCGAACCTGGCAAGATGGTAGAGGACAGAGGCGCCGACAACCCCGCCGCCGATCACGACGACCCTGAACTGCCTGTCCATCAGGTATTCTCCCGAACGAGCGGGGTGGCCCGCCGGAACCGGCAGTGCGCCGTGCTTGACGCCGCTTGCGGGACAACCCAATTCTTGCGGCAAGACCTTTAGCACGGACTGGCGGCACATGGCATCACTTGCACACGACTGGGTCCGGCATGGTGCGCGGTTCGTTCCCGGTGATCCCAAGACGATCGAGGTCTCGTGGGACCGCTGGCGCGAGGCGGCCGAACAGAACCCCGACCCGGAGGTCCGCACCGTGGCCGGACAGGCCCGGGACAACGACGCCGTGGCCCCGCTGCTCACCACGGTATTTTCCTACAGTCCGTACCTGACGCGCTGCCTGATCGGCGAACAGGACTTTGCCTGCCGGCTGCTGATCGAGGGACCGGATACCGCCTGCGCCCGGGTGGTGGCCGACGTCGGCAGGCTCGCCGGATCCGAACCGTTGTCCGAGTCCGACCTGATGGTCCGACTTCGCGCGGCCAAGCGGCGGATCGCACTTGCCGTCGCGCTTGCCGACATTGCCCTCGCGTGGCCGCTCGAGGCGGTTACCGGGACCCTGTCGGACTTCGCGGAGGCGGCGGTGCGGGCCGCCTGCCGCTCCCTGCTGCTCGATCTTGACCGGGCGGGAAGCCTGGCGCTGCCCAACCCGGTGCAGGCCGAGACCGGGTCGGGACTGGTCGTGCTCGGCATGGGCAAGCTCGGAGCCCGGGAACTCAATTACTCCAGCGACATCGATCTCATCGTGCTCTACGACCAGGACCGGGTCCCCGCCACCGGACGCACCGACACGCGCCGCATGTTCGTGCGCATTGCCCAGGGCCTGGTCCGCATCATCGGGTCGGCGACGCCCCAGGGCTACGTGTTCCGCACCGACCTGAGGTTGCGCCCGGACCCCGGCTCGACCCCGCCGGCCATCGCAACCCGGTTCGCGCTCAACTACTATCGCCAGTCGGGCCGGAACTGGGAGCGCGCCGCGATGATCAAGGCGCGGGCCATCGGCGGTGACGCTTCCGCCGGCCGCGACTTCCTCGAGCAGCTGCATCCGTTCATATGGCGGCGGCACCTGGACTTTGCCGGCGCACAGGACATCAGGGCGATGAAGCAGCAGATCGACGCCGCGCACGCGGATACCGACGGGACGCTGCACCGTCACAATGTCAAGCTCGGGCGGGGCGGAATTCGCGAGATCGAGTTCTTCGTCCAGTCCCAGCAGTTGCTCTGGGGCGGACGGACACCCGGTCTGAGGACCCGCGGCACGCTGCAGTCCCTGGACCTGCTGTCCCAGCAGGGACGGGTATCCTCCGAAGCCGTCCACGACCTGCGCCGGGCGTACGGGTTCCTTCGGAAGGTCGAGCACCGGCTGCAGATGGTGCAGGACCAGCAGACCCACGCCCTGCCCGACAGCGACGAGAAGCTGGAAGAGTTCGCTGCCTTCATGGGCTTCGGTTCCACCGGTGAATTCGAAACCGTGATGCGTGGCCACAGCGAGGCCGTGGAGCGGCACTTCGGTGCCCTGTTCGAGGACCGGCTGGCCGCAACGCCGGGGCGCCCGCTGGAGTTTTCGGGTGAGGAGACGCGCACTGTCTCGGTCGAGGCCCTCGGGCAGATGGGGTACGAGGAGTCCGACCGGGTCTATGACACGGTGCTGCGCTGGCAGGCGGGTACGGTACCGGCCCTGAGGTCCCCGCGCAGTCGCGACCTGATTGTGCGGCTGGCTCCGGCGATCCTGGCCGCGTTTGCGGCCGCGCCCGATGCGGATGCCTCGCTGCGCCGATTCGATGGCTTCCTGTCGCGGCTGCCTGCGGCCGTGCAGTTGCTGTCGCTGCTTTCGGCGCGCCCGGAACTGCTTGGCCTGCTGGTCCAGATCATGGGATCGGCGCCGCGTCTTGCCGAGTGGCTCACGCGCCATCCGACACTGTTCGACAGCGTGCTCAGCCGCGAGTTCACGGACCTGGCGCTGCCCGATGACATCAGTCCCGATCCCGACCTCGCGGAAGTGGCGCGCCGCGGCCTGGTCAGGCTGTTCTACCTGCACGAGCTCGGTCCGGACGCGATGCGGGAGCAGCTTGAGGAGGCGGCAACCCGGGCGGCGGACTTCCAGGACCTGCTCGACGTCGTGCGCCGGTGGGCGCACGAGAAGGTCTTCCAGGTCGGCCTGCACGTGCTGCGCGGCCTGCTCACGCCGCTGGAGGCCGCGCGCCCGCTTTCCGGCATCGCCGACGCCAGCCTCAACCTTCTGATCCCCCGACTGCTTGCGGAGTTCCGCACCGATCACGGCGAGGTGCCCGGCGGGCGCATTGCGGTGGTGGCGTTCGGCAAGCTGGGCAGCAGGGAGATGACCGTGAGTTCGGATCTCGACCTGCTGTTCCTGTACGACCATGAACCGGGCCAGCCCTGGTCGGACGGCAGGAGGCCTCTTGTCGCAAACGCCTACTATGCCCGGCTGTGCCGCCGGCTGATCGCTGCGGTCACCGCCCCGACCGCGGAGGGCAAGCTGTACGATGTCGACATGCGGCTACGCCCGTCGGGCAACAAGGGTCCGATCGCCTGTTCGCTGACAACCTTCGAGAGTTACCAGAACGAGCAGGCATGGACCTGGGAACACCAGGCGCTGACCCGGGCGCGCGTGATCTATGCCGATGGCGGACTCGATGCCGGGTTCGAGCGGGTGAGGACGGGGGTCCTCACCCGCAGGCGCGACCCCGATGTCCTGGCCCGCGACATTCGGGACATGCGCGACCGGATCCGCAAGGCCCAGGGCAGAAGCGATACCTGGTCGATCAAGCACAAACCGGGCGGTCTTCTCGATGTCGAATTCATCGCCCAGTACCTGCAGCTGGCACATGCCTCGAGCCACCCAGAGATCCTCGCCGGTGACCTGGTTGCCATCTTCGAGAAGGCTGGAACAATCGGCGTGATTTCCCCGGAAGCCGCCGGAGACCTCGCCGATGCGGCGCGGTTGTGGCACAACCTTCAGGGCATTCTGAGACTTGCCGCCGAGGGTGATTTCGACCAGGACACGGCGACGGTGGCGTCGCGCAACGTTATCGGGCGGTCCTGCGGTGCCGAGGTGTTCAGTGTGCTGGTCGAGTCGATCCGGGAAACCGGGGAAAGGTCCGCCGGGTACTACGCCGAACTGCTGGGTTCGCACGAGCCTGCGTGAACATCTTGTCTGCGGTTCGCGGCGCTGTTACCCATGGTCTGGATGTCAGGCAGGAAACGGGGCACGGAAGGATTGCGAAATGCTGTCGCTGCCGCGCCGGACAATGTCGCAAGAGTGTGGAGCGTGGGAGCAGCCATGAACGGGGAAGGCCGCAAGATCCTGGTGGTTGATGACGAGCCGGACCTGGAACGTCTGATGCTGCAGCGGATGCGCCGGGAGATCAGGTCAGGGACCTACAGGTTCGTCTTCGCATCCAACGGGATCGAGGCGATCAAGCGCCTGAACGAGGACAGCGAGATCGAGATGGTCCTGTCCGACATCAACATGCCGGAAATGGACGGACTGACCCTGCTCGAGCAGATCCCCAAGATCGATCCGAACATCCGTTCCGTGATCATCTCGGCCTACGGGGACATGAAGAACATTCGCACCGCGATGAACCGCGGCGCGTTCGACTTCGTAACCAAACCGCTTGATTTCGAGGACCTCAAGGTCACCATCAAGCGGACGTTGCGCCACCTCGAGATGATTCGCGACGCGCTCGAGTCGCGTGACAAGCTGGTGGTGTTGAACAACGAACTCGAGGTGGCCCGCAGCATGCAGCAGACCGTGCTGCGGACCGAGTTTCCCATTCTGCCGAATTGCCAGATCTCGGCGAACATGGAGCCGGCGCAAAGCGTTGGCGGCGATTTCTACGACGTCCTCACGCTGCCCGACGGCCGGGTCGGAGTCGCGGTGGCGGACGTCTCGGGCAAGGGGGTGCCGGCAGCCCTGTTCATGATGTCCAGCCGCACCCTCCTGAAGGGGGCGACCATCGGGTTTTCCGGTGGTCCCGCCGACGTGCTGAAGGAAGTCAACCAGCTGCTTTGCAACAACAACGAAACGGCGATGTTCGTCACCCTTTTCTTCGGCGTGTACAATCCGGGGACCGGTGACCTCGTCTACGCGAACGGAGGTCACAACCTGCCGCTCCGGGTTCATGCCGACGGAAGTTCCACGATGCTTGAGCGGACCGAAGATGGGATCGCGCTGGGCGTGCTGCCCGAAGCCGGCTATTCAGCCCGCAGGATCCGGCTTGAACCCGGGGATACCCTGGTTCTCTACACCGACGGCGTGACAGAGGCGGAGGATGAGGACCAGCAGCAGTTCGGGCTCGAGCGGCTGATCGCGCTGTTCCGGGATTCACCGCCGACGGACGCGGAGCAGACAAACCGGAACGTGTTCGACGCAGTACGCGAGTTTACCGGTGCGGCGCCGCAGTTCGACGACATCACGTGTCTGACACTGCGCCGCACAAGGGACGACTCGTGAGCAGGCGATTGGAGCTGTTCCTGCATCCCGACCTGCAGGAACTGCGCCGGATGGACGATGCGGTCGAAGAGCTTGCGGCCGAGCAGGACTGGTCCGCCAAGCTGTCCTTTCAGGTGAAGCTGATCCTTGAGGAACTGGTCATCAACGTGATGAACTACGGGTTCTCCGAGGGCATGGAACGGCATGACATCGAGGTCAGGCTAGACTCGACGCCCGAGCGCCTTGTCATCGAGATCGCCGACCAGGGCCAACCGTTCGACCCGTTCACGGAGGCGCCCGCCGAGGACGTGACCTCGGCGCTCGAGGACCGGGCAATCGGCGGGCTGGGCGTCCACCTGGTCCAGACAATGGTGGATGAAGCCACGTACATGCGGGATGGCAACTACAACCGGGTCCGCCTGCTCAAACGGAGATGACCGATGGCGAGAAGCCTGAACCGGGCGTTTCTGGTCCTGCTGGTGCTGGCCACGGGCGTCGCCGGGCTTCCCACCGCCCAGGCGCTCGAGACCGGTGTCTATCCGGGTCGGGTGCGGTTCGGACAGTCCGCGGCCTTCAGCGGCCCGGCCCAGGACCTGGGACAGTCGATGCGCCTCGGTATACAGGCTGCGTTCCACGAGGCAAACCAGGCCGGCGGAGTTCACCGGCGCCGGATTGAACTCATCTCTCATGACGATGCGTACGAACCCGAAGCCGCCATCACCAACACGCGCCGCCTGATCAGCCGGGACAGGGTGTTTGCGCTGATCGGCGCCGTGGGAACACCGACGTCGCGGTCCGCGGTGCCCATCGCTTCCGCAGCCGGTGTTCCCTATGTCGCACCCTTCACCGGAGCGCAGTTCCTGCGCGATCCGGCACTCGAGAACGTGATCAACCTGCGCGCATCCTACTACCAGGAAACCGAGGAGATCGTGGAACGCCTGGTGCGGGATCTGGGGGTGTCCCGGATCGGCGTGTTCTACCAGAACGATTCCTTCGGCCGGGCAGGCCTCCACGGTGTTCAGCGTGCGCTGGAACGGCGCGGCATGGCGCTTGTGTCGACCGGTGTGTATCCGCGCAACAGCACGGCGGTGAAGTCGGCAATCCTGCAGTTGCGGACCGGGAAGCCGGAGGCGGTGGTTCTGGTCGGGGCCTACGAACCTGTGGCACGCATGATAACATGGTCGCACCACATCGGGTTCTCGCCACTGTTCCTGACCATTTCCTTTGTCGGTACCAGTGCTCTGGTCCGCGAACTCGGGCCGGACGGTGTCGGGGTGTACGTAACCCAGGTCGTCTCGTCGCCGGTTGCCGACACGCCGAGAGTTGCGGCCGAATTCCGGCAGGCGCTCGCGACCTACGACCCGGACGCGGTTCCCGACTTCGTTTCTTTCGAGGGGTATCTGGCGGGGCGCATGGCCGTCATGGCGCTGGAAGCCTGTGGCCGGCAGCTCAACCGGGAGTGTTTCCTCAACAGCCTGTACGAGGCCGGGGAGATTGACATGAGCGGATTCCAGATGCGTTTCGGTGAAGGAGACAATCAGGGATCGGACTCGGTGTTCCTGACCCGGATCGACGAGGCCGGCGAGTACCGCCAGGTCGATACGCTGCTTACGGATGCGGCGCAGTGAAACCGTGGTTGCAGCGTATCGTGGACACGTGGTCCCGGATCTCGACCCAGCTCTACCTGGGTATCGGTGCCGCCGTCGTTCTGACCGTCGCAGCGAGTCTGGTCGGCTGGGTATTCTTCAGCAGGGTCGGCGAGGTGCAGTCGCGGGTCACCAACGAGAGTGTGCCGGCGCTTGCCACCGCCTTTGCCATTGCCCAGGGCGGCAACGCGCTGGCAACCGCGGCCCCGCGGCTGGTCAGCGCGCCATCGGATACCGAGTTCGACCGGGTCGCAGGCACCGTGCTGCAGGATCGCAAGACCTTCAGCGACCGGCTTGGCGTGCTTTCAGTCGACGATCCGCAGGCCCGGCGCGTCATCGCCTGGGGCAGGGCGCTCGATGACAACATCGCGGCAGTCCAGCACGCGGTCCGTGCCCGGTTTGCCCAGGAGGCGGAGCGCGATCAGCTGCGGGACGAGATTGCCGTCGCGTACCGGAAGCTGACCGGACTGCTCGTGCCGGCGATTGACGACCAGCTGTTCTATGCCGTCACCGGGTACCACACCCTTGGAGAACCGCCGGCTCCGGCCGATGAACACCTGTCCGAGGAAGTCTTCACGCGGTACCGGATCCTCGAGGAACTCCACTCCATGGCGGCGGTGTACAACCAGATCGTCAGCAACGTCTTCAATGTCCGGGACGAAACACGGCTCGAGCCGCTGCGAGAACGCCTGGACGCAGTCGAGCGCGACGTCCGCCGCCGGCTCGACGACCTCGGGGAGGGCCGGCTCAAGGACAACCTGATGGAGTCGTACCGGGAATTGCGGGAACTGGGCACCGGCGAGCGCGGAAGCCTTGTGCTCCAGGTCCAGGAGTTCGGGGTCCTGAAGCGTCAGACGGCCTTGCTGATCCAGAACCGGGCGCTCGCCAACGAACTGCTGTTCGAGACCGGCCGACTGGTCGACACCGCGCAGTCAAGCGCCCGTGACGCGACCAGGGCGTCGTCGGAGGCCATAACCATCGGGCAGCGCATCCTCCTGGTGCTCAGCCTGCTCAGCGTCATCGGGGCGGTGCTGATCGGCTGGCTGTTCATCGGGCGGGTGCTGGTCCGCCGCATCGCACTGCTGTCGTCGCGCATGCGCCGGATGGCTGATGGCGACCTCGAGGAGGCCGTCGAAGTCTCCGGGCGCGACGAGATCTCCGAAATGTCATCCGCGCTCGAGGTGTTCCGCCGACACGCGCTCGAGGTGCAGCGACTCAACCTGGTCGAGAAGCTGGCGGAGGAACTCCAGAGCAAGAACCAGCAGCTCGAGGACACGATGGGCAACCTCGAGGCGGCCCAGGACCAGATCGTGATGCGGGAGAAGCTGGCAGCGCTCGGCGAGCTCACCGCCGGGGTCGCGCACGAAATCCGCAACCCCCTCAACTTCATCAAGAACTATGCCGAGAGTTCGCAAGAGCTCATGGATGAAATGATGGAGGAATTCCAGGTGGTTGTCGGAGAACCGGACAACGACAACGAAGAGCAGAAGGAAGGCCTGGAGATGATCCAGGACATTCGCGAGGATCTCAAGGGCAACCTCGACATCATCCGCCATCATGGCCAGCGGGCCGACAGTATTGTCCAGAGCATGCTGCTCATGGGCCGCGGGTCGGGTGACAGGTTCCCGACCAACATAAACACGCTGCTCGACGAGCACGCCCGGCTCGCCTATCACAGCGCCCGTGCGACCGACACCGAGTTCCAGATGGAAATCAGCCAGGATCTCGACCCCGACATGGTCGAGATCGACGTGGTGCCGCAGGATCTCGGACGGGTGTTCCTGAACATGGTCAGCAATGCCTGCTACGCGACGAACGAGAAACGGCGCCGTGTCCAGGAAGCACGGAAGGCTGGTCAGGAGGCCGAGGTCTACCAGCCGCTCCTGCGCATCTCGACGCGCAAGCTCGACGAAGAGGTGGAAGTACGCGTGCGTGACAACGGCGTCGGTATTCCCCCTGATGTCCTCGACAAGATCTTCAACCCGTTCTTCACCACCAAGCCCACGGACAAGGGAACCGGGCTCGGACTCGCGCTGTCGAACGACATCGTCCGGGAGCACGGGGGCAGGATCGAGGTGGACACCGAGGCCGGGTCGTTTACCGAAATGATCGTCTACCTTCCGCTGGTGGCCGCGGCCAGCAAGCTCGATCAGGAAGCGGACGGCGCGGATGCGGCCGCCAGGAGCGGCTGAACCCGCCGCGGGGCCTACCCCGAGATGGCGAAGCCGCCGTCCACGGGTATCGAGACGCCCGTCACGTAGTCGGATGCCCGGCTGGCCAGAAACACGGCGATACCGGCGTGGTCCTGCGGCGTACCCCAGCGTCCCGCGGGCATGCGCGCGAGCTGGCGCTCGTACAGTCCCGGGACTTCCTGGCGGGCCTGGCGGGTCAACTCGGTCTCGATCCAGCCGGGCAGCACCGCGTTGACCTGGATGCCGTCCGCCGCCCACGCCGTGGCAAGTACCTTCGTCAGCTGCACGATTCCGCCCTTGCTGGCCGCGTAGGCTGCGGAATAGGGCGCACCGAACAGCGAGAACATGGAGCCGATGTTGATGACCTTGCCGCCGCCGGCCCGCCGCATAAGCGGGTAGGCCTCCTGGCTGCAGCGAAAGGCGCTGGTCAGGTTGGTCTCCATGACCCAGCGCCAGTCGTCCACGGAAAGGTCCTGGGGCATGCCCCGTACCGTGCCGCCAGCGTTGTTGACCAGGATATCGAGACCGCCAAAGGCGGCTTCGGCCGCCGCCGCCACGTCGGCGGCGGCGCCGTCCACGGTGAGGTCAGCTGCAAGGGCCTGCGCGTCCGGGCCGAGTTCGCGCAGACGCCGGACCGCCGTCGCGTTCTTTTCCCGGTCGCGTCCGACCACCAGGATCCGAGCGCCCGCCGCCGCAAGTCCCTCGGCCATCCCGAGGCCGATGCCGCCGTTGCCGCCGGTCACGACCGCAACCCGTCCCGAAAGATCGAACAGTTCCATGCCTGTGCTCCCCGAATGTGGATGGTCCCGAACGCGTATGCCGCTCTGCCCGTCGTGCTACAGGCTGATCACACCGTACACGCCGACGCCGACGATCAGCGGGCCGACCTGGACCACGTAGGTGGATTTCGGCTCCATCCTGCCGTTGCACGGATTGATCCAGTCATACTCGACCCAGCCTTCACCGTGACGCTCGGCGATCCTGATCATCTCGCGGACAAAGAACCGGCCCTGGCGGTCGCGGGACCCGATGATCGACTGGCCCGGCCGGATCGTGAACAGCGCGTTGAACCACATGCGCCCGAGCGTGTCGATCACGAATACGTAAAGGTCCCTGTCGATGAAGGGCCCCGACGGATCGGCGAAACGCGGAAACGCTCCGTAGGGCCCTTCCTTCTCGAGCACGGCGGCAGCGTCGAGTGCCATGAGCCGGGCATCCTCGAGCGTTGTGCCGGAACACACCGCCCGGGCCGGCGCTGCGAGGAGACAGCCGATCAGGATGATCACGAGGAGCCAGTATTGCCGCACGGCACAGATCCCGCAGTGAGACCGGAACACCATAGACCAGGTGCGGCCGGGAACGATAACCGGGCATGAACAGGTTGATCGTTCGGGACCAAGCCGGTAAACGGCACGGGCGGCATCCGCGTCCGCTGCATCGACCATTGGAGCCCGATCATGACCGAACGCTACCAGACCATCGACGTCCGGCCGGTGGCCGGTGCGCTCGGTGCGGAAATCCACGGGGTCGATCTCTCCGGCGCGGTTCCAGGCGAGCAGTTTGCCGAGATCCGCCGTGCGTTCGGTGACTACGGGGTCATCTTCTTTCGTGACCAGGCCCTGAAGCCTGAGCAGCACATCGCCTTCGCCGAGCGGTGGGCGCCGATCGACGTCAACCGCTTCTTCACCCACGTGGACGGGTATCCGCAGATTGCCCAGGTTCTCAAGGAACCCCACCAGCGCGACAATATCGGCGGCGGCTGGCACACAGACCATTCCTACGATGTCGAGCCGGCCATGGGTTCGATCCTGTACGCGCTCGAAGTGCCGGAGTCGGGCGGGGATACCATGTTTTCGAGTATGTACCGGGCCTACGAGACGCTCTCCGATGGTCTGAGGTCGGTGCTGGAAGGCCTGGAGGCGCGCCATTCCAGCCGCCACGTATTCGGGGCGGCGCGGGAGCGGCGCGGCGACGATACCGTCGGCAGGATCACCAACCCGCATCTTGCGACCCAGGACGCGGTCCATCCCGTGGTGATCCGCCACCCGGAAACCGGGCGCAGGGCACTCTATGTCAACCCGGGTTTCACGCTCGGCTTCGATGGCTGGACCGACGAGGAATCGCGGCCGCTGCTTGACTATCTCTACGCCCATGCGTCCCGGCCAGACTTTACCTGCCGGTTCCGCTGGGAACCGGGCTCTGTCGCCTTCTGGGACAATCGGGCCACGTGGCACCGGGCACTGAACGACTATCCGGGTCAGCGCCGGCTGATGCACCGGGTCACGGTCCGGGGCTCGGCCCTGGAAGGAACCGTGCACTGACCGGGCGCTTGCCGCGGCGATCTTCGTTCCGGAGTCGACCAACCCATGCCAGACATCACCTTGCCGGATGGAAGCGTCCGGCAGTATGCCCGCCCGGTAACCGGAGCGGAGATCGCTGCGGACATTGGTCCCGGGCTTGCCCGTGCCGCCCTGGTCGCGGTCGTGGACGGCCGCGAACTCGACCTGGACCAGGCCATCGAGACCGATGCCGCCGTCTCCCTTGTCACGCGGCGGGACGAGGCCGCGCTCGAGATCATCCGCCACGACGCGGCCCATGTCATGGCCGAGGCCGTCCTGGAACTCTATCCGGGAACCCAGGTCACGATCGGCCCGGCGATCGAGAACGGTTTCTACTACGACTTTCACCGTCCGGAGCCGTTTACGCTCGAGGATCTCGGACGTATCGAGCAGCGCATGCACGAGATCGTCGAGCGGGACGAGCCAATCCGTCGCGAGGTCTGGAGCCGCGAGGAAGCGATCGAGCATTACCGTCAGACGAATGAGCCGTTCAAGGTGGAAATCGTCGAGCAGATCGACCGGGACCAGGCCCTGTCATTCTACCGCCAGGGCGGGTTCCTCGACCTGTGCCGGGGCCCGCACGCTCCGTCCACCGGCCACGTCGGTCACGCCTTCAAGCTGACGAGTGTGGCCGGCGCATACTGGAGGGGAGATTCACGCCGGCCGATGCTGCAGCGCATCTACGGGACCGCCTGGCCGGACGAGAAGCGGCTGAAGGCATACCTGACGATGCTGGAGGAAGCCGAGCGTCGGGACCACCGCCGCCTCGGTCGCGACCTGGACCTGTTCCATATCCAGGAGGAAGCGACCGGTTCGGTATTCTGGCACCCGAAGGGCTGGACGCTGTACCGGGAAATCGAGCGTCACATGCGCCGCCGGCTCGACGCGCACGGATATGTCGAGGTCAGGACGCCGCAGCTGATCGACCGGTCGCTGTGGGAGGCGTCGGGGCACTGGGAGAAGTTCCGCGAGAACATGTTCATTGCCGAAAGCGAGGACGAGCGCATCCTGGCTCTCAAGCCGATGAACTGTCCGGGCCATGTGCAGATCTACAAGCAGGGCATCAAGAGCTACCGTGACCTGCCGCTGCGCATGGCGGAGTTCGGGTCTTGTCACCGCAACGAACCGTCCGGTGCCCTGCATGGAATCATGCGCGTTCGTGCCTTCACCCAGGACGACGCCCACATCTTCTGCACCGAGGACCAGGTCACATCCGAGAGCATCGAGTTCTGCGACCTGCTTCGGCAGATCTACTCCGACTTCGGGTTCAAGGATATCCACGTCAAGTTTTCGGACAGGCCCGGGATCCGGGCCGGGTCGGACGAGACGTGGGACCGGGCCGAGGAAGCCCTGCGGGCCGCCTGCGACGCGGCCGGGCTGGAAACCAGCCTCAATCCGGGCGAGGGTGCCTTCTACGGCCCCAAGCTCGAATTCGTGCTGCGCGACGCCATCGGTCGCGACTGGCAGTGCGGCACCCTGCAGGTCGATTTCGTCCTGCCCGAACGTCTCGATGCGGTATATGTGGCGGCAGACGGCAGCCGGCGGCGGCCGGTGATGCTGCACCGCGCGATCCTCGGATCGATCGAACGCTGGCTCGGCATCCTCATCGAGCAGTACGCCGGACGTTTCCCGTTGTGGCTCGCCCCGGTTCAGGTGGTGGTTGCGACGGTCACCGACGCGGCGGCTGATTATGCCGCCGGCGTCGCCGCGCGTTGCCGTGACGCGGGGCTCAGGGTGGGAACCGACACGCGTAACGAGAAGATCGGCTACAAGGTCCGCGAACACAGCGCGGCGAAGGTCCCGGTCATGCTGGTGGTCGGCGCGCGCGAGGCCGAGCAGGAAACGGTGGCCGTTCGCCGACTGGGTGGCAAGGCGCAGGAAACACTTGCGCTCTGCGAAGCCATTCATGCACTCTGCACCGAGGCGGCCGCGCCCGAGTGACCCGCATGGTCCCGGGCATGCGCCGGTTTGCACAACACTAGGGAGGAAGTAGATCGCCAGACCCCCGTACTTTCACCAGCAACCCGCAAAGGACGGGCCGCGGGTGAACCGCGATATTTTCCACGAAACGGTTCGATGCATTGCTCCTGACGGGGAGCAGCTTGGTGTGATGTCAACGTCAAGTGCCATTGACGTGGCGGAATCATACGGACTTGACCTGGTCGAGGTCTCGCCCAATGCGAGCCCGCCGGTGTGCAAGATCATGGATTTCGGCAAATTCAAATACGAATCCCAGAAGAAAAAGAACGAGGCCAAGAAAAAACAGAAGCTGATCGACGTCAAGGAAATCAAGCTTCGTCCAAATATCGACGAACACGATTACCAGGTCAAAATGAAGAATGTCACCAAGTTCCTGAACAGTGGCGACAAGGTCAAGGTCACGCTGCGGTTTCGCGGCCGGGAGATGGCGCACCAGGAACTGGGCGTCAACGTGCTGAACCGGGTTCGGGGCGATACGGAGGAGATTGCCAAGGTCGAGGCCTTTCCCAGGCTGGAAGGCAGGCAGATGGTGATGGTAATCGCCCCGAAGTAGCCCGCCTGACGGAGCTGTCCATGACCAGCAGCGAGCCGGGACACCCGGAAGTTCCGGCAGGGCGGACCGGGGTCCTCCTGATCAATCTCGGGACCCCGGCTGCACCGGATGTGCGCTCGATCCGTCGGTTTCTTGCCGAGTTCCTCTCCGACAGACGTGTCATCGAGCTGAATCCGCTGTTGTGGCAGCCGGTGCTGCGGCTCTTTATCCTGAACCTGCGTCCGGCGAGGCTGGTCGAAACCTATCGCGGGATCTGGGATGCGGAGACCGGCGAGTCCCCGCTCAGGGTGCATAGTCGCGGGCAGGCGGCACGGCTGGCCGAACGCATGGGCAGATCGGGGCGCCGGATCGAGGTTGCCTGGGCGGTGCGTTACGGCTCGCCGTCGATCGAGGACGGGATCGCGGAACTCACCGCGAAGGGATGCCGGCGCATCCTGCTGTTCGCGCTCTACCCGCAATACAGCGCCACCACCACGGCCAGCGCCTACGACGCGGCCTTCCGGGTGCTCCAGCGCATGCGCTGGCAGCCGGCGGTCCGGACGGCGGGACCGTATCACGATGATCCCGCCTACATCGATGCGCTGGCCGCAAGCCTGCAGGAACACGTCGATGCGCTCGACTGGGAACCCGACCGCTACCTGGTTTCCTTTCACGGTCTGCCCAGGCGGTACTTCGATGCCGGTGACCCGTACCATTGCCACTGCGCCAAGACCACCCGGCTGCTGGCGGAGCGACTGGGCTGGCCGGCCGGCCGGTACTCGTTTGCCTTCCAGTCCCGGTTCGGGCGGGAAGAGTGGCTGCGCCCCTACATGAACGAGGTCCTGGAGGCCCTGCCCGCGGACGGGTACCGCCGGGTCGTGGTCATCAGCCCGGGGTTTGCCGCCGATTGCGTCGAGACTCTCGCGGAGGTGGCGATCGAGTCCAGGCACGCGTTTCTCGAGGCCGGAGGCCTGGAGTTCAGCTATGTTCCGTGCCTCAATGCCGAACCCCGTGGCATCGACATGCTGGAAACCCTGGTCCTGCGCGAGGTGTCGGGCTGGCCCGGATGATCGTCAGCCGGGTTGCGGGTCGACGTCAAGCCGCGCGACGATTCCCTCGAGATCCGGCGACGCCGGCGGATACAGGCTCATTACCAGCGGATCATGCCCTGGAATGATGTGGTCCGGGGAGTCGGCAAGCAGTTCCATGGTCGTGTAGCCGTTCATCATGTCGCCGAGGTTGTAGACGATCACGAACGGGTTGCGGTCCCGGAAGTTCTCGTAGAAGTGGGCACAGTCGGAGGCAACCACCATCCAGCCGCGCTGGGTCCACACGCGAACGCACATCAGGCCTGCGGAGTGACCGCCGATCCTGTGTACCGACAGGCCGGGAACGAGTTCCTGGTCGCCGTCCACGAAACGCACCCTGTTGGTATAGACCTTGCGGACCATCTCGCAGATGTCATCGACCTCGAAGGGACGCTGGACCGCCGGAAAGCACATGCAGCGACCGGTCGCGTAGGACATTTCGGTGTCCTGGAGGATGAAGGTTGCGGCGGGAAACGCCGCAACGCCACCCGCATGGTCGTAGTGCAGATGGCTGATGATCACGTTCTGCACGGTTGCCGCGTCAATCCCCATGAGCGCGAGGCCTTCGGCGGGAGTTCGCAGCAACGGCGTGCCCCGCTTGGCGGAGGCCACGTGCCCGAAGCCGGTATCGACCACGTAAGTGCGGCGCTCGTTGCGGATCACCCAGACGAAGTAGTCGAGCGGCATCGGCGCATCATGCGGGTCCGTGTAGAGCATGTTTCCGTTGCGGGTGCGTTCCGCGTTGTGCGCGTACTTGACGGCATAGACCTCGAACAGTTCACGCTCTTCGGACCTGGGCATGACAAATTCCCTTACTCAAGGTGATGGCCGGCAACGGCCGATTGCCTCAAGGTAGCCAGTGCGGCACTGTCAGGACAAGCAGGCGGACAACGCGGGGACATGAGGATGGGAGAGTGTGCTGTCGGGTTCATCGGGACCGGGGCGATGGGTGAACACATGTGCCGGAACGTGGCCCGGTCCGGACGATACACGGTCCGGGCCTTCGACCTCGACGCCGAACCGCTTGAACGGCTGGCCGGAGACGGTGTCGAGACGGCCGCGGACGCGGCGGGTCTCGCCAGTCGCAGCGATGTCGTGATCCTGTCGCTTCCCGGTGGTCCCGAGGTCGAACAGGTTGCCGAAGCCGTCCTGCTCCCGGCCGCGCGTCCGGGATGGATCGTGATTGACATGTCGACCACGCCGGTGGGTCTCACGCGTGCGGTCGCAGCCCGTCTTGGCGAACGGCATGGACGGTTCCTCGATGCGCCGGTTGCACGCACGCAACAGGCTGCGGTGGACGGTACCCTGTCAATCATGGTCGGCGGCGATGCCGGCGATCTCGATCGGGTCCGGGACATTCTCGGCTGCATGGGCTCCGACATCACCCACTGCGGCGGTGTCGGGGCTGGCCAGATCGCCAAGATCCTCAATAACATGGTGGTTTTCCAGAACGGTGTCGCAATCGCCGAGGCGCTGACGATCGGGGAACGGTCGGGCATGGAGCCGGCTGTTCTGCTCGATGTGATCAACCGCAGTTCCGGCGCGTCCTTCGTGGGGCAGAACCATGCCGCCAAGGCGATGGTACCGGACCGCTTTCCGCTCAGGCAGTTTCCGGCCCGCTATGCGCTCAAGGACCTGTCCTATGCCCTCATGCTTGCCGGTGACGGTGGCGTTCGGGCGCCGGGCGCCGAACTCGCCGGCCGGCTGCTGCAGCAGGCAATCGACATGGGTTGCGGGGATGAGTACTGGCCGACGATCATCAAGGCCGTGCGATCAGGCACCAGGTGATCGTGCGCAGGTACGGGGTCCGGGCTGCCTGGATCCTTCTGGCGTGGCTGGTCGCCGGGATCGTCGCGGCCCGGGTCCTGCTGCTCGCCGCAACCGGTGTCGGGCTTCACCCTGACGAGGCGCAATACTGGTCGTGGAGCCTCGAGCCCGCGTGGGGCTACTTCACCAAGCCGCCCATGATTGCCTGGATCATCTCCGCGACCGGAAGCCTGTGCGGAGATGCGGAATGGTGCGTGCGCCTCGCTTCTCCGGTCATGCATGGCGGTACCAGCCTGCTTGTGGCCCTGATCGCCGCACGGCTGTTCGGGGGAACCGCGGCGGTTTGGGCCGGGCTGCTGTTCCTGACCCTGCCAGGGGTTTCATGGTCGAGCGTCATCATGTCGACCGACGTGCCGTTGCTCCTGTGCTGGGCCGGAGCCCTGTACTGCCTGCTTCGCCTGCTGGATCGGGAGGGGTTCGCCTGGGCGTGTGGTCTCGGCCTGGCGCTGGGTCTCGGGCTGCTCGCCAAGTACGCGATGGCGTATTTGCTGCCATGCCTGGTACTGGCCTGCCTCGCGTACCGTGAACACCGCTGGTTCCTCGTGAGCGGCAGGTTTCTGGTGGCACTGTTGGTTGCCGGCACCGTTGTCGCCCCCAACGTCGCGTGGAACATGGACAACGGCTGGGCGACCGTCGGTCATGTCGGAGACAACGCGTCGCTCTCGGGACCGGCGTTCAACCTGGAGAACCTGCTTGAGTTCCTCGCCGGTCAGGCCGGCGTGTTTGGCCCGATCCTGTTTGCGGTGCTGGCATGGCGGACGCTGTTGCTGCTTCGCGGACGAACCTCGCGGGCGGAAGGGTTCCTGTTGTGTTTCTCGGTACCGGTTCTGGCCGTGGTGTGCGTCCAGGCGCTGCTGTCACGGGCCAACGCAAACTGGGCGGCCCCGGCCTTCGTCGCCGGCAGCGTGGCGGTGACGGGCTGGGCTGTCGAGGCTGCGCGCCGACGGTTGCTTGCCTGGTCGCTCGGGCTGCACCTTGCCGCTGCCGGCGTGCTCGCCGTCCTGCTGCTTGAACCGGTAAACGTCGTCGGCGATCCCTTCAGGCGCATGCGGGCCTGGGACGAGACCGCCCGGCACGTGTCCGGGGCGATGCACGCCAATCCCGGGCGAATTCTGCTGACTGATGACCGCAAGACCATGGCGTCCCTGCTGTATTATGGACGCGATGACGGTCTCGATCCGCGCATGTGGGACTATGACGGCAATCCCGACCATCACTACGAACTTGCAAACCGGTACCGGCCCCATCCCGGCGACAGGGTGCTTCTCGCAGCCCGCTGGGACGGGCACGGCGTTATCCTCGATGCCTTCGACGAGGTACGTCCGATCGGGGTGATGCGCATCCGGCTCGGGCAGGGTCGGGAACGGGTTCTTCACCTCTTTGCGCTTGATGTCGCGCCGGCTTCCTGACCGCGCCCTCGCCGTCCTGTCGGCCTCGACGGTTCTGCTCTCGGTCCTGTTCGTTGGATTACCGGGCGTAGACCTCGCCGCGTCGTCCCTCGTGTATCTCGACGGGAGCGGGTTCCTGCTGAGGGACACCATGGTCCATGCTGCCGTCGACCGGTTCCTTCGCCCGCTCGCCATGGTGACCGTCACCGGCTTCCTGGTCCTGGCCGGCCTCTCGCTGGCAACCGGGGGACGGTTCCTGTCCCTGCGTTCACGCCACATCCTGTCCATCGGCCTGGTGTTCGCGATTGGCCCCGGCCTTCTGGTCAACGCTGGGCTCAAGAGCTGGATTGGTCGGGCTCGACCGAAGAACATCGTGGAATTCGGTGGTGAAAGACTGTTCTCGCCGGCCTACGCGCCGGCGGACCAGTGCCTCCAGAACTGCGCCTTCGTTTCCGGAGACGTCGCCTTCGTCGCCGCCTTCCTTGCTCCGGTATTGCTTCTTGCGCCGGGCCGTCGGCGCGCCGGGATTGTCGCGGTGGTCACGGCCACCCTGCTTGCCGGCCTTTATCGCATGGCGACCGGCGCCCACTTTCTGAGCGATGTGGTGCTGGCCGCGCTCATGACGTGGATTCTGGCACTCGCGGTACACGCGGTGCTGTACAGGGGTGAACGGTGACAGTCACGCCGGAACCGGCTGACGGGTATCGATGACGGCGCTGTCGGCCGCGGGTTCAAGCGGGGCCCAGTCGCGGGAGCGCACGTAGTCCGGGCGCGGTTCCTCGACATCGCAGGGCCGGTTCGAGCAGTGATTGTAACAGAGGTAAACCTGCCACCTGTCGTGACCGGAGAGGTTGTGTCCCGACGCGTGCAGCGTGTTGCAATGGAAGATGACACCCGTGCCCGGCGCGCCGGTGATTGCAACCGGGGCAGGCAGCTGTCGCATCATGGCCCGCACGCGGTCCGCCGGAGTTGCCCAGAAGCGGTAGACGGTTGATTCGTCGAAATAGGGATCGAGGCGACCGGCGCGATGACTGCCCGGAAGCATGTACAGGCAGCCGCCGATCTCGGTTGCCTGGTCAAGCATGACCATCAGGGTTGCCAGTCGGGGTTCAGCGATTCCGTCGAGGTGCCACGACCCGAAGTCCTGGTGCCAGTGCCACACCGTGCCCTCGATCGACGGCTTCATGTTGGTCTTGCAGTGATGCAGGTAGAGCTGCGTGTCATCGAGCAGCTGGCCGGCGACCCCGAGCGTGCGGGGCAGACAGGCCAGCGCCCGGTAGGCAGGGGACCAGGTCGGTTGACCGGGCCGGTGCATGCCGAACATCGTCTTTGCCTGTCCGTCGCTGCCTTCCCGAAAGATGCCGTCCGCCTCGATATGGCGCAGGCGTTCGGTCTCCGTGGTCAGGACCGCGACCTCGTCTGCGGACAGGAGGTCCGGAAGGACCAGGAATCCGTCCCGGTCATAGCGTGTCTTCTGTTCCTCGGTAAGGCGCATGGGGACCCTCCCGGCGTGCAGCGTTGTCGATGGACGGACATGCTACTGTGCCGGCAACAGGCGTTCAAACAGTCGTTCGAGACCCCGATGCGGATCAGGCGCACCCAGTGGAGGGAAAGTCCGAGACCGGTGCCCGAGGGAGTGCTGGTGACGGCCATCGGGGATGTTCACGGGTGTTCCGAGCACCTCGAGGCAATGTACCGGGCGCTTGCGCGTGACGTGGAGGAGCTCGAGCCCGGGCAGACCACCTGCATCCTGCTCGGCGATCTGATCGACCGTGGTCCCCATTCGCTCGAATGCCTGATGATTGCTGCCGACGGGCTGGCGTCGCTGGCGCCGAACCACCGCGTACGGGATGTCGCACTGGTCGGAAACCATGACGACTGGCTGGTGCGGGCAGTCGCCGGGACCCTCACTCTTCACGATGCCATGCTCTGGGCGCGCAACGGCGGTCTCGCGACCTGGCAGGACATGGGCATCGGGAATCCCGGTACCGTCCAGGGGCTCATGCGGGAGCTTCAGGTCCGGCTCCCGGACCCCGTTCTGGATCTGCTGGCCAACATGGTACCGGTCTACCGGATCGGTGAACTGGTGTTTGCCCACGCAGGGGTGGATCCACGGGTGCCGTACGAGGAGCAGAGCCGCGACGCGCTGATGTGGATCCGCACGCCGTTCCTGGAGCCGGGCCACTGGCCGTTCCCGTTCCTCGTCGTGCACGGCCACACCGTCGAGGGACCGGTTGCGGATCCGCCTGTGCGCGCCCACCGGATCGGTATCGACTCCGGCGCGGTGATCAGCGGGACCCTGACCGCTGTCGAGTTCTGGGATACGAGGTTGCGGTTCGTTACGGTGGAGAGCCGGTAGGACGGCGAGATCAGCCGCGGCGCAGGGTTCCGCCGGTATCCCGGACGACCCGGTTCTCGATCCGCTTCGCGACAGTCTGCAGATCGCCTTCGTTCAGCGTGGCGTTCCGGGGCTGAAGGGTCACTGCGACCGCCAGCGACCTTGCCCCCTCCGGTATCCCCTCGCCGACGTAGTCGTCGAACAGGCTGACCGCAGAAATCAGGTCCCGGTCGGCAGCGCGGACAGCTTTCAGCACCGCGGCTGCCGGAACCGACCTGTCGACAACAAAGGCAAAGTCCCTGGTAACGGGCTGGAACGGCGAGAGGCTGAGGGCGGGCCGTGCCGGGCCCTTGCGGCGAGGTGGACGCAACGTGTCCAGCATCACCTCGAATGCAACGACAGGGCCACGCAGATCGAAGGTCCGGAGGATGCGCGGGTGCACCTCGCCGAACCGGGCCAGTACGCTGGCGCCCAGGCGCAGACAGCCGGCCCGTCCCGGATGGTACCACTGCGGCGCGTCCCGCGAGACCTCGAGATTGGCCACGGGAGCTCCGAGGTCCCCGAGCAGTGCCATGGCGTCGGCCTTGGCGTCGAACAGGTCGCAGGGCCGGGCACTGCGGGTCCAGTCTCGATCGCACACCTGTCCGGTCCGGATACCGGCGGCGACCTCGACCTGACCGTGCGGTGTCGGATCATCGTACTGCGGCCCGACCTCGAACAGGGCGAGATTGGTCTCGGCCATGTTGCTGTTGCGAACGGCCGCTGACAGCAGGTTCGGAAGCAGCGAGGGCCGCATCACGTCGAGATCGGCACTGATCGGGTTGACCAGGCGCAACTCCGCGTCGGTGCCGCCGAAGCAGTCGGCCAGTCGCGACGAGACGAACGAAAAGGTCACCGCTTCCATCATACCGCGGGAGGCGAGGATGCGGCGTGCCAGGCGCATCTTCGATTGCGACTCCGTCAGGGCCGGAGCCGGGACCGTTTCGAGGCCACGCAGCGAAGTGGCGGGTATGTGGTCGTATCCGTGGATGCGCACCACCTCCTCGACCAGGTCCGCCTCCCCGTCGATGTCGCCACGCCACGGCGGCACGGAGCAGACGAGGTCGCCGTCCGAGCGTGTCACGCCGAAACCGAGGTCGGTGAGGATGCGTCCCGCGTCGTCAGCGGAGACCTCGACGCCGGTCAGGCTCCTTGTCCGGTCCTGGCGCAGGGTGCAGGTCCGTTGCCACGCCGGTTCGGTGCCGTGCACCACCAGCTCGCTTGCCTGGCCGCCGCAGATCTCGAGTATCAGGCGAGTCGCAACCTCCGTTCCCCACAGGGGCGACGTGGGATCGAGACCGCGCTCGAACCGGTAGCGCGCATCGCTGAGGATCCCGAGCTTGCGCCCGGTCGCCGCGGTCGTGACCGGGTCGAACAGCGCGGCTTCAAGAAACATGGTAGTGGTTTCCGGGCCGCAGCCCGTGCGCATGCCGCCCATGATGCCGGCCAGGTCGTCGACCCCGTGGTCGTCGCCGATGACGATCATGTCTTCGTCGAACCGGTAGGTGTGGCCATCCAGAGCCGTGTAGGATTCGCCCGGGCGTGCCATCCTGATGAAGATGTCGCCGTCGACCCGGTCGGCGTCATAGGCGTGCAGCGGCCGGCCGAGGTCCATCATCACGTAGTTGGTGATGTCGACCAGGGCCGAGATCGGGCGCAGGCCGATGGCCTGCAGGCGCTCGCGCAGCCAGCCGGGACTCGGTCCGTTGCGCACACCCCGGAAACAGCGGCCGACGACAAACGGAGCGAGGTCCGCGCGCGGGAGCTCCACGCGCCACCCGATCGGGCTGGCAAAACTGCCGGCAACCGGGTCGCAGCGAAGCGGCTTGAGCGAGCCCAGCCCCGCGGCGGCAAGGTCACGGGCGATACCGCGCACACCGAGACAGTCTGCACGGTCGGGCGTGATCGCGACTTCGATCACAGGATCATCGAGCCCGGCGACGGTGGCAAACGCGGCGCCCACCGGGGCGTCATCGGGCAACTCGATGATGCCGTCGTGTTCGTCGGACAGCCCCATCTCGCGTTCGGAACAGAGCATTCCGTTGGAGGCCTGACCGCGAATGGTGCTCTTCCTGAGCGCCAGTCCGGTCCCGGGAATGGTCACGCCGGCCGGCGCGAACACGCCCTTCATGCCGGTTCGCGCGTTGGGTGCGCCGCAGACCACCTGAACCCGTTCGGTACCGGTGTCGACTTCACACAGCCGCAGGCGGTCGGCATCGGGATGCGGCCTGGCGTCGACGACAAGACCGACGATGAACGGGGCGAGGTCGCGGGCGCGGTCCTCGACCGACTCGACCTCGAGTCCGAGCATGGGGAGGCGCGCGCAGATCTCGTCCAGGCCGGCGGTGGTATCGAGATGGTCACCGAGCCACGACAGGGTGAACTTCATCGATCGATTCCCCCCGGAATCGCCGGAATTCGCAGCGGCAGGAATCCGTAGTGACGCAACCAGCGCAGGTCACTGTCGTAGAAGGCCCGCAGATCAGGGATCCCGTATTTCAGCATCGCGATCCGCTCGATCCCCATGCCGAAAGCGAATCCCTGGTAGATGTCGGGGTCAATGCCGCAGTTCGCGAGGACACGGGGGTGAACCATGCCTGACCCGAGGATCTCGAGCCAGTCATCGCCGGGGCCGATCCGAAGTTCGCCTCCGGCACGGGTACAACCGATATCGACTTCAGCCGACGGTTCAGTGAACGGAAAATAGCTCGGCCGGAACCGTACCGGCAGATCGTCGACGCCGAAGAACGCGCGACAGAAATCGATGAGACACCCCTTGAGGTGTCCCATATGGGTCGACCGGTCGATCACCAGTCCCTCGACCTGGTGGAACATCGGCGAGTGGGTGGCATCGTGGTCGGAACGGAACGTCCTGCCCGGGACAATGATCCGGATCGGCGGCGTGGTCCGTTCCATGACGCGAACCTGGACCGGTGACGTGTGGGTGCGCAGAACCCGGGGAATCCCGCTCGGATCGGGCGGCAGATAGAAGGTATCCTGCTCCTGGCGCGCCGGGTGCTCCGGCGGAATGTTGAGCGCCGTGAAATTGTAGTAGTCGGTTTCGATGTGCGGGCCTTCGACGACCGTGAAGCCCATCTCGCAGAACAGGGCGGTCAGGGCATCGATCGTCTGGCTGATCGGATGCACCATGCCCCGGCGTTCCGGCCTGGCCGGCAGGGTGATGTCGACCTGTTCCTCCAGCAGGCGTGATTCCAGGGCACTGTCCGCCATTGCCCGCCTGCGTTCCTCGAGCGCGGCCTCCACGTCGGTCTTCAGCCGGTTGAGGTCCTGACCGCGTGAGCGCCGGAGCTCCGGCGAGAGCGTGCCGAGCTGTCGCATCAGGTCGGTGATGCGGCCGCGGCGCCCCAGCGTGGTTACGCGAAGCTGCTCGAGTGCCTCCAGGTCGGCGGCAGAACCGATGCTCTCCAGCAGTTCCTGCCTCAGGCTGTGGGTATCCTGCATGATCCCGCCCGTGCGGTTCGGTCCGGCCCGTGTCAACCGGTTGCCGGCGGCTCCGCCTGTTCAAGCGCCGCCCGGGCCTGGTCAACCAGTCCCTCGAAGGCAACCGGCTCGCTGACGGCGAGATCGGCCAGGACCTTGCGGTCGACCTCGATCCCCGCCTTGTGCAGACCGTTCATGAACTGGGAATAGGTCAACCCGTGGGTGCGGGCGCCGGCGTTTATGCGCTGGATCCACAGGGCACGGAACTGCCGCTTGCGTACCCGACGGTCCCTGTAGGCGTACTGCGCCGCCTTTTCCACAGCCTGGACCGCGACACGGAACACGTTCTTGCGCCGTCCGTAGTAGCCCTTGGCCCGGCCGACCACCTTCTTGTGGCGGGCATGGGCTGTCGTTCCCCGCTTGACACGCGCCATGGCACTGTCTCCCTACAGGTACGGAAGGAATTTGCGCACGATCTTGCCGTCGGCCGCCGACAGCGCTGTCGTGCCACGGGTCGCGCGCTTCATGTCCATGGGTCGCTTGCGCATGCCATGACGCTTGCAGGCATAGTTGCGCAGGATCTTTCCGGTGCCGGTGGTGCGAAACCGCTTCTTGGCGCCGCTCTTCGACTTGAGCTTGGGCATTTTCACTCCCCCGTGTCTCTGTCCCGAGAGTGTCGGCGGGCAGGGCCCGCGACATGGTCCGGCCGGGCATGCCCGTTCAGCCGCGGCACGGATCTCATCCATGGATGGTTGCGGGCTTATAGCCGCGAGGACCGCCGGACGCAACAGCCTGCACTGACGGCGGACCAGCTTCGCGGGACTTGCCGGTGGCCGGTGAGCCCCCGCCGGCCGGGCAGCCTTGATCGCGACGTCCACATCGCATCGGTACGGTGGTTTCGGCATGTGACGCGAGCGCCCCCCGCAGCGGGTCGAAACCCCGGTTCCGTGGCCGGTTGAGGCACAGCGCGCATTGCTTCCGTCCTGGCGCGATCGAGAGGTTTCAACCCGGTCCCCGCTTCCGTTCTGCACGAAGCCGAAACCGGTCCGCATGGCTGCAGCACCCCGGATTTCGGTGAATGCGGCGAAGCTCAGAAAACCGTTTGACAGGCCGGGAGGTTCCCCGTATAAGCCGCATCCCTGCCGCGCGTTGGTAGTGTGGCATTGTCGTTTGACATGGTGATGTTGAGGAAGGGATGCGCGGACGGCGTTGTGGCCCGAGGTGTGAGGTCATGATGATCAGTCCGTCGTATCGCGAACGGCGTGTCTGCTTGAAGGTTCCAGTTCTGCGTGCAAGCGCGGTGGGGAT
>JAJEAR010000075.1 GCA_022822665.1 Alphaproteobacteria bacterium | reverse complement strand
ATCGCCACGCGGTTCACTGTCACACGGTTATGGATCTGCAGCGCGTGCCCCCGTAGCGGATGGAACGGGTGGGTGATGCGAGCGCCCCGGAAGTCGTCCCCGCCAGCAGAACAGCCCGCATTTGAAGACATGTGACAAGGGTGCCGTGGAGCAGGGGGTGCTCCACGTCGAACGCCGGGTCCTGGCACCGCTGCGCAAGCATGTCTTCCACGACCTCGCGTCGCTCAACCGCGAGATCGCCGTCCGGGTCCGGAAGATCAACGCAAAGCCCTATGCCGATGGCACCGGAGAGACCCGCTTCGGCCGGTTCGAGAGCATCGATCTCCCCCACATGCGACCCCTGCCGGAGCGGCGCTGGCAGCGCACGCAGTGGCGCAAGAACACAGTTCACCGCGACTACCACATCGCCATTGACTGGCACTTCTACTCGGTGCCCTACCAATACATCGGCAAGGAGGTCGATGTCCGCCTGCGTGGCGAACTGATTGACGTCTTCTACCGTGGCCAGAAGATCGCCAGTCATCTGCGAAGCAATGCCAGGGGCCGCCCCACAACGCAGAAGGAACATCAACCCCTGGCGCACCAGCGCGCCGGGGTCGAGGACACCCGCGCCCGGCTGGAGCAGAATGCGAGGAACATCGGTCCCCATGTCCTCGCCCTCGTGGTCGCGATCATGGAGCGCAACCCCAATCCCGAGTTCGGCTTCCGATCCTGCTACGGCGTTCTCCGCCTGGCCAACGGCCACGAGCCGGACCGCTTCGACGCCGCCTGCCGCTACGCCATGGAACTCGGCACCAAGACCTATCGCGGCCTCGACAACATCCTGCGCACCGGCGCCGATCTCACCGCCAGGCAGGAGCCCGAGACCGCGCCCATCGATCACTCGAACATCAGAGGACCGGAGTACTACCGATGACCGACATGAACGGACTATCCTACCCGCTGGCGCAGCGCATCGCCTCATTGCGCCTGCCCGGCATGCACACCGCCTTCCTCGAACAGATGGAGCGCCACGACCTCGCTGACATGCCATTCGAGGAACGCCTCTCGCTGCTGATCGACCGGGAAATCGCCGAGCGCCGTTCCAGGGCTTTGCAGCGACGCCTCAAAAAGGCCCAACTGCGCCACTCCGACGCCTGCTTCGAGGACATCAACCTCAGCCGGCCCCGCGGCCTCGACCGTAGCGTCGTCCTCGGCCTCGCCGACTGCGCCTGGGTCCGCAACGGCGCCAATATCCTCATCACCGGACCGTGCGGCACAGGCAAGAGCTGGCTCTCCTGTGCTCTCGCCCACAAGGCCTGTCTTGAAGGCCATCAGGCCCAGTACCAGCGCGTGCCGCGCCTGCTCACCGAGTTGCGGATCGCGCATGGCGAGGGCACCGTGCCGAAGCTCTATCGCGACCTCGCCCGGATCGAAGTGCTCATCCTCGACGACTGGGGCCTCGCGCCGATCGACGCCGCGCGCGGACGCGATCTCCTCGAAATACTCGACGACCGCTTCGGTCGCCGCTCGGTGATCGTCACTTCACAGTTGCCCGTTGGCGATTGGCATCGGCAACTCAACGATCCGACAATCGCCGACGCCATCCTCGATCGCCTCATTCATGGCGCAATCCGCTTCGAGCTCCACGGTGCGTCCATGCGGACGAACGACGCCGGTGCTGGATCCAAGGCGTGAACGCGGCGACAGAGCGCCGCGCTGCGCGCGGCGTCCACGTCGCTTCGCTCCGGGGGCCGTGCGAGTTGAAAGGGAGTGCCACAGCATGGGGCGCGCGCGACGCTCCGACGCGTGAGGGCTCACGCGTCGCGCGCGCCCCATGCTCCACCGCCTTGCCGACAAGCCTTCGGCGATGGTATCGACGACACAGAAACTGCTGAGGAAATCCTGCCTACATCAACGTAATCGCGTCGCTTCGCTCCGGGTGGCCACTCGGGTGGCTACTTTGATGAGAACCGGCGGCTACGTTGGGTGAGAATCGCCGGCTACATTGGTGAGAATAGGCAGCCGACGGCCTGAAGACGTGTCTCGCCTTCGACGCGATCACCGCGTTCCGGGTCCGGGACCTCTCCCCCCCCCTGACCCGCGAGAAGTCGGACGACCCCGCCGAACGCCATGTCACCCGGGAAGACGTCACGGCGCTCTGCGTCCTCGCCGCCCATCACGGCTTCAAGGTTCCCCGGGGACCGCCGGACATGACCAGCGCGCGCTTCGTCGTGCTCACCGGCGGCCTGGCCGGCTTCCATCCCTCGAAGCGCCGGTCGCTGCCTGGAACGCAGAATCTCTGGGAAGGCATCAGGTTCCTGTCTCATGCCGTCATCGCCATTCGGGCCATGCAGGACTGGGACGCGAGACATTCGGAAGGAGACGAAGACACGGACTCACGTGTGTTGATAGACCCGGAGCCCCCGGCGTTCGAGGAGGCAGCGTTTCCGGTCCGGGCTCGGTCCGAAGCGGACCCTGGGGGCGGGAGACCTGGCAGATGGCCGCGCGGGCCGGTCCCGCCGTTCCCGCCCGCCGGGCGAGTGTACCGGAATGTGGGCGGTCGCCGGCACCGCGTCGATCGGAAGGCTCCCTACGGCGCGTCCCGCCGGGCGGAACGCCCGCTGCCGTCACGGGAACGCGGACAGGCGGAACTGTCAGCTGCGGCCGTCCGGTTTCGGCATGCGGTAGCCCACGCCGCGCAGGTTGAAGATCCAGGTCGGGTTGGTGGCGTCCTCGCCGATCTTGGCCCTGAGTTTCTTGATGAAATTGCGCATCAGGTTGAGGTCGCCCTGCTTGCGCCCGTGCCATACCCGGTGTTCCAGGGTTTCGTACGTCACGATCCGTCCCGCGTTGAGCGAGAGCGCCTGGAGAATCTCGTACTCGGTGGGCGTGAGCGCCACCTCGCGCCCGTCCACCGTGACCCGTCGCGCCTCGTAGTTGATGACGAGACCGCTGAGCTGGAACAGTTGGGGTCGGGCGACGCGGCGCAGCGCCGCCCGGACCCTGGCGGAGAGTTCGGTCGGCGAGAACGGCTTGACGATGTAATCGCTGGCGCCCGCTTCAAGCGCCCTGGCGATCGTCTCGTCGCGGCTGTAGCCGGAGATGAACACGACCGGCAGCTCGGCGAGCTCCGGCACCGTTTGCATGAGAGTGATGCCGTCGGTGCCGGGCAGCATGAGATCGAGCAGGACCAGCGCGGGCCTTTCCGCGCGGATGATCCGGGCAAGTTCCTGGTGCTCGCCCGTTACCACCGGCGCGTAGCCCGCCCCGGTGAGGATATCGCGCACGTAGCGAAGGGTATGCGGATCGTCGTCCACGATCAGGATGCGTTCGGGCTCCCGCTCCGCGCGCACCGGCGCGGGAGCGCGGTCGACTTCCGGGGCGATGTCGGCGTCACGGGCGTCCGCGACCGCCGGCAGGGTGAAGGTGATCATGCTGCCCTGGCCCGGTCCGCCGCTTTCGGCACTGATCCGGCCCCCGTGCGCTTCCACCAGCCCCTTGCAGATGAAGAGCCCGAGGGCGGTTCCGGCCATCGCGCGCGCACCGCCATTGCCGGCGCCGGTGTACTTCTGGAAGAGCCGGGGCAGCAGTTCCGGCGCGATGCCGCGTCCCTCGTCGGCCACCGAGACCGCGACGTGGACCCCGTCGCGCGCGGCCGTGATCCGGATCGGGGCGGATTCGGGTGAGAGCCCGGCGGCGTTGGAGAGGAGGTTGTTCAGTACCTGTACGATGCGCCGCCGGTCCGCCATCACCCTGGGCAGGTCATGGGTGACGTCGATGAACACGGTGTGACGGCCGCCGGAAACCAGGAAGGTGTTCCGTGCCTGGTCTACCAGGGTGGCGACTTCGGACGGTTCCGGAGAGATCGAGAGCATACCCGCCTCGATGCGTCCCGCATCGAGCAGTGCGCCGATCAGGCTGCGCATGTGACCGGCCTGCTCGTTGATGATGCGGAAGAACTCGTGCATCTCGGCCGCCTCGAGTTCCGTTCCCTCTTCCAGCAGCGTGGCGGCCGAACCCTTGATGGCGGTGAGCGGGGCGCGCAGTTCGTGACTCACCATGCCGAGGAACTCCGCGCGCAGCCGCTCGAGCTCCTGCAGCGGCGCGAGATCCTGCATGGTAACCACCACCGACATCACCGCGCCGTCCTCGGCACGGATCGGCGTGACGTTGACCAGCATCGACACGCTTCGCCCGTCCGGAACCGAGAGCACGATCTCCTCCGCGCGCACCGTCTCGCAGCGGCCAAGTTCCGGCGCGAGCGGGAACTCGCCCAGGCACACCTCGTCGCCGTTGGAGCGGCGCACCGTCACCACATCGAGCAGCTCCTCGGGTGGACGGCCGGCGAAACGCAGGCCCTCGACAATGCGTCTCGCCTCACTGTTGCACGACACCGGACGGCCGGAATGGGCAGCGAATACCACGACGCCAACCGGTGACGTCTCGATCAGCGCCTCGAGATCGGCCCGCGCCCGCTTCTCGTCATGATGCGTGCGGGCGTTGATGATCGCCGCCGCCGCCTGGCTGGCGAACAGCACCAGGACCTCCTCGTCCTGGTCGGTGAATGCCGGGGCCCCCTCCTTCTCCGCAAGGAAGAGATGGCCCACGGTTTCGCCGCGGTGGCGCATCGGCGTGCCCTGGAAGGTACTGGAGCGCATCAGGTCCGGGGAGAAGCCGAGCGAGTGGACCAGCGGCGGCAGATCAGTGACGCGGACGGGGCCCGGAAGGTCGCGCAGATGCGCGAACAGCTTCGGTCCGTCCGACCACTCGAGGAACTGGCGGTACTCCTCGTCGGTGAAGCCGGAGGAGACAAAGTCGCGCACCTCGCCGGCCTCGTCGATGGTTGTGATGATGCCGTAGCGCGCGCCGGTGAGCGTGCGCGCGCTGTCGACTGCCTCCCGCAGCACGGTGGTAACGTCGAGGCTTGCGTTGATGCGCAGGATCGCTGCGCCGAGCGCGGAGATCCGTTCGCGCAGTACTTCGATCTCGCGTGCCTGTTCGCCGGTCTCGCTCAAGGGCCTTTCCTGTCCCGTGCCGGCCCGATGGGCCGGCGACGCGGTTTCGGACGTTTGCGTGACGGATGGGCGCGCACTGCCGAAAAGATGCGCAGGGTCCACGGCAATGGTTATCGAATGAATAGATAAACAGTCAATCCCGATACGCATGGTTTATTGAAATTTCGTCAGGGCATGCAGACCCGACCCGCGGTTACCGGGGGAGGGGCGGAAATCGGGCCGGTTCAATCGGGGATCTCCCCGCTGCGCGCGCCGTCGGACGCGACCGTGAACGCCGGGGCTGCCGTGCGGGGCGCCGGGGCCATCTCTTCCTTGCGGAGAAGGAGGGGGTCCCGGGTTTGCGCTTGCGCATGTTCGCAACGGCGCGCAGGAGGGCGGCGAGAGGCCGGTCGACACGACGGTCCACGCCAGCGGAATACTGGACCGGGCGCCATGCCGGTTCCCGTCCGCCTGGCCCCGGTATCGGACTGGCAGGTCCGTTCCAGCTTTCCGCCCCGGGGCATCCGTGCGGGCCCCGTTGCCCCTGCCAGGCGCCGCAGTAGTGACCTCCCTCCGGATTCGCGCGCCCGCATTGTCGGGGGACCCGCCGGGACGCTCCGCCGTCGCGCCGGCCGGACCCGGGAGGTCACGGCGCCATCCGGCAGGTGGATGACGGCGCCCTGCACCGGTCACGGACCCCGTGCGCCGCGAGCTTCCCGGGCTGCCTCGTCCGCCGGACGTCCGTGGATGCGGACGCATCCCGTACCTGGCCGGAACACCTTGTCCAGGCCCGGTTCCGGCGCACGGAGCCCGTGGCCGCGAACAGGCGCGCCGGGCACGGTGCGGCGAAGCGGTCGACCGTGCCGGGCGGCGGCGGTCATCGCACCGGTACCGCAGGGAGCGGCAGGACCCGGGACGGTTCGGGACCATGCCGTGCCGCTCACGGCAGGCCGGAACGCGACCGCGCAACAGGCCGGGCTCCACGGATCCGCACCGGGATCCTCGACGGCGGCCCCCGCCGACCGGCCGGAACCGGCCTTTGCGGGCCCCGTGCAACATGGTAGCTGTGTGCGGCGAACCAGTATTGCGGACCTGCGGGAGCACCGGCATGACGATCACGTTCTATGACCTGGCGGGCGGCGACGGGCGCCGGTTCAGCCCGTTCGGCTGGCGGGTGCGCATGGCGCTCGCGCACAAGGGTCTCGAGGCCGGCGCCGCGGTCGAACGGGTGACGTTTTCCGAAAAGCACAAGCTCGCGTTCTCCGGTCAGGAACTGGTCCCGGTGGTTGTCGACGGGGACACCGTGGTCGCGGACAGCTGGGAGATCGCGCTCCACCTGGATCAGGCCCACGGGCAGGAGCCATCGCTGTTCGCGCCCACCGGTGTGACCACGGCCCGGTTCATTGCCGCGTGGACGGACAGCCAGCTGCACCCCCTGGTCGCCCGGTGCGTCGTCTCCGACATTCCCGCCGTGCTCGATCCGGCCGATCTCGAGTATTTCCGGCGTTCGCGGGAGGCCCGGTTCGGTACCACGCTCGAGGCCATGGCCGAGGGACGGGACGCCGCGCGCGCCGAGCTCAAGCGCGCGCTCTACCCGTTGCGCAAGAGCGTCGAGGCGGGCGGTTTCCTGGCCGGGTCCGGGCCCGGCTATGCCGACTACGCCGTGTTCGGCGCCTTCATGTGGGCGCGCGGGGTCAGCGGATTCCGCCTGCTCGACGAGGAGGACCCGGTCCACGCCTGGCGGGAGCGCATGCTCGACCTGCACGACGCCATGCCGCGGACCGAACCCGGGTTTCCAGTCTGAGGGAGATGAACGATGCCCCGATTGCAGCCCCCTTCGCTCGAGCAGATGACGCCGGAGCAGCGCGCTGTTCACGACGACATCGTCTCAGGTCCGCGCGGACAGCTCCAGGGTCCGCTCGCCGTCTGGCTCACCAGTCCTGAACTCGCCGACAAGGCACAGCGACTCGGCCGGTTCTGCCGGTTCGAGACTTCGCTGCCGCCGCAGCTGTCCGAACTCGCAATTCTGGTTACCGGCCGGTTCTGGGGCGCGGAGTTCGAATGGTGGGCGCACAAGCGGATCGGGCTCGAGGCCGGTCTTGACCCGCAGCTGGTGGAGGCGGTTCGCCAGCGCCGGGTCCCCGAATTCGCAAGTGACGACCAGCGTATCGTCTACGATGTCGCGACCCAACTGCACCGCGACCACCGGATCAGCGACCGGACCTATTCCGAGGCGGTAACGCTGCTGGGCGAGACGGGCGTCGTCGAGCTCGTCGGCATCCTCGGCTACTACACCCTGATCTCGATGACGCTGAACGCGTTTCAGGTCCCGCTGCCCGCCGGAGCCGAACCCGAGCTCGACTGAACCGACGACAGGTCACGCGGTCGCCGCAGCAGAACCATGGTGCTCACCATGGCCACGATGAACAGGCCGGCCAGGACCATGAACCCGTCCTGGAACGCGAGTTCGTTGGCCTTGAGCACCAGGGCTTCGCGCAGCCAGGCCGTGGCGGCCATGAGGCGCTGGTGCTCGGTCAGGCCGGTTGCGGCAAGCTCGCGCGAGATCGTTGCGATCATCGCCATGCCGGTTCCGTTACCGGCGGTCTGCGACGTTGCGAGCTCGAGACCGTGTCCCGTGATCCGGGTGTCGAGCAGCAGGGCGAGGATGCTCACGCCGAGCGAGGCACCGGTCATGCGGATGAAGTTCAGGGTTCCAGCGGCATAGGCAACGAGGTCGCGGGGGACCGCGCTCAGCGCCGACAGGTTGAGCGGCGGGATCACCAGGCCAAGCCCGATCCGGCCAAAGGCCACCAGCAGCGCCATGACCCAGAAGTCGGTCAGCATGCCGGCGCCCGCCAGCATCAGGCACGAGAGCGCGAAGATGCCGAGGCCCACCGTGATGGTATGGGTTACGCGGAACCGCCCCGAGAGCATGCCGGCAACCGGGAAGATGACCATCGCGACCAACCCGCCGGGCAGCAGCATCAGCCCGGCCTTGAGCGCGGTGTAGCCCTGGATGGTCTGGACCATCACCGGCACGATGTACAGCGACCCGAACATCCCGGCGCCGAAGATGAAGGCGACGATCGCGGACGCGACATAGGTGCGGTAGGCGAACAACCTGAGCTGCAACAGCGGCGCCCGGCTGCGGAATTCACGGATCATGAAGCTGAGCATTGCAACACAGGCGGCGAACAGCAGCACGAACACGGTGCTGTCGGACCAGCCCTCGCGCTGTCCGAGGGTGATCCCGGTGAGCAGCAGCATCAGTGAACCGGTCACCAGCGCGAAACTCGCGAGGTTGAACGGCGCCGCCGGTCCGTCGTCGCCCCGGCCCGGCAGGTAGATCGCGGCCATGGCGGCCGCCACCGCCATCACCGGGACGGGTGCCGCGAACACCAGGCGCCAGTGGGCGATGTCGACGATGAACCCGCCGAGGACCGGACCGATGGTGGGACCGAACACGATGCCCATCCCGATCCACCCCATGGCAACGGGTCGCTGCTCCGGCGGGTAGGCCAGGAACACCGTGGTCATGGCGAGCGGCTGGATCAGCCCGGCGCAGAGTCCCTGGGCGAACCGAGCGAGCACCACGCCGGTAAAGGTCGGTGCGTACTGGCCGGCGAAGGCGGTGAGGCAGAACAGGGCCAGCGAGGCGATGAAGACGTTGCGGGGTCCGAAACTGGTCACCAGCCAGGCATTGAGCAGCATCCCCGCCGTCATTGCCGACAGGAAGCCGGTCGATATCCAGTGCGCCTGGTCCTGTCCGATCCCGAACGCGCCCATGATGTCGGGAATGGCGACGTTGACCATGGTCGACGACATGATCATGGCGATCATCGCCAGCATTGCTGTGACGGAAATACCGATCCTGCTGGCGATGCGCGGTGGTGCGGCTTCGCTCACTGCCATGTCAGCCACGGTGCGAGCCGCGCGGCGGTCCCGTCGTCGACATAGATCTCGACCATCATTCCCGGCTTCAGGCGGGACGACCCGTTCGCAAGGTCGATCCGAACCCGCACCCGCTGGGTGACCTTGGTGAAAGTGCCGGATTCGTTGAGCCGCGGCAGCAGCGCGAACTGGCTGGTCGCCGCGGTCCCGATACGGCCGACCACGCCGGTGAAAGTCTCCTCGGGGTAGGCGTCGACCACGATCCGGGCCAGTTGTCCGACGGCGAGTCGCGCGAGCTCGGTTTCCCTGATGTTGGTCTCGATCCAGACGCGTTCGGGGTCATGCATCATCAGCATGCGCTGCCCGCGGACCAGGAACTCGCCCTCGGCGACGAACACCCTGCCGACCACGCCAGCGGCCGGGCTGCGGATCGTCCGGTTGCCGAGCGCGATCCGGTGCAGTCCGATGCGCGCCTCGACACGGGCGATGCGCGCATCGAGTTCCTCGGTCTCCGCCTGCTTGACGTCGAGTTCCGCCTTCAGGGCGCGGGTCTCGGCCAGGTCGGCCCTGGCGGTCGCGGTTGCGGCTTCGGCGCGCTCGAGTTCCTGGCGCTGCTTCAGGAAGTCGGTGCGCGCACGCTCCAGACGCGACGCCGGAACGGTCCCCGATGCCGCCAGCTGTTCAATGCGGCGAAAGTCGCCCTCGGCAAATCCGAGTTCGTGGGCATGGATCCCCTCGCTCGCTTCCGCCTCGGAAAGACGCGCCCGGCCGCTTGCCATCCTGGCCTCGATGTTCGCGGCGATCACCGCGGCCTCGGCCGCCACCCGTTCACGCTCGCGCAGCAGCGCGTCGCGTTCGGCCGCAATCTCCACCAACAGCGCACGTGCCGCCCGCGCATCAAGCCGGGCCAGCACCTGGCCGGCATCAACCCGGTCGCCTTCGCGCACCGGCAGTTCGACGAGCCGGCCGTCCACCTCGCTCGAGATCGTGACCAGGTCGGCCATGACCCTGGCGTCGGTCTCGTGCACGTAGAGCACCGCGGTGCGGGCCCACTGCACCGCCCAGGCGGCCATGGCGCCGAGAAGGGCAAGGAGCAGGAGGACGCGGACAACCCGGAACAGCCGGCGGCCCGGCGCCGGCTCGATGGAACCCTCGGTCATGGTGTCTCGTCGCTCAGCGCCTGAACAGCGCTTCGGCCGCATCTCCGACGGCCCGCTTGTGCGCGACGACCCCGCGCACCCGGACGATCTCGCGTTCGAGCTGTCCGATATAGGCTTCGAGGTCCTCGATGTTCCAGCTGTCGAGGTTACCGGGCGCGGCAAATGCGGCCCGCGGTTCGAGTTCTTCCGGATCCATGGCACGCCCCTTTCCGAGACGGTATGGGTGCCTGCAATTGCCGTTCGTGGCAACAGTTGGTGTTTGATCGGTCACACAAATTCCTTGTATACACTGACCATCCGCGGCCAGGCAGGGTCCGCGGCCTTTCCCGGAATGGATGACGCGCGAAGGACTCGAGGCCCATGACGCAACCGGTGATGCCAAAGGCGACCGCCGTCTGGCTCATTGAGAATACCGCCCTGACATTCGAGCAGATCGGGGATTTCTGTGGCATGCATCGCTACGAGGTCCAGACCCTGGCCGATGCCGAGTTCTCCGTGCGCGGGTTCGATCCGATCGCCAACAACCGGCTGACGGCAGAGGAGATCGAACGGTGCACCGCGGACCCGTCGGCGCGGCTGCGGGGGCTCGAGACCCCGATGGCCAGCCAGGCCCCGAAACGCCGCGGAGCCAAGTACGTGCCGATCACGAGGCGCGGCGACAAGCCCGACGCCATCGCCTGGCTGTTGCGGCATCATCCCGAACTGTCCGACACCGACATCGCCCGGCTGATCGGAACCTCGAAGCAGACCATCGGCAAGGTGCGGGACCGCACCCACCAGAACACGCAGACCATCTCTCCGCAGCATCCGGTCTCGCTCAAGCTGTGCACGGCCGAGGAATTCGAGGCGATGGTCGTGAAGGAGAGAATGCTCAGCGCCTCGGTCGCCTGGCTGCTGGCGAACTATCCCGAATTGTCCGACACCGATGTCGCGAGGCTCTCGGCGGGCTCGAAGCAGTCGATCGCCCGGGTTCGCGAGCGCATCAAGTCCAATACCCAGACCGTGCCGCCGGAAGATCCGGTCACGCTCGGCGTGTGCAGTTCCGAAAAGTTCGAGGCAACGATCGCGAAGGCCCGGGCGTCTACGGCAGCGTCGTGAAACCGGGGATCCCCGTGGTCCGTTCGGCCTCGAACGGCGCCGGGGTCGCCTGGCGCAGCGATCGTTCGGCCCGGGGTGTGCGACCGAAGCACTCCCTGTAGCACTTGGAGAAGTGGCTCGCGGAGACGAAGCCACTGGCGAGCGCAACCGAGAGAATCGACATGCTGGTCTGCAGCAGCAGATTGCGGGCCCGCTGCAGCCGCAGGTTCAGGTAGTACCGGGTAGGGGTTGCCTGCAGGTACTTGCGGAACAGCCGCTCGAGCTGCCGGGTCGAGAGGTTCGCCTGTTCCGCCAGCTCGGTCTGGCTGATCGGTTCCTCGAGGTTGGCTTCCATGTTGCTGATGACGTCGATCAGCTTGGGGTGGCTGATCCCGAGGCGCGAGCGAAGCTCCATGCGCTGGTGGGCGTGCGGCTCGCGGATCCGGTCGTGGATGAACTGCTCCGAGATCCCGTTGGCCAGGGCCTGGCCGTGCTGGCGCCCGATCAGGAACAGCATCATGTCGAGCGCAGCCGTGCCGCCGGAGCAGGTGACCCGGTCGCGGTCGATCTCGTAGATGTCGGGGGAGACGGTGATGTCCGGGAAATCCTCGACGAACCCGCCGAGGTTTTCCCAGTGGATGGTGCAGCGGCGCCCGGCCAGGAGCCCTGCCGCGGCCAGGATGTAGGAACCCGTGCACAGGGCTCCCAGCACCGCTCCGCTGCGGACCATGCGGCGCAGGAACACGGTGTCCTGCGAATCGAGGTGGCGCTGGACGTCGACACCGGAGACCACGAAGGTCACACGGCTGCGCATCACGTCCGCGATCGGGGCGGACGGTACGACCGCGATCCCGTTGCTTGCCTGTACCGGCTGTCCGTCCCGGCTCAGCAGACGCCAGCGGTAGAGTTCGCGCTCGGCCAGCCGGTTCGCCGCCCGCAGCGGTTCAACCGCGGAGGTAAAGGCCATCATCGAGAAGTCGGGAACGAGCAGGAAGTCGATCTGCAGCGGGACGTCGCCGGGATCGTCGAACATCCGTGTTACTCTCTTCTGGCGGAACGCCGACCGCGTCCCGACTGACCCCGAACCGGTGGTCCGCATTGAGCCTGAACCTGCACAGGCGGCAGTCCGAAAAGAATAGAACGACAGTTTTGCGAATTTCCATGAAAAATCCAGCACGCAAAGGTCCGTCTCAATCCGCGGGGCACGGCATCCCGACCGCCCTTGCGCGGCACCTCGCCCGACACGGACTGATGCTGCGCGGCGGGTTCGACCTCGACAGCGGTGAATCGCTCGACGGCGTGGCGCCTCCCGAACATCCGGTGCGCGCCGTTCTGCTGGTCGGGAACGCCGGGCCGGGACTGTGGTCCGGCTTCCCGCATGGTTCGGCGAACGGGCCAGATCCGCTCGACCGGTGGTGCCGGAGCATCCTGGATGAGTGTGCACGCACCCTCGGATGCTCGGTGATCATGCCATCGGACGGTCCGCCCTGGGCACCGTTCCAGAGCTGGGCCCTGCGCGCCGGCCGGGTGTACCGCTCGCCGATCGGGCTTCTGATCGATCCTGTCTGGGGCCTGTGGCACGCGTACCGGGGTGCCCTGCTGCTTCCCTGGCGCCTCGATGTGCCGAAGACCCCGCCGCGACCCTCACCCTGCGAGAGCTGCCCGGGGCGGCCGTGTCTTGACGCGTGCCCGGTCGGGGCATTTTCGCGCGAGGGGTTCGACCGGCACTCGTGCCGGTCGAACCTGGCGACACCGCTGGGGCGCCACTGCGTCGAGGGCGGCTGCCAGGCGCGCGGCGCGTGTCCTGTCGGCGCGGGAGCGCGGTACCCGGACGGGCAGGTGCGGTTCCACATGAAAGCCTGGGTCACCGCGGCCTGAGCCGGGTCCTTCCGCAGCCGGGAGTGCACCGGTATAAGCGGGACCGGACCAACCGGCGGGAGGATTCGTGGTGACCAGGGGGGTACTGATTGTTACTGGCGGCAGCCGGGGCATCGGCGCGGCGACGTCGGTGCGCGCGGCCGAAGACGGCTGGGACGTGGCTGTCAACTACGCCAGTGACGCCGAATCGGCGGGGCGGGTTGCCGAACGGGTGCGCGCGGCGGGCAGGCGCGCGACCACGGTCCAGGCCGATGTGAGCCGGGAAGACGAGGTCCTGCGGCTGTTCGCCGAGACCGGTTCGGCCCTGGGACCGGTACGGGGGCTGGTGACCAGCGCCGGGACCACGGGACTGGCCACCAGGGTCGAAACGATGAGCGTCGACGAGATGCACCGCGTCTTCAACCTGAACGTGATCGGCCTCATGCTGTGCTGCCGGGAGGCGGTCCGGCACATGTCCACCGCGCGCGGCGGTCCCGGCGGCGCCATCGTCAACCTGGCGTCGGCGGCATCGCGGCTGGGAGGTCCCAACGAGTTCGTCCACTACGCGGCCTCGAAGGGCGCGGTCGATTCATTCACCCTCGGACTGGCGCGCGAGGTCGCCCCCGAGGGAGTGCGGGTCAATGCGGTCTCGCCCGGCATGATCGACACCGAGATCCATGCCGCGGCCGGCCTGCCGGACCGGGCGGCACAGGCCGCTCCGTCGATACCCATGCGCCGGGTCGGGTCGGCGGAGGAGGTGGCCGAGGCGGTGGTCTGGCTGCTCGGCGATGGCGCGAGCTACTGTGCCGGCGCAATCGTCGACATCACCGGCGGCCGGTAGGGATGGCGCCCGGGGAGGATCCGCTCCGTCGCTACCGATCCCTGCTCGAGACCGGCAACCTGCAGCCGGATCCGGCGCAGGATCGTGCGGTCGAACGGCTGCAGTCCCTCCATGTCGCTCTCGGTGCGTGGCGCCCGCAGGCTCCGGCCGGTGTGCTCGGCCGACTGGTGCGCCGGTTCGCCGGACGCGGGAGGGCCGTTCGTCCGCCGCGCGGTCTCTACATCCACGGCGGTGTCGGCCGCGGCAAGTCGATGCTGATGGACCTGTTCCACGACACAGTCGCGGTGGAGAGCAAGCACCGGGTGCATTTCCACGCCTTCATGCAGGAGGCGCATGACCTGATCCACGCACGGCGCCGTTCCCACCCCGGGGAGGAACCGGTCGGCCCGGTCGCAGCCATGATGGCGGAGCGCAACCGGCTGCTGTGCTTCGACGAGTTCGAGGTCAGGGACATCGCCGACGCGATGCTGGTCTCGCGGCTGTTCCTGGGCATGTTCAACTGCGGGGTCGTGGTGGTCGCGACCTCGAACCGACATCCCGACGATCTCTACCGGGACGGGCTGCACCGCGACCGGTTCCTGCCGTTCATCGCGATCCTGCGCGCCCGCCTCGACATCCTCCACCTCGACGCCGTGCGCGACTATCGTCTCGACCGGATCAGGACGCTCGAGGTCTACCATTCGCCGCTTGACGCGGCGGCCGAAACTGCGCTCGAGGACGCGTTCGCGGTCCTGACCGACGGGGCCGGCGGACGCGCGGAGCAGATCTCCTTTCGCGGACGGTCCATCCGGGTTCCGCGGGCCGCCGGACAGGTAGCGAGGTTCGATTTCGACGACCTGTGCGCACAGCCCCTCGGTCCCGGCGACTTCCTGGCCATCGCGCGGCGATACCGTTCGGTGCTGATTGCCGGCGTTCCGGAGCTCGACCGGCGCAGTCCAGACGTCGTGCGCCGTTTCGTCACCCTGATCGACACTCTCTACGACCGCCGCACCCACATCGTCGTCTCGGCCGAAACCGAACCGGCTGATCTCTACCGGGGAAAGCGGTGGGGGTTCGAGTTCGAACGGACCGCCTCACGGTTGGAGGAGATGCGCTCGGCCGATTGGGCCGAGGCGGCGCGACTGGCGTCGGACGAGGAACGGCCGGCGGCTTGACCGGCCGCCTTGCCGGGGGGACGCAATCGCGATACATGACGTCACCCCGACGACTGGACAGCTGGAGAGGCAGGCATGGCCCGAAACAGGATCGCCCTCATCGGGGCGGGCAACATCGGTGGGACACTGGCACTGCTTGCCGGTCTGAAACGACTGGGTGACGTCGTGTTGTTCGACATCGTCGAGGGCATGCCGCAGGGCAAGGCGCTCGACATCGCCCAGGCGGCGCCGGTCGAAGGGTTCGACGCCGTGGTTGCCGGAACGGGCGAGTATTCGGCGCTGGCCGGCGCCGACGTGGTCATCGTCACCGCCGGGATCGCCAGGCGACCGGGAATGAGCCGCGATGACCTGATCGGGACCAACTTCAAGGTGATGCAGTCCGTCGGGGCCGGCATTCGCGACAACTGTCCCGACGCGCTGGTCATCTGCATCACAAATCCGCTCGATGTCATGGTGGGCGTGCTGCAGAAGGCCTGCGGCCTGCCGCCGAACCGGGTGGTCGGCATGGCCGGCATCCTCGACAGTGCCCGGTTCCGCCGGTTTCTGGCAGACGAGTTCAACGTCTCGGTGCGCGATGTGACCGCCTTCGTGCTCGGAGGGCACGGCGATACCATGGTTCCTCTGGTGCGCTACTCGGCGGTCGCCGGGATCCCGGTGCCGGACCTCGTGAAAATGGGCTGGAGCACGCCAGAGCGCATCGACGAGATCGTGCAGCGGACACGCGACGGCGGCGCGGAGATCGTGGGGCTGCTGAAGACCGGCTCGGCATTCTATGCCCCGGCGTCGTCGGCGATCGAGATGGCGGAAGCCTACCTGCACGACCGCAAGCGGGTCCTGCCCTGCGCTGCCTGGTGCGACGGGCCCTACGGTCTCGACGGCCTGTACGTCGGCGTTCCGGTCGTGCTCGGGGCCGGCGGGGTCGAGCGGGTGGTCGAGATCGAACTCGATGCCGACGAGCGCGCCATGTTCGACCGGTCGGTTGCGGCGGTCCGCGAACTGAACGCTGTTGCCGCTGGCCTGGAGGATTGATCCCGGACCGGCGCCGGTTGCGTGGCCATGGTGCGACCCCTAGAGTGAAGCCGCCTGAGATGTGGGCAGGTTCCGCCGTATCTCCCGATGGCAGGTCGTGATGAACGTGCACGAATACCAGGCCAAGCAGCTGCTCGCAGGGTTCGGTGTCCCGGTACCGAAGGGCGAAGTGGCCTACACGCCGGAACAGGCCGGCGCCGCCGCCCGGGAACTGGGCGGCAGCGTGTTTGCGGTCAAGTCCCAGATCCATGCCGGCGGCCGCGGCGCCGGCCGGTTTGTCGGCGACGAAACCGGGGCCGGCGGGGTCAGGATTGCCCGTTCCCCCGACGAGGTCCGCGAGCACGCCGAGGCGATGCTGGGGCGGGTGCTGGTCACCCGGCAGACCGGCAGTGCCGGGCAGCAGGTGCGGCGCGTCTATGTCGAGGCCGGCTGCGACATCGCGCGCGAACTGTACCTCTCGGTGCTGGTCGACCGCGCAACCTCCCGGGTCACGGTGATGGCGTCGAGCGAAGGCGGCATGGACATCGAGGAGGTGGCCGCGCATTCGCCGGAGAAGGTCGTGACGGTGGCCATCGACCCGGCAACTGGACTGCAGCCGTTCCACGCCCGTGCCATTGCCTGGAAGCTCGGCCTCGAGGGCGCACAGGTCGCCGGCGCGGTCACGCTGCTGGAAAGACTGTACCGGGCCTTCGTCGAACTTGACGCCTCGCTGGTAGAGATCAATCCGCTCATCGTGACCGCCGAGGGCGAGGTCATGGCGCTCGACGCCAAGATGAACTTCGATGACAACGCGCTGTTTCGCCAGCCCGACGTGGTCACGCTGCGCGACGAGGACGAGGAGGATCCGGCCGAGGCCGAGGCGGCGCTCCACGAACTCAACTACATTCGCCTCGACGGCACGATCGGCTGCATGGTGAACGGTGCCGGGCTCGCGATGGCGACCATGGACATCATTACCCTGCACGGCGAGAAACCGGCCAACTTCCTGGACGTGGGCGGCGGCGCCACCCGGGAGAGGGTCGCGGCCGCCTTCAGGATCCTGCTTTCCGATCCCAACGTGGAAGGAGTGCTCGTCAACATATTCGGCGGCATCATGCGCTGCGACGTGATTGCGGCGGGCGTGGTCGAGACCGCGCGCGAAATGAGCGTCGACGTCCCGCTCGTGGTCCGCCTGGAAGGAACCAACGTCGAGCAGGGGCGCCAGATCCTTGCCGAGAGCGGTCTGACCATCGAGGCCGCATCGGACCTTGGCGATGCGGCGGCCCGGATCGTGGCCGCGGTGCGGAGAGCGGGCTGATGGCGGTGCTCGTCCATGCCGGGACCCGGGTGATCTGCCAGGGGGTGACGGGATCGCAGGGCACGTTCCATACCGAGCAGGCGCTGGCCTACGGCACGCGCATGGTCGGCGGAGTGACACCGGGGCGGGGCGGGAGCGAGCATCTCGGCCTGCCGGTGTTCAACACCGTCGCGGAAGCGGTCTCGGTTACCGGGGCCGACGCTTCGGTCATCTACGTTCCACCGAGATTTGCCGCCGACTCGATCCTGGAAGCCGTCGACGCCGGGGTTGCGCTGGTGGTCTGCATCACCGAGGGGATCCCGGTGCTCGACATGGTGCGGGTCAAGCGCGTGCTCGCTGGTTCGCGGACCCGCCTCATCGGTCCGAACTGCCCGGGCGTCATCACCCCGGACGAGTGCAAGATCGGCATCATGCCAGGCCACATCCACCGCCGGGGCAGGGTGGGTATCGTGTCCCGCTCGGGCACGCTCACCTACGAGGCGGTAGCCCAGACCACGGCCGCGGGAATCGGCCAGTCGACCTGTATCGGTATCGGTGGCGACCCGGTCAACGGCACCAGTTTCATCGACTGTCTCGAACTGTTCCTCGGCGACCCCGAGACCGACATGATCATCATGATCGGGGAGATCGGGGGCACGGCCGAGGAGGAGGCAGCGGAGTTCCTGCGCCGCGAGAACACCGGTGCCCCGGTGGTCGGGTTCATCGCCGGGGTCTCCGCGCCGCCGGGCCGGCGCATGGGGCACGCCGGCGCCATCATTGCCGGCGGCAAGGGCGGTGCGGGTGACAAGATCGAGGCCATGCGGTCCGCGGGCATCACAGTCGTCGAATCACCCGCGGAGCTGGGTACGACCGCGGCCGGGCTGCTTGCCCGGTAAAGCGAAATCGCAAGCCAGGGGTGACAGAGACCATGCAGCTCGATGAACCCGGAATCCTGAACGGCGCCAACGCTCCCTACATCGCCGACCTGTACCGGAAGTACCGCGAGGACCCGAATTCCGTCGATGCCGGGTGGCGCGACAGCTTCGCCTCGCTTGCCGAGGACGCAGGCGCGTTCCCGTGCGACAGCGAGGGCCCGAGCTGGGCGCCGCGCACCACCCGCGTCGTCGGGGTTCCCGCGGCCGAGGCCCCGGCTGCATCGCACGGTGCCGACGAGCGCCGGTCCGCGCTCGACTCGCTCAGGGCCATCATGCTGATCCGCGCCTACCGCATCCGCGGGCACCTGAAGGCGAGGCTCGATCCGCTCGACCTCGCGGAACCCGAACCGCATCCCGAACTCGATCCGGCACACTACGGGTTCGGTCCGGACGACCTGGACCGCCCGATCTTCATCGACAACGTGCTCGGACGTGAACGGGCGACCCTGCGCGAGATCATGGAGATCCTGCATGACACCTACTGCGGCAGCATCGGTGTCGAGTTCATGCACATGCAGGACCCGGACCAGAAACTCTGGATACAGAAGCGGATCGAGCAGGCCGGCAACCACACGGACTTCACCGTGCTGGGCCGGCGGACCATCCTCGAACGGCTGACGGAGGCCGAGTGTTTCGAGAAGTTCCTTGCGGTCAAGTACGTCGGAACCAAGCGTTTCGGCCTTGACGGGTGCGAGGCGGTGATCCCGGCGCTCGAGCAGATCCTGAAACGCGGCAGCCAGCTCGGTCTCGAGGAGGTCGTGGTCGGCATGGCGCACCGCGGCAGGCTCAACGTGCTGTGCAACTTCATGAACAAGCCGTTCCGGGCCATTATTTCCGAGTTCCTGGGCAACCCCGCCAATCCGGAGGATGTCGGCGGGTCGGGTGACGTGAAGTACCACATGGGGGTGTCGGCGGACCGCGAGTTCGACGGCAACTCCGTGCACCTCACGCTGAACGCGAATCCGTCCCACCTCGAGGTGGTCAACCCGGTGGTGGTGGGCCGGGTGAGGGCCAAGCAGGTCCAGCGCAACGACCACGACCGCCGCAAGGTGATGGGCATCCTGATGCACGGCGATGCCGCCTTCGCCGGCCAGGGCATCGTCGCGGAGGTGTTCGACTTCTCGGAACTGCGCGGATACCGCACCGGCGGTACGATTCACGTGATCATCAACAACCAGATCGGCTTTACCACCAGTCCGGCCTATTCGCGCTCGTCGCCCTACTCGACCGATGTGGCCAAGATGGTCATGGCGCCGATCTTCCACGTCAACGCCGATGACGCGGAGGCGGTGATCCACGTTGCGCGGATTGCAACCGAGTTCCGCCAGACCTTCGGGGTCGACGTGGTGCTGGACATCATCGGCTACCGGAGATTCGGTCATAACGAGGGCGACGAACCGACCTTCACCCAGCCGCGGATGTACCGCAAGATTGCCGCTCACCCGTCAGTTCGCGAACTCTACGCCCGCAACCTCGAGGCTGATGGTGTCGTCGAGCCCGGTACCGGCGACCGGCTGGTCGCCGACCAGAACCAGCTTCTGAACACGGAATTCGAGGCCGGCGTCAGCTACCGTCCCAACAAGGCCGACTGGCTGGACGGCGTGTGGTCGGGCATCAGGCGGGCGGAGGGCAACGACGCGCGGCGCGGCGTGACCTCGGTGGATGTTGCAACCCTGCAGCAGATCGGCGAGGTCCTGTGCCGGCCGCCGGAGGGGCTCCGCCTGAACAGCAAGCTGGTCCGGGTTCTCGAGCAGAAGCGGCGGATGTTCGAGACCGGCGAGGGAGTGGACTGGGCCACCGCCGAAGCGCTCGCCTTCGGGTCGCTGCTGCTCGAGGGCGACGCGGTGCGCCTCTCCGGACAGGACAGCGGCCGGGGAACCTTCTCGCACCGTCATTCGGTCTGGGTCGACCAGGACAGCGAGGAACGCTACCTGCCGCTCAATCATCTCGGGCCGGAGCAGGCAACCTTCGAGGTGATCGACAGCCCGTTGTCGGAGGCCTCGGTTCTCGGGTTCGAGTACGGGTTCAGCCAGGCCGAGCCCAACGCACTGATCCTTTGGGAGGCCCAGTTCGGCGACTTTGCCAACGGGGCGCAGGTGATCATGGACCAGTTCATCAGCTCGGGCGAGCACAAGTGGCTGCGCATGTCGGGCCTGGTGATGCTGTTGCCGCACGGCTACGAGGGCCAGGGTCCCGAACATTCATCGGCCAGGCTCGAGCGCTACCTGCAGCTCTGCGGCGAGGACAACATGCAGGTGGTCAACTGCTCGGCGCCGGCGAGCTACTTCCACGTGCTCCGCCGCCAGCTGCGCCGCGACTTCCGCAAGCCGCTGGTGGTCATGTCGCCGAAATCGCTCCTGCGGCATCGCCGCTGTGTGTCCACGCTCGCCGACATGGGACCGGGAACATCGTTCCACCGCGTGCTCTACGACAACGAACGGCTGTGCGACGACAGCGAGGTGCGCCGTGTCGTACTGTGCAGTGGCAAGGTCTACTACGACCTGTACGAGGAACGCGCCCGCCGCGAGATAACCGACATCTTTTTCCTTCGCCTCGAGCAGCTCTACCCGTTCCCGCAGGCGGCCCTGCTCGACGAACTGTCGCGGTTCCCGCAGGCCGAGGTGGTCTGGTGCCAGGAGGAACCCGAGAACATGGGGGCGTGGAGCTTCGTCGACCGCCGGCTCGAGGCGGTGCTCGAGGAACTCGGCGGCGCCGCACGACGGCCGGTCTACGTGGGACGGGCGGAGGCGGCGTCGCCCGCGACCGGTAATTTCCGGACCCACCAGAAGGAACAGGAAGCGCTGGTGGATCGCGCACTGTCCGCCGATGCGCTGGACGTGCCGAACCGCCGCGCGGCCCGCGCCGCCGCCGAGTAGCTGCACGCAGGATCGGGGAGACCGATGGCAACCGAAGTACTCGTTCCCGCACTCGGGGAATCGGTTTCCGAGGCAACCGTCGCCGGATGGCGCGTCGAGCCCGGCGGCGCGGTCACGGTCGACCAGCCGCTGGTCGAACTCGAGACCGACAAGGTCACGCTCGAGGTGAATGCTCCGGCCTCGGGCGTCCTCGCCTCGATCGTCGCCGAGACCGGCTCGACCGTCACGGTGGGGGCGTTGCTGGCCGTCATCGCCGAGGGTGCCGTGGCGGCGGCACCGGAAGCGGCGACCGCCCCGGCTCCTGCCGCCGCGTCCGGTCCGGCCCCGGCGTCACCGGCGCCCGAACCCGCTCCCGCGCTCTCGCCGGCGGTACGCAGGCTGGTGGACGAACATGATCTCGACCCGTCGCGGATCGTCGCGAGCGGTCGCGGCGGCCGACTGCTGAAGGCCGACGTCCTGGCGGCGATCGCCTCGGGCGATGCGCGGCGCGGGATCGCGGAAGCGCCGGAGCCTGAAGCGGAGCCGCGCGAGGAGCGCGTGCGGATGAGCCGGTTGCGCCAGGCGGTGGCCCGGCGCCTCAAGGAGGCGCAGAACACCGCGGCGATGCTCACCACCTACAACGAGGCCGACATGGGTGCCGTCATGGAACTCAGGTCGGAGTACCGCGATGCCTTCGAGGCCCGGCATGGCGTCCGTCTCGGGTTCATGTCCTTCTTCGTGAAGGCCTGCGTCGCGGCACTGCAGGAGCTTCCCGCCGTCAATGCCGAGATCTCGGGCGACGAGATCATCTACAAGAACTACTACCACGTCGGGGTCGCCGTCGGGTCTCCCAGGGGCCTGGTCGTGCCGGTTCTGCGTGACGCCGACAGGATGGGGTTTGCCCGGATCGAGCAGGCCATCAACGAGTTTTCCGCGCGTGCGCGCGACGGCCGCCTGTCGCTGGAGGAACTCGCCGGGGGGACCTTTACCATCTCCAATGGCGGGGTGTTCGGGTCCCTGCTGTCGTCACCGATCCTCAATCCGCCCCAGTCGGGCATCCTCGGCATGCACAAGATCCAGCAGCGTCCGATGGCGATCGACGGCAGGGTCGAGATCCGTCCGATGATGTACCTGGCGCTTTCCTACGATCACCGCATCATTGACGGTCGGGAGGCGGTGACATTCCTCGTTCGGGTGAAGGAGGCGATCGAGGATCCGCGGCGCCTGCTGATCGACCTGTAGCACGACCTGGAGGGACAGATGGCTGACCATTTCGACCTGGCCGTCATCGGGGCCGGGCCGGGGGGCTACGTCGCGGCGATCAGGGCCGCGCAGCTCGGCATGAAGGTGGCCTGCATCGATGAACGGCCAACCCTCGGCGGGACCTGCCTGAACGTGGGCTGTATTCCGTCGAAGGCACTCCTGTCGACGTCGGAGAAGTTTGCCGCTGCCCGTGCCGGCATGTCGAAGATCGGCATCGAGACCGGCGAGGTCACGCTCAACCTGGCGAACATGCTGGCGCACAAGGACAAGGTCGTGCACGACCTGACCCGGGGGATCGAGTTCCTGTTCTCGAAGAACGGGGTATCCCGGATCACCGGAACCGCACGTATCGAGGCCGCCGGCAGGGTAGCGGTCGACGGTGACGGACCGAACCACGTGGAGGCCGATCGCATCCTGATCGCCACCGGCTCGGACTCGATGCCGCTCGACGGGCTCGATGTCGACGAACGGCGTGTGGTTACCTCGACCGGGGCGTTGTCATTCGAACAGGTGCCGGAGCACCTGGTCGTGGTCGGTGGCGGCTACATCGGCCTGGAGATGGGTTCGGTCTGGTCCCGTCTCGGATCGCGTGTCACGGTGATCGAGTTTCTCGACAGGATCGTCCCCGGAATGGACCGCGAGATCGGTGAGCGGTTCCGCCGCGCCCTGCGTCGGCAGGGCTTGCAGTTCAGGCTGTCGACCCGGGTTACCGGGGCGACGGTTTCCGATGACGCCATCGCCGTTGCGGTCGAGCCGGCGGCTGGCGGTGACGCCGAGACCGTGGAGTGCGACGCGGTCCTGGTGGCGATCGGCCGCAGGCCGAGGACGGCCGGCCTCGGCCTGGAGGAACTCGGGGTCGCGCGCGACCGGCACGGCTTTGTCGAGGTGGACGAGGACTTCGAGACCTCGGTGCCCGGCATCTTCGCGATCGGCGACTGCATTCGCGGACCGATGCTGGCGCACAAGGCGGAGGAGGACGGTGTTGCGGCCGTGGAGATCATGGCCGGGCTGCCGGCACATGTCGACTACGCCCTGGTTCCGGGCATCGTCTACACCCATCCGGAGGTCGCGGCGATCGGCGAGACGGAGGAAGCTCTGAAGGAGCGCGAGGTTCCCTACCGCAAGGGGGTGTTCCCGTTCAGCGCCAACAGCCGGGCGCGCGCGAGCGGCGATATCGAGGGACTGGTGAAGATGCTGGCGCACGCCGATACCGACCGGGTGCTTGGCGTCCACATCATCGGCCCGGAGGCCGGCACGCTCATCCACGAGTGCGCCGCGGTGATGGCGTTTGGTGGTTCGGCCGAGGACATCGCCCGGACCTGCCACGGCCATCCGACGCTGAACGAGGCGGTGAAGGAAGCGGCACTCGCGGTGGATGAACGCCCGATCCACGCCTGACTCCCACGGCCCGGGCGCGACCGTTGCCCGGTCGCCGTCGACCCCGGTCGGCGCGCGCCGCGGGCCACCGACGGCCGCCGGTCGGTGATGTCATCCGCTTCCAGCGGTGGGTAACCGGAATGGAGCCCGGATCACTGTCCGGCATGTCCCGCACGGTGCCCCGCATCCGGGCGACTGTCACCCGGCAGGCCGGCCTGGCCATTCCCCCGGGAAGCAACGGGACAGCGGGCCCGGTCAGCCAGGAGCGGCCGCCGTCGGCGCGAAACCGTCGGCCCGCTCGTCGCGCCCGGTCGAGACGAGGTCGTGCTCCGGATCTCCCGCCACCCGGACATGACGCATGACCCGCGGCGTGGTGTAGTCGTAGGCACCGGCCCGGTGCAGGACGCAGCGATTGTCCCAGATCATCAGGTCACCCGGCTGCCACCGATGCGTGTAGACGCGAGGCGGCGAGCATGCGTGTTCGAGCAGCCTGTCGAGCAGTGCCTGAGCGTCCCCGTCTTCCATCCCGGGAATCCGGAAGGCGTGCCGTCCGATGAACAGCGAGCGGCGCCCGGTCATCGGGTGCACCTTGACCAGCGGGCGCAGCGGCGCGCCCCGCGTGTGATAGCCGTAGCCGTCCCCGGTCTTGAAGACAAACCCGGCCTTGGCCTGTGATGCGTAGAGCGAGTGGTAGGCCGACAGTCCCTCGATCTGCTCGCGGGTTTCGTCGTCGAGCGTGTCCCAGGCGTTGCGCATGTCCGCAAGCTCGGTTTCACCGCCCCGTTCGGGGACGATCTCGGCTGCGAGTGCCGACGCCTTGGCGGCAAGCGGCATGTAGGAACTGTCGGTGTGCCAGCCTTCGTTGCCCCGCAACGTCTGGTAGCGCTTCTCCTTGCTGTTCATCACCGTGCCGTCCGGCCGCAGGTTGCTGATGCGGACCACCTTCTGGCCGTCACGCAGGAATTCGATGGCGCCGAAGTGTTCGGCGAAAGCAATGTGCTCGTCATCGCTGAGGTGCAGGGCGGGGAACACCAGCGCCGCGTGGCGGTGAAACGCGTCCTCGATCTCCTGCCACTCGGCCCCGGAGAGCTGCAGGCCCGGCGGCATCCCGGTGACACGTGCTCCGAGCGTGCAGTCAAGCGGTGTGATTTCAAGCATCGCGGTCCCCCTCGCCGTGCGTACAGTGGTTGTCGGAGTCTGCAGTTTCTCAGGTTGGCCCTGCCGGGACAATGTCGGGCGACTGACCTGCGGCTACCAGCCCAGGCCACTGCCTCCTGCACCGCCCCCGGGGACACAACATGGCCAGGTTCCGTCGAGCGGAATCCTGCGTTGGTCGATGCTCGTTGAAAAGGGGGTCAATGGGCGCGACTACCTGTGTCTATGGCAGGTGGGGATGTGTAAGGTGGGCTCGGGAGCCGCACCGCTTGGGACCAGCCACGCCTTATGTTATATTATAACATCTGGCGCTGACGCCAACGAGGACTCGTGCGACACAGATGAGCCACAAACTCGACGGCGAGATTGCGCTGGACCTCCACGGGCTGAGCTACAGCGCCCCGAACGGTGCCGTTCTGCTGGATGCGGTCACGCTGCACCTGTGCCAGGGCGATATCCTTGCCGTCGTCGGTCTGAACGGCGCGGGCAAGAGCACGTTGATCCGGTTGCTGGCGGGTCTGTTAGTGCCGTCGGCCGGGACGATCGAGCTGCAGGGCCGGTCCTATGCATCGCTTACCAGCGCCGAGCGGGCCCGTCGGATCGCCTACGTCGGTCAGCACGACGATGCCGACGGGCGGTTGCTGCTGCACCACTATGTGGCCCTGGGCACGCTGCCGCATCGCGCCATGCTGTCCGCTGCCGAAGTCGACGACCGGGTCGACGATGCGCTGCACCAGGTGGGTCTGGCTGCGAACGCTGAGGCGCGGCTGGATCAACTGTCGGGCGGCGAGCGTCAGCGAGCCAAGTTCGCCCGTGCCATCTGCCAGGCGCCGAGCCTGTTGCTGCTGGACGAGCCGACAAACCATCTCGACCCCGCTGCCAAGGGCGCGCTGCTGTCCGCGGCCATGCGACTGGGGATCACGGTCGTGACTGCCCTGCACGAACTGACCCTGATCGAGGCCTTCGCCAGTCACGTTGCGGTGCTGCGGCAGGGGCGGCTCGCCGCCTATGGGCACCCCGCCGATATCTTCACACCCGACACTGTGCAGGAGATATTCGGTGTTCACCTGTACCGTCTGGCGCATCCGCACGAACAGCGCATCCTGCCGTCGCTGGACATTGAAATCGGCGATCACGCCGACTTCGCTCCCAACGACTGAACGTGAAGGGCATTCGACATGAACTACCGACCGATAGTGCGCGTCTTCGCAGGCGTCGTCGCTGCCGTGATGTTCGGCACCGCGCAGGCCGAGCCAGTTACGGTGGACAATTGCGGCACACCGCTGACCTTCGACACGATGCCCGAACGCGTGGTCGTGCACGACATCAACATGTCCGAGATGGCCTTTGCACTGGGTCTGCAGGACAGGATGGTCGGCGTGACCGGTATTACCGGTTGGTACAAGACCACGCCGGAATTCGATGCGGCGCGGGGATCAATCCCGGAACTGGCGCCGAAGTACCCGACCATCGAGAACCTGGTCGCGGCAACGCCGGACCTGTTCTTTGCCGGCTGGTACTATGGCATGCGGCCGGGCGGCGATGTGACGCCCGAAACCCTGGCGCCTCACGGAATCAAGACCCTGATCCTGACCGAAAGCTGTGTGCACCAGGACAAGTCCCGGCCCGCCGCGTCGCTGGGCCTGCTGTACGCGGACGTGGAACGTCTGGGCAGGATCTTCGGCAAGGACGCCGAAGCCGCCGCGCTTGTCGACGGCTGGAAAGCCAGGGTGGCCGAGATCAAGGCGGCGGTGGGTGACGTTTCCGGCACGCGGGTGTTCCTGTACGACTCGGGCGAGGACAAACCGTTCACCGCGGGCAGGTTCGCCATGCCGACCGCGATGATCGAAGCGCTGGGGGCCACCAACATCACCGGTGGGATGGATACCAGCTGGGGGACCACCTCGTGGGAGGCGGTGGCAGCCGCGGACCCCGGGTTCCTGATCCTGCTGGACTACCAGTCCGGTGGCGGTGCGACCGATCTGCTTGAGTTCCTGCAGTCGCATCCGGTGATGAAGCACGCGACCGCGGTCAGGAACAAGGCCTATGTGGCACTCCGCTACGAGGAACTGACACCCGGTCCGGCGAACATCGAAGCGATGGCCAAGATGGCCGAGGCCATGAAGGGTGCCATGAAGTAACCCGCCGGATACCCCCCAATGCGCCTTGCAGGTGTCCTGGCGCTCGGCCTGGTGGGAGTATTCGGGTTGCTGCTGGTCGCGGTGGCCGTCGGCTCGACCCAGATCGGCGTTGCCCGGGTCATAGACGTGGTGCTGGCCGGGCCCGGAACCGAACCGATCAGTCGGATCGTGTTCGATCTGCGTCTGCCGCGTGCGCTGCTGGCGGTGATCGTCGGTGCTGGTCTCGGAATGGTCGGGGCCGTGCTGCAGACCCTGACCCGCAACGACCTGGCCGACCCGTTCCTGTTCGGGCTGTCGTCCGGCGCCGCGGCGGGCGCGGTGGTGGTCATCACGGTCACCGGCAACGTGCTCGGGTTCTGGACGCTGCCGGCGGCGGCGTTCGCCGGCGGTCTCATCGCCTCGCTGATCGTGCTCGGCCTGTTTGGCCGGTTGGCCCGGCAGGGGGCCAGCCAGATGGTGCTGGCCGGCTTGGCGGTCTCGTTCCTGTTCCTGTCGCTGACGTACTATCTGATCTTCGCTGGCGACCAGCGCGCGGCCCATTCCGTGCTGTTCTGGACGCTGGGCGGGCTGGGGTTGGCGAATTGGGACGTGCTGCCCATTGCGGCGGCGGGGCTGGCGGCAGTCGGCACCCTCGCCGTGCTCGCTCATCGGCCCCTGGATGCGTTGCTGGCCGGCGACGACGCCGCGGTGACGTTGGGCGTGAACGTCACCCGCTTTCGGCAGGTGGCTTTCCTGGTCGGCGCCTTTGCGACCGCCAGCTTTGTCGCGCTGAGCGGCGTGATCGGCTTTATCGGCTTGATGGTGCCCCACCTGGCGCGTGGCCTCGTCGGCCCGCTGCATGGCGCGCTGATGCTGACCTCGGCCGTGATCGGTGCCGCCCTGCTGCTGGCCAGCGACATCGCGGCGCGCACGCTGCTGGCCCCGCAGGAATTGCCGATCGGCGTGCTGACCACCTCGATCGGCGCGGTGTTCGTGTTGTTCCTGGTGCGCCGGACGCCGTGACGGCAACCGGAGCAGCCGGCTTCGCGGATGCACGATCGTCGATGAAGAGGCCTGCATGCCGCGAGGGACACCGGGTTCCCCGCTACAGGGACGTTTTCCGCCGGGGACAGGCACATGGGCATACGACCGGCGCCAGCGGGCCGTCTGCGCCGGGAACTTTCCAGGGACGAGGCTGCGCCGGGCGTTCCGCCCTCCCTGCAAGGCGCCACCGAGACCGATTGGCGCGAGGTCCTCTTCACCTGACACTCCGAAAAACACCCGGCAAGCGGGCACCTTGCCCGCAGCGGCACGCGCCGCCTCCATGATATGTTCGAAGGCGTCGGCCGGCGGTCCGCCGCAACACTTCTCCGATTCGCGCCCGCACCGCGAGTCGGGGAGATCGTGCATCGAGGTGCGGCCATTGGCGAACGGTGTGGAGGGTCGAAACCCGTGTCCGCGATCGAAGTGCTGTTCCTGTCCAAGGAAGATGTCGATTCTCTCGATCTGAGCCTCGAGGACATGCTCGCGGCGGTCGAGATGGGTCTCGATGCCCACGGGCGAAAGGACGTGCTGCTGCCGTCGAAGGACCACATTCCGCTGGGATGGCCGCAGAACATCTTCAACATCCTCAAGGGATACGTAGGGCCGATCGGCGCGGTCG